>NZ_JBWKUQ010000003.1:0-615200 GCF_059420925.1 Pseudomonas sp. GW821-FHT03C07
CGCGCCATCATCGCCGGCGGCGTGGTCGGCATCGCGGCAATCTACAGCGATGGCCTGGTCAACCTGCAGGGCATGAGCCTGACGGCGGCGATGATCACCATGTCGGTATTCGGTGCCATCGTGATGTACATCATCAGCATGCTGAGCCTGTTCAAACTGCGCAAAACCGAGCCGAACCTGGAGCGCAGCTTCCGCGCGCCGGGCTACCCGATCGTCCCGGGGATCGCGCTGGTATTGGCGGTGGTGTGCCTGATCGCGATGGCCTGGTTCAACACCCTGATCGGCCTGATTTTCCTCGGTTTCATGGCGCTGGGCTTCATCTACTTCCAGTTGACCGGGCAACTACGTGCCGCCGCACCGGCCGATGCGATGCTGACCGGGCTTTAAGGGCTATTCAGGCGGATCGGGCTTACAATGGAACCACTGAGAAATCTTTTGACTCAAAGTGGTAAGGGCCAACGTTGCGGATGAAATGCTCATCCGCAAACGGCCCCTCAAGGAGAACCTTATGCCCTGGTATGCCTGGCTGATCATCGTCATCGCCATCGGCTCCATCGTCGGCAGTCTGATGATGTTGCGCGACACCGCGAACAAAGTGGAACTGACCGACGAACAGCGTCGGCGCATCCAGGAACGTAATGCCGAGATGGACGCCCAGGACGCGAAAGATCGCTGATCGTCCATTCCCGCCGGTTATTTCTCCCAGGCCGCCTTGGCGATATGCAAACCATGCTGGCCTTTGTAGGCCGCTCGCTCGGGCGAGCTCCAACCGTCGAGCAATGACGGCTCCAGCCGATAGACCTCAACCCCCAACGGACGACAGACACTGAGCGGGTCCTGCGCCTCGGGCCCCCACATCGGCAGCGAGAGGTCACCGCCCGGACAGGTCGACAGCGCACACAGCAGATCGATCTCGGCGAAGAACTCCAGGTAATCGCCCTGCTGTGCCGGGCAGGCCTTCATGAAATACATGTCATCGTGATTGAGCCCGGTGCACTGGAAGATATTCAACACGTCGTGGACATCGAACTCGGTCAAGCCATGGGGCAGGACGGCACGGGTCAGATTCGAGTGGCAGTGATGGTGGAAGTCCTCCCCGGTCAGCATCTTGTTCACATAGGGATCACAGCGCGTTCCCAGGAGATCGTGCAAACGCCCGCCATGCTCGTCGATCCCGTAGCCGGCCAGACTGTCGTCGGTGATGGTCACCAGCGGCCGCAGGAACGGCAGGTTCGACCAGAGCCGGTCATGGGTGCTGACATGGGCCCCTTGCAACTGACGGGTGCGAGCCGCCCAAAGGCGCTCGCGCGGGTCGTTGGCATTCCAGACGTTGAAGTCGCCGACCTGCGGGCCGACTGGCGTGGTCACCCGGAACACATGACCGGCCGGCACCTTCCAGGCGCGCCCGGTACGAATCGGCACCTCGAACTGTTCGATCAGCGTACGCCCTGCTTTTTCCTCGCGGATGCGCTCATAAAACGCAGTGTCCACCTGCAAGGCCGAGCCTTTGCTGACCTGATAGGCGGCGGGATAGTCTTTATACATGCTCAAGATCCTCGATCAGTGATGGGGAGAACGGCTTAAAAAGTCGAGCAGCATCTGCTCGGAATCGTCGAGGTAGAGGCTCATCGCCTCCCCGGCGGCGCGCTTGTCCCCCTCGACGAGCAGGTCGTGGATATAGCGGTCTCGCGCCAGCCAGGGCGCTTGAAAACGCTGCTCATCGGGGGCCGCGCAAAACACCAGGCGCAACTGCGCGACGATGTTGGTGAAGAACTCATCGAACAGCGGGCTGTGCATCAAGCCGACGATATGCTGGTGAAATGCCAGGCTGTGGGTGCCCAGGGCTCGCCAGTCCTCGCGCTCGCGGGCCAGCTCGGCGGCCTCGATGGCTTCGAGCATGCGGTCGGACTGATATTCGCGCAGGGGCTTGCTGAGGCTGATGGCCTGCTGCTCCAGGGTGCGACGGACCTGAAACAGATCGCGCACCTCATCGAGGCCCAGGCGGCGCACCATCACACCCTTGTTCCGGACGTAACGGGCCAGGCCTTCCTGGCCGAGCCGATGGAGCGCCTCGCGAATCGTGTTGCGCGAGGCGTTGTAGGTATTGACCAGGTCGCTCTCGACCAGCGGCATACCCGGCAGCAGGCGGCCGCCGATAATGTCGGCGCGCAACTCCAGGGTAATCTGGTCGGCCAGGGACAACTCTGCACTCATGATCATCGCCTTGGATTGTTCAACAATCGTAGATAAATGGGTAATCATTATTCATGCCAAGTCTTCGCTTCCCACTCCGATTAGTCATTCCTCCCCCGGAAAAAACATGACGAATCGTCTATAAGTCACGGTTATCATGGCTTAATGATTTGGAGAGCCCGCCATGCGGTATTCGCAAGACCACAAAGCCCAAACCCACGAACGCATCATCAAGGAGGCTGCCGCACGCTTCCGACGTGATGGTATTGGCGCTACCGGCCTGCAACCACTGATGAAGGCGCTGGGGCTGACCCATGGCGGCTTTTACGCGCATTTCAAATCCAAGGACGAGCTGGTGGAAAAGGCGCTGCAGGAAGCCGCGGCCGAGCTGGACGTGCATTGCGATACGCTGTTCAGCCAGGACAAACCGCTGCAAGCCTTTATCGACAGCTATCTGTCCGAGTGGCACCTGACCACCCCGGATCACGGCTGCCCACTCCCGACCATGTGCCTGGAACTGGGGCAACGAGGGGAACCGAGCTCGACGACGGATACAGTGATCGAGTCGCGACTCAAGCAGGTAGAAGACGCCCTGGGGTCAGGGCCGGATGCACAGAATCAGAGCATTGTCATGCTGGCGACGCTGGTGGGGGCGCTGGTGCTGTCCAGAAGCGCCGAGGACGAGGCGTTGGCGCAGAAGATATTGGCGGTGACAAAGGCGCACCTGAAGAATCAGGTGGAGTAAACCGCGGCCTTGCGCCTGGAGAAGAGACCGATCACGGGAAAGGCCTCCTCTGCCGACGGCCGTATTCAGTTGATATCAAGCTTGTCGCGATTCTTGTCGAGCAGCGACTTGCCGATGCCCTTGACTTCGAGCAACTCGTCCACTGAAGAGAAAGGGCCGTTCGCTTCACGATAGGCCACAATGGCCTGGGCTTTTGCCTCACCTATACCTGAGAGCTGGTGCTGGATGGCTTGAGCATCGGCGGTGTTGAGGTTGAGCTTGTCGGGCTTGGCGGCTGCCGCCGCCGAGCTTGAAGCGGGAGCCGCCGGGTCGGTCTTGGCGGTCGCGGCCGGCGCCGCATTGACCACACCCGTGATGCCCAGTAGCAGGGTGAACGCGAGGGACGAGAGAAAGCCTGTGTGCATAAGTGACACTCCATGACATCGTGAGAGGAAAGCAGCTTTTCCGAAGCTGCTTTCCAAACCTAGATGATGGGGCTCTCCTGTCAAAAATCACGTCATTACCAAGTGTGTAGCGATCAGGGGTCCATCCGCCGCTGCTGGTAAATCCAGTCGACAATCTCACCGTCGGGAGCGTAACCGCTTACGGTATCGCGCAACACTTGCCGTACGCGTACGTAATCATCGTTTTCAACGGCAGCCGTCAATTCATGCAGCCTGGACTTGAGCGCATCCCATGAAAGCATATCTTCGCGGGCACTCATGATCATCGGGTGCTGGGTCGCAGCGACGTTGTCACCGATCAGCAATTCTTCGTAAAGTTTTTCACCAGGCCGCAACCCGGTGAACTCGATCGCGATATCCCCATGAGGACTCTTGTCCGTGCGCACACTCAGGCCGGAAAGATGAATCATCTTTTCCGCCAGCTCGACGATCCTGACAGGCTCGCCCATGTCCAGAACAAAGACGTCGCCACCCTGCCCCATCGAACCGGCCTGAATGACCAATTGGGCGGCCTCTGGAATCGTCATGAAGTAACGCGTGATCTTCGGGTGAGTAACGGTCAGTGGTCCGCCTGCTTTTATTTGCTTGTGGAACAGCGGAATGACCGAGCCCGATGAACCAAGCACATTGCCAAAGCGAACCATGGTGAAGCGGGTCTTGTTTACCCGCGATACCTTGGCCTGATCGCCAAACAGCACAGGTGCAAGCTCACGACTGAGCGCCTGGAGCGTCATTTCGGCCAGGCGCTTGGTACTGCCCATCACGTTGGTTGGACGTACGGCCTTGTCGGTGGAAATCAGTACAAAGTTGGCAACACCCGCCTGCAAGGCAGCTTGTGCAGTATTCAAGGTACCGATCACATTGTTCAGTACGCCCTCGGCGATATTGTGCTCAACCATCGGCACGTGCTTGTAGGCCGCCGCATGGTAGACCGTCTCGACATGCCAGGTTTTCATGACCGACAGGAGTTTGTTCTGATTGCGCACGGAACCCAGGATCGGTAGCAAACGCAACGACAACGACTCTCGAGCAATACGCTGCTCAAGCTCGGAGAGGATACTGTAGAGATTGAACTCACTGTGCTCGTAAAGCAGAAGCATGGTAGGACGAAGCGCCAGAATCTGTCGGCAAAGCTCGGAACCGATTGAACCGCCGGCCCCGGTCACCAGCACCGAACGCCCGCTGATGCAGCGTTCAAGCAGCTCCTCCTGAGCGGGAACCGTATCGCGCCCAAGCAAATCCGCGATATCGACTTCCTGAATATCGTCGACCTTGACCCGCCCACTGGCCAGATCCATGAAGCCCGGCACACTTCGCACATGGAGCGGATAGCGTTCCAACAACGCCAGTATTTCACGGCGCCGGCCACGCGAAGACGACGGGATCGCCAGGAGTATCTCCTGCGCCCCCGTGGCATCGATCATCTGCTGGATATGCTTGGGCTTGTAGACCTGCAAGCCCGCGATATTGCGCTCGGCAATACCGCTGTCGTCATCGATAAAAGCCACAGGCCGCATGGCACGCCCCATGCGCAACGCGGCAACCAGTTGATTCCCCGCCGAGCCGGCGCCGTAAATCGCGACTTTGGGCAAACCATCATCACGATTGCTGAACGGCATATGCTGCGCGGTACCAAACCAGTCACCCAGGAAGTACTGACGCATCGCAAGCCGCAGACCGCCCACCATGACCAGACTCAGCCACCAATAGTTGAAAATGATCGAGCGCGGAACAACCACTTGGTGGTTGCTGTAGAGATAGACCACCACCCCCAGGATCAGCGACGAAAGGCTCACCGCCTTGGCAATGGTGATCAACGCATCATTGCCGAAATAACGCATCACCGCTCGATAAAGACCGAACCGAATGAAAAGTGGAATTGCGACAACCGGAGCGGCAATAAATAGCCAGCGGTGCTGGGTAAATGGATTGATCAGGTCGTCCACCCCCAAGCGCACGACAAACGCCATCCACAGTGCCAACCAAACCATGACGATATCGGTGAGCACCTGCAAAACGCGCTTCTTTCGACGTGGCAGACTTACCAAATAGGCTCGTATCTTATCCATAACCCCTCTATAGCTTACCTGCACAATGTCGTCGTCCTGGATCGACCATCAGCCAAACCTGTCCCAGGTCACGACAGATTAACCAACTCTCTCCAACTCACCCGCATGAAATCTGACCGCGATAAACACCAAAGGGACGTAAGCCAGCAGCATACCGGTGAAACCGTCCAGGACAGACAAGCCGACACACAAGCCGATGGGCAGCAACCAGACGACATTGATCCCGAGCACAGCCAGGGTCACGGGTAAATGACGCCCCACCTGACGCGAGGCAAATTGATAGGCGTGGCTACGGTGAGCTTCATACACCTTGTCTCCACGAAGCAGGCGCCGCCCCAGTGTAAAAGTCGCATCGACGATAAATACGCCCAGCAGAATCAACCATACCCACAGCAAATGGGGCGCCTGCCAAGCGGCTTGGAGCGAAAGCCCTCCCAGCATGACGCCCAGAAAACCGCTGCCCGCATCGCCCATGAAAATGCGAGCGGGTGGAAAGTTCCAATAAAGAAAGCCGGCAACGGCCATTGCCAGGCACAGCGGAGCCCAGAGCAAGCCCTCATACCCTCCCAGCTCATAGACAAGACAAGCACCGAGACATACAAAAATAGCCTCGATACTGGCAATCCCATCAATTCCGTCCATGAAATTATAGAGATTGAGCATCCACACCAAGTAAAAAGCCGCCAGGATATGACCCAGCCAGCCCAAATTGACCTCTGCTCCGAACAGATTGAAGGCTGGCGCGCCTCCCAGACAAAGCAGGATCCAAAAAGAGGCGAAAAAGTGCGCCAATAGGCGCCAACGAGCGGCTATATGTCCATGATCATCGAGAAATCCCACTATCGCGACAACAGCACCGGACGCAAAAAATGCCCCGAACACCGGCCCTGGCAGCAGGCCCGCCCAGGCTAGAACCGGCAAAGCGATCAAGAAACCGAGCACGATCGCTACACCACCACCACGCGGCGTAGCAACAGAATGAGAACTACGCCCATTGGGGACATCCATCAAACTGCGCGCCAATGCATATCGGCGTAACACACCGGTCAACAATAATGAGCAGACCAGTACGAACGCACACAGCAGCAAAATCATCATCTAGTTCAAAATTCCTGAAACATTGGCCACCCACAAGCCAAGGCAAAGAGCAAAGCCCGCGAACGCAGTCGGCTATTCTACGCAACATCGCAATAGCGCGTCAGGCTCTGTCTGCCAGCAGAAAGCATTGGAATGCTCGCGGCCGGTATCGAGTCATCCGCCGTCCGGTGATGAAGCCAGCCTGGTCATGAGCCGCTGGCGAGTCTCAAGGCAAGTCTGTATCGCTCAACTCAAAGGGGCGGGGCAGGAAATCGAATTGGCGTTGAGCCTCGGCATGATCAAACACCAGATCCTCAACCATTCGCGAAGCCATGGCGGTGGATAGATGTCGATAACGAGGCAGACAACGCACCACCGAAATGGCCAGGCGCAGAAAAACCACGGGAATACTGACAACACGCACCGGCAACCGTTGCGCCTCAAAGATACGTACCACCATCGCCCGATAAGAAAGCACTTCTCCCCCGGACAGGTTGTAGCCTCCCGCAACGACAGCGGGTGCGGTCAAGGCCCGCAAGCAGACCTGTACCACATCCTCGACATGTATCGGCTGACGCAACCCCATACCACCGCCAGCCAGCGGAAAAAAACCAAATCGACGAATGAAGCGGGCCACTTCAAAAATATTCTTGTCCCGCCCCAAGCCATAAATCATGGTGGGACGTAACACGATCCACTCGACCCCATGATCTCGAGCCCAATGCTCCAGCAACGACTCACTCGCCGCCAGGCGATCAGCCAGCTCACGTTCGGCAAGGTCCGGTGATTCGCACTTGGTATATCGACTGGTTGAGGAGAGCGCAACGATACGTGTGACCTTGCTTCGAGCAAGATGCCGCAGATACTCGGGAAGGACCCAGATCGGCGCCAGGGAAACAAGGGCGTCAAACTTCAGGTGTGGCCAATCATCAATGTGCCGCCACGGCACCAACGAGGAGGAAAGTCGGGAACGGTCACGCGTAAAGGGGGTCACCTCAAAACTGGACTGCTGCAACAACGGAATCAGCCGCTCCCCGAGAAAACTCGCCCCCCCCAAGATCGCGACACGCACGTTATGCGTCTTTTTTCTGTTTAAAAAAGGCGACCACGCTCATGACCAAATGGCGAACAACCACCAAACTGAAGCGTAGCCAGACGCCAGCCGCCACACCCACCCACAAAATCCCGGGATATTGGCGACGGAAAAATTTTTGATAAAAACGCAGCATTCCACGATGTTTGTGCCACTCCACAAAATAGGGGCGACTACGGCTACACGCGCCAAACTGATGGCTTACCTTGGCACTCGGCACATACAAGACATCCCAACCCGCCTGCCGAAAACGCATGCACCAATCCAGATCCTCGCAGTGGAGAAAATAGCCCTCATCCCACAGCCCTACATCCTTGATGGCCTCACGCCGAACAAGCATGCAGGCACCGGAAATGGCCTCCACCACCACAGGTTGGCGTGGCAACGGTTGCTCGTGCAGCAAGAAGTCGGAAAATGAAGCCGGCAGGAACTTCGAAAACCGAGAGAGCCCGAATGCCCGCAACAAAGCCCTCTTGGGCGTCGGGAAAACGCGCCGGCCACCGGGCTGCTCCGTACCATCAGGGTTGCAGAGGAAGCCCCCCACCATCCCCGAATGCGGATAACTCACCAAGGCCTGAATCATGCCATTCAACGCATCGGCAGCCAGCACACAATCCGGATTGAGAAATAACACATAAGGGGCCGATGTATGGTGGGTACCGATATTGCAAGCGGCAGAAAACCCGAGATTGGAGGCATTGCGCACAACGTGCAACTCTCCCCCCTGAACCGGCATCAAGGTGTCCAAGCTGCCATCCTTTGAGGCGTTGTCCACCACAATGACGCGGGAAGCGCCTGCCCGCCATGCGGACAAGACACTTTCAGAGAGAAATTCGCCTGCATTGTAGTTGACAATAACAACATCGCAATTATTGCCTAACGGTGCAGGCGACATTTCTGAAGAGCCCGACTCAAATGAAGCCAGCTCACGGCGGGTCAATAGAGAGTTCAAAACAGTTCAAATCCATATTCGACAGAGTAACAATTCCGATACCCACCTGTTACCTACTGCTAAAATCGTCGGCACGACGGTCAATGCGAATACTTCCCTGCAACCACAGTCCAATATATAGTAGCCACAGGCCTTGAAAATAGCTAATGGTCGATAGATAAAGTGCATCGCCACTGAAATGACGCCACCGGAATGGCACCACAAAAAAAATAAACATTTCAACATCGACCCATAAACGCATCCCCCATGAGTCGATGCTTGATCACGCGAGACACCAGCCTGATGCAGTCGTTCAACTCGTCCCCCCTCTCAATGCTGCGCAGCATTTTGAACAACAAGAGCCTGATCCGAGCGCTCATTTTCCGAGAGGTCACGGGTCGTTATAAAGGTTCAATATTCGGCCTTTTCTGGTCTTTCGCCACCCCGTTATTCATGTTATTAGTTTATACATTTTTCTTCAGTGTGGTCTTCAAGACCCGCTGGTCAGGAGGAAGCGACTCGAAGAGCGAGTTTGCACTGGTACTGTTTGCCGGCCTGCTACTCTTCAATCTGTTCTCCGAGTGTGTAAACCGTGCACCTGGCCTGATCTTGAGCAACCCCAATTACGTCAAGAAAATTGTCTTCCCCCTGGAAATCCTCCCGATCGTATCGCTCGGTGCCGCCTTATTTCACACCGCCATCAGCCTTCTGGCCTGGCTGCTTTTCTATGTCGTGCTGTTTGGCACGCCGCCTGTGACAGCCCTTTCACTACCGCTGATCATTTTCCCATTGAGCTTATTGATACTCGGGCTCAGTTGGTTCCTCGCAGCCCTGAGCATATACCTGCGTGATATTAGCCAGCTGATCGGCATCCTGACCACCGCGCTGTTGTTTATGTCACCTATTTTTTATCCTTTATCAGCACTCCCTGAAAATTATCATATCTTTCTCAAATCCAACCCCCTGACTTTTCCGGTGGAAATGGCCCGCAATGCTCTATTCTGGGGAACGTGGCCGCACTGGGAAGGCCTGGCAATCTATTATGTCGTCACATTCCTGGTGGCTTGGCTAGGTTTCGCCTGGTTTCAAAAAACACGAAAGGGTTTCGCTGATGTCATCTGAAATGGCGATCAGTGTTGAAAACCTATCAAAGCATTATCACCTCTATGAAAAACCCTTTCACCGTTTGCTTCAAATGTGTGCGGGTCGACGCAAACAGTATTTCAAAGCCATTCCGGTCCTGGATGATATTAGCCTTCAAATAAAGAAGGGTGAAACCGTCGGCATCATCGGTCGCAATGGCAGTGGCAAATCCACCTTGTTACAAATAATTTGCGGCACACTCAACCCCAGCAGCGGCAGTATCAAAACTCATGGCCGTATCGCTGCACTGCTGGAGTTAGGAGCTGGTTTCAATCCCGAATTCAGCGGACGTGAAAATATTTATCTCAACGGCATCATGCTGGGTTTGAGTGTTGAAGAGATCGACGAAAAATATGCCGCCATAGAAGCTTTCGCCGAAATTGGCGACTACATCGAACGACCGGTAAAAATGTATTCCAGTGGCATGTATGTCCGCCTGGCGTTTGCCATCCAGGCCAATATTGACCCCGAAATACTTGTCGTCGATGAGGCCCTTGCCGTTGGAGACGCCTTTTTCATTCACCGATGCATGGACCGCCTGCATCAGCTGCAGGAGCGCGGAACCTCCATCCTGCTGGTGACCCATGACAGCCTGCTGGTCAAGCGTTTTTGTAACCGCGCCATCTGGTTGGAGCAGGGTCGGATTCGCGCCATAGGCGCCTCCAGTCCGGTAGTGGATGAATATTTGACCTCACTGTTCCAGATTCAAAAGCCCGTGGAACCACCCTGCGCAGAACTGGCACACACGGCATCCGGTGTGGACATTGAAGAACACATCCCCAATCTAGGTCGACGCCTGGGGGACCAGAAATGCCAGGTCGTCGGTGCCCGGCTTTACGATAACCACAGAAATCCGATCGATAACGTCCAAGGAGGCTCGGATGTCATCCTCAGATTCACGGTGGCCAACGTAAGCCTCACACCCGAGAATCAGCTGGTCTTCGGCTACATCGTCCGGAACATTCGAGGCGAGGAAATCGCCTCGACCAATACCCGTCTGGAGCAGATGGTACCGATGTCTTTTACCTCAATGCGCGAACGGATGACGGTGGAAGCCCGTATCCACATTCCGCTGCTTTATCCAGGCGATTATGCCCTCAGTGTGGGAGCCTCCTATGCGCCAGACACCAGAGCGCCACTGATGGTTGCGGACCGTATAGTCAATGCCATCATCTTCAACGTAAGCTGCCATAAAGAAATCTGCACACCAACCTATTTCGATACCACCTTCAGCATCGACCGGGTACTGTCGCCGGCCCTCCCCGACTGGCCAGAAAACACACATAAAAAGAAGACTCCAGGCTGTCGATCCAATGAATAGGCGCTCAGATCGACCGTTTTGCCCACTGGGAAATGAAAGCATGGAACAGATTGATCGCCTTCTCGAACGTATCGACAGGCTGACTTGCGCGGTAGAGCGTAAATCAGGCGAAAACGCGCAATTGCTCAAGGGCATCGAAAGCCGCGACCAGGCCATTGACCAGCTCCGCGTCGAGAAAAAGCGGCTCGATGATTGCCTGTCAGAGTTGGCGCGGCTGGCTGGGCACATAGAGCACAGCCAGCAACAGGCGCAAGCGGCATCGCAGAAACTCAAGAAAACCGAGAGGCTGCTCCAGGAGCAAAAAGCTCAAGCCCAGGCGCTGTCGGAGCAAGTCGCCAACCTGCATCACCAACTCGCGTCAAAGCAAACCGAATTACTAAGTCTCTCAGACTGGGCAATCACCATGGACCGTGCGCCGCTACGCCATCTGGTATACAAGCTTCTGTTTAATTCAGCTCGTTTTGTCTACATCCATCTACCACTTGCACACAGCAAGAAGAGTAAATTGGCCCATAGGGTCCGCCGCTGGCTGAAAGGCAACGCCGGGGCAATGACTCAAAACCGACCGTTTTCAACGCTGATGGCGACACCCGCGAACAGCCCTGAAGCGGCGTTTTGTGAACCGCAGGCCACCGTCCTAATTTTTGGGGTCATTGACTGGCATTTTCGTATCCAGCGTCCACAGAACCTGGCCAAAGAGCTGGCACGAACCGGCCAGGTGACGTTCTACATTTCCAATCAATTCATTGATAACGACAGCCCCGGTTTCGAAGTTGAACCCCTTGAAGGCGTGAGTGGACTGTTCCAGATCAAATTGAATGTATTGGGCGCGCCGGCCATCTACCACGCTCCGCCCACCCGCACCGCGATAAAACAACTACGCCTGAGTCTGGCAGAGTTGATGCAGTGGGCAAACGTCGGGAGGGCGCACTGCATTGTCCAACACGCCTATTGGTTTCCGCTCGCAAGATGCGTTCCGAACTCCACCCTGATCTATGACTGCATGGACCATCACGAGGGGTTTGGCAATGTCGCCCAGGAACTACTGAACCTGGAAAAAACCTTGATGCGCCGGGCAGACCTGCTGGTTGCCACATCGACCTGGATCGAACAGCACGGCAAACGCGAAAACCAGAACGTCAGCGTGATACGCAATGCCGCGGAGTACAGCGCTTTCTGTCAACCGCCAGAGCGGATTTATCGGGATCCGCAAAACAGAAATATCATTGGCTACTACGGAGCGATCGCGGAGTGGTTCGACCTTCAACTGGTCAAACAGCTCGCCCAAGCCTTTCCCCAACACCTGTTACTGCTCATAGGCAGCGATACGGTCAATGCAAAAAAATACTTCAAGGACTGCCCGAACATTATCATGCAGGGCGAAGTTCCCTATGCATCCCTGCCGTATTATCTTCATGCGATGGATGTGTGCCTGCTGCCGTTCAAGATCATTCCCCTGACACTGGCGACCAACCCGGTGAAAGTGTATGAGTACCTGAGCGCCGGCAAGCCCGTGGTATCGGTCAAGCTACCGGAACTGGATCAGTTCGGTAACCTGGTCAACACCGCTGAAAACCCGACGGCGTTTATTGCCGCCGTTCGAAGCGTCTTGGAACAGCTCCCCGAAACCTCCTTGGCGCGCTTGGCTCGCCAGCAGTTTGCGCAAGCCCAGACCTGGGAACATCGAGCCATCGCCCTGCGTCAGGCGATCGACAGTTTACCTGCGCCAAAAGTCAGCGTCGTGGTACTGACCTATAACAACCTGGAGTTGACCAAGGCCTGCCTCAACAGCCTGGTAAACGAAAGCGACTACGCAAACCTCGAAATCATTGTCGTCGACAACAACTCCACTGATGACACACCGGCCTTTCTGAGCGAATGGGCCGAGGCCGGTCCCGACCGCATTACCATTCTCAACCAAGATAACAAAGGCTTCGCCGCCGGCAACAACCAGGGGTTGGCAGCCGCCAATGGAGACTATCTGGTCATACTGAACAATGACACGATTGTAACGGCAGGCTGGATCAAGGGCCTGATGCGCCATCTGATCGATAATGAGGATATTGGTATTATCGGCCCCGTCACCAACAATATTGGCAATGAGGCGCGCATTACCACACGCTATACCCACCTGGCGGCCATGCACGCCGAGTCCAAGAGCATTACCCGCAAACACATGGGGCAGTGGTTCGAAATCAATACGCTGGCCTTTTTCTGCGTGATGATACCGCGCTCACACTATGAGCAAATCGGCGGTTTATGTGAAGATTATGGATTAGGCTTTTTCGAGGACGATGACTATTGTCGTCGTATTCAACAACAGGGGCTACGCGCCGTCTGCGCCGAAGATGTCTTTGTCCATCATCACCTGTCAGCATCTTTCAACAAACTCGGTGCAGAAACAAAACAGGCACTGTTTGAAAAGAACAAGGCAATTTATGAAGGCAAGTGGGGAGCCTGGATCCCCCATCGATATCGTGATGCATGAAAATATGCATCCGCCAGCCCTTCTGAATCTGCTGCCTACAAGAGAGACCTCATGTTGTTTAGACCCCCCATCCAACGCCTGCTAATAACGGCTGTCGTATTAGCCACCATCGCAGTCAGCTGGCACGGCCTCTCAACCCTCAGCTACCCGGCAGTGGACAACAGCATACGTTTCGTATTGTTGTTTGCCTTGAGCACAGCAGTGCTTTCGGCGTTACGCAAGGTGTCGCCGCTAATAATGGGTGCTGGCTTGATCGTGGCCATCACCCTGGCTTGCGGCCAAGCGTGGCCCATGCTCGTGGTTCTTCTGTTCGGCCTGTCTTCAAGCGTCTTGGGCCATAAGATTCTGGGGCGCTGGAAAAACAGCGAATGGTCGGTGCGGCTACTGCTCGGTGGCGGGATACTAGGCACCCTCACGGGGCTGGCGGCGCACTTCCCCATCAACTACCCCGGGTCATATACAGCGTTATTATTACTGCCCTTTCTAGTAAACAGCCAACACGCAAAAGAGCTTATCCGCCAGTTTTACAATGAAGCCGTAAACTATCGCCCAGCCTCGATATCTTGCAACGCTCTGGATATCGCTGCCTGTAGCCTGGCGGGCCTGTATGTCACTATTGCCTTCATGCCGGAAATTGGCTATGACGCACTGACCATGCACCTGTTTATTCCCGCTCATCTGGCACAGCAACACCAGTGGGGCTTCAATGCAGAACTTTATGTATGGGCCCTATGGCCCATGCTCGGTGATTGGATATATAGCCTTGTGTACATGCTCGCCGGCGAAACGGCAGCACGCCTGATCAACACGAGTTTTATACTGCTCGTGGCCTGCCAAATTCGTGAATTCGTAATATGGGCAGGAGGCAGTGCTAATCAATCTCGATGGGCCGCACTTATTTTTTTATCGACACCCATCGTATTTGCCGAGAATAGCAGTTTATTTATTGAGTCGGTCTGGACAGCGTTCACCATGGCGGGGACGCTATCGCTATTGAAAGTCTCTAGCAGTACACCTGACGAGCAAGACAGGTATATCCATCTGATGCTGGCCGGCGCACTGCTGGGCTTTGCCCTTGCCGCAAAAGCCGTGACGTTCAGCGTACTGCCCATTCTCATGTTGGTACTTTTATTACAATCCAAAGCCTGGATGAAGTCGGGTTTGCGCCCCTATCTGCTCTTGGGGCTTTTCTGCTTTCTACTGGTAGGCGTCATACCTTACGCCTACTCCTGGTACTCAACTGGCAACCCGGTCTTTCCTTTTTTTAATACGCTATTCCACTCCCCTCTGTGGCCCAGCACCGACTTTCAGGCACCGACAGCTTTTGAAAAAGGGGTCTCATGGGACACGCTCTACAGCATGACATTCTCGTCCAACCGCTACATCGAAGGGAAAGTCGGGGCAGCAGGATTTCAGTGGCTACTCATACCTGCCGCGATCATGATTTTGCTGTGCCGAAATCATAAAAAGGCACTCGGTATTTTACTGATAGCCATCGGTGCACTGGTCATGACCTACCATTCCACCGCTTATTTACGCTATGTGCTGCCCTCTTTTGCCATGATCAGCGCAGCACTGGCACTGTCTTTCTCGGGCGCATCGTGGCGGGCAAAAGCCTCGAGCGCTACGGTTGGAGGCATGCTACTAATCCTCAACCTCTGGTTTATCCAATCATCCACTTATTACGGGCAGCTACTCCTCTCCCCCCTATTCAGCACAGAGGGGCGAGATATCTATTTAACAAATATCCGCCCCACCCGAAAAATTATTGAAATGGTGAATATACTCAACGGCGCACGGCAGCCAGTTGCCCTCTTTGCCAATCCCTACAGCGCCGGTTTGAAAGGTGATGCTCTTTACCCGTCATGGTATAACTTGAAGTGGAGCACTGAATATAATGCGACCACCACCGAAAGCGCATTGGCTGACGCTTTTCTGAAAAGAAATGTCGAGTGGTTGATTATAGAACCTTCGATGCTTAAAGCCGAAAAACTACAGGCGCTGCTTAATATTTCAATCCCCATAGCAAAAGTTGGAGACGTGGAACTGAGAAGACTCAATGATGCGTATCGATACACTCAGGAAACGTTGAAAAACAGTGACCTTTCAAACCTGGAAGGATGGAATCTAAGCGCCCCCTCGAACTATGACCCTATCAACAAAATTTTTAATGTTGATGTAAAAAGCCCGGCCACTCAAGCCGTCAGCATAGAGGCCGGACGAAGCTATAAAGCGATCATTTCCGCTCGCTGCTCGACACAATCTACAAAAGGGCGAATTCAAGTCAACTGGATTAACGCTCAAGGCATTTTTATCACAACAAACATAGAGACCTATGAGTGCAGCAACGATTGGGTCACTCACGAAATGATCGTGACCGCACCAAAAGATGCAACAACGGCAATCATTTACGCTTCCGGCCACACGGAAACGCCGCTGGCGTTCAAGTCCGTCTCATTTAGAAAGTAGACAATGACCTCCATACCCCCAAAAATAGAGTTTTTCAGCGACGAAGAACGTGTTGCGGTAGTCATTCCTTGCTTCAAGGTGGTCGCTCACATACTGGAGGTCATCCGTGGCATAGGTCCCGACATATGGCGTATCTATGTCGTGGATGATGCCTGTCCGGAGAGCTCCGGCGCCCATGTGACAATGCACGCCAGTGACCCCCGCGTCCACGTATTGACTCATGAGTTAAATAAAGGTGTTGGTGGCGCGGTAATGACCGGCTATGCCGCGGCCATTGGCGACGGCGCAAGTATCATTGTCAAAATCGATGGCGACGGTCAGATGGACCCGCGTTTAATTCCGCTATTCATTGACCCCATCCTGGCGGGAGAGGCCGACTACACGAAAGGCAATCGGTTTTTCGATCTGGAACAAGTACAATCCATGCCCAAGGTACGCCTCTTTGGCAATGCTGTACTTTCCTTGATAGCCAAACTATCCACCGGCTACTGGGACCTGTTCGACCCCACCAATGGCTATACCGCCATACATCGTGACGTGGCCAAGCTATTACCCTTCGACAGAATCAGTCAGCGTTATTTTTTTGAAACCGACATTCTTTTCCGTTTGAACACGTTGCGCGCCGTTGCGATTGATGTGCCAATGGAAGCAAAGTACGGAAATGAGGTCAGCAACCTTAAAATATCCAATATAATCGGAGAGTTCCTGTTCAAGCATGCACGAAATTTCACAAAACGAATTTTTTATAACTATTACCTGCGCAATATGTCGTTGGCATCCATAGAACTCCCGGTGGGTATCCTTTTGCTATTGTTTGGTATCCTGTTTGGGGGACATCACTGGCTACAATCACTCTCCGATGGCCTTCCGACATCTGCGGGCACGGTCATGCTGAGCGCCCTTCCGGTACTCACCGGAATACAATTGATCATGGCATTCCTCGGTTACGATATTGCGGCAGTACCGAGCCGACCAAGGCACCTCAAGCGACGTAGAGCACAAGCGACAGGCGGCAAAACCCAGTGAGTATTATCAGGAATTTTTTAACCGATCCCACCTTGAAAAAGCTGGATATCGACGGTGCTGAACGTCTGGATCTGCATCAAAAAGTGCTGCAGCAAAAACCCATGCTGCGAGAAGTATTTAGCGACTTCCATCGTACCTTCAAACAGCTGGCAGAACGCTACCTTTACGCTGAAGGACTGGAAATCGAACTCGGTGCAGGGATTGCCCCCATGCGAGAGTCCTACCCGGGGGTTCTGGCTACAGATATCGTTTTCTCGCCCTCTTTGGACAAAGTACTAAATGCAGAAGCGATGGATATCGAAGACCACTGCACCCGGGTTTTTTATGGACAAAATTGCTTTCATCACTTCCCCCACCCCGATCTTTTCTTTGCCGAACTCAATCGCACACTCAAGCCAGGCGGCGGCGCTATTTTGATCGAGCCATTCTACGGCCCATGCTCCAGATTTCTTTATAAAAGGCTCTTCAAATCTGAAGGCTTCGACCCGCATTATAACTCTTGGGAAACGCCAGTCAGCGGCCCCATGAACGGCGCGAACCAGGCACTTAGCTATATTGTTTTCGTACGAGACAGGGAAGAGTTCGAGCGCAAGCATCCTGGACTTGAGATTGCGCACATGGCGGTATGTAACAACTACATTCGTTACCTGACATCCGGTGGTTTGAACTTCAGGCAATTACTCCCCGATGCGCTGACACCAGCACTCAAACTTATTGAAAAACTACTTTACCCAGCACGCTATCTTTTCGCGCTACACCACATCATCGTCATCAGGAAAAAGCCTTGACCTTTCTCCGCTATGCCATCATCCAGGTTCTGGCCTACGCGCTGGATATGGGGGTCTTTATTTTTCTGGTCTTTATATTCAAGGATGAACTGGTACTCATGAATATCACTGGAAAAGTAATTGCCGGCATTTTTGCTTTTTTTCTACACCGTCACTTCACCTTCGAATCAACACAAGGTAGTAAAAAAACTCAAGCGCTGCGCTATTTCTCCCTACTGACCATCAATATCCCATTCTCATCAGCTATATTTACAATTGGCTTGCATTTCCTCGATCATCCGACGCTGGTCAAATTCATCTCAGACGTCCTTTGCGTGATGTTGACCTACTGGATAAGTAAGCTATTTATCTTTCGCCTTGGAGCGGCTGATCGCTCCAGCCCCAACAGGACTGGAGAGTCATGAGCGTGAAGCTTCTGATTACCGGGGCAACAGGCTATATCGGCCGAGAGCTGGTGGCCCAGGCAAGGCGTGAGGGAAGTCAGATCATCTGCGCGACACGAACAGCATGCCCCCCCGAATACACGTGGCTTGCTTATGACCTGCACGGCCCCGCACCCGATTTCCCAGCCGATGTCGACGCAGTCATCCACCTGGCAGCGGACACCTCGAAGAGTATCGACTCGTCCCTTGAGTACGAAATAGAAGCGGCCAGAAGCCTGCTCGATAAGACGCTCAAGGCAAATGCGAGATTTATCTTCATCTCCAGTCAGACCGCGAGTCCGACAGCCCCCAGCGCCTATGGCCAGATAAAATGGCGTATTGAACAAGAAGTATTGAAGTCTTCGGGGATTGTCATCAGGCCGGGCCAGGTTTATGGCGGCCCGGAACGGGGATTATTCGGTCTGTTGGTGAACCTGGTCAGGCGCGTTCCGGTCATCCCGGTGTTCTTGCCAACGGCCTGGGTACAACCGATTCACGTCGAAGACTTGACCAGCGCCATACTGAGTATTGCCAACCGTGATGATATCCAGGGAGAAATCATCAGCCTGGGAGCAATACAGCCGATACCGTTTACTCGTTTTCTCAAGTCGATTGCTGCTGACAGACTCAACAAGTTTCGTCTGCCACTCCCCCTGCCGACCGGCCTCATCAAGCTACTGGGATGGCTACTCGGCCGCTCCCTGAGCGAGAGATTCGGGCTTGATCGAGTGCTCTCGCTGATCAAACTCCCCTCCCTGCAGTGCGAAGAGTCCTTGCAACGAACCCATCTTGTACTCCGTCCTTTGGCACAAGGCATGCACGGTGGGGGTCATAATAAACGCAGGCATCTACTTCGAGAGGGGACTACCCTCTTGAGCTATCTGCTCAAGACGGCCCCGAAACCCAGCTTGGTGCGACGTTACGTCTACGCCTTAGAACGCGCGGGCAAACGTGAAAGGCTGTTTTGTTCAAGCTTGATAGCACGCTGGCCGATACTGCTGGGGCTGCTGGACAACCCTGCCAACCTTCGACACCCACAAAACCAGGAACTTGCGCTGCGCCTGCAATATGCAATCCAGATTGCCGAGGCCAGTCCACAAGGCGCGCGAGTGTTTTTAGATCCCCAGCAACAGGGTGGGGCCCTGAGGGCGTTGTCTGCACTGGCAATAACGGCTTTCAAGGAACTCGTCTGGCGCTTGTTCGCAATGCTCTGTAAACCCTTTGCCCGTCAACTATTTATGGGAAGCGAGAGCAGGCGTGAAAGATAAATTCGACGTCATTATCGTAGGCAGCGGCCCAGCGGGAACCTCGGCCGCCTATCCACTCGTCCAATCCGGGTTGCGAGTGCTCATGGTGGACGCCCAGTGTGCATCTGACTCACCCGCGGCCCCGGATAGCCCATATATTCTCAATAGAGAACGCAATGAGCAGCAGTGGAAATGGATGATTGGCGAACGCTTTCATGCGTTTGAAAAGCTGGAGGCTGTTTCACCCAAGCTGAGAACGCCAACCCACGCTTATGTATTCGACAACTACAACACGGCCAACCTTATCCGCGCACAGGGTTTCATCGTGGTCGGTTCACTGGCCACCGGCGGTCTATCCAACGCCTGGGGATGCGGGGTTGCACGTCTTTCTGCCAGCGAATTCTCCGGTCTGCCCATTCCATACAAAGAAATGGAAAAATCGTATGAAACGGTCTCTCGGCGGATGGGCATCAGTGGCAATGCAGACGATGATCTTTCTGACTACTTCGGCCTTGACGAGTGGTCGCAGCCAGCCCTGCCCTTGGATAAACTCCATCAACGGCTCTATCAAAACTACAGCAAGCTCCCGGCACGCCTGCCAACGTCGGGCTTTCGTCTTGGCCGCTCAAGGGTGGCGGTTTTAAGCAAGGACCTGGATGGGCGAAAAGCCTGCGACTCACTGGGTAACTGTCTGTGGGGCTGTCACAACCAATCCCTCTACAGCGCCTCCCAGGAACTTGCAAAGCTCAAGCAATATCCTGGTTTTCAACACAGACAGGGAATGCTGGTGCATGATTTTTTCAAAAGCGACGATTTATGGACAATCACGGATAAACACGCCACCCAACAATTTTCTGGGCGACGCTTGCTACTAGCGGCAGGCACACTGGCGTCTACGCGATTAACGCTCAAGCGGCTTGGACACACATCACCTCTACCGCTGCTCTCCTCCCCCACTGCCGCTTTTCTCCTGTGGCTGCCGAGAATGCTCGGAACGCCAAGAGTCTCAACATTTGGCCTGGGTCAACTCTCCTTTGCGCTCGATCTTACAGCCGATATCACTGCTTTTGGCTCGACGTTCAGCACGACAGGTCTTCCCATCTCCGAGTTTGTCAGCCGACTGCCCATGAGCAAACGCTACAGCATTGAACTGTTGAAAAATCTGCTCAGTTCTTGCCTGGTAGGCAACCTGTTCTTGCCTGGCCACCTATCTGACAACACCGTAGAACTGGGGAACGATGGCGCTTTATTGGTCAAAGGAAAAGAACGGCAAGAGACAGTTTCGATCATGAACATGGCGCAGGAAAAATTACGCAAACACTATTTAAAAATGGGCGCCCTGTTAATGCCGATGAGTTTCAGTATTGGGAAGCCCGGAGCGGATATCCACTATGCAGGAACACTTCCGATGCACGCAACCCCTCAAGCAGGGCACACCAATATATTAGGTGAAGTGGCTGGCCTTCCCGGTGTCCATTTGATAGATGGTTCTTGCCTGCCAAAAATCACGGAAAAGTCTCACACACTCACTATTATGGCCAACGCTGATCGAATCGGACGAAAGCTGGCTTTAGTGCCATATTAAACAGGCGTAAAGATCTGTTATGCTTTATGGATAAATAACGCCACCCTGCCGACAGCAGCTAAGAAGCCGTCAACATAAGGGACGACGAATGTTAAATACAAGGAGGCGCGCGCGGCGCAGAGCTTTTGGGTATTTATGGTCGTCGCTATGACAGAGACCCTGCCCCAACGCCTCGGAGGGTAACGCTTGATGTTCAGTCCTGCTAAAGCGCCAGCAAGATTTTAGTCCAATAGCCTGCCCCTTTGTACAACGCACCTCAGCAACTCGCCATACGCATAACAGGATCGATAAAGTAATGACTCAGAAGGTACTCTGCATTATCGGTACACGTCCTGAGGCCATTAAAATGGCTCCAGTCATCAAAGCATTGCAAGCAGAAGCCAGCATCAACTGCCGAGTCCTCGCCACGGCCCAGCATCGCCATCTGCTGGACCAGGTCCTCGGGTTTTTTGACATTATTCCGGATCTGGACCTGGACATCATGCGTCCCAACCAATCCTTGGCAACATTGACCGCACGCCTGCTGGAAGGGCTCGATAAGGTACTGCTTGCCGAAAAGCCAGATGTCGTACTGGCTCAAGGCGATACCACGACGGTCATGGGGGCCGCACTGGCTTGCTTCTACCAACGCATTCCATTTGGACATATTGAGGCCGGATTGCGCACTGCCGACCTGTACAACCCATTCCCCGAGGAAGCGAACCGGGTCATCGTTGGCAAGCTGGCACGCTGGCATTTTGCGCCAACTCGGGGAGCCGTGGAGAACCTGTCGAAGGAGGGTATTGCCGCGACGGCGATCACCATGACAGGAAACACCGTCATCGACGCCTTATTGATAGCGGCAGCCAAGCCTCTTGCCCTTGATATGGAACTGGACGAGAGCAGACGCCTGGTGCTGGTGACCGCCCACCGTCGCGAGAACTTCGGCGAACCCTTCCGCTCGATATGCCAGGCACTCAAGACGATCGCTGAAAGAAACACCGATGTTCAGATACTTTACCCTGTGCACCCCAATCCCAACGTCAAGGATGTCGCTTACGAAATACTGGGCCAGACGCCCAACATTATTCTTTGTGAGCCCCTGGACTATGCACAGTTCGTCGCAGCCATGAAACGCGCCTATTTGATCATCAGTGACTCCGGTGGTGTCCAGGAGGAAGCTCCGGCCCTCGGTAAACCCGTACTGGTGCTGCGGGAGGAAACCGAGCGCCCCGAAGCCGTCGAGCTCGGGGTGGTAAAACTGGTCGGTGCCGCTCAGCAGAACATCATCGGACAGGCTCAGCGATTGCTTGACGATCCCGCGGCCTATAGAGCCATGGCACGAGGCGTTTCGCCTTACGGGGATGGCCTCGCGGCCGGACGTATCGTCGAGGTTCTGGTACGGCATTTCCAAACATGCGCATGATCTATCTTTCCCCTGTCCCCTGGGCCAGCTTCAGCCAGCGCTCGCATCACTTCGTGGCTTGGTATCACGAGCAAACACAGGCGGAGGTACTGTGGATAGACCCCTATCCCACGAGACTGCCAAGACACTCTGATTTCAGACGCAGCCCCACTGTTCCAAGCGAAAAAGAGGTGCTGTTTCCTCAATGGCTTAAGGTCGTCAAGCCCAAGTTCCTGCCCATCGAGCCTATTCCGGGCTCGGGCTTGCTGCAAACGCTGCTCTGGCGCGAGGTCATCAAGAAAGCCCTGGTCTTCGCTGCGCAAGATTCCTGCATGATTTGCGTCGGCAAACCTTCGGCACTTGCGCTGCTGCTACTTGAGTGCCTGCCCGAAAGCTATTCGGTTTACGATGCCATGGACGATTTTCCGGCCTTCTATCAAGGGCTGTCTCGCCGCTCCATGGCCGCTTGCGAGCGATTGCTTGTAGAACGGGTATCGAAAATCCTGGTTTCCTCCACCGCCATCAGTAAAACGCTGGGTGCCCTGGCCGACAAGGTGGAGTTGGCAATGAATGCTTGTGACATACAGAAACTGGCCCCCATCGAATCGCTGGTGCTGGATACCAAACAACAATTGCTGGGCTATGTGGGAACGATTGGTAGCTGGTTCGACTGGGACCTGACCATCGCGTTGGCACAAGCCAACCCTGAAAACCGGATTCAACTGATTGGCCCCATATTTACCCGCCCTTCTTGTCCGCTACCCGGAAATATCGAATTATTACCTGAACGCCCCCATGCCGAGGCCATTGCCGCCATGGCGACGTTTTCGGTTGGCTTGATCCCATTCAAGCTCAATCGCCTGACAGCATCCGTCGATCCGATCAAATACTACGAGTACCGCTCGCTTGGCCTACCGGTGATCTCCACTCGCTTCGGTGAAATGGCATGGCGCGATGAGGAGACAGCGGTATGGTTGATCGATGAAAATAGTGATCTGCGCCAGACGAGCCGGCAAGCGCTCGGCTATCGCTGCGACTTTTCAAGGATCCAGGCGTTTCGCCAGGAAAATCTGTGGAGCACACGCTTTTCATCAACCCGCCTGCTCTCAGATGCCCGTGCAGGTAGCCCCCTGCCTCAGGTCACTGACTGATTGCAGTATCTTGCCACCTGGCCGATATAAAATTTCATAACGTGTTCAACGGACCGCTCCTTTATGACCAACGCACAACCTCCACTTGTGATGTGGCACGCCAGTCAGGTGACAGAAAAAGACCGCCAGCAGTTGCTGGGGCAGAAGCCGATCACACTCTGGTTGACCGGCTTGAGCGCCTCGGGGAAATCGACCCTGGCCTTTGCATTGGAACGGCGCCTGCTGGATAAGGGGCAACTGTCTTTCGTTCTCGATGGCGATAATGTTCGCCATGGCCTTAATAGCAATTTGGGCTTCAGCGCCGAGGATCGCGCGGAAAATATCCGCCGCGTGGCAGAAGTGGCGAAATTGATGAACGATGCGGGGCTCATCGTCATCGCAGCCTTTATTTCCCCCTTCACCCAGGATCGCGCACTGGCCCGAACAATTATTGGCGCCGAGCACTTTCGCGAAGTCCATGTCAGTACCTCATTGGGGGTCTGCGAATCCCGTGACCCGAAAGGTATGTACAACAAGGCCAGATCGGGCAGCCTGCCGAATTTCACCGGCATTTCTTCACCTTATGAAGCCCCCGAACAGCCACACTTGAGCATCGACACCCACAACGTGAGCCTGGGTGCCGGGGTGGATCAATTGCTTGCCTTGATCGAGCGCCCCTATTAGTCAGCTCTGCCGCTATCTGAACAAGGACGTGTAGGTAAACACCGTCGTTCGCGATCACTTTAGAAATCCAGAAGTGCTCGATGACAGCATTTTCGTCATTTTTGGTTGCAGGTACCGAAACGCATGCACTACCTATTTGATAATTTACTGGTTTCCTCGCCCAATGGAGGTGGGCTTTTATTTATTCATCAGGACCAGGCATTCCATCTGGACACGATCAACACCACGGGCATCAGCCTGAACGGGAGTACTCTACTAAGAGGTTTACAACCCCAAGGGTTGGTGCTTTATAAAAATCATCACGTTGAACAACACGATGTTCCTGACATTCATGATATTCATGATGTCCTGATCGCGGAGCCCTTCCTTTACACCGTCGGCACTACGGCCAATGAAATTCTGCAACTGGATGAACAGGTAAAAGAGGTTCGTCGCTGGACATTTGCTGGGGGACAAGATGCGAAACACCTCAACTGCCTGACACTCTGGAATCAACGTATCGTCTTTTGTGCCTTTGGTGATTTCACCGAGCCTCGTCAGTACAAGGGCAATACCGAACTAGCCGGTTTTGTTCAGGACCTGCACACCGGCGAACGTCTTATCAATGGTCTCTCACAGCCTCATAGCCTGTGCTCCGTAGGCGAGCACTTGTTACTGGCCAACTCCGAAAGCAAAGAGTTACGTGAATATGACCGCCGCGGACTACTCTTGCGAAGCAAGGTCCTGAAAGGTTATACCCGTGGCATTTGCGTGCAGAATGGCAAGATCTATATAGGACTGAGTCGCTCACGAAATATTGACAGCGATGGCTTGTCAAGCGCCCGCCTGGTCGCACTGGACAGTCAATCCTGGCAAGAGCTGGGCTATATTGACTTACCCGTGCCGGAGGTTTATTCGATTCATGGAATCGAAAACCCGGATGTTGTGCCTGCCTTGCTGGCAGGTATCAGCCAACATGCATCGACCCTGTACCAACACTCGATAAACGAGCGCGACATTAAACTTCAGACGCTCGCAGAATGTAGCGCACAACAGGAACGGCTCATTGCATCACTTGCACAACAACTCAACCAGCAAAATGAACAGCATCATCATGCCTTCTCTCTGTTGGCGGAGCGGGATGCGGAGCTGACGACAATGAGCCAGCGGTACGAGGAAGTCCGCCATCAATACGGGCAACTTCTAAGCAGCAACTCCTGGCTTCTGACCCAGCCGATAAGAAATATCCGTCGTTGGTTGAGATGGTAGACGAGCGTCTTCAAGGCCTCTGAGTCAGGGGCAGCCCTTTTCTGACGAAGTGCTCGTCGCACAAAAGAGCTGCTCGAACAAGAGTTTGCTCAAACGAGCATTACCCTTGATCCCAACATGGTCATGGTCGGCGATCTCATCATCCGCAAAGCCGAGCTCGTTCATATACAAGGTTCGAGCCCCTGTCTCACGCTCGATAATGCCATGCGGAATTCGCAGGTGCTCCAGGGGGGCAGCCTCAACGACGAAGATCGGTGTCTTGTTTTCCATCCTGACCCTATCGGCCAGACCATTCAAAAAGCGCAACACCGCAGGTTGCAAATCCGCCGCCTGCTGATCACGCCAAGTGACTTGCGCCTGTCTCGCCGGGTAGTTGTCAGGAATAATCAAACCATCACCATTGCGGAAGACCGCGACCCAACGCCGACTGTAGCGCAACAACATAAGCCCCCGCGCATCCTCACAAAGCCCCAAGCCTCGGGCAGCCTGAAGTTCGTTGAGCGGTGAGCGCCTGCTATTTTCATTACAGGGGTCATAATGTACATCGGGAAAGGTTTCACTGAACAATGCATTGATCGGCAAGGGCTCAAGCCACTCAATGAGAGATAACCCCTGCAAACAGGCCGGCGCCTGCTCCGCATAGAATGCCATGTCCGTCAACGTCCATCGCAGCGGGCAGCCTACAGCGCCGAGAAGAATCTCGGCGGGAATACTGATCACTACGGTTTTTTCAGCCGCTTTGGCTGCCTGCCGCACCATAAACGGAAAGTCCCAGGGCAGAATGCCTGGCGTTCCCAGGTTAAATACGCGATGCCCGTTTTGCTTGAAGTACTCGGTATTGAAGTGATTTTGTACTCTGGAAGAGCCTACCAACACCACTTCTGGCGCCGACTCCTGGGTATCCAGCAATAGCCCTTTCCAGACTTTACCTTCCTGCCAAAAACCTCGCTGAATAAGCAGTTTTGCAAATTCCACGCTGAACAGGTTAGCCAGAATCGTCAAAAGAGCCGCTATCGCAAGGAGCCATAGAACCGAACGTCGAAAACGGATGTAAAGAGCTGGCGCCAAAGGAGTAATCACTTCAGTAATGATAATAGTTAAATGGGCTTGGCGCATTGGACAGTACGCGCAACAAGGTCAATGCCAATAAACAGGACAGTATGAGCAGCCAGCCAATACCCGGTGTGACCAAGGGTAAACCCGCTATCCGCACGCCGGATAGTTTGGGGATCGTGCCCTGACGAAGTAAATTCGTCGAATCAAGCATGGGCCGATAACGCCCCAATAGCTGCATGGAATTAGGTGCAAACAAGCAGATCGACCAGGCCAGGAAAATCAGGCCCAGCGCCTCGATGGTTCCCGGCAGTGCCGATAGACTGTCAGGTGGGCTCATCCCCAGCAGGACCGCGGTGCCATTCAACCAGGTGGGGTGAAAACTCGAGGGCAGAACAACCTCCTGGGTACTACCGCCAAAACCGAACAAGGCGACCAGCACCTCCCATGCGCCCCCGAGTGTCTGCGTCTGAAAAATACATCCCAGGCAAATCAACAGCAGTTGAGTCTGCCCCCAACTCAATAACCGCCTTCCCGCCGGCAGATTGCGTGGTGGCGGGGTGCGGAACACCAGGCGACGGGCATGTTGGTAAGTCACAATGGCTCCGTGCAATGTCCCCCAGAGCAGATAGTTGAACGTAGCACCGTGCCAGAAACCAGCAACGATCATCGTTAGGGGCAACGCTGCCAGATGTCGCCAGATCACCAATCGCTTTCCCGCCAAAGGACGAAATACGTGTTCACGGATGAACTGTGTCACCGTGATATTCCAGCGATTCCAGAATTCATCCATGCTCACCGCCTTCAACGGCGAATAGAAATTCAACGGAAGGCGTATACCGACGATCAACGCCAATCCACATGCCATATCGGAATAGCCGGAAAAGTCGAAATAGAAATTCAGGAAACCGGCCAGTGCGGCGATCCATGCGTTGAGCATATCCAATGCTTGCCCGCTGTCTGCGAGGCCGAAAAGACGGTGCGAATACGCTCCCAATGGATCGGCCAACAAGACTTTCTTGCTTAAACCAATAATAAACAGACTGGTTCCCGCAAACACATTGGCGGAACGCAACGCAAAGGTACGCGGCCAATTGAGCTGTTTAAGCATATCCCGATGGCGGACCAGAGGGCCGGCGACAAGGTGCGGAAAGAAACAAATGACAAACGTGTAATCCGCCGCTTTGGCCTTGCTCCCCGTGCGGTAGAGCGACACCAGGTAGGCTATTTGCTGAAAGGTAAAAAAAGAAATCCCCAGTGGCAGTGGGCGCTCGACAGGAACAGGCAGTCTCTGCCATTCGAGGCTCAGCAGGCTCAGGGCGTTTGAACCGACCTTGAACCAGATCAACAACAGCAAATTCGCACAGATACCAATGCCCAACAGCATAGCCCGCTGGTGCCCTTGCACTTTTGACAGCCCTTCCCCTATCACCCAGTTTGTACAAAGGGACAATAGCAACACCGGTATATCGGCTGGGTTCCACAATGCATAGAAGCCCAAGGACGCGAAAATCAGGAAATACTTGGGAGGCTGAGTACCCAACCGGTGAAGCAGGAGTGTGATGACGAGTACAAGGGAGGCAAGCGCCATAAAAGGCAGGCTGTTAAACAACATATACAGTCTCTGAAATCGGATGTTTGACGCCAATAAACCGAATACCGACCACTCTCACTTCGTCGATCTTTTCCAGCATAAAAGCAAGATGCCACTATCGCCTATTTGCCATATCGAATCTATGGAATAGACTGCTTCATATGGCCCGATAGATAATTTTTTTGCATGGATGCGAAGCATAGACCCTATTCATAAAAATACGTCGCCCGGGGATTCCTAGATGGTTGGTACCGAAAATGTTGTTCGTGAAGGCGCAAGCCCCCACGATTTTTTCAGTTATTTACGCAAACACGTCCTGCCCATCCGCCCCTCCCAGTACGATCTGTCCAATACCTGCAACCTGGTTTGCGAGGGCTGCCTGTTCTTCGCCGGCTCCGACCATGAAGGCCATGTCCCGATCACGGATCTGGAGCAGATCGATCGTTTTTTTGCAAAGGAGGCAGCTCGTGGCATCAACTATGCGGAAGTAGCCGGCGCTGAACCCTCACTGGTGGAAAGCAAGCTGGTGGTGATGGCTCGCCACATACCACGTGGGGTTATTTATACCAACGGCACCAAAAAGCTGACAAAGGAACTGAATTACCGGCTGCAGATCTCGTTATGGGGCCTTCCCGAAGAAAGCGCCAAGCTGAGGGGGGCGGATATTTTTGCCAAGCAGGTGCGCAACTATGGCAACGATCCCAGGGCTATTTTCGTTTTTACCATTACCCGGCAAAACCTGACCAATATTCCCGAAATAGCCAGGCTCTGTGCCGACAAAGGTTTACGTCTGAGCTTCAATCATTACAGCCCGACAAGCGACTACCTGAATCGCCTGCACGAAGATCAGCCGGACCGCACAGACTATTTCCGCTTCAGCCAGGGCGACGACAATCTACTCCTCGGCCCCGATGAGCTCGCACGCTCACAGGCATTGATCGCGGAGGCCATGGAGAATTACCCCCACTCAATCCTCTACAATCATGACTTCAACAAGTGGGTGCATAAGCCGGACGGGTTGTACGATATCGATCCCGCCACGGGCAATGCTACCAACTGCGCAGCCCGCGTCACCTCCCACTACCGGCACTTTCATGTGGACCTGCAGGACGCCGGAGAAGTCAAATGCTGCACGCCCAACATCGATTGCCGCGCTTGCCGGCTCTACGCACAGTCCCTGGGAAGCGCGTTGCAAAGACAGACCGGCCGAACACGCAAAGGCGCTGACTTCGAGGCCTGGATGCAGTTGTGGCGGCTCTGGCATCTGTTGTTCTGGGGAGAACTCCCGGCCGAATTTGCTCAGGATGATATGACGAAGAGTCGTTTTTTGTCCGTGCGAACGTTGGACAGCTCTTTTGAGCAACAACGAAAATCGATAGTCGGCTGACGGCAAACAGCCAGTTGATCGGATCGCGGCAGGAATGGCAGTCATCTGCCTCCTCGCGCAGATCCGTATCTGCGGAATTACCGTATACAGTTCCTGCCTTGGATGTTGACGCCGAATTGAGTGATGGGAGAAGAATGTATCGGCGACTCACACCGACAGGGGATGAATATCCTCCCGTTGTGACTCACCCCTCTTCCTCATCCTCATTCACCCGATCCCTCAGTTCCTTCCCCGGCTTGAAATGCGGTACGAACTTCCCATCCAGACTCACCGACTGCCCGGTCTTGGGGTTTCGCCCGACCCGCGGAGCGCGGTAGTGCAACGAAAAACTGCCGAACCCGCGGATCTCGATGCGGTCGCCGGTTGCCAGGCATTGGGACATTTGCTCAAGCATGGTCTTGATGGCCAGCTCCACATCCTTGGATGAAAGCAGCCCCTGATGGGTGACAATTCGTTCGATCAGCTCCGACTTCGTCATATTTTTCCCTTCTTTTTCAAGCAGCTAGGAAAGTACTTCGAAGGTTTTAGCATGAGCGGAGGGTTTTGAACAGCCCATCTATTGACTTATCTGCACGCAGAAGAAACGAAGGACAGGATCACCTAATTACAAATCACCAGCATGGTGCGCGTGACAGCACCGGCCGGATTCCAACCGAAAAGATACCCATCCCCCTCATCCTTGGCATCACTGGACCGGGTGACGACCTTATAGCCCTGAGCCTTGCACTCCCGGGCCGCCCGCTTGTAGCACTTGTCCCAATCCGACCCAAGCCCCGAGCAGTCGATCGCGATACCGCTCACACCATGCCTGGCGTGAGTCCTCGACTGGGTGATACACCCCGCAAGCAACAACAACGCGAGGACAACCATTAGCTTGCTCATTCCTTTCCTTACTGACGCGCTCCCTGACCCGCTCAAGGAGCACAAATCCATCGATCCTGACGACAAACGTTTTTACACCGATAAATAAGACCATCACCACCCCGAATTCGTTTCAGACCTTGAACGTCAAATTGCGGGCACAAAAAAGGGCGACCGAAGTCGCCCTTTTTCTATGGTCTGACAGAACTTAGTTCTGTTTTTCCATCTGTGCACGCAGCAGAGCACCGAGAGTGGTGTCGACTGGAGCATCCGAAGCAGCTGGCTTGTCGCGCAGGCTCTGGATGGCTTCTTTTTCGTCTTCAACGTCTTTCGACTTGATCGACAGCTGGATCACGCGGCTCTTGCGGTCAACGCTGATGATCTTGGCTTCTACTTCTTCGCCTTCTTTCAGAACGTTGCGCGCGTCTTCAACGCGGTCACGGCTGATTTCGGAGGCTTTCAGAGTCGCTTCGATATCGTCGGCCAGAACGATGATGGCGCCTTTGGCGTCAACTTCTTTCACGATGCCTTTAACGATGGCGCCTTTGTCGTTAACCGAGACGTACTCGGAGAACGGATCGCTTTCCAGCTGCTTGATACCCAGGGAGATGCGCTCGCGCTCTGGGTCAACCGACAGGATAACGGTGTCCAACTCGTCGCCCTTCTTGAAACGACGTACGGCTTCTTCGCCCACTTCGTTCCAGGAGATGTCGGACAGGTGAACCAGACCGTCGATGCCGCCGTCCAGACCAATGAAGATACCGAAATCGGTGATCGACTTGATGGTGCCGGAGATCTTGTCGCCCTTGTTGAACTGGCCAGAGAAGTCTTCCCATGGGTTCGACTTGCACTGCTTGATGCCCAGGGAGATACGACGACGCTCTTCGTCGATGTCCAGAACCATGACTTCCACTTCGTCGCCGACTTGTACGACTTTCGAAGGGTGGATGTTCTTGTTGGTCCAGTCCATTTCGGAAACGTGTACCAGACCTTCAACGCCTTCTTCCAGCTCAGCGAAGCAGCCGTAGTCGGTCAGGTTGGTAACACGAGCGGTGACGCGAGTGCTTTCTGGGTAACGGGCTTTGATAGCGACCCATGGATCTTCACCCAGTTGCTTGAGGCCCAGGGAAACACGATTGCGTTCGCGATCGTACTTCAGAACCTTGACATCGATCTCGTCGCCAACGTTGACGATTTCCGATGGATGCTTGATGCGCTTCCAAGCCATGTCGGTGATGTGCAGCAGGCCATCGACGCCACCCAGATCGACGAATGCGCCGTAATCGGTGAGGTTCTTGACGATACCTTTGACTTGCTGACCTTCCTGCAGGGATTCCAGCAGAGCTTCACGCTCGGCGGAGTTCTCGGCTTCCAGGACGCTGCGACGGGAAACGACAACGTTGTTGCGCTTCTGGTCGAGCTTGATGACCTTGAACTCGAGCTCTTTGCCTTCCAGGTGCGTGGTGTCGCGCACTGGACGGACGTCAACCAGAGAACCTGGCAGGAACGCACGGATGCCGTTAACGTCGACAGTGAAGCCGCCTTTAACCTTACCGTTGATAACGCCCTTGACCACTTCTTCGGCTGCGAAGGCTGCTTCCAGAACGATCCAGCATTCAGCGCGCTTGGCTTTTTCACGGGACAGCTTGGTTTCACCAAAGCCGTCTTCAACCGAATCCAGCGCCACGTGAACTTCATCACCGACGTTGATGTTCAGCTCGCCAGCATCGTTGTAGAACTGTTCCAGCGGGATCAGAGCTTCAGACTTCAGACCGGCGTGGACAGTGACCCAACGAGCTTGGTAATCGATATCAACGATAACACCGGTGATGATCGAACCAGCCTGAAGATTAAGGGTCTTCAAGCTCTCTTCAAAGAGTTCCGCAAAGCTTTCGCTCATTTTAATTCCTGTTGATAAGGGCGAAGAATACGCCCATCTGCCACACCCCAGACGGTGTGGGTTACGTTCATATGAAAGAAGCCATGCAGGACTATGACTGGTCCCCTGCACACCTCTTGGTCACCCGGCGATATCGCGAATGGCGATCTCGCTCATGATGCGTTCCAACACCTGCTCGATGGACAATTCCGTGGAATCCAGCTGTATGGCGTCAGCCGCCGGTTTGAGCGGGGCTACCGCTCGCTGGGTGTCACGCTCATCACGTGCACGTATCTCATCTAGCAGACTCGACAGACTAACATCATCGCCCTTGGCCTTCAACTGCAAGTACCGGCGACGAGCCCGCTCTTCGGAGCTGGCAGTCAGAAAAATCTTCAGCGGCGCATCGGGAAACACCACCGTGCCCATGTCCCGGCCATCGGCCACCAGGCCCGGCGGCTCCTGGAACGCCCGCTGGCGTTGCAGCAAGGCCTCACGCACCGCCGGCAACGCCGCCACCTGGGAAGCCCAGGCGCCGACCTGCTCGTTGCGGATATCCTCGGTGACGTCGTCGCCCTCAAGAATGATCCGCGCGGCACGATCGCTGGTCGCACCGACGAACTGCACGTCCAGATGGGCGGCCAGGGCCTTGAGGAGCTCCTCGTTGGTCAGGTCGACGCCATGGTTGCGCGCGGCGAACGCCAGCAACCGATACAGCGCGCCGGAGTCCAGCAGGCACCAGTTCAGGCGCTTGGCCAGGATCCCGGCGACCGTGCCCTTGCCCGAACCGCTCGGCCCGTCAATGGTGATAACTGGAGCTTGAATATTCACGACCGTGCCTCTTTGTGATCATCATTGGCGTTCAGGGTGCCCTTGCGGGCCCGGCGGGCCAGGATTCTGCCGAAATGCTCGCGCGCCGCTTGCGCACGCTGGAAGACCTCCAGCAACTGAGGCCCATCCCCGGCATCGACCGCATCGCGCAAGACATCCAGGTCACCGCGAAAACTATCCAGCGCACGCAGCACCGCTTCCCGGTTGGCCAGGAAGATATCGTGCCACATCACCGGATCGCTGCCAGCTATTCGCGTGAAATCGCGGAATCCGCCAGCGGCGTAGCGAAAAATATCCAGGTTTTCGTTGCGTTTGGCCAGCGAGTCCACCAGGCCGAAGGCCAGCAGGTGCGGCAGATGACTGGTCGCCGCCAGCACTTCGTCGTGGCGCTCGACCTGCATATGCTCGACATCCGCCCCCAGGGCCCGCCAGAGCGCATCGACTGTCGCGAGCGCCGACGGATCGGTCTCGACCAACGGCGTCAGGATCACCTTGTGCCGACGGAACAGCGCGCTGTTGGAAGCCTGCACGCCACTCTGCTCGGATCCGGCAATCGGATGCCCCGGGACAAAACGCGGCGGCATGCCGCCAAAAGCCTGAGTGGCGGCGCGCACGACATTGCCCTTGGCGCTGCCAACATCCGTAAGGATCGCCTGGCCCAGATCCATGCCCGCCAGCAAGCCGAGCATTTTCTCCATGGCCAGGATCGGCACCGCCAGCTGAATCACATCGGCGCCCTGGCAAGCCGTCGTCAGGTCGGCCTCGCAATGATCGACCACACCCAGCTCGACCGCGAGTTCACGCGATAATGGATCCAGATCAACGCCGACCACTTCCCGACACAGACCGCTTTCCCGCAGTCCCTTGGCGAAGGATCCGCCGATCAAACCCAGGCCAACCACCACAAGGCGGCCGATCATAGGCTTCACAGGTTGCATCGACATGACATCAACCACGGGCCATGACCTTGGCCAGCGCCTCCAGCAAACGACTGTTCTCGCTGGCCAGGCCAATGCTGACCCGCAGGTGCCGCGGCAGGCCATAGCCGGCCACCGGACGCACGATCACACCTTCACGCAACAGGCCCTGATACACGGGAGCGGCCTCACGACCGACATCGACCGCGATGAAGTTGGCCTTCGAGGGAATCCAGCTCAGCCCCAACTGGCGAAAACCTTCTTCCAGTTGTTGCATGCCGGCTTCGTTCAAGCGCCGGCTCTGGGCGACATAGTCGACATCGTCGAGTGCCGCACGGGCCGCGACCAGCGCCAGGCTGTTGACGTTGAACGGCTGGCGAACGCGATTGAGGATGTCCGCCACGGCGGGCGACGACAGCGCATAACCGACGCGCAAGGCCGCCAGACCATAGGCCTTGGAAAAAGTCCGCGAAACCAGCAGGTTCGGGTAGCTCGCCAGGTAGTTCAGGCCATCCGGCAGATCGACGCCTCGGGCGTACTCGATATAGGCCTCGTCCAGCACCACCAGGACATCCTGCGGCACCGCAGCGAGAAACGCCTCCAGCGCCTGCGGGCCGAACCAGGTGCCGGTCGGGTTGTTCGGGTTGGCGATAAACACCACCCGGGTGTTTTCGTCGATGGCTGCGAGCATCGCCGTCAGGTCATGCCCCCAGTCCTTGGCCGGCGCTACACGGGCCTCGGCATTCACCGCCTGGGTAACGATGGGATAGATCGCAAAGGCGTGCTCACTGAACACCGCGTTCAACCCCGGCGCCAAGTAGGCACGGGCGACCAGCTCGAGAATGTCGTTGGAACCGTTGCCCAGGGTCACCTGGCTGGCCTGCACCCGGCACAGCTCGGACAGACGCTGCTTGAGCTCGAAACCATTGCCATCCGGATAACGGGTCAAATCCGCCAGGGCAGCGTGAATCGCCGCCAGGGCCTTGGGACTCGCCCCCAGGGGATTCTCGTTACTCGCCAGCTTGATGATCCGTGCCGGATCGATATCCAACTCACGGGCCAGTTCATCCACGGGCTTGCCCGGAACGTAAGGCGACAGTTGTTGCACGCCCGGCTGTGCCAGTGCGAGGAAGTTACCGCTCATGATCAACGCCTTTACAGAACCGCTTTCGGGTAGGAGCCCAGCACCTTGAGGGCCACTGCTTCCTGACTGATCTTCTCCAGCACACCCTTGACCAGCGGATCACGGTGATGGCCGACGAAGTCGATAAAGAACACATACGTCCATTTACCACTGCGCGAAGGTCGGGTCTCGATACGCGTCAGGTCAATCCCGTTGTCGTGGAACGGCACCAGCAGCTCGTGGAGCGCGCCAGGCTTGTTGCTCATGGAAACAATGATCGAGGTCTTGTCGTCGCCGGTAGGCGGCACTTCCTGGCTGCCGATCATCAGGAACCGCGTGGAGTTGTCCGGACGGTCCTCGATTTTCTCGGCCAGGCGGGTCAAGCCATACAGGCCGGCCGCCATGTCGCCGGCAATCGCCGCCGAATTCCACTCGCCCTTGACCCGCTTCGCCGCTTCGGCGTTGCTGGAAACCGCCACGCGCTCGACGTTCGGGTAATGGGCGTCCAGCCACTTGCGGCACTGGGCCAGGGACTGGGCGTGGGAGTAGATGCGACTGATGCTGTCGGTCTTGGTGTTTTCACCCACCAGCAGGTGGTGGTGAATCCGCAGCTCGACCTCACCGCAAATCACCATGTCATGCTCGAGGAAACTGTCGAGGGTGTGGTTGACCGCACCCTCGGTGGAGTTTTCCACCGGCACCACGCCGAAGTTCACCGCGCCGGCCGCCACTTCACGGAAGACTTCGTCGATCGCCGCCATCGGCTTGCTGATCACCGCATGGCCGAAATGCTTCATGGCCGCAGCCTGGGTGAAGGTACCTTCAGGACCCAGGTAAGCCACTTTCAGCGGCTGTTCCAGGGCCAGGCAGGAAGACATGATCTCGCGGAACAGCCGCGCCATTTCTTCGTTGCCCAGCGGTCCCTGGTTGCGTTCCATGACCCGCTTGAGCACCTGGGCTTCACGTTCCGGACGATAGAACACCGGCACTTCGCCCTCGGCCAGCGAGGCCATTTTTACCCGCGCGACTTCCTGGGCGCAGCGTGCGCGCTCGCTGATCAGTTCGAGAACTTTCTCATCGAGGCTGTCGATACGCAGGCGCAGTGCCTTGAGTTCTTGCTCGGACATTAGCCGTGTTCCTTCTCGAACGCTGCCATGTACGCCACCAGCGTGTTCACCGCGTTGATGTCGACGGCGTTGTAAATGGAGGCGCGCATGCCACCCACCGAACGGTGGCCCTTGAGGTTCAACAGACCCCGCTCTTCGGCACCGACCAGGAACGGTTTGTCCAGACGGTCGTCGGCCAGGCGGAACGGCACGTTCATCCAGGAGCGGTTGGTCTTGTTGATCGGGTTGCTGTACAGGCCGCTGGCGTCGATGAAGTCATACAGCGTGCGCTGCTTGATTTCATTGAGTTTGCCGATGGCCTCGACCCCACCCTGCTCCTTGAGCCACTCGAAAACCAGGCCCGACAGGTACCAGGCCAGGGTCGGCGGCGTGTTGTACATGGAGCCGTTGTCAGCCGCGACCTTGTAGTCGAGCATGGTCGGGCAGATCGAACGGGCGCGACCCAGCAGGTCCTCACGCACGATATTGACGACGATGCCACTCGGGCCGATGTTCTTCTGTGCACCGGCGTAGATCATGCCGAAGCGGGAAATATCCACCGGACGCGAGAGGATGTCCGAGGACATATCGGTGACCAGCGGTACATCGCCAGTTTCCGGAATCCAGTCGAACTCCAGGCCGCCGATGGTTTCGTTCGACACATAGTGAACATAGGCCGCGTCTTTCGACAGCTTCCATTCGTTCTGGCCGGGAATGGCAAAATAGTCGTAAGGCTTGGCGCTGGCGGCGACATTGACGTTGCCGAAACGCGAAGCTTCCTCGATGGCTTTCTTCGACCAGATACCGGTCTCGATGTAGTCGGCCTTGCCGCTTTCAGGCAGCAGGTTCAACGCCACCTGGGCAAACTGCTGGCTGGCGCCGCCCTGCAGGAACAGCACCTTGTAGTTCGAGGGAATATCCAGCAGGTCACGCAGATCCTGCTCGGCCTTGGTGGCGATGGATACGAACTCATCGCTGCGATGGCTCATTTCCATGACCGACAGGCCCTTGCCATGCCAGTCGAGCAGCTCGGACTGGGCACGCAACAGGACAGCTTCAGGCAGCGCAGCAGGACCCGCGCAGAAGTTATAGGCTCGTTTGCTCACATCCACTCTCGCTATGCTTTTCAATACACACCAGCCACTCTACGCCACACGCCTGCAGGAGCGAGCTTGCTCGCGATAAACGCAAGGGCATTTAGATCCCCCTGGCACAACGAAGCGGCCCAACAACGACCGCTTCGCGCTCGATCGCGAGCAAGCTCGCTCCTACAACAACAGCAGCGACTGGCGCAGACGCTTAATTACTCTTGCGGCTCAGCTTCATCGGTTACAGCGTCAAACGGCTGATCGTCGTTCAACACGTCGCCGTCAAACTCGACGTCCACCTCACCTTCCAGCTCCTCGCCTTCGACTTCCGATGGCTCCTGGACACGCTCCAGGCCCACCAGCGTTTCATCGCTGGCCAGCTTGATCAGCGTCACGCCCTGGGTATTACGCCCCAGGCTGGAGACTTCATCGACACGGGTCCGCACCAGCGTGCCCTGGTCGGAAATCAGCATGATCTCCTCACCATCAAGCACCTGCACCGCACCGACCAGACGACCGTTACGCTCGTTGCTGACCATGGCGATCACACCCTGGCCGCCACGCTTGTACTCGGGGAACTCGCTGATCGCGGTGCGCTTGCCGAAGCCGCGCTCGGAGGCCGTGAGAATCTGGCTGCCTTCTTCCGGGATGATCATGGAGATCAGCTTCTGCCCTTCGTTCAGGCGCATACCCCGCACACCGCGGGCCGTACGGCCCATGGCACGGACATCGGACTCTTTGAAGCGGGTGACCTTGCCAGCGTCGGAGAACAGCATGACCTCACGCTCGCCATCAGTGATCGCGGCGCTGATCAGCACGTCGCCTTCATCCAGTTCCAGGGCGATCAGACCGACGCTGCGCTGGCGACTGAAGGCTTCCAGCGGAGTCTTCTTCACCGTACCGTCGGCGGTCGCCATGAAGATGAAGTGACCTTCGGTGTATTCCTCTACCGGCAGCATGGTGGTGATGTATTCACCCTCATCCAGCGGCAGCAGGTTCACCAGCGGACGACCACGGGCGGCGCGGGAAGCTTCGGGAATCTCATAGGTCTTGAGCCAGTACACCTTGCCCTTGCTGGAGAACAGCAGCAGCGTGGTGTGGCTGTTGGCAACCAGCAGGTGGGCAATGTAGTCCTCGTCCTTGACGCCGGTCGCCGACTTGCCTTTACCACCACGGCGCTGGGCCTGGTAGGCCGCCAACGGCTGGGTCTTGGCGTAGCCACCGTGGGAGATGGTCACCACGCGCTCTTCTTCCGGGATCATGTCACCCAGGGTCAGGTCCAGACGGGCATCGAGGATCTCGGTACGACGCACGTCACCGTACTCGGCACGAATCACTTCCAGCTCTTCGCGGATCACTTCCATCAGGCGCGTGGCGCTGTTGAGGATTCGGATCAGCTCGCCGATCTGGTTGAGGATCTCCTGGTACTCGGCCAGCAGCTTCTCGTGCTCCAGGCCGGTCAGGCGGTGCAGACGCAGCTCCAGAATGGCTTGCGCCTGTTCCGGCGACAGGAAGTACTTGCCGTCACGCAGGCCGTATTGCGGGTCCAGGGTTTCCGGACGGCACGAATCGGCACCGGCACGCTCGACCATCGCCACAACCGCGGACGACTCCCAAGCCATGCCGATCAGCGCTTCCTTGGCTTCCGACGGCGTCGGCGAAGCCTTGATCAAGGCGATCACCGGATCAATGTTGGACAGTGCAACAGCCTGGCCTTCGAGGATATGACCACGCTCGCGAGCCTTGCGCAGCTCGAACACGGTACGCCGGGTCACGACTTCGCGGCGGTGACGGACGAAGGCTTCCAGCAGGTCCTTGAGGTTGAGGATCCGCGGACGACCGTCGATCAGCGCAACGATGTTGATGCCGAACACGCTCTGCAACTGGGTCTGGGCATAGAGGTTGTTGAGAATCACCTCTGGCACTTCGCCACGACGCAGTTCGATGACCACGCGCATACCGTCCTTGTCGGACTCGTCGCGCAGCTCGGTGATACCTTCGAGCTTTTTCTCTTTCACCAGCTCGGCGATCTTCTCGATCAGGCGGGCCTTGTTCAACTGGTACGGCAGTTCGGTGATGACGATCTGCTGGCGACCACCGACCTTGTCGATGTCCTCGATGGTCGAACGGGCACGCATATAGATGCGCCCACGACCGGTGCGATAGGCCTCGATAATGCCGGCACGGCCGTTGATGATCGCGGCGGTCGGGAAGTCCGGCCCCGGGATGTACTGCATCAGGTCATCGACGCTCAGCTCGGGGTTGTCGATGAGGGCCAGGCAACCGTCGATGACTTCACCGAGGTTGTGCGGCGGGATGTTGGTCGCCATGCCCACGGCGATACCGCTGGAGCCGTTGACCAGCAGGTTGGGGATACGGGTCGGCATGACCGCCGGGATCTGCTCGGTGCCGTCATAGTTCGGCACCCAGTCCACGGTTTCTTTATGCAGGTCGGCCAGCAGCTCGTGCGCCAGCTTGGTCATGCGCACTTCGGTGTATCGCATGGCCGCGGCGTTGTCGCCGTCCACCGAACCGAAGTTACCCTGGCCATCGACCAGCAGGTAGCGCAGGGAGAATGGCTGCGCCATCCGAACAATGGTGTCATAGACCGCGGTGTCACCGTGCGGGTGATACTTACCGATCACGTCACCGACCACACGGGCAGATTTCTTGTACGGCTTGTTCCAGTCGTTACCCAGTTCGCTCATCGCAAACAGCACACGCCGGTGCACGGGCTTCAAGCCATCGCGCGCATCAGGCAGTGCCCGCCCGACAATCACGCTCATCGCGTAGTCGAGGTAGGACTGTTTCAGCTCGTCTTCGATATTGACCGGGAGGATTTCTTTGGCCAGTTCGCCCATGAGAAGCCTGATTCCTTTTTCTGGTGAAACTTCGTCACATCCATATGGGACGAACGAAGCTCGCCGCCGCGGGCCTGATGCCCTGCAACGACTTACGACAAATCAACGAGTTATGCCTTGGATCTGCGCAGTGAAGGCAGCCGGTTCGGGCTGCCCTGGAAACCGTCGGATGTTATCACAATCGCCGCCACGCACCTACCCCGGCATAGGCAAGGAAGTAGACGGGCGGCCGCTGTAACCGACCGAGAGCGCGCCGAGAGGGGCTTAGAGGCAAGATGAGCGCGGCCAGGGCGCGCCAAATACTGCTTGGCCTGGGACAAAAGCCGGTCAATGCAGGCGTTTGCGGCACATCAACTGCGCCATCTTCGCGGTGTCCGGACGCTCGACGATGCCTTTTTCAGTCACGATGACATCGATCAGGTCCGCCGGCGTCACATCAAAGACCGGATTGAACGCATCGACCTCGGCCCCGACCCGATGCCCGCCGACACTCAACAGCTCGCTGCCGTCGCGCTCCTCGATCGGGATATCGTCGCCGCTGGCCAACTCCATGTCGATGGTCGAACTCGGCGCCACCACCATGAAACGCACGCCATGGTGCATCGCACAGACCGCCAGCTGATAGGTGCCGATCTTGTTGGCCACATCGCCATTGGCGGTGATGCGGTCGGCCCCGACGATCACCCAGGTCACGCCCTTGGTCTTCATGATATGCGCGGCGGCCGAGTCGGCATTCAAGGTCACCGGAATGCCTTCGTTGGCCAGCTCCCAGGCGGTCAGGCGCGAGCCTTGCAGCCAGGGCCGGGTTTCATCGGCATAAACCTGCTCGACCATGCCCTCCAGGAAGGCGCCGCGAATCACCCCCAGCGCCGTACCGAAGCCGCCGGTGGCCAGCGCGCCGGTATTGCAGTGGGTCAGGATCGCCTGGGCATTGCCCTGGTGCTTGCGGATCAGGTCGACCCCCAGTTGCGCCATGGTCAGATTGGCCTCGCGATCGCTGTCATGGATGGCCACCGCCTCGGCCTCCAGGGCCGCCAGCGGATCGGCGCCATCCTTGACCCGCTCCAGACGCTCACGCATCCGATCCAGGGCCCAGAACAGATTGACCGCGGTCGGCCGCGAGTTCGCCAGCTGGGCAAAATCGGCTTCCATCGCCGCCACCCAGTCGCCGCCCTCCGCCAGTCGCGCCCGCGCCGCCAGCACTACACCATACGCAGCGCTGATACCAATGGCCGGCGCACCACGCACCACCATCGAGCGAATCGCCTCGGCGACCCCCGCGGCATTGTCGTAGGCCAGCCAGGTTTCCTCGAACGGCAGAATGCGCTGATCAAGCAGATACAAGGCACCATCACGCCAATCGATGGCCTTCACTTTTTCCGCAGCCAACAGTCGATTGCGCATGATTCACCCCACACACTGGAACAAAAGCCGCCGATTATAGCGATCCCCCGGTGAGGACGCTCGGGTATACTTCGCCATTATTTCAGATTAAAGCCCGGAAGCTGTCCACGATGCCGAATACCGCCGCCCCGCTCGATCTTCTCCTGCTGCCGACCTGGCTGGTCCCTGTCGAACCCGCCGGCGTGGTACTCAAGGAGCATGGCCTGGGCATTCGTGACGGACGTATCGCCTTTATCGGCCCCCGGGCCGAGGCCTTGAAACTCGGCGCCAAGGAAGTCCGCGAGTTGCCGCAGATGCTCCTCGCCCCCGGCCTGGTCAATGCCCATGGCCATGCCGCCATGACGCTGTTTCGCGGCCTGGCCGACGACCTGCCACTGATGACCTGGCTGGAACAGCATATCTGGCCCGCTGAAGCCAAATGGGTCGACGAAGCCTTCGTCCGCGATGGCACGGACCTGGCCATCGCCGAGCAACTCAAGGGTGGCATCACCTGTTTCTCGGACATGTATTTTTTCCCTAAAATCGCCAGCGAACGCGTGCACAACAGCGGCATTCGCGCACAGATCGCCATTCCGATCCTCGATTTCCCGATCCCCGGCGCCGCCAGCGCCGATGAGTCGTTGCGTCAGGCCGTCGAGCTGTTCGGCGACCTCAAGCACCATCCACGGATCAAGATCGCCTTCGGTCCCCATGCACCCTACACCGTTGGCGACGAAAATCTGGAAAAAATCCGGGTTATCGCCGAAGAACTCGACGCCGCGATCCACATGCACGTGCATGAAACCGCCTTCGAAGTGCAGCAGTCGCAGGAACAACGCGGCGAACGCCCGCTGGCACGCCTGGGCCGCCTGGGCTTGCTCGGCCCACGCTTCCAGGCCGTTCACATGACCCAGATCAGCGATGACGACCTGGCACTGCTGGTAGAAAGCAACACCAGCGTGATCCACTGCCCGGAATCCAACCTGAAACTGGCCAGCGGCTTCTGCCCGGTGGAGCGCTTGTGGCAAGCCGGCGTGAACGTGGCCGTGGGCACCGATGGCGCGGCGAGCAACAACGACCTCGACCTGCTCGGCGAAACCCGCACCGCCGCCCTGCTGGCCAAGGCCGTCGCTGGCTCCGCCACCGCCCTGGACGCCCACCGCGCGTTGCGCATGGCGACGCTCAATGGCGCACGTGCCCTTGGCCTGGAACAGGAGATCGGCTCGCTGGAAGTCGGCAAGGCCGCGGACATTGTCGCCTTCGACTTGTCCGGCCTGGCCCAGCAGCCGATCTATGATCCGGTGTCGCAACTGATTTACGCCAGCAGTCGCGACTGCGTGCAACATGTCTGGGTCGGCGGCAAGCCACTGCTCGAAGACCGGCGCCTGACCCGCCTGGATGAACAGCAGTTGGGCGCCACGGCCCGGGCCTGGGGCCAGCGCATTGGCGCTCAGGCACACTGATTGACGCGCCATAGAGCGCATTGAATTGAAGATGACGCAACGCCCGGCGGGCGGCATCAACCCGATTTCCAAGCTTTAGAGGATAGTCCATGAGCAACGTCGACCACGCTGAAATCGCCAAGTTCGAAGCCCTCGCCCATCGCTGGTGGGACCGTGAAAGCGAGTTCAAGCCGCTTCACGACATCAACCCGCTGCGGGTCAACTGGATCGACGAGCGGGTCAAGCTTGCCGGCAAGAAGGTCCTCGACGTCGGTTGCGGCGGCGGCATTCTCAGCGAAGCCATGGCCCAGCGCGGAGCCACCGTCATGGGCATCGACATGGGCGAAGCCCCCCTGGCCGTGGCCCAGTTGCACCAGCTGGAATCCGGGGTCAGCGTCGAGTATCGGCAGATCACCGCCGAAGCCCTGGCCGAGGAAATGCCCGAGCAGTTCGATGTGGTGACCTGCCTGGAAATGCTCGAACACGTCCCCGACCCGTCCTCGGTGATCCGCGCCTGCTTTCGCATGGTCAAGCCCGGCGGCCAGGTGTTTTTCTCCACCATCAACCGCAACCCCAAGGCCTATCTGTTCGCCATTGTCGGCGCGGAATACATCATGGGCCTGCTGCCACGCGGCACCCATGACTTCAAGAAATTCATCCGCCCTTCCGAGTTGGGCGCCTGGAGCCGCGAGGCGGGACTGGCGGTCAAGGACATCATCGGCCTGACCTACAATCCTCTGACCAAGCACTACAAGCTGGCGGCGGACGTCGACGTCAACTACATGATCCAGACCCTGCGCGAGGAGTAACCGATGCGCTTGAGAGCGGTTCTCTTCGACATGGACGGCACCCTGCTCGACACAGCGCCGGACTTTATCGCCATCTGCCAGGCCATGCTCGCCGAGCGCGGCCTGCCACCGATTGCCGACCGGTCGATTCGCGACGAGATCTCCGGCGGTGCCCGCGCCATGGTCGCCGTGACCTTCATGATGGACCCCGAGTCGCCGGGCTTCGAGGCTTTGCGCCAGGAGTTCCTTGAGCGCTACCTCAAGGCCTGCGCCGTCCATAGCCGCCTGTTCGACGGCATGGCCGAGTTGCTGGCCGATATCGAGAAGGCCAATCTGCTCTGGGGCGTGGTCACCAACAAGCCGCTGCGCTTCGCCGAGCCGATCATGCAACAGCTGGGGCTGGCAGAGCGCTCGGCGCTGCTGATCTGCCCGGACCATGTGACGAACAGCAAACCCCACCCGGAGCCGCTGATCCTCGCGTGCAAGATGCTCGACCTCGACCCGGCCAGCGTCTTGTTCGTCGGCGACGACCTGCGCGATATCGAATCCGGACGGGACGCCGGTACCCGCACCGCGGCGGTGCGCTACGGCTACATCCACCCGGACGACAACCCCGATCACTGGGGCGCCGATGTGGTGGTCGATCATCCGCTGGAACTACGCAAGGTATTGGATAACGCGCTGTGCAGCTGTTGACCGATGATCTGGCAAACACCGCGCCTACGCATCTCTGTAGGCGCGAGCTTGCTCGCGATGGTGGTTCAGGCACCGCGGGGTATCAGACGCCCCGCGCTATCGCTGACGTCCATCGCGAGCAAGCTCGGCGCCTACAACGTGCGCGGTGAGCCGCCTATCTGTTTTACATTTGTAGAGGTTTAACCATGTTCGATTATTCCGCCCGCCCCGACCTGCTCAAGGACCGCGTCATCCTGGTCACCGGTGCCGGCCGTGGCATCGGCGCCGCTGCCGCCAAGACCTTCGCCGCCCACGGCGCCACCGTACTGCTGCTGGGCAAGACCGAAGCCAACCTGAGCCAGGTCTATGACGAGATCGAAGCCGCCGGCCACCCTCAACCGGCGGTGATCCCCTTCAACCTGGAAACCGCCCTGCCACACCAGTACGACGAACTGGCGGCCATGATCGAAACCGAGTTCGGCCACCTCGATGGTCTGCTGCACAACGCCTCGATCATCGGCCCGCGTACGCCACTGGAGCAGTTGTCCGGGGAAAATTTCATGCGGGTCATGCACATCAACGTCAACGCCATGTTTATGCTGACCAGCACCTTGCTGCCCCTGCTCAAGCTGTCCCAGGACGCCTCGGTGATCTTCACTTCCAGCAGCGTCGGCCGCAAAGGCCGCGCCTACTGGGGCGCCTACGGCGTATCCAAGTTCGCCACCGAAGGCCTGATGCAGACCCTGGCCGATGAGCTCGAGACAGTCGCACCGGTGCGCGCCAACAGCATCAACCCCGGCGCCACCCGCACCAGCATGCGCGCCCAGGCCTATCCTGGCGAGAACCCGGAGAACAACCCGACGCCGCAGCAAATCATGCCGGTCTACCTGTACCTGATGGGGCCCGACAGCAGCGGCGTCAACGGCCAGGCTTTCGACGCCCAATAACCCCCTCCGCGTCATCCCGCCGCACGCGCCGGAATACCGGCGCACAGTGAAATAATTCAAAAAAGCCATCAGCGCAAGTCAAACAACTGCCGCCCCTGTCGGCTGCTGGCGCTCGCCCCGAAAAATCAACACCCTGAATTCAAACGACTTTTATTCGGTTGAAGCGATTGGCACGACTTTCGCTCTAACTTCTTTAATCACGCAGCGCGAGAGCGGCCCCAAGCCGCTCTCGCCCACCCTGTAAGACCGTATGCTGTGCTTAGGGGCTTGCCACCATGAAAACGCCGACCCAGACCAACGCAATTGATTTTGATCGCGCCAGATTGCAACGTCTGGGCTTTGGCCAACTCCCGTCCAGCCAACAACGCCCCATCAGCTTGGCTCAACTGCGCCATCAACTGGCCCAGCAGTTGCAAACCAGCCTGGAGCCTGAGCGTATCCTGGACATCTTCTTTCGCGAGATCCAGCGCGTGGTGCCCCTGGACGCCTTGAGCTACCTGCACCCGGGCAGCGACTTGCGCCTGGAGTTCGGCCATCGCGGCCATCACTCGATCAGCTACAGCCTCAGCCATGAAGGTGAGCATCTGGGCGAACTGATATTCCGCCGTGGCACCCGCTTCAACGAACAGGAACTGGGCAATCTGGAATCGTTGCTGGCAAGCCTGTTGTACCCGATGCGCAACGCCCTGCTCTATCGTGCCGCCACGCGCTGCGCACTGCGCGACCCGCTGACTGAAACCGGCAACCGTATCGCCATGGAGCTGGCCTTGCAGCGGGAGTTCGAGTTGGCGCGTCGCCATGGCCAGCCGATCTCGGTGCTGATGCTCGATATCGATCACTTCAAACAGATCAATGACAACCACGGACACTGCGCCGGCGACAAGGTGCTCAAGATCGTCGCGGCCTCGATCAAGGAGCAACTGCGCAATGTCGACCGGGTATTCCGCTATGGCGGCGAAGAGTTTTTGATCCTGCTGTCCAATACCCATCGCGAGGCCGCGGCAATGGTCGGTGAACGCCTGCGCTATGCGGCGCAAGCCCAGGACCACGACTGCGATGGCCAACGGATCAATCTGACGGTGAGCCTGGGTTGCGCCACGCTGTTGCCGGGCGAATCCACGGAAAGCCTGCTGCGCCGCGCGGACAACGCGCTGTATGTGGCCAAGCGCGAAGGTCGCAACCGCCTGGCAATGGCGGGCTGAACCCACGACACAAACCGGAAATTCAAGACTGCACGCAATCCCTGTAGGAGCCAGCTTGCTGGCGATGAGGCCAGTGAGCCTTGCATCGCCTGATCGGCCGCTATCGCCGGCAAGCCGGCTCCCACAGTGACTGCATCGAACTCAGGATCGAGGTGCTACCCACATGACCAGTCAACCCTCGGCGAGAGCGGCCTGGCGCTCACGGGCGACCGGAGCCTTTTCCGCGTGCTCCAGTTGCATGCACCGTTCGAGGAACAGGTACATGTAGTCGTAGCTCTTGCAGATCGCCTGCCGTAGCTCGACCTGCAAGGCCTTGGCGGGATTGTTGCCGGCCAGGGTGCAGATGATCTCCAACGCTTCCCACGGATGGGCATCATCGTACTGAGCGTGCATCTTCAACCATTTCATCGCACGCTTGCGGTCTTCATCCGCAAATGCCGCGGCATAGACCCCCGTCGAACAGACCAGCGCCGACCACTCGCCAGTGGCTCCTTCGATCGCGTAGTTGGTCGCGGCAATCGCCACGATCAGTGGATCGGCCGAACTGGTATGCCAACACCAATGACTCAACGCATGCAACTCGGGCGCTACCAACTGCGCCTGCAGGTCCTCGAGGGTCACGCCGTGAGCGCGGCTCCAATGCAACCAATAGTCGGCGTGATTCAGCTCCACACGGATATTGCGCATCAGCCAACGCCGCGCCATGTCCTCGCCGGGATGACGGGCAAAACGGGTCTTGGTGAGGTTCTGTGCCATGTATAACGCAAACTGTTCAACCACCGGCCAGCCGCCAATCAGATAGTGGCGCATGGTTTTCGCGCTCAGCCTGTTGTCGCGCATCCGCTGGTAAAGTTCGTGTTCGACAACCCGGCGCTTGCTCTCGCTACAGTCCTGAATGAGCTGCTGCGCCCACACGGGGTAGCTGGAGGCCTCCATAAGCGGGCCGGTTCTGCTGAAAATGTCGATCACTGTCGGGCTCCTTCTGAGTGGTGATTTAAGCAGATCAGCAAAGGTTTCAGCGGAATGTGCCAGGCGCCTTGAACAGCAGAGGCCGAGGTCGCGCGGGTCGACACAACAGACTGTCACAGGTGAACAACTGCGGTCGCTCGATAATGTAGCCCTGAGCATAGTCGACACCGATCTCGAACAGGGCCTGCTCGATCTGCGGTGTTTCAACGAATTCAGCAATCGTTCGCTTCCCCATGACATGGCCGATGTGATTGATCACCTCGACCATGGCGCGGTTAATCGGGTCGTCCAGCATATCCTTTACGAAACTTCCATCGATCTTCAGGAAGTCTACAGGCAAATGTTTGAGATAAGCGAACGAAGACATTCCCGCACAAAAGTCATCGAGGGAGAACCGGCAGCCCAAGTTCTTGAGTTCATTGATAAATCGGATAGCGCTGCCAAGGTTGGAAATGGCGCTGGTTTCAGTTATTTCGAAACAAATCATATCCGGCGGAATGCCGTGCTGCTTGAACTGCTCATGCAGGAAGCCGAGGAAACCCTCGTCGCCAATGGTGGTGCCCGACAGATTGATCGCGCACATCGCCATCGCCCCCTCGCGTTGCTGGGCAATGCATTCGGCGATGACCTTGAAGACGTTCTGCACCACCCAGCGATCGAGCTGGGTCATCAGACCATAACGCTCGGCGGCCGGGATAAAGCTGTCGGGCAGGATCATCCGCCCGGCCTCGTCGTGCAAACGCAGGAGGATTTCCACATGGCCACCGCTGTGATCGGCGTGCCCCAGCGCGGCGATTTCCTGGGCGTACAGGCAGAAACGATTTTCCTCCAGGGCCATGTGCAAACGCTGGACCCAGGCCATCTCGCCAAAGCGCAAGGACAGCTCCGAATCGTCCGCGTGATAGACCTGAACCCGGTTGCGGCCCTTTTCCTTGGCCATGTAGCAGGCCATGTCCGCCGCCCGCAGCGAGGCCTCCAGGGTGGCCGGAGCCTGGGCGATGTGCACCAGGCCGATACTGACCGTGGTCACGAACGGGCGCCCCTTCCAGACAAAATGCAGGTTCTGCACGGTCTGTCGCAGGCCTTCGGCAATTTTTTCCGCCGCCTCCGACGGGCAATTTTCCAGCAATATGCCGAACTCGTCACCGCCCAGGCGGGCCAGGGTATCGCCCTCGCGCAACCCCGATTGCAGCAAGGCACAGATGTGCCGCAGCAATTCATCGCCGGCCGCATGACCACAGGTGTCATTGACCAGCTTGAACTGGTCCAGATCGAGGAACATCAACGAATGACGGGCCGGCTGGCGGCTCAGGTTATACAGCGCCTGTTCCAGGCGATACTCGAATTCGCGCCGGTTGGCCAGGCCCGTCAAGGCATCGTGGGTGGCCTGCCAGGACAGGTTGGCGATGTACTGTCGCTCCTGGGTCATATCGTGCAACACCAGCACCGTGCCACTGACCTTGCCGGCGTTGCGGATCGGCGCCCCCACCAGGGTCACCGACACGGTGCTGCCGTCCAGGCGCTGGATCAGCTTGGAATGCTCGCTGCCACCGCTCAGCCGGCCACTGAGAATATGTTCGATCAGGGTAAAACCTTCGTCCTGGGCATTTTCGTCGAGCAGGTTGAACAGCGCCGCCAGGGGTAAGCCATAGGCCTGCCCGGCTTTCCAGTGGGTCAGGTGTTCGGCGGCCGGATTCATATAGGCGATGGCGCCTTCCACATCGGTGGTGATGACCCCGTCGCCAATCGACTCCAGGGTGATCTGCGCCCGCTCTTTTTCCAGCTGCAAGGCATCGGCAAAGGCATGGCGCTGGGCCAGCAACTTGTGTGTGCGCAGCAAGGCCAGGGCAATCAGCCCCAGGGCGGTGGCCAGGTTGGTGATCAACAGCAAGCGCAGGATGACCCGTGAACCTTCGCCCAGGGCGTCGCTGAAGGCTTTCGCCGCTGGCGTCACGCCATCATTGATGGCAAAGATCTGGCTCTTCCAGCGCTGGATATCGCTATTGCTCTCCTGGTTGACGGAGATCGCCCGGTGCATCTGCTGGGCGACACTGTCCAGCCGCACCAGATAAGTGTCGCCCACCGTCCATTTTTCAATGGCCCGCTCCAGATAGCTGAAGTGTCGGAAGTTCAGGTACAACCAGATGATGCTGGAGACATCGTCGGGGTGGTTGCCGCCTTGCAGGATTCCACGCCGAGCGGCCGCCAGGTCCGGAGTCGGCGCATCCAGGGCGATCCGCAGGTCGTGGCCGCCCTGGGGCACGGCAATCGCCTCCTGGTATTTGCGGAAAATCGTTTCGTCGCGGCTGTCGGCGTACAGGTTGAGGTAATAGATAGCGTCCTTCTGGCCTTTGGACCAGAGGCTCTCGCCCGCCACATAACCGCGCACGGCGGAAAGTACATACAAGCTCAGGCCACCCAGCAAGGCCTGAAACAGGACAACAGCGATAAATGGCCAGACGATGCCCAACAGCCGTGGCGTTCCGAGAGTCCGCGTTTGCTTCATGAGATCCCTTGCATCAGCACTGCCAGATGAGCACTCGAGAGAAATCCACTCCTGATAGCACAGACTAGGCTAATTTCCACGATATCGAAGGGATCAGCGCCGCCCTTCCAGATATCTGGATATCAATCCATCGCTCGCACGCACAGAGAAAAAAGTATTTCCGTCAGCCAATTCAATCACTAAGCACAGAAAACCCGGCAAAACTCAAGTGCGTCAAATTTTTTGCAGATGCCCGTACAGCTTGGCGTATAGACCACCATCGGCAATAAGCTGCTGATGATCACCATCCTCGGCGATCCGCCCGCCATCGAACACCAGCACCCGATCCGCTTGTTTCACCGCGGACAGGCGATGGGCAATGATCAACGTTGTACGACCACTGAGAAACCGGCCCAGGGCCTGATGCAGGTTGTACTCGGTGGCCGCATCCAGCGCCGAGGTCGCTTCGTCGAGGATCACCACCTTGGGCTCGGCCAGGACCATCCGGGCAATCGCCAGGCGCTGACGCTGGCCACCGGACAAACGCACCCCGGAACGCCCGACAATGCTGTCCAGGCCCTGCGGCAACACTTTGATCGTAGCGTCGAGCTGGGCAATTTCCAGTGCCCGCCAGCAAGCTTCATCCGTGCGCTCGCGGCCCATGGTGAGATTGGCGCGGACCGTATCATTGAACAGCGCCGGGTGCTGCAATACCACCGCGACGTTCTCGCGCACGGTGTCCAGGCCGATATCGGCCTGGGACGCGCCACCGAAGCGAATGGTCCCGGAGCGGGGGGTGTACAGCCCCAGCAGCAGTTGCACCAGGGTGCTTTTGCCGCCGCCGCTGGCCCCGACGATCGCGACCTTTTCACCGGGAGCGATGGACAGGTCCAACTGATCGAGCACCGGCTCCTCGCCATAGGCAAAACTCAGGGCCTGTACCTCGATACCCACGGTGTCGCGCCCAGCGAAGGGGTCGACGCCACCGGGGTACTGCGGCTCGTCGGCACGCGCCAGCAGTTCGTTGATCCGTTCAAGCGCACCGCCGGCGGCATAGAAGGCATATTGCAGGTTCAACAACTGCTCCACCGGCCCGATCATGAACCAGAGGTAACTGAACACCGCGAGCATCTGGCCGATGGACAGGTCGGAGAACAGCACCGTGAGCATCGCCGCCGCGCGGAAGATATCGATGCCGAACTGGAACAGCAGCCCCGTGGCCCGGCTCGAAGCATCGCTTTTCCATTGCGAAGCCACCGCGTAGTCACGTACTTCCCGGGCCCGGGTACCCAGGCGGCCGAGGAAAAAGCCCTGGCGATTGCCGGCGCGGACTTCCTGGATCGCATCGAGGGTCTCGGTCAGGGCCTGGGTAAAACGCGAGGTGCTGTCGTTTTCCAGTTTCTTCAGGTGCTTGACCCGCTTGCCCAACTGTACCGTGGCATAGATCACCAACGGGTTGAACAGCAGGATCAGCAGCGCCAGCTTCCAGTGCATCCAGACCAGGATCGCCGAGGTGCCCAGCAGCGTCAGCATCGCCACCAGAAAGCGGCTCAGGGTTTCGCCGACGAACTTGTCCAGGGTGTCCAGGTCGGTCACCAGGTGCGTGGTCACGGTGCCGCTGCCGAGGCTTTCGTACTCGCCCAGGGAAATGCGCTTCAAGCGTTCGATCAAGCGGATACGGATGCGGTAGACAATGTCCTTGGCCAGCCCGGCGAACAGCCGCGCCTGCACCACGTTGAACACCAGGGCCCCACAGCGCAGGGTCAGGGTCACCAGCAACATCAGGCCGATATAGCCGACGGCGCGCTGCCAGGTGTCGGGCAGCAGGTGGTTCATCACCTTGAGTGCGGCATCGCCGTGCCCTAGCAGGACCTCGTCCACCAACAGCGGCAACAGCAGGGGGATTGGCACGCTGCACAAGGTCGCCAGCACGGCCACCGTGTTGGCGATCCACAGCGCTTTTTTATGCCGCAGCGCCAGCAGCCGAATTTCGGCCCAGCTCAGGCGGTCCGCAGGTGGTTTGACGGCTTCAGGGGCGGGCGGCTCAAGCACAGGCCGCGCGCTCCAGCCAACGGCCGAGCAGCGGAGCAAGTTCAGCCAGTGGCTGGTAGCCATTGGTCAGCAGCGCCAACTGGCCATTACGCTCGGCCAGCAAGGTCGGGAAACCGGCAATCCCCAGGTCCTGGACCCAGGTAAAATCGGCGGCGGTGGCCGCATGCTGCTCGGCCGTGTCGAAGGCACCGGCAAACTCGATGCGCGGTAAACCGGCTTGCTCCGCCAGCTCCACCAGCACACTGGCTTGGGTGACATCCCGTCCCTCGACATAAAAGGCCCGCTGGATCAGTCCCACCAACGTCCACGCACAGTCCGGCGCCAGGCTACGGGCGGTGATCACGGCCCGACAGGCCGGCTCGGTGTCGTAGACAAAACCGTCGGGCAAGGCACCCTCGAACTTGAACGGCTGGCCGCTGGTCTCGGTGACTGCCTGCCAGTGTTCGAGGATATAACGCCGGGTCGTCGGCTCCAGCGCGGCGCCGCTGCCGGTGCGCAAGCCGCCCATCACCAGGTGCAGTTCGACACCCGCCGCCTGCGCCTGCTTGACCAGTGCCTCGGCCACCGGGGCAAACCCCCAGCACCAGGAACACATCGGGTCCATGATATACAGCAGGCGCGCGGACATGATTCAGCCCTCGGAAGATTGACGGTAATTGTAACCAATCGGGTGCGGCTGGTTACGCGCCTTGGCCAGTTCGATCTGCTTCTGGCGGTCAATGGCGCTGCGACGGGTTTTCTCGCTCAAGGTGTCCCAGCAATGTGGGCAACTGATCCCGGCCACATAGTGCTCCGAGGCACGCTCCTCGACGCTGATCGGTGTACGGCAGGCATGACATTGATCGTAGTCGCCTTCGCTCAGGTCATGGCGCACGGTAACGCGATTGTCGAAGACAAAGCAGTCGCCCTGCCACTTGCTCTGCTCCTGGGGCACCTCTTCGAGGTACTTGAGAATCCCGCCCTTGAGGTGATAGACCTCGTCGAAACCCTGGCTGAGCATATAGCTGGAGGCCTTTTCGCAGCGAATGCCACCGGTACAGAACATCGCGACTTTCTTGTGCCGGGACGGGTCGAAATGGGCTTTGATGTAGTCGGGAAATTCGCGAAAGCTGGTGGTTTTCGGGTCGATGGCGCCTTCGAAGGTACCGATCGAGACTTCATAATCGTTACGGGTGTCGATCAGCAGCACTTCCGGATCGGCGATCAGCGCATTCCAGTTCCGCGGATCGACATAGGTGCCGACCTGCTTGTTCGGGTCCACGCCCTCGACGCCCAGGGTGACGATTTCCTTCTTCAGCTTGACCTTGGTCCGATAGAAGGGCTGATCGTCGCAATAGGATTCCTTGTGGTCGATGTCGACCATCCGCGGATCCAGCTTGAGCCAGGCCAGCAGGCCGTCGATACCTTCGCGGCTACCGGAAACGGTACCGTTGATGCCCTCTTCGGCGATCAGCAGGGTGCCCTTGATGCCGTTGTCGACCATGGCCTGCAACAGTGGCTCGCGCAGGGCAACGTAATCTTCCAGAGTGACGAACTTATAAAGTGCCGCCACGACTATGGGTTGAGTCATGGGTGATGCTCTCCAGGTGGCTGCCCTCGCAAAGGGCGAACCGGGTGCAAAAAAAACGCGCCGACAGTGCGGCGCGTTGCGGATTCTAGCAAAAAAACACCGGTCAAAAAACCAGCATCAATGCCCTCCGCCGGCGCAGACCGGCGATGCCGGGGCCGCGCCGATTTTCACCCACTCTTCAGGGGTGTAGGTATGCAGGGCCAACGCATGGAATTCGCTCATCAGATCACCCAGGGTGGCGTAGACCTTCTGGTGGCGCTTGACGCTGTTCAACCCGACAAACTGTGCGCTGACCAGCACCGCCTTGAAGTGGGTCTGCAACCCACGGCTGTGCATATGGCTTTCGTCCAGGACTTGCAGATGCTCGGGTTGCAGGGCGCTCAGTGCGGTTTCGATACGTTGCTGCATGCTCATTTCAGGCTCCGCTTACGGCTTTTTCTTGACCGCAGGTGCTGGCGCCTTCGGCGTCAGCTCGTTGGTCATGTCTTCCAGCAGCTTGTTCACCACCGGTACCGCGCTTTCCAGCTTGGCCTGGGTCATCTGGGCCGATTGCTGGGTCAACTGCGGCATTTTCTCCAGGACCTTCTTGCCCAGCGGCGACTGGTAGAACGCGACCAGGTCCTTGAGTTCGGATTCGCTGAAGTTGTCGGTGTAGAGCTTGACCATGTCCGGCTTCAGCTTGTTCCAGCCGATGGCCTGGTCCAGGGCGGCATTGGCCTTGGCCTGGTAGGTGTCGAGCAACGGCTTTTTCGAGGCCGGTGCCTGGGTCTGCTCGAAACGCTGGGCAAACATTTGCTGCACTTGCGCGTAGACCGGGGTTCCCAGCTTGTCGGCATGGGCCAATGTCAGAAAAGCTTCGGCACTGGCATTGTGGCTGGCGGTATCGGCGAAAACCTGGCCGCTGGCGCATACCAGAGCAACCGCGGTACAGATGGCACGAAGACGGGTCATCGGGTGTCCTTTCTAAACAGGCGAGGTAAAACCCCAAGGGCGACCATTCTGCGCCTAACAAAGTGTGTCACTCAACCCCGTGGCAAGCGCGGGGTGTCCAACGGTCGCGAAGAGAGTAAAACCTGGAAGGGAACCCAAGCGTTCGATCAGGACCTAAACTGCGCTAACCCGCCATCAGGAGTGAAACCGCATGAGTCGCATCGAAACCGACAGCCTGGGTCAGGTGGACGTACCGGAAGAGGCCTACTGGGGCGCCCAGACCCAGCGTTCGCTGATCAACTTCGCCATCGGCACGGAAAAAATGCCCCTGGCGGTCATGCATGCCCTGGCACTGATCAAGAAGGCCGCGGCCCGGGTCAACAACCGCAATGGCGACCTGCCCGCCAATATCGCCCGACTGATCGAACAGGCCGCCGACGAAGTGCTCGCTGGCAAGCATGACGACCAGTTCCCGTTGGCGGTCTGGCAGACCGGCAGTGGTACCCAGAGCAACATGAACGCCAACGAAGTGATTGCCGGACGCGCCAATGAGCTGGCCGGCAAGGGCCGCGGCGGCAAGTTGCCAGTACACCCCAACGATCACGTCAACCGCTCCCAGAGCTCCAACGACTGTTTCCCTACCGCCATGCACATCGCCGCCGCCCAGGCGGTGTATCAGCAGTTGCTGCCAGCGATTACCGAACTGTCCGGTGGGCTGGCGGAACTGGCGGCACGGCATATGAAGCTGGTGAAGACTGGGCGCACCCATATGATGGATGCCACGCCAATCACCTTCGGCCAGGAGGTCTCGGCCTATATCGCCCAACTGAACTATGCCGAGCGGGCGATTCGCTCGGCATTGCCGGCGGTCTGCGAACTGGCCCAGGGCGGCACCGCCGTCGGCACCGGGCTCAATGCGCCCCATGGTTTTGCCGAAGCGGTTGCCGCCGAACTGGCGGCGCTGTCCGGCTTGCCGTTCATCAGTGCACCGAACAAGTTCGCCGCCCTGGCCGGCCATGAGCCCTTGACCACGCTCTCCGGCGCCCTGAAAACCCTCGCCGTGGCCCTGATGAAAATCGCCAACGACCTGCGCCTGCTCGGCTCCGGGCCCCGTGCCGGGTTTGCCGAGGTCAAGTTGCCGGCCAACGAACCGGGCAGTTCGATCATGCCCGGCAAGGTCAACCCGACCCAGTGCGAGGCGTTGTCGATGCTGGCCTGCCAGGTCATGGGCAATGACGTGACCATCGGCTTTGCGGCCAGCCAGGGTCATCTGCAACTCAATGTCTTCAAGCCGGTGATCATCCATAACCTGCTGCAGTCGATCCGCCTGCTCGGGGATGGTTGCAGCAACTTCCAGCAGCACTGCATTGCCGGACTGGAACCCGACCCGGTGCAGATGGCCGCGCACCTGGAGCGTGGCCTGATGCTGGTGACCGCGTTGAATCCGCATATCGGCTACGACAAGTCGGCACAGATCGCCAAGAAGGCCTACAGCGAAAACCTCACCTTGCGTGAGGCGGCGTTGGCCCTCGGTTACCTGACCGATGCGGAGTTCGACGCCTGGGTCCGACCGGAGAACATGCTCGAATCCGGAAAGAACGGCTAATGCCGAACGCGCGCGCCCTCTGTAGGAGCGAGCTTGCTCGCGATGATAACCGGAGCACCGCGAACCATCAGGATTCCCGCGTCATCGTCGACGACCATCGCGAGCAAGCTCGCTCCTACAGAAGGGCGCAAATACCTGCAACGGGGTCGTTATGGATTCACCGCCTGGCGCACACGCCGGGCCTTGAGCCCGGCCATCAGCGACGGCCCCAACGCCACCAGCGCCGAGCCCAGCACCACCAGCAACGCGCCGCCATACCCCAGGCCATTGATGTCTTCGGGCTGCACGAACCCGGGCCACAGCCAGGCCGCCAGGGCCACCGCGGCAAAGGTCACCAGGGGCGTGATCGCCAGGGTCGCGCTGACCCGCGAGGCTTCCCAGTGCGCCAAGGCTTCGGCAAAGGCGCCGTAGGCCACCAGGGTATTGAGACAGCAACCGAGCAACAACCAACCCTGCAACGGGCTCAATTGCAAGACTTCAACCGGGTGCACCCAAGGGGTGAGCAACAAGGCGCAAAACAGGTAGATGACCATCATCACCTGCAACGAATTCCACACCGTCAGCAGTTGCTTCTGGCTCAAGGCGTAGAAGGTCCAGACCGTGGACGCCAGCAACACCAGCAGCACCCCGGCGGTATAAGTCCCCAGGGACGTCAGCAATTCACCCAGGCGCTGGTTGAAAAACAGACCAAAGCCGAACAGCAGCACCAGCAAGCCGATCCCCTGCCCCAGGCTGAAGCGTTCCTTGAACACGAACAGGCTGGCGATCAACAGGAAGATCGGCCCCATCTGCACCACCAACTGTGCGGTGCCAGGACTGAGCCGATTCAAGCCCATCAGGTAAAACACGTAGTTGCCCACCAGGCCGAGCACCGCCATCAGCACCAGCCAGCCACCTCGCGGCCCGAGGACCTGGCGGCTGGGCAAACGCCGGGTCGTCGCCAGATAGACGAAAAGACAGCCCCCCGACACGATCAACCGGTACCAGGTCACGGTCACCGGGTCCATCACCTGCAACACCTGCTTGAGCTTGATCGGCAGGATGCCCCAGAGCACCGAGGTCAGCAGCGCCAGGAACAGACCGTAACCCCAGCGACCGGATGAGATGTGCATGAAGAGTCCTGTGGACGTGTGGGGGAAGTCGTCATTCTAGGCCGTGCAGGGGCGGCAACACAGCTGGGGAAGGCCGCTCGATGCGACCTTGAGCGTGCCAGAAGCGGCGCCAATAAAATGGCCTCGACCATTGATCGGACGATCAGGCGCGCTATCTTCATAAGTTTTATGCTGGATTTCTGACAGCCACGTTCATCAGCGAGATTTCGCCATGTTCGGCAAACGCGCACAAGACAACACCGAGGCCACCCATTTCCGCAGTCATCGGGTGACGGCCATCAACGGCCAGTTTTTTTTCAGCACCCGGGAAAACACCCTGGAAGGGCCGTTTTTTACCCGAACCGATGCCGAGCGTGAAACTCAGTCGTATGTAAAACGCATGCAACTGACCAAGGATATCAAGGCCAGCCAGCCCCTGTAGCCAGCGACGGCAGGTCTATCCCTTGGCGTTGCATTGCCCTTGCGGCCGCCATCGCCAGCAAGCCGGCTGCCACAACCGCCGAGGTGAGACGGTATTGCGCGGTGAAACTTCGTCCTGTAGGAGCCGGCTTGCTGGCGATAGCGACGGCACATCTTGCATCGCTATCGCTGGCAAACCCTTGCGCCTCAGAGCAACGCTTCGAACAATCCCGTCGCGCCCATGCCACCGCCCACGCACATGGTGACGATGCCATAACGCAGCTTGCGTCGTTGCAGCTCGCGCACCAGGTGCCCGACCTGGCGCGAGCCGGTCATGCCGAACGGATGGCCGATGGAAATCGAACCGCCGTTGACGTTGTACTTGGCGTTGTCGATGCCCAACCGATCACGGCTGTACAGGCACTGCGAGGCGAACGCCTCGTTCAACTCCCACAGATCGATGTCCGCCACATTCAGGCCTTTGGCCTTGAGCAGCCGCGGTACCGAAAACACCGGGCCGATCCCCATTTCGTCCGGTTCACAGCCGGCCACGGCAAAACCGCGGAACAAGGCCTTGGGCGTAAGCCCCAGTTCCAGGGCCTTTTCCAGGCTCATCACCAGGGTCATCGAGGCGCCATCGGACAGTTGCGAGGAGTTGCCCGCGGTCACCGAACCGTCTTCGGCAAACACCGGCTTCAAACCGGCCAGGCTGTCCAGCGTGGTGTCCGGACGATTGCAATCATCACGCTCCACCACCCCCGCCAGGCGCTGAATCTGCCCGCTGGCCTTGTCCTCGACCGCATAGGTCACGGCCATGGGCACGATTTCATCATCGAACAGCCCGGCGGCCTGAGCGGCGGCGGTGCGCTGCTGGCTTTGCAGCGCGTAAAGGTCCTGCTGCTCGCGACTGACGCCGTAGCGACGGGCGACGATCTCGGCGGTCTGGCCCATGGGGAAATAGATCCCCGGCACCTGCTCCTTGAGCAGCGGGTTGATCAGGTTGTCGGTGTTGACGCTTTTCATCGTCAGGCTGATGGACTCGACGCCACCGGCAACGATGATGTCGCTGCAGCCGGAGGCGATCTGGTTGGCGGCAATGGCGATCGCCTGCAAGCCCGACGAGCAAAAGCGATTGAGGGTCATGCCGGCGGTGCCACTGCCCAGCTTCGACAACACCGCAACGTTGCGCCCAATGTTGTAGCCCTGGGCCCCCTCGTTGGAGCCGGCACCGACAATGCAGTCTTCGACACTGGCCGGGTCGATACCGTTGCGGCTGAGCAAGGCATTGACGCAATGGGCCGCCATGTCGTCCGGCCGGGTCTGGTTGAATTTGCCGCGAAAGGACTTGGCCAAGCCTGTCCGCACGCTGTCGACGATCACCACTTCACGCATGGCCCACCTCATTGATTGTTGTTGTCGGTTGGAAAGATCAAGCGAGCATAAGCCCACCCGATTCCCGACCGCGACAATCATTCATCCGGCGTATGCGCGGCCATCGTCCTACTTCGCCTTGCCCTTCTTACCACGCTTTGCGAAGGCCGCCTCGACGGCCAGATTGATCGTGCGCAGCACCTTGACCCGGGCCCAGCGCTTGTCATTGGCTTCCACCAGCGTCCAGGGTGCCACTTCGGTGCTGGTCCGGTCGACCATATCGCCGACGGCGTCGCGGTACAGGTCCCATTTCTCGCGGTTGCGCCAATCGTCTTCGGTGATCTTGAAGCGCTTGAACGGAATATCCTCGCGTTCCTGGAAGCGCTCCAGTTGGGTCTGCTTGTCGATGGCCAGCCAGAACTTCACCACGATCACCCCGGCTTCGCTCAGTTGCTCCTCGAAATCGTTGATTTCACTGTAGGCGCGCATCCAGTCAGCCTGGCTGCAGAAGCCTTCGATCCGCTCCACCAGCACACGGCCATACCAGGAACGGTCGAACACGGTGAACTTGCCGCGCATCGGGATATGCCGCCAGAACCGCCAGAGATAAGGCTGGGCGCGTTCATCCTCGGTGGGGGCGGCGATAGGAATGATGCGGTACTGCCGCGGATCGAGCGCCGCCGCGACCCGGCGGATCGCTCCGCCCTTGCCCGCCGCGTCATTGCCTTCGAACACCGCCACCAACGCGTGCCGACGCATGCGTTTGTCCCGCAGCAGACCAGCCAGCCGCGCCTGCTCGGTAATCAACTGTTCTTCATAGTCGTCCTTGTCCAGGTGCTGGCTCAGGTCCAGGCTGTCCAGCAGGCTGAGTTCGTCCACCCCTGAAAGCAGCGGCGCGGCATTGCTCGGGCGCGGCTTGGCATCCCGGGTCTTGAGCGCGGTCTGCAAGCCTTCAAGGAGGATTTTGCCCACGGTCAGGCTGCGATAGTGGGGATCGACCCCTTCGATTACATGCCAGGGTGCATAGTCGTTGCTGGTACGACGCAACACCCGCTCGCCGAAATGCACGAACTGGTCGTAAGTCTCCGACTGCTGCCAGTCCAGCGGGCTGATACGCCAGCTGTGCAGGGGGTCATCCTGGAGTGATTTGAGACGGGCCTTCATCTGCTTCTTGGACAGATGGAACCAGAACTTGAAGATCAGCGCGCCTTCGTCGCAGAGCATTCGCTCCAGGCGTTCGGCACCATTGATCGCCTGGTCCAGCACCGCATCCTTGAAGTGACCGTGCACCCGGCCCTGCAACATCTGGCTGTACCAGTTGCCGAAGAACACGCCCATCCGCCCCTTGGCCGGCAGTTGCCGCCAGTAGCGCCAGGCCGGCGGTCGGGCCAGTTCTTCATCGGTTTGCTGGTCGAAGGTGCGGACCTCGATCAGGCGCGGGTCCATCCATTCGTTGAGCAACTTGACCGTCTCGCCCTTGCCCGCCCCTTCAATGCCATTGATCAGCACAATGACCGGAAAGCGCTTTTGCTGCTGGAGTTCGAACTGTGCCTCCAGCAAGGCTTCACGCAAGGCAGGGACTTCGGCGTCGTAGGTGTCTTTGTCGATGGCGTGACCGATTTCGGCGGATTCAAACATGGGCGACTCCCTTCCAAGATGGGGCAAGACTAACGGATCGGACCACGCGGTGTGGCGGGAAATCCCCAGGCCTTGCCGTGGATCAATCCGGCGTCCGGCAATGGGCTAGAATAGTCCCCTTGTTACCGTCGAGTGGCCCCATGACCTGCGTATCGCCCAATCCTCCCACCCATGCCCAGATCGACTGGGATGACCAGGGTCGCCCGCACTCGCGGGTCTTCGACGACGTGTATTTCTCCGATCAGTCGGGCCTGGACGAAACCCGCTACGTGTTTCTCGAACAGAATCGCCTGCGGGAGCGCTTTGCCGCCCTGGGGTCGAACGAGCGGCTGGTGATCGGCGAGACCGGCTTCGGTACCGGACTGAATTTCCTCTGCGCCTGGCAGTTGTTCGAGGACTGCGCGGTGCCGGGCGCCCGGTTGCATTTCGTCAGCGTGGAAAAATACCCGCTAAGCCGCGCCGACCTGCAACGCGCCCTGACCCTCTGGCCCGAACTGGCCAGGTTCAGCGCGCCATTGCTCGGGCAGTATGTCGCCATTCACCAGGGCTTCCAGCGACTGCTGCTGGACAATGGCCGGGTAACCCTGACGCTGCTGGTCGGCGATGCCCTGGAACAACTGCCGCAACTGGACGCCCAGGTCGACGCCTGGTTTCTCGACGGTTTCGCCCCGGCCAAGAACCCCGAGATGTGGACGCCCGAGCTGTTCGCCGAACTGGCGCGGCTGGCGGCCCCCGGCGCGACCCTGAGCACCTTCACCAGTACCGGTTGGGTCCGCCGCTCACTGAATGCCGCGGGCTTCAAAATGCGCCGCACACCGGGCATTGGCCACAAATGGGAAATCCTGCGCGGCGAATTTATCGGCTGGCCCGCGGACACGACTGTACCGCCTGCCGCCAAGCCATGGTTCGCGCGCCCAGCGACGCCCAGCGGCGAACGCCGGGCCCTGGTGATCGGCGGTGGCCTGGCCGGTTGTGCCAGTGCCGCGAGCCTCGCCGCCCGTGGCTGGCAGGTCTGCCTGCTGGAGCGCCACGACGCCCTGGCCCGGGAAGCCTCGGGCAACCCGCAAGGCGTCCTCTACCTCAAGCTGTCGGCCCATGGCACGGCGCTGTCGCAACTGATCCTCAGTGGTTTCGGGCATACCCGGCGCTTGCTCGAACAGTTGCACAGAGGCCTCGACTGGGACGACTGCGGCGTCCTGCAACTGGCCTTCGACGAGAAAGAAGCCGAGCGCCAGGCCCAGTTGGCCAGCGCCTTCAGCCCCGAGTTGCTGCAGATCCTCGATCAAGCCCAGTCCCAGGCCCGCGCGGGCGTGGCCCTTGAGCACGGCGGACTGTTCTTCCCGGAGGGCGGCTGGGTCCATCCGCCAGCCTTGTGCCAGTGGCAAGCCGGCCACCCGAACATTGAAGTACGCGCCCATAGCGACGCCGTCGAGCTGCGCCGGGTCGACGGCCAATGGCAGGCGTGGGGCGCCGACAGCCTGCTGGGCAGCGCCCCGGTGGTGATCCTCGCCGGGGCCGCTGAAGTGAAACGCTTCGCCGCCAGCGCCGCGTTGCCACTCAAGCGCATTCGCGGGCAGATCACCCGTCTGGCGCAAACCGTCGGCAGCAGCGCCTTGAACACCGTGGTCTGCGCCGAAGGTTATGTCGCGCCGGCGCGCCTCGGTGAACATACCCTGGGCGCCAGCTTCGATTTCAAGAGCGAGGACCTGACCCCCACCACCGCGGAGCATATCGGTAACCTGGCATTGCTACAGGACATCTCGCCTGACCTGGCCATCCGCCTGAATGCCGCTGAACTCGCCCCGGAGCACCTGCAAGGCCGGGCCGCCTTTCGCTGCACCAGCGCGGACTATCTGCCGATCGTCGGACCGCTGGCGGACCCGAAGCCTTTCGCCGAGGCCTACGGCATCCTCGGCCGGGATGCCCGGCAGATACCGCAGGTCCCCTGCCCCTGGCTCGAGGGGTTGTATATCAACAGCGGCCACGGCTCGCGCGGTCTGATCAGCGCGCCGCTCTCGGGCGAATTGCTCGCCGCCTGGCTGGAGAACGAGCCGCTGCCATTGCCACGTAGCGTCGCCGAGGCCTGTCATCCGAATCGCTTCGCCTTGCGCAGCCTGATCCGCGGCCAGGGCAAGCCTCAGGCCGGTGCCTGAGGCCGCGCCGCTATGCCGACTCAGAACGGGGCGGGATGTTCATCCATTTCGTGCTGGGTCAACGCCTCGAGAAAGGTCTGCTCCTCGGCCATGCGGGTCTCCATCAACGTCGACAAGCGCCGGGCATAGCTGGCGCTGAGCATCTCCGGGGAGTGGGTCAGCAACTGCTCCTCCTGGTCATGAAAGGGCTTGTTGAAGCGGGTAAAGTCACGCGGGTATTTCTTTTTCAGGTAATCAATCCAGAAATCGCGCGAAGCAATAAAAGTCTTCAGGGCCGGCGTGCTCTCCGCCAGGCGGATATTGCCTCGGGCCGCGAGGATCTGCTCCTCGGTGACATTGGCAATGGATCTGAAGAACATCTCCTTCGGCTGCCCGGGCAAATACAGCGAACGCCCCAGGCCGACCCGATAGGCCAGATGCACTTCGACCTCATCGACCGCGTTCGATGACGCTATCTCGGGATCGCCGTGCAGGGTCTTGACATGATCCCGAGCGATATCGTCGATGCGCTCCAGGCGAAACAGTCCGCGCGCCAGCTTCAGCAGTTCCGCCGGCTCATTGCTCTTGGCCGCCAGGGTCCTGGCCCTGGCCAGCAACACCAGGACTTCCAGATGGCTGAAGTTTCGCGCGGCGCTGTCGACGCAGGTCAGCGGATCGGCCGCCAGGTCGAACAGTTCATTGCGCAAGGTTGTGTTCTCGGCCGCGTCCGCCAGCACGCCCCAGACCCGGCGCGTCAGGTCCGCGCGAATCTTCAGATACTCGGCACTGCCCCCCAGTCGCCCCAACAACACAAAAAACTCCTCGGAACCCGGCTCCTGCCGCAAGCTCTGCCACAGGTTCTCCAGCGTTTCACGGCGCGCGCCCGCCTCGAGATCGGCCAGCCAGCGTTGACGCGCACTGTACTCGTCCAACTCCAGCTCCGTATCCGGAATACCGAAAGTGATACCGGTACGTGTCCGATAGGCGGCCAACAGGTTCTGATGGTCAACCGTGAAGGGGTTGTTACGCAGGATGATCCGCCGATTGATCGGCGAAGGCGCGGTGTAGGCCTCGCTCGGCATGGTCTGGATCTGGTTGTCGCGCAGGTCCGCTTCGTACAGACGCATCCGCGTCAACAACCCCGTGGGCAAGCTGTCGATTCCCGTTCCCCGCAGGTGCAAACGGCGCAAGTGCGGCATCTGGCCGACGTCCAGCAGACGGACATCGAAGTTGCCATTCAGGTTCAGGACTTCAAGATGGTGCAAGCTCGACAGTACGTTGATCGAGCCCTGGGTCAGCGTGATCCGGTTGTCCTGCGCGTGCAGCTCCCTGAGCTGGCTCATATCGGCAATCGCGTTCGGCAGGGCCTCCAACCGATTGTTGTTCAACTCCAGTCTGCGCAGATTGGAAAAATGCTCGAGAAAGTCTTCGGGAATACGCTTCACATTCATGTTCTTCAACGACAGTTCAGTGACATGATCGAAGCTGATGCCGAAGGGCAAGCTCGGCAAGCTGTCGACGCGCAACCCCGCCAGACTCAGGCTGCGGCCTATGACCACGCCATTCTCGTCATAGGTCCGAGGCGTTTGCCAGCGCCAGCAACGCTCGATGATCTCGGCCGCCTGCTCGCGACTTTCATCGACACCACCCAGCCAGGCATGTGCCCGCTGAATGCTCCCCTCCGCCCCTCGCCAATTGCGTAGCGTCAAACGCAACTGCTTGAGTTCCTCCTCGAGCCCCTCAAGCTGGCTTCTGACCTGGAGCGGATCGTCACCCAGGGAAACATACAAATTGCGCACTTCCGCCGCACAGAGATCGGGATACAGTCGGCTCAACCGGCGCAATCCTCGGTGCGACCCATAGACACCGCCACGCCTGACTCGCAGGCAGGCCTGCATCTCACTGTCGCGCCAGGCCAGCGAGCGGTATCCGGGCTTGCGCGGAGGGAAGCCGAGGGTCTCTTCGAGCTCGACACGTGGTCGCTCCATCAACTTGGACATCAGCAGCTTGTGCAGCAAGTCGGCTTCGTCCAGCTTGACCCCCATCGCCCCACGCTCGACCAGTCGCAAGCCGCTCAATACCGCACCGCTCAGGGCGTGGCGCCCCTTGATCAGTGGCCCCAGGCTCAGGCCCTCGTCATCAAAGGCCTGATATCCCTGCGCGGTCCTGACCAACACCCGGCGCCGAGGCCAATCGTCATCGCCCATCTTGCTCAACAGAGGACCATCGAAACGTTGCTGGCGAATCTCCACACGCAGATCCGGCGGCCACCCGCCCATGGTTTTCAGCATGGACAACTGCAACCTGACAGTATCCAGGTTGCCGGGGTTATTGAGAAAGCCACTGTCCAATGCGTGGTTGAGGCGAATCTCACGCAGGTTCTCGTTCGCCTCTTCAATCAGCTGCAAGGGCAGGCGATCGCCGGAGCCCAATCGCCCTTTCAGCAGCGCATTCGCCTGCTCCAGGGTTTCACGCAAAACCCCGTCCGGCAAATCGGCGAAGCCGCGCCTCAAGCCCACGGGTAATCCGGCATCGGTCAGGCAACACAACCTGTAGAGACGCGCGAACACCGCCGTGCGCTGCTCGTGCACATGCGTGCGCAGCACGCCCTCCAGCAGCATCGACGCCTGGTCGGGATCCGCCCCCGGTCCGAGCAGTTCCCGGCGTTCCAAAAGCGTCAGTTTGTTCAAGATCACCGCCAGGCCATCCGTTTCGATGTCCTTGGCCCGCAACACTATGCTCTGCGGCTGCGATGTCAGGTCCACCCCGTATTCACGCAGCGGTTTGCCCGTCCCGTCCAGAAGCATGAGTGCGCGATCCCGCGGCCAGCCCTTGAGGCTGGGCAGAATCTGCAGTTTCAAGTCGAGCAGGCGAGCGGCGGCCGACGCCGGTGCAGTATCAGGCGCGAGCAGCCAATTCAACTCGTTATCCAGTCGGAAACGCCCTATCGAGTCAAGCAGGGATGCCGGGATCTTTGCATGGCTCATATGGATCCGCCGCAACTGCGACTCGTCGAGGCGTTGAATCGAGAGGATTTGCTCTATCGTTTCATCACTCAAAAAGCGCACGTCAGGGCCCAGGCGCCGAAACAGGTAAACCGGATCGTGCCATTGCAAGGGCCATTCGTGGACCAACCTCCAGGCCCCGGCGCCATTGTGCTCAAGCACTGGCTCGTAGGCTGACTCGCGAAGAGGATGCCGCAGGCGCCAGGCCCCGACGGACTCATCCCGGTAAACCCGGTAAGGCTCACCGGCGATATCCAGGTATCGATGTCCGTCGTCCGCTTCGTCCGCCTGATAGAACCCCTCGTGGTCCAGCGCCCGGCCCGCCAGTCCGGGATCGTCATGGCGATAGGCATACAGATCGGGCTGCCATAGCCGATAGCGACCATCGCTCGAGCGGACTGGCAGCAGGTCATCAAAAAAATCCGAGTGCCGTTGGAAGAATCCCTTGAGCGCCTTGCCTCCCCAGTGCATGGCCACGCCCAGGGCAACCATGGTCACAATATCCTCGGCCACCGACATCATGTGCGAAATGGCCTCGTCGCGCTCACCGCGCCGCCAATCCTGATAGCCCTCATAGGTTTCCGCCAGCAGTTGCCCGACCGCCACGCCCATCATCAACAAGCCCAGCCAGGGGTTGGCGAAAGCGGCCAGGTTGAGCAGGCTCATGCCCAGGCTCAAGTGAGACAGATACCTGGCCTGGCGGGCATCCTGATCGACGTCCTCGGTGGGCACCGCGACGACCCGCGCGTCGTCCTGCAGCCGCAGGATCTGTTGCCGGTAGAGCTGAAAAGACAACTCGCCACTCAGTACCTCCAGCTTCAGTTGCAAATCGGCCGTCGGGTTCAGCGATATCCTGACCTTGTCATCGGCGTCACGGGTTTCCAGGGTCAGGCTCTTCCTCAAGCGCGCCAGGAATCCCGGCAGTTCGCGCTGACTGACAAAACCACAGAAGAACTTCTCGTACTCGGGTTGCCAAAGTCGGCGGCGCAGCTCGGCGTGGAACGCCTCAAGCGAGGCATAGCGTTTGAATCGCGTGAGCGGATCGTTGGGAATATGCACCAGCACCCGGTTTTTCAGGCCGTCCTTGTCGGACTGCGGCACATTGTCCAGCGTGAACAGGCATACACCAGACAACCTGACCCCGAGCATCAACAGATTGTGGGCCATCATCTTCGTACCGTCCGCGGCAACGGCGACATTCAGCTCGATCAATTTACAGACCTGTCGATAACTCGCCTCATCGAGGTCCTTTTTCAGATAGGCAATGCAGGCATCCACCAACCTATCGGCTTTCTTTTGCCGCACGATGGCGGACTCGATACGAAATCCGCTGTCTTCCGCACTCTCCTCGTCACTTTCCGGAAGATGAAAAACCTTACACAGGTGATATTGATAGAGCCTTCCCAGATCGAGCTGGCGGACCAGTTCGACAAAATCCTCCACGGCGATTTTTGCCACCCGTTTCTGGTCGCCGCTCAGTCTGATATGAGACAGCGGAGGAAGGCGCTCGTCCGCCGCGAAGTTCTGCATGGCCGCTTCCAGCAAACTGCGACGGGTATACGTCATCGGAAAGAAATGAGTCGACCCGGTCGGCGGCGGCAGTGAGGGCCAGCGATTGGCGATATTCAGCTGGTCGCGGTGGATATCCAGCCCCGGGCCGAATCGACTCTGCAGTGCGTGCTCCAGCACCGGCCCGCAAAAACCCAGGACGGTTTTCAGATCCTTGAGCCATTCGGACACTTCTTCCTTGAAAAAAAGACTGCGCCGCAGGTATTCGCGCAGGCGTGCGATATCTTCAGCGCGAGCTGCCAGCAACCAGGGCGGCGCATTGGCATTGATCACGTCTTCGTTGGCACTGTGTTCGTCGAGAACAGCGGTTACAAGATGGGTAGTGGCTGACATTTTAAATATCCTTTTTTAAAAGTTCGCCGCCGCGATCTGGGTTTCCAGGGCTGCGACCACCGTTTCCAGACTCTCGATGCAGCTGTATGGCCCGTCGGCATAGCTGAACAGTGCTTCACGCAGGAGCCTGTCCTGGCTAGCGGCCTCGACGATCGACCAGACCCGTCGGGCAGTCTCCTCTCGCCTCTGCCGGTTCTGCTCCCGCGACCACAGGTGCAGGCGCCAAAACAGCAGGAAACACCCCTGCGCCATAGGTTCGGCACGCAAGCGCCGCCACTTCAACCGCTGTGCCGCCAGCCGCTCCTGGCAGGCCGCCGTTGCCAGTACCTGCGGATCGAAGGACTCGATCCAGGCATCCTCTTCCTCTTGCTCGCTGCCACGGCTCGGAAGTGGCGCCACGCTCAGGCTGATCCCCGCGTTCTGCTTGAGCGCCGCCAACCGATCAAGGCTGTCTTCGGACAAGGGATTGTTCTGCAAGCCGATATAACGGGTCACCGCAGCGGGCGCATTGAACAGTTCAGACGGTATCGAGGCGATGCGGTTATCCCGCAAATCCAGTGCCTCCAGGGCCAACCGCGTGAACAGCCCATTCGGCCAGCGATCAATGCCCGTATTGCGCAGCATCAGTTGCCGCAAGGCCGGCAAGCCGCTCAGTTCTGGAAGCTCGGCGAGGGGATTGCCATTGAGGTTGAGTGTTTCCAGAGAGGCCATGTCCGTCAGCAGCGCCGCACTGTGTACCGTCAGGGAAATCCGATTGCCTTGCAGGTACAGATGGGTCAGGTGTTCCATATCGCACAAGGCGTCCGGCAAGGCGGTCAGTTGGTTGTCGCTCAGATCCAGCCGGCGCAGCCCGGTGAAGCCGGTGAAAAAACCTTGGTCGGCATCCGTCAAGGCCATATCCCTGAGGATCAGGTCGCTGACGTGACTGAAGTCGATATCCCCGTCCAGCTCCGGCAAACGGCCCGCGCGCATCCCTTGCAGGTCAAGCGTCACCCGCAGCGTTTTACCTGATAGACACCACGCCCCCTGCTCCCAGGCCCGCTTGATCGAATACGCCAGTTGCTTTCGGCTTGCCGCGGTGCCCCCGGTGGCGGAGAGCGGGTCATCAACCGCAACGGCCGCTTCGACCCAGGCCCGTAATTGCGTCTTGAGCCGTTCGTGCTCCTGTTCACGCGATTCCAACACAAGGGCGGCCTGCTCCGCAGTCCCCAACGATTGCAGATACACGCGGATCTGCACCATCGATAACAACGGGTAGAGCCGGTTCACCCGGACGATCAAGGCGTGCCATCGCGCGTCGCCAGGGACGCTGTCGAACAACGGGTAGCCTGGGTACTCTTCGGGTAGCGCGAGCCGTGGCGGGGCACATAAACGCGCCGCCTGGTGGCGATGCTTGAGCCCCAGCTCGACCAGCGCCTCGCGCAATGGCCCGGGCTGGGTGGCGTTGAAGCCCAGGGCCGTGCGTTGCTCCGGCAACAGTGCCAGAAGCACCGCTTGTACCAGACTGGAGGCCGAGGCCAGCGGTTTGTTGGATGCGTCCTGGACAAGGTAGTCATCGTTGCGTTGCTCGCTGACGGACAGGCGCCGCTGCAACTGGGCGGACTCACGGCCGAGGGCGAAGGTGGTGCTCCCCAGTCCGGCCTTGCGCACGTAGTGCAATTCCAGTCGCAGGTTATCCGGCCAGCCCGGCAAGCGCTCGAGCATATGGAACGCCAGGCAGTCGGTTTCGAAGGAGGTGCGGTCATTGCGGAGGAAATCGGCGTTGACACGATTGACCGTCAGTTCCAGCCGCTTTCGCAGGGCGGCCTCGGACAAGGCCAGGGGCATCTGCCCCTGAATCAGCAGCCGCTGCCGCTGCACATCGTTGGCCTCGGCAATCAGTTCCTGCTCCACCCATGCCGGTAATTCGGGAAAAAACTGCCGGGGCCCCGGCTCGACCACCGCGTCGGGCAGCACCTCGGCGGCGGCACCCGGCGCCTCACGCTGGCGGAATCGCCGGACACTTTCGTTAAACACCCGCGGCACGGGCATCAAATCGATATGCAGCCGGCGCAGCACAGCGGCATCGGTGCCTGTGACCCTGAGCACCTGCCGCACCACCGCATCGGACAACCCTTCGGCAATCGGCCCCAGGCGGCGAAACAGATAAATTTCATCCGACCATTGCGCGGGATTCTCGAAGGCAAACCGCCAGGCGCCTTCGCCGTTGTGCAAAACCAGCGGCGAATAGGCACCCGCACGGGTCGCATGCTTGAGACGCCAGCGCCCGTCGAATGCCTGCTCGTCCAGGCGATAGACTTTCGTGTCGATCCGCACATAACGCGCTTCACCGTCGCTCAGTACCCCTGCGGCATCCGACTCGCCGAGGAACATGGCCCGCCGGTGCTCGTAGGGATGCGCGTCGGGATTCCACAGGCGCAAGACACGTTGCTCGCCCATGATTGCGATCAGTCCGGCACAGAAATCCGACTCCTGCGGCCGACCGCGCTCCCAGAACACCTGTTCACGCTCGTCCGGGTCCAGGTCGAGCAGATTGATGGCCTGCGCCATCAGCGAATCCACCAGCCCTACGCGGTCCCTCGCCCGCCAATCCCGCCAGCCTTCGTAAAACAGATCGAACAAGGTTCGGGAGCGCCCGCCCAACACCAGTTGCCCCGGCTCCGGCAGGCCATAGACCGACAATTGCGCCGCCGACACCCCACACTCGTGCCAACGGCGCAAGCGGGCCAGGCGTGTCGTCCGATCCTCGGTCCCGGTGGGAACGGCCAGCGCCCGCGCATCGTCGACGAGCTTGCCCAATTGCAGGTGCACCAGTTCGCTGAACAAGTCCGCGGCCGCGGGCCGAAGGGCGAACGACCAGCACGCCCCCGCACGCGAATGCTCGGCGGCCTGCTCAAACAGCGCCTTGTCGAATTCGGGTAGCACGCGGTAATCCACCAGGCGAGCGATGAAATACCGATATTGCGTACCGATGCCGATCTTTTCCGCCAGCCAGGCGGAAAATGCCGTTATCGATGAATGTTCCCGGAACGGGCAAGCGGGTTCGTTCGGCAGATACACCACACATGCCCGTCCCTCTTGAGTCAGGGCATCAGCGGCGGCAAACAGCAGCACCCCTTCCAGGGCGGTGCCGAGCATCGACAAATGGCTGGCCTGAACCACCTGGCCATCCCAGTTGACCGAACGTTCCAGATTCAACACCCGAACCAGCATTTCATAGGCGGGCCGTTCGATATCGCTGTTCAGGTAGGCGATATGGGCATCGAACAGCATGCAGGCTTGACGATGCCGCTCCAGCAGAAAAGACAACCGCGGATCGCGCCTCGACACAGGCTCCTCTCCCGGACGCCGCGGACAATAAAAAACACTCCGCAGGTGCGCCTGATAACGACCGCCCAGGTCCAGCTCACGAAAAATCCGCGCCAGCCTGTGCGGCTCGACCTCATGCACCCGGTATTCGCCGCTCGCCAGCGGGCGGCGGACGCCACTGCCCGCGGGAAAACCCGAGGCTACCGTCTCGACACGATCAAAGCCCTGCAAGGCGCTGTCGAGCAGAGAGAGCGCTGGAATGTCCGTCTCCCCGCCGTCGGCGTCAGCGCTTGGCGCGATGAACAAACAATCCCGACGCGGATCCAGGCGACCCAGGCCGTTATCCGCCAACGCCCGGGCCACCAGCAGCCCGGCAAATTGCCCCAGGGGCTGGTACTGACCAAGCGCAGTGTCTATTTCATCACGGTAATACTCGCTCAATCGCATGCTTTCGCCCAAGGCGGCCCAGAGGTTGTACTCGGCGGCCCTGCGCCGCAGATAACGCGGGGTGTTTTGAGCAAAGACGCTCTGGCGGCGAAAACTGCGCTGTTCTTCCGGCATCAAACGTTGTTCGCCGGCACTCAATCCTTTCAACATGCGGAAATACCCTTGATCGTCCATGTTCACCGAGGGTATCAGCCTGACGCGGCTTGAAAATCACAAAAAACTTATTGTTTATCAGTAAGTTAAATCTTAAATCCAAATCCTTTGGATAGCCCGATAGCACCTGTCCATGCAACGCGGCGAGGCACCGAAACCCACCCGGCGACCGCGCCATTTTTTATAACGATTGGATATGAAAAGTTTCAGGTCCGCTTAGCCCAAGTCACAGTTGGGGGGCCTGGGCCAGGTACGTGCGGGTTTCTGTGCCTTGACCTCGTCGCTCGCCTCGATAGCTATGCTGTCCGCTCCCAGCAACGCCTCCAGTTCGGCGATGCTGCGAATGTAGCGGTCCAGCGGTTCCAGCTTTGCCTGATTGGGGATGTACCAACTGATGGCCTGGGCCTGGCCATCCGCACCGGTGGTCAGGACGGTTTTCCAGAAGGCATCCGGGGTGCGGATGCCATGGGACTCGAGGAAGAAGTCGTTCTCCGTGTCGCCATAGACCACGCCGCCATGAACCTGCACCGGCGCCAAGTCGCGATAGCATTCGGAGACCTCCTCCGTTTGCACCCAGATCCCCTGGTTGAAGCGCGCGGCCTGGGGCACGATATTGCTCATGTAGTGGGCCTGGCGAATCGCCAGTTCGCTGTGGTCCATCTGATTGGAGGGCACCAGATGCCCGCGGTCCCAGCCGGGCACGGCGCCGTAGCCTTTGGCGGACAGTTGCCCCGCGCACCCGTCGGGCAGGTCCGGATCCAGTTCGAAACCCTTGGGTCGTTTGACATTGCCCATGTCCGCGGTGAGCCGATATTCGTACCTGAGCGCCGTGCGCTTTGCACAGTCATAGGTCAGGGTAAAACCCTCCCGAAGCAGGGTGATCTGCCCAGGGCTCGGCACCGGGCTGGGTAATGGCGAGGCACAGCCGCCCAGGCCCAGCAGCAGTCCCCACAAGAGTCCCCGGCGGCCAGCGGCACCACGGATATGGGTCAGGGCCGGGCGCAATGCCGGCCTGAGGTGATGTACTACGAGATGATTCATTCGGTCGTTCCTGATTCGCGTGATCTGCCCTTGGCAGCCCACCCGAAAGGGAACACCTTCTGTGCTACCGGTGTCTGTCAGAACACGGCGAAATGCGCGCGAGACCTGTCATTAGGTAGCCCGACACGCCCTGGCACAGTAGCATCAGGCCCCATAGCCGCAAGAGACGATTCCATGCTGATTCCCTACGAACAACTTGAACCCGATACCCTCACCCGCCTGATCGAAGATTTCGTCAGCCGCGACGGCACCGACAACGGTGATGACACGCCCCAGGAAACCCGCGTGCTGCGCGTGCGTCACGCCTTGAGCAAGGGCCAGGCGGTGATCTTCTTCGATATCGAAAGCGAGCAATGCCAGTTGCTGCCCAAGCACGCGGTGCCGAAAGAGTTCTTTGACTGACCGCTAGACAACGGAGTCGCTGGCCGGCTCCGGCTCACCCAGCTTGGTCAGGATCCGACGGTAGATTTCCGCCCGATGCACATTGACGTGCTTCGGTGCCTCGACACCAAAACGAACGTGATTACCGTTAACAGCGAGAATTCGCACGGTGATGTTATCGCCGATGGAAATCATCTCGCCCACGACGCGGCTCAGTACAAGCATGGCAGTCAATCCTCAAGGGTTAATGAGCGCCCAAGACTGCCCGCCCCGCTGAGCACCTTCAATGCACGCGCCGCAAATCAGTCGGCCCTGACCGACAGGGTCGATTCGCCCTACAGAATCAGATTGCTTACTTGGCAAAGTCGGAGATTTTACCGATGAGGAGCCGGCTCAGGCCTGTGAAAAGCGCGGCCCCAGCAGGATGACGCTCGCGCCAAGGACGCAGAGGGCGGCGCCCAACCAGTCCGAGCCCAGCGGGCGGATACGTTCGATCAGGCCCAACCAGGCGATGGAGGCCACGATGTAGATGCCGCCGTAGGCCGCGTAGACCCGACCGGCGTAGGTCGCCTCGACCTTGGTCAACAACAGCGCAAACAGCGTCAGGCTCAACAGCGCCGGGGCGACCCACCAGGCGCTCTTGCCCAGCCGCAGCCACATCCAGAAGGCATAACAACCGGCTATTTCAAACAGCGCGGCGAGAAAGAACCACAGATAGTTGATCACGATAAACACCCGTCAGGATTGCCCGTTGCAGGCAACCCTAACCAGCCGTCGATCCGTGGGCAAGCTCAATGCGGGACTTGTTTGGCCTTGGCCCGCATCTTGTCGGCCATCAGGGTCATTTCGTCATAGAGCAACTGCGGATTCTTCTGCTTGAGGGCCCAGGCCATGCGCCCCTGCTCGTGGGGCAGAATCATGAACTCGCCCAGGCCGACCTGGGTGTAGATGTAGTCGGCGATATCGCTCGCGCTGATGGGCGAGCTTTCCAGCAGCTTGCCGACCTGGGCCTTCATCGCCGGCGTAGGCCCGCGGAAAGAGTCCAGCAGATTGGTCTGGAAAAACGACGGGCAGACCACGTGCACACCGACTTCCTGCTGCGCCAGTTCGATCAACAGGCTTTCCGACAACGCCACCACACCGGCCTTGGCCACGTTGTAGTTGCTCATGGCCGGTCCCTGCATCAGCGCCGCCATGGAGGCGATATTGATGATCTTGCCCTTGCTCTGTTCCAGCAGCGGCAGGAATGCCTTGCAGCCCTTGACCACCCCCATCAGGTTGATCGCGATCTGCCAGTCCCAGTCTTCCAGCGACAGCTCGCTGAAGAACCCACCCGAGGCGACGCCGGCGTTGTTGACGATCACATCGATGCCGCCGAACTTGACCTCACAAGCCTGGGCAAAAGCCGTCAGCTGGCTGTAGTCACGCACGTCACAGCGCTGGGTGAAACCGTCGCCGCCGGCTTCGCGCACCAGCCGGAGGGTTTCCTGCAGGCCCGGATCGCTGACATCCGACAGCGCCAGGCGCCAGCCTTCGCGGGCCCAGCGCAGTGCGATTTCGCGGCCAAGACCGGAGCCGGCGCCAGTGATCATGATGCGATTGTGCATAGCAGATACCTTGTGGGTTCTGAGGACGATGGTCGGCAGTGTAGCGAAGGACGCCCAAAGGCCCATGCACCATCAGATTGCTGAATGCTCCAGGCAAAGTGGCGACCGAGGATGGTCCCAGGGGGGGGCTGGACAGGATATGAACATCCCGGGTTGACGCCGGTTCGCGATGGCCGGGTTGACGGTCATCGCGAACCCACTGGCTGGCGCAGTATCAGTCGTTGCTCGGCTTGTTCACCGCCTGCAACACGTATTGCGGCAAGGCAAACGCGCCGATATGGATCTCGGGGTTGTAGTAGCGAGTGACAATACCGCTGCCGGCAAAACGCTGGCGCAGGGTTTCCAGCGACAACTTGCGCGACGCGGTGTTGGTCGCGCCCCAGGCGAAGGTCATGGCACCGCCGATGTAGGTCGGTACCGCGGCCTGGTAGAAATGCCAGTCCGGGAACAGGCTACGCAGGCGTCCCGCAGTGGTCTGCACTTCGGACAACTGCATGAACGGTGTGCCATTCTGGGTCACCAGAATGCCACCTTCGTTCAGGCAGCGCCGACAGGCCTGGTAGAAGTTTTCGGAGAACAGCACTTCCCCGGGACCGATCGGATCGGTGGAATCGGAGATGATGACGTCGAACTTTTCCTCGGTGGTGGCGACAAAACGCATGCCGTCGTCGATCACCAGGTTCAGCCGTGCGTCGTCGAACGCGCCCTTGGAATGCTCCGGCAGGAACTGCTTGCACATGTCGACCACGGTGGCGTCGATCTCGACCATGGTGATGTGCTCGACGCCGCGGTGCTTGGCCACTTCACGCAGCATGCCGCCGTCGCCACCGCCAATGATCAGCACGCGCTTGGCGCTGCCATGGGCGAGGATCGGCACATGGGTGAGCATTTCGTGGTAGATGAATTCGTCGGCTTCGGTGGTCTGGATGACACCGTCCAGGGCCATGACCCGACCCATGCGGGCGTTTTCGAAAATCACCAGGTGCTGGTGCTCGGTGCGCACTTCGTGCAGCAGCTTGTCCATGCGAAAGCGCTGGCCGTAGCCTTCGTAGAGGGTTTCCTGGTAGTGGGTTTCAGGCGTATTGCTCATGGGAAGTGCTCCGGTGAATGCGAGTGACAACGGACGGTTACCCGCCCATGGCGGGCTATCGAACAAGCAACGGGCGCTAATGGCCATTGCCGCGATAATCCGAGAAAGGCGCGCATTCTACGTTGCGAACGATGACAGGTCGAACCTTCGCTGGGCACAGGTCGTCGGCTTCTGCACTCAAGGAACGAGATATTTGATCAGCAATGCGGTAACCGTCGACACGGTACCGACAAAGCCAACGGCAATCGCGACCGGGTACCAGAATGTCTCACGTGTCATCTTCCCCGCCTCGGCATTGAGCTTGCGTTGCTCGGCGATAAGCTTGGCAATCTCGACATGGGTTTTCTCAAGCTGGGCCTGTTCCATACTCATCTCCTGCATGGGCTAATCCTTTAGCGTAGGGTTTCGGGTCAGCTCCTCCCTTGAATCCAGGAGGGGCCAGGGGGCAAAGCGTCCAAGCTTTTTTACCCTGCTCAAAACCTAGGACTTCATCCGTGTAAACGCCATCAGCCCCCTACAACAAAAGGCGTAGGCAATTTCCGAAACGCCATCGAGAGGTGCCACAACCCTCTCCCGGATCGACACCAGGCTCAAGCCTGCCTTCAGGGCCACTAGCGTAGATTGAGATTGCCACGCGGCCCGGCGATCGCCCAGATGATCAGGCCGAGCACCGGTAGCAGGATGATCAGCAAGATCCAGAGGATCTTCATCCCGGTTTCGGCAGTGCTTTTCAGCACATTGAGGATGGCCCAGATATCCAGCGCCAGGATGATCAGGCCGATCAGGCCGTTGAAAGTGGAACCCATGGTCTTGCTCCTTGATGAGGATCTGCCCCCATAGGATAGCCGGCCTGTGCCAGGGTTCACTTTATTGCCGATCCCTCGCGGCGGGGGCTCAGACGTGCAGAGCGACCCGCAGGGCTTCCAGGGACGGCGCGGCGACAATCCCGACTTCCTCGCACAGGGCCAGTACCCGCGGCAGGTCATTGCCGTAGACCAGCACCGCCTGGAGTTCGTCGTCGAGCAACTGACTGAAATTCACCAGCACGTAGCCACCCATTTCCGGGCTCATGCTGCTCAGTTGAACCTGGATGCGGTTCAACGCGGTCAAGGCTTCGACCTTGGCCAGCTGCTTGGGCTTGATGTTGAAAGGCACATCCTTGCCGAAGGACTCGACGATCCTGGCGAACAGATCCATGTAGGTGTCGGCCTGGAAAAGAACGGTCTCGGGCAAGCTGCCGACCACCACCCACTCGCCCAGGGGCATCGGAAAGCTGTCGTCGTAGTTGATGTCCGGGTTGGCCGCCAGGAAACCGGCCGTGTCGGCATAGGCCTGGGCGGCTTCATCGGCGATCTGCAGGATTTCGGCCTCGCTCATGCAGCCGGAGCTGATTTTACTGATGAGTTCGACGAGGGCGGTTTTCATGGGCAGGTCCTGCAGCGGAGAAAATGACGGCCGCGAAGGATACACCAATTCCCCCTGGGGCCGGACCGTCCGCGCCTGAATCCCTGCTGGCGCGCCTGCGGACGGCATTGCCGGGCCAGAATCTGGCATTATTTTTTTCATAAAATTGATTTATGAAATAAAACGTGTCATTTATAGCCACGACAAAATCCTGCGGGCCCACCCGCTACGCCAGTCCGGACGGCACCTCGCTCACGTTTCAGAACCGCCCCCCAACAACAGGAGTCAACAATATGAACAAGACAGGACTTCTAGGTGCCCTGGCCCTCTGCGCCTTCAGCATCCTGGCCCATGCCGACGAGGACAGTCTGCGTATCGGTATCGAAGCCGCCTACCCGCCCTTCTCCTACAAGACCCCGGAAGGCAACCTCGGGGGTTTCGACTACGACATCGGCAATGCCCTGTGCGCCGAGATGAAGGTCAAGTGCCAATGGGTGATCCAGGAATTCGACGGCATGATTCCCTCGCTCAAGGTGCGCAAGATCGATGCGGTGCTGTCGTCGATGTCGATCACCGACGACCGCTTGAAGTCGGTCGACTTCAGCAAAAAGTACTACCACACACCGGGTAAGTTCGCGATGAAGGCCGGCAGCCTGATCCACGATCCGTTGGTGGATCTCAAGGGCAAGAAAGTCGGCGTGCAACGCGCCTCCACCTACGACCGTTTCGCCACCGAACAACTGGAGAAAGCCGGGGTCGAGATCGTCCGCTACTCCTCGCAGAACGAAGCCTTTCTTGACCTGGCCTCGGGTCGTCTGGACGCCACCCTCGCCGACATCGTCAACACCGACGAGAGCTTTATCAAAACGCCGGCAGGCAAGGGCTTCGCCCTGGTCGGGCCAGATATCAACGAGCCGAAATACTTCGGTCGGGGCGCCGGTATCGCCCTGCGCAAGGGCGATACCGCGAACGCCACGCGCCTGAACGCGGCCATCGATGCCATCCGCGCCAACGGCCAGTATCAACAGATACAGGCCAAGTACTTCGCGTTCGATATCTACGGCGAGTAAGCCTCCCCGTGACCTGGCGCCCGCTTGATGCGGGCGCCCTTCTCCCGCTTGTCCCGCGCGCCATCGGCGTTTCGGGCGAGGAACTTCATCATGCTCCACGGCTACGGATCGAGCATTCTCGAAGGTGCCTGGCTGACCATCAATCTGGCCCTGAGCGCCATGGCCATGGCCATTGCCCTGGGTCTGATCGGTGCAGCGTTTCGTTTATCACCGCTCAAATGGCTGGCGCGGCTCGGCGAGGGCTATACCACCCTGATCCGCGGTATCCCCGACCTGGTACTGATTCTGCTGATTTTCTATGGCGGCCAGGACCTGGTGAATCGCCTGGCCCTTGCGCTCGGCTACACCCACTACATCGACATCGACCCGTTCATGGCCGGTGTCTGCACCATGGGCTTCATTTTCGGCGCCTATCTCTCGGAAACCTTTCGCGGCGCCTTCATGGCCATTCACAGCGGCCAGGGCGAAGCCGGGGCGGCCTATGGCATGAGCGGCCCGCAGGTGTTCCGGCGGATTCTGCTGCCACAGATGATTCGCTTCGCCATTCCCGGCTTCACCAACAACTGGCTGGTGCTGACCAAGTCCACCGCACTGATCTCGGTGATCGGCCTGCAGGACATGATGTTCAAGGCCAAGAACGCCGCGGATGCGACCCATGAGCCCTTCACGTTCTTCCTGGCCGTGGCGGCGCTCTACCTGATGCTGACCAGCCTGTCGCTGCTGGTACTGCGCTACCTGGAAAAACACTATTCGGTCGGCATCAAAGCCGCCGAGCTGTGAGTGGAGAACACCGATGATTCTCGATTACAACGTGATCTGGCAAAACCTGCCGCTGTATCTCGGCGGTGCCTTGTTGACCCTCAAGCTGCTGCTGATTGCCCTGGGCCTGGGCCTGATGCTGGCCATCCCGCTGGCGCTGCTGCGGGTTTCCCGCTCGCCGCTGCTCAACTTCCCGGCCTGGCTGTACACCTATGTGATCCGTGGCACGCCGATGCTGGTGCAATTGTTCCTGATCTACTACGGCCTGGCGCAGTTCGAAGCGGTCCGTCAGAGCCTGCTCTGGCCCTACCTGTCGAGTGCGACCTTTTGCGCCTGCCTGGCCTTTGCGATCAATACCAGCGCCTACAGCGCCGAGTTGCTCGCCGGCAGCCTGAAGTCGACGCCCGGCGGCGAAGTCGAGGCCGCCCGGGCCATGGGCATGTCACGCATGACCCTGTACCGGCGCATTCTCCTGCCCTCGGCCTTGCGCCGGGCGCTGCCGCAGTACAGCAACGAAGTGCTGATGATGCTGCAAACCACCAGCCTGGCGTCGATCGTCACCCTGGTCGATATCACCGGCGCGGCGCGCACCGTCAGTGCACGCTTCTATTTGCCGTTCGAAGCTTTTATCACCGCCGGCCTGATCTACCTGGCCATGACCTTCGTCCTCGTGCGTCTGTTCAAGCTGGCCGAGCGCCATTGGCTGGCGTATCTGGCGCCACGCAAGCACTAAGGAATCCCCATGCAGCCGATTAACTACGTCCTGCCCTGGAGCGCCACGGGCACCGAACGCCGACTGTCGCTGTTTCGATTCGGCAGCGGCTCGCGCAAGGCTTACATCCAGGCCTCCCTGCACGCCGACGAACTGCCGGGCATGCGCGTCGCCGTCGAACTCAAGCGCCGTCTGCGCGAACTGGAAGATCAGGGGCGCCTGACCGGGGTCATCGAACTGGTACCGATGGCGAACCCCATCGGCATCGGGCAGATGTTCCAGGCCACCCATCAGGGCCGCTTCGAGTTCTCCAGCGGGAGCAACTTCAATCGCGACTTTGTGCAACTGACCGATGCCGTGGCCCAACAGCTGGAAGGCCAGCTGGGGGCAGACGCCGAGACCAATGTCAGGTCGATTCGGGGCGCCATGCTCAAGGTCATCGAGCACCTGCCGCCGGCGACCTCGGAACTCGACGGATTGCGGCGCCTGCTGTTGCGCCATGCCTGCGATGCCGATGTGGTGCTGGACCTGCACTGCGACTTCGAGTCGATCATGCTGCTCTACGCCCTGCCGCAAAACTGGTCACGCCTGCGTTCCCTGGCCGCGCGCCTGGGAGCCGGCGCCGCCCTGCTGGCCGAGGATGCCGGCGGCAATGCCTTCGATGAAGCCTGTGCCAGCCCTTGGGTGCAACTGGCCCAACGCTTCCCGTGGGCTAATATCCCGCTTGCCTGCGTCGCCTCCACCATTGAGTTACGGGGCATGGCCGACACCGATCGCGCGCCCTGTATCGCCAGCGCCGAGCAGATCCTCGGCTACCTCGCCGAACAGGGCCTGATCAGCGGTCAATGGCCGGCCGCGCCAGACTTCTGCTGCGAAGCCACCCCGTTCGCCGGGGCGCAATATGCCTATGCGCCGCACCCGGGCGTGGTCAGTTTCCTGCAGCCATTGGGCGCACAGGTCAAGGTCGGCGACCCGCTGTTCGAAGTCATCGACCCACTGACCGACCAGCACAGCGTAGTGACCGCCAGCACCGACGGCATCCTCTATGCCCGCGAACGCCTGCGTTTTGCCCAACCCGGCTTGTGGCTGGCCAAAGTCGCCGGCCGTACCCCGATTCGCCAGGGTCGCTTGCTCAGCGACTGACTTCAGCAGAGTGGACAACATGAACAAACTTGAAATTCAGGACCTGCACAAAAGCTACGGGGACCACGAGGTGCTCAAGGGCGTGTCGCTGGAGGCAAAAGCCGGGGATGTGATCAGCCTTATCGGCTCCAGCGGCTCCGGAAAAAGCACCTTCCTGCGCTGCATCAATCTGCTCGAACAACCCAATGCCGGGAGCATCCGCCTCAATGGCGAACAGCTCAAGCTGGTGGCCAATGCCTCGGGCGGGCTCAAGGCCGCCGAGCCAAAGCAGCTGCAACGCATGCGCTCGCGACTGGCGATGGTGTTTCAGCACTTCAATCTCTGGTCACATATGAGCGCCGTTGAAAACGTCATGGAGGCCCCGGTGCAGGTCCTCGGCGTGCCCCGCAAGGAGGCCCGGGAAAAGGCCGAACACTACCTGAACAAGGTCGGCGTGGGGCACCGCCTGAACGCCTATCCGGCCCACATGTCCGGCGGCGAACAGCAGCGCGTGGCGATTGCCCGGGCCCTGGCCATGGAGCCGGAAGTGATGCTCTTCGACGAACCGACCTCGGCGCTCGACCCGGAGCTGGTCGGCGAGGTGCTCAAAGTCATGCAGGACCTGGCCCTGGAGGGACGCACCATGGTCGTGGTCACCCATGAAATGGGCTTTGCCAGGGAAGTCTCCAACCAGTTGGTATTCCTCCACCAGGGCCAGGTCGAAGAACGCGGCAACCCGCGCGAAGTGCTGCTCACGCCCCAGTCCGAACGTCTCCGGCAGTTCCTCTGTGGCAGCTTGAAATAACCCTCGCCTCACGCCCCGACCGTTGCCGTGCCCTGCACGTCGACGGTCGGCTTCGGCTACACTGGCGCCCACCTTATGCCCAGGCACCCTGCCTTCCAACCCCCCGAACATGTTGAGCCGGATATGCCGACCCCCTCGAAGAACACCACGGTCTATGCCGCACCGGTGATGCGCAAACTGGCGGAAATCGTTGCCGACCTGCAGCCATCGCTACGCAAGGTAGCCGACTTCATCCTGCGCCACCCCTTGAAAGCCGCGACCCTGACCATCGAAGAGATGGCGCAGGCCACCGCCACCTCGCCCGCCGCGGTCAATCGCCTGGCCAAGGCGTTGAACCTGGGGGGCTACACCGGCATGAAGGCCGAACTGGTGGCGACCTTGCAGCAGATGGTGTCGCCGGTGGACAAACTGCGCAACGAACTGGCCCATCGCCCCAGCGGCGCCTTCGGCCTGCATGAACAGATCGAGAGTGCGATCAGCAACCTTGGCACCGCGGGTACCAACAACCACCCCGACACCTTTGAAGCTTTTGTCACCTGCCTGACCCAGGCCCGCAAGATCTACATCCTCGGGTTTGGCAACAGCGTCTATATGGCTGGTCTCGCGGCCTCGACCCTGATGCCCTTCTGCGCCGACGCCAGCGCCATCAGCATGGAGGGCGGTAACGAAAACGCTGCTTATCGACTGGCGGCCATCACCGACCAGGACGTTCTCCTGGCGATCTCGTTGCCGCGCTATTCCCTCGACACCTTGCAGCTCTCGCGGTTTGCCCATGAGCGTGGCGCCAAGGTGCTGGCCATCACCGACTCCCCGGCCTCGCCGCTGACCGGCATCGCCCAGCACGTGCTCTTTGCCCCGGCCGACCACGCCGTGTTGACCAGTTCCAACATCGCAGTCCTGGCCTTGATCGAAGGCCTGGTGGCCGGGGTGATGGCGCGCAACAAGGAAGCCGTGAAACTGGCGACCGAACTGACTGAAAGCGTGATGTCCTACCTGCACCTACCCGGCAGCAACAAACCGTCAAAGAAGTGAGCGTTCAGCGTCGAACGCAAGTTTTGCGTATCCCACCAACCTGAGCCGGGCTTGTCGGGACGTCGCAGCGCAGCGAACGGGCCCGTGAGATCGCCAAAAGCTTCGCTGGCACGCCATGCGCTTTCAAATCAGTAATTTCAGATCTTTATAAAGACCATTCCTACCTGCTGAATTTTTACCAGTACGCACCGAATCCGGCGGGGTGGGTTGACCCACTAGGCCTGACCAACAACCCTATTAGCGGCACCCCATTAGGCGAAATACTGGAGCGTGCATCTTTTAGGACAGGGAAAACCTATCAAGGCCAGCAAATATTTAAAATGACGGAAAAAGCGACAGTTGATAGTGTTAAATTCAAGTCTGGCGACTACTATTACATGGATGGCATGCACAAGGATCACATAGAAACATTTTCATCGAAAAACTCATCAAAAGGAGTGTTTAATTTTGACGGGACGTACAATACAGAAAAGTCTGCCAAAGCAACAAAGAGAACCGGGCCTGGCTGCTGACAAACTCAAGGATTTACCTTTATGAATGCACTAGAGAATGAAATTCTAAAAAACAAGGACGACCTTATTGCTGGAACATTCTGCTTCGAATTATTCGAAGAGCAAAAATTCAATGCAGACTCACTCAACAAACTCGTGGACGATATAGAAAAAGTACTAAAAAATCCTACTCCGAAACCATCGAACGAATTCAAAGAGTTCTTAGTCTGGTTTGTCATGGGGACCTTGCGCTGCGTCATATGTCACAACGACAGCAACGACTCGTACACAATACAAAATTTCTCTATGGAAAAATGGCACGAAATATACGAAGCAAAACTAAACCACGTCCTTATAACACTCGTAAAAATTTAAATTCACCCTATGAAGCAAAGCCCCTCGAACGTCAGGAACATCGAATAACTAAAGAAATTAACGTAAATATTAGAGAGGCAAGTAAATAGGGTAACTCGTCAGCACCTCGCTTTGTCACGAAAAATCCCACAACTCAATCCTATATTTCCCTCGCACCTCAGCCGTGGGAGAATATTGCGTGCGCCAAAAGCGGGGGCTAGAGTTTGACCGTCGCTGCAAATTCAGCGACACGGGTGTGGAAACTCGTAAAGGAATCGGCGCACATGGCCGCATAAGCGGCTTTTTTGTCTTCGCTTTATGGCGGGCTGTGCGTGGGACACCTATGGTGTGCCGGGTTCCTATTCTCCGGTTTTCCACCCCGCGCACAGTTCGCCACCCTTCGCGTGGAAACGAAATGGCGAACTCCTAAATTTGAATAGGGAGGTCACCATGACCAAGAAAATTACCCCCGATCCGCCGACTGTTCGCACCGCCTCCAGCACTGCCGACAGAGATCTGTACCTGCGTAAAGTCCTTGAAGCCCCTTCAAACAAGGCTGAGTCAGATCCGACAAACACGCACCGTTTGCTCGATGCCCTCATGCTCACCTGCTCCAAACCCGTCATCCCCGAAGATCCCTGCAAGCCCACGCTGTTCGACATCCAACCGGGCATCAATGCCCATGACGCGCTGACCTACGTTTCACGTTTGCTCGAAACGGCGGAACTCAATGGCGATGAAATCAGCCTGCCCCCACCACCCTGTGCGAGACAGCGGAGTGCCGAAGACAGGGCTAGACCTCCGGTGTTTCACAGCATCAGCCAAGGATCTTCTGCAACTGCGCCGCCGTGTCCTGCGCGCCCATGGTCTGTGCCGCGGCCAGTGCGGTGACACCGTTGGCGTCCTGGGCCCGGGGATCGGCGCCCTGGCTGAGCAGGTAATCGACGATCGTGGTGCGATTGAACATCGCCGCCATCATCAGCGCCGTGCGACCGTCCTTCGACGTCCCCTCGACCTGGGCCCCGCCTTCGATCAGCAAGCGAACCATCTCCAGGTCGCCCTTGAAGGCCGCACCGGCAATCGGGCTCTGACCATTATCGTTTTGTATCTGCGGGTCAGCCTTGTGCTCCAGCAATACACGCACCGCATCGGCATGCCCGTGATAACTGGCCAGCATCAACAAGGTGTCGCCCTTGTGGTTACGCAGGTTCGGCGGCAGGCCTTTGCTCAGCAGCGCCGCGAGCATCGGCGCATCGCCCTTGCGCGCCACGTCGAACACCTGCTCGGCGAACTCGGCGGCTTCATCTTCGGTCATTTGTCGGGCCTGGTCGGACATGGGCTTCTCCTTGGCGTGGCTGGACAGAGCATTAAAGGCCTCCAGTTTCCCGAGCCCCCCGCTCGCTGTCATGCCTTATTTTTCAAGCGCTTCCATAGAAACAATCAATAAACGCAAGCGGGCCGTCCGATATCAGGGCCACGCTGAACGGCCGAACATCGGCAAAATGCAGGATGCACGATGGCCCATCTTGCAAAATGCACGACCGAGCAACCCCAACAAAAACCTAACCGATTGTTTTATAAGTAATTTTTAAAAACTCCATACTGGCACAATCACTGCACCTACGACTCTATGCCCTTCATGAGCTAAAGGAGTCCATAGACATGAGCCTGATCCAGGAAAAATTCGCTTCGGTATTTTCCAACCACAAGGTCACGACCCAACCGCGTCCGGACGGCGGCATTCTGCTGACCCTGCTGGCCAGCGACGGCAAGCAATTCAGGCGCTCGGTTTCCTACGCGCAATTGCACACCGCGGAACAACTCACCTGGGTGATCAGCGCCATTCGCCGTGATCTCGCCAGCGAGCCCGGTGAACTGCCGTCGATCACACTGTTGCAAAGCCAGAACCGCTTTGCACTGCCGACCTATCAGGTTTAAACCAGCCGCTACAAGCAAGCCGGGGCAAGGCGGAGACTTCGGCTTGCAGTATCAAGCGTGCAACTTGCCGCAGCCCCGTCAGACCAATCCACGATTCACCGCCTCCCCCACCGCATGGGCCCGATTGCTCACTCCCAGCTTGTGATAGATATTGCGCAGATGAAACTTGACCGTTGCTTCGGAAACATCGCGGATAACGCTGATTTCCCAGACGGTCTTGCCCGCCCGCGCCCAGCGCAATACTTCCAGTTCCTTTTCGCTCAAGGTCTTGCTCTTTGACAGTCGGCACCGACGGGGCTTGCCCAGCGCCGGTAGGACGACGACGTGGGCCGACTCCTTGTCGCCGGGAGTAAAATCCTGTTTATGCCGCACTCGCGAATCGGCAATGTCGACCACCCTGTACGACACCCTGTGCACGGCATCAGTACCCAGCTTCTCGGAAACCCTCATCATTGTTTCTCCCTCTGGTTTCAATAGATCGCCCAGCTGTTACCCAGTCTTATTGGCCACAGACAAACACCCATCAAAAAACAGAGAGTTACACAGAAAGGGGATTTAACAAGCAACCACAAACACAAACAGGGATGCCCGACATTTCAATAGGCATTTTCCTACAACTTAAAGCACACAAGACCGACTCAAGTTTTAATCAAGTCGGCCGCTCAGCCGCTGTTTAACGCCCGGACTAGAGTGTCGCCAGATCGATCTCGGCAAAGCTGCTCACGTTCGGGTGGCCGGACAACTCTCCCCCCTCGCGTACCAGGCCGCAGGTGAGCATGCCGGCCTGCCGCGCGGCGTCGAGTTCTTCGACGATATCCGAGAGGAACAGGATCTGGCTCGCCGGGCAACCGATGGCTGCGCTGATATGCCGATAGGACTGGGCTTCGCGCTTGGGGCCGGAGGTGGTATCGAAATAGCCGTTGAACAAGGGCGACAAGTCGCCGGCCTCGGAACAACCGAAGATCAACTTCTGTGCCTGGATCGAGCCCGAGGAATACACGTACAGCGCATATCCCTGCCGGTGCCAATCCCGCAGCGCCTGGACCGCATCCGGGTACACATGCCCCTTGAGCTGGCCGGCCGCATACCCCTGCTGCCAGACCATGCCTTGCAAGGCCTTGAGCGGCGTGGCCTTGCGGTCTTCGGCGAGCCAGCCGAGGAGAATCTCGATCAGCCGTTCGACATCCGCCGCCGGCTCACCGCTGTCGAGCCGCACCGCCCCCAGTTGCACCGCCACGTCCGGGCGCTCGGCATGTTGCCGGACAAACTCCGGCAGATGCCTGGCCGCGTAGGGAAACAGCACGTCGAAGACGAAGCTCACTGCACTGGTGGTGCCTTCGATATCCGTGAGGATGGCTTTGATCGGCATGTCGGGTCCTTCTGGGTGGGGTGGCGGGTTCAGTCTTCGAGACGCGGGAAACGCTGGGCGATGTCCTCGCCGGTGAACTGGGCGACCCAGCCTTCGGGGTTGTTGAACAGGCGAATGGCCACGAAGTGCGGCTGCTCACCCATGTCGAACCAGTGCGGGGTGCCGGCCGGAACCGAAATCAGGTCGTTCTTTTCACAAAGCACGGCATAGACATACTCGCCGATGTGCAGGGTGAACAGACCACGGCCGGCGACGAAGAAACGCACTTCGTCCTCGGCATGCCGGTGCTCATCGAGAAACTTGGCGCGCAGTTCGGCCTTCTGTGGGTGATCGCTGTTCAGGCTGACGACATCGACGGTGATGTAGCCGCGCTCGGTCATCAAACGGTCGATCTGCACCTGGTAGGCCGCGATCACGTCTTCCTGGCTGGCACCGGGTTGGATTGGCGCGGCGGCTTGCCAACGGTCGAAGCGTACCCCTTGCTCGGCCAGGGTCGAGCTGATGTCGTCGAAGTGGGTCAGGACCTTGTTCGGGAGGTCCGGGGATGAAACGTGGTAAACGGACAGGCTGCTCATGGGACTCTCATTCCTCACTGGGTCAACGTCGGCCCGCTCTAGCGGCCGCTCCGACGCACCGGATAATCAGACAATCAACAGGCTCGTGCACAAACCGCTATTCAGCAAGACCGCAGCGAACGGACTTTCAACTCACATTCAAAGAGAAACTCGAAAGCTTCGATCTGACGCAGGGTGTCACTCATCCGTGCCCCCCAGGTGTAGAGACCGTGCCCGCGGATCAGGTAGCCGACGCAATCGGGATGCGCGTCGAGCCAAGGCTGCACCTTGGCCGCCAACCGCGCAATATCCTGGTCGTTGTCGAAGATCGGCACCCGCACCCGGGACTCATGGGTCGTGACCCCGGAGAAGGCCTTTTGCAGCTCATAGTCTTCGAATTCGATGAACTCACCGGGGGTCATTCGCGACAGCACCGTGGCATTCACCGAATGGGTGTGCAACACCGCGCCAATCTCCGCCCGCCAGGCATAGAGCTGGGTGTGCAGCAGGGTTTCGGCCGAAGGCTTCTTGCCCGGCTCCAGGCTGTTGCCCGCCAGGTCAGTGGCCAGTACATCGTCCGCGCCCAACTGGCCTTTGTGCTTGCCAGACACCGTCAGCAGCACCTGGCTGGCCGACAAGCGGGTCGAATAGTTGCTGCTGGTGGCCGGCGACCAGCCGCGACCATACAGAAAGCGCCCGGCCTCGATGATTTCCAGGCTCAATTGTTCACGGGTCAGGCTCATGGCCGCTCCTCTTGCATGCGTGTGGCAATGATAATGGCCGCGGCCAAGGCCGCGAGGCTGGCGATGCTGAAGGTCCAGGTCGGCCCCAGGCTGCTCCAGCTGTAGCCGGCGTACAACGCGCCCAAGGCTCCGCCGGTACCGGCCAGTGCGGCGTACAACGCCTGCCCCTGGCCTTGCTGGCGCGCGCCGAAGCTACGTTGCACGAAATGGATGGCCGCGGCGTGAAAGCTGGCGAAGGTCGCCGCGTGCAGCACCTGCGCGAATAGCAGCGCCACCAGGTGATCAGCCAATGCGCCCAGCAACAGCCAGCGCACGGCGGCCAGGAGGAAACTCGCCAGTAACACCCGACGGACCGAAAAGCGCGCGAGGATCCGACTCATGGCCAGGAACATCAGCACTTCCGCCACCACCCCCAACGCCCACAACAGACCGATCAGCCCGCGCGTGTAGCCAAGGCTTTCCAGGTGCAGGGTCAGGAAGGTGTAGTACGGACCATGGCTCATCTGCATCAGCGCGACACAGGCATAGAACGCCAGTACCCCGGGGCTGCGCAGCTGGCACAGGAAGCCTTCGCCGGGCACGCGCGGGTCCTGGCTCGGCGGCTGGGCGTTGGGAACCCAGGCGCTGCTCAGGACGATACCGGTCATGATCAGCACGATCGCCACCGGGTAGATATCCAGGCTCAGCGCCTCGAACAGGCGCCCCAGCGCCACCACCGTGAGGATGAAACCGATGGAGCCCCACAAGCGGATCTGGCTATAGCGCGCCGCCTGTCCCTGGACCTTCAGATGGGCCAGGGTGATGACCTCGAACTGCGGTAGCACCGCATGCCAGAAGAACGCATGCAGGGCCATGACCAATGCCAGCCAGCCATAGCTTTTGTCAACGAAGATCAGCGAAAACGCGAGCAGGGTGCAGACCGCGCCGAAACGCACGATCGCCAGACGCCGACCGCTGTAGTCGCCCAGCCAGCCCCAGATATTCGGCGCCACGCAGCGCATCAGCATGGGAATCGCCACCAGTTCGCCAATCCGCGCCGGGGCAAACCCCAGATGGTGGAAGTACAGCGCCAGAAACGGCGCCGTCGCTCCCAGCAACGCGAAGTAGAACAGGTAGAAGCTGGACAACCGCCAGTAAGGGAGCGACGCCCCCGGCATTACAGCTGGCCCAGTACCGGGGTGCTGACCCGCACGTCCGCATTCTGCCCGCGGTGGCGCAACAGGTGGTCCATCAACACGATGGCCATCATCGCTTCGGCGATCGGGGTGGCACGGATGCCCACGCAAGGGTCGTGACGGCCCTTGGTGATCACGTCCACCGGGTTACCGTGAATATCGATGGAGCGGCCCGGCGTGGTGATGCTCGAGGTGGGCTTGAGGGCCAGGTGCGCGACAATCGGCTGACCGGAAGAAATCCCGCCGAGAATGCCGCCGGCGTTGTTGCTGAGGAAACCTTCAGGGGTCAGCTCGTCGCGGTGTTCGGTGCCACGCTGGGCCACGCAGGCAAAACCGGCGCCGATCTCGACGCCCTTGACCGCGTTGATGCTCATCAACGCATGGGCCAGTTCGGCATCCAGGCGGTCGAAGATCGGTTCGCCGAGGCCAGGCATCACGCCTTCGGCGACCACGGTGATCTTCGCGCCGACCGAATCCTGGTCCCGCCGCAGCTGGTCCATATAGGCTTCCAGCTCGGGCACCTTGTCCGGATCGGGGCAGAAGAAAGCGTTCTGCTCCACCGAGTCCCAGGTCTTGAACGGAATTTCGATAGGGCCCAGCTGGCTCATGTAGCCGCGGATGACGATGCCCTGGCTGGCCAGGAACTTCTTCGCAATGGCGCCGGCCGCCACGCGCATGGCGGTTTCCCGGGCGGAGCTGCGACCGCCACCGCGATAATCGCGCTCACCGTATTTGTGGTGGTAGGTGTAGTCGGCGTGGGCTGGGCGGAACAGGTCCTTGATCGCCGAGTAGTCCTTGGACTTCTGGTCAGTGTTACGGATCAGCAGGCCGATGGCGCAGCCGGTGGTGCGGCCTTCGAAAACCCCCGAGAGGATTTCCACCTCATCGGCTTCCTGGCGCTGGGTGGTATGGCGACTGGTGCCCGGCTTGCGCCGGTCGAGATCGCGCTGCAGGTCGTCCAGGGACAGCTCCAGGCCCGGAGGGCAGCCGTCGACAATGGCGACCAACGCCGGGCCATGGCTTTCGCCTGCGGTGGTGACAGTGAACAGCTTGCCGTAAGTATTGCCGGACATGCAGGGCGCTCCGCGAATCGAGTCTAGATCAAGCGTGCCAGTATACGCGGGCTATCCCCGTAGTTCATCCTCGAACCTTATCCTCGGTTGCGAGTCGAACCGACACTCTGTAAATGATGGCGTGATGATGCTGCGATTGATTCTGCTGGCCCTGACCCTGTTCACCGGTTTTGCCCAAGCCTCCGTGCTGCTACAACAACCGATCACCCTGGACACCGGCAGCGGCGAGCTGTTCGGCTCATTGCTGCTGCCCCGCTCGGACGCACCGGTGCCGGTGGTACTGATCGTCGCCGGCTCCGGGCCCACCGACCGCGATGGCAACAACCCCGACGGCGGTCGCACCGACAGCCTCAAGCGCCTGGCCTGGGTGCTGGCCAGTCACAATATCGCCAGCGTGCGCTTCGACAAGCGCGGCGTGGCCGCCAGCATGGCCGCCGCCCCCGACGAGCGCACCCTGAGCATCGAAGGCTATACGGCGGATGTCGTGGCCTGGGGCGAAAAACTCAAGGCCGACCGGCGATTCGGCCCGCTGATCCTGCTCGGCCACAGCGAGGGCGCGCTGATCGCCACCCTGGCGGCCGCCAAGCTGGACGCCGCGGCATTGATCAGTGTCGCCGGCAGCGGCCGTCCGGTAGACCGCGTGGTACGCCAGCAACTGGCCAATAACCTGCCGCCAAGCTTGATGCTACGGGCCAATAAACTGCTCGACAGCCTGAAGGCCGGGCACCTGGACAACAATATCCCGGCGCCGCTGATGCCGATTTTCCGCCCCAGCGTCCAGCCTTACCTGATCAGCCTGTTTCGCCAGGACCCGGCGGCAGCCTTCGCCCACCTGAAGATCCCCGCGCTGATCGTCCAGGGCCGCAACGACATCCAGGTCGGCGTCGGCGACGCGCAGGCGCTGAAGGCCGCCAAGCCGGACGCGCAGCTGGTGCTGATTGGCGGCATGAACCACGTGCTGCGCATTGTCCCCGACGACCTCAAGAGCCAGTTGGCCTCCTACAAGGACCCGCAACTACCCCTGGCCGCAGAGCTGGGCAGCCAGATCCTGGCCTTTATCGACGGGCTGACGCGCCACTGACACCCGCCCCTGCCGGGTCGGCCGATGGCTCGCACCTACAGTCCTGTCGAAAACGGCCGATAAGCCATTGCCGGTACCGATATTGTGACCGGCAAGCTGGATACGGACAGGATCTTGCCGAATGACTGAGCCCAAAGCCTCAACCGAAAACACCGCCGAAGCCGCCGAGACCCCGCCAGTGGAACTGCCATGGGCAGACGTCCAGGCCGAGCACTTCAAGTTGCTGCGCCTGGCGCCCCTGCCCACCGAGCGCAGCACCGGTGCGCGCCCACTGCGTTTTGTCCAGTTCGGCTACGCCGAGCGCCATAGCAAGGAGCGCAGCCTGCTACGCCTGGAGATCCAGCTGCCGGGACAACGGGTGCGCAAGGAACAGAACCACTTGGACATGTGGGTCGACCACAGCACCAAGCGCGTACATTTCGGGCCGGAAAGCGGCTTGCAGGTCGAACCCGCGAATCGCGGTATCGGACGTTTCCTGGCCGCTCAGGCGGCGATCTGGGCACAGAAGAAGGGGGCACACTACGTTGTCGATGGCGCCACCTTGCAAAACAAGGACGCTTTGAATGAAGACACCCGCCTGCGCCGCGATCACTTCCTGAAAGTCCAGGGTTACGAAGTGCTGTATGCCGATGCCCCCCTGCACCTCAAGGGCAGCGTCAAGGACGTGCAGGTCGGCGAACTGCGCATTCAATGGAACACCGAAAAGCTGCAATTCGTCGAAATACTGGAAGCGGCGCAGATGCTGCAAACCGCCGAGCAGAACCTGCTGGAACAGGAAGTGAAACTGCGCCAACAGGAAGAACGCGTCAGCAAGTTCAAGCGCGAAGACACCGGCCTGCGCTTCACCATCACCTGCCTGGTGGCCTTTGCGATGTTCCAGGCCGGCCTGCTGATCTGGATCGCGACCCGTCACTGACAAGTCCCGTGGCGCCCACCCAAGGGCGCCAGGGTCAGGCAGACAGCGAACGCCTCACACCCGGTGCAGCTTGCTCATCAGCTCCGCTTCGGCCTGGGTCAGGCCGCAGGACTGCGTCAGTTCATCGACGCTCGCGCCCATCCCCACCAACCGCGCCGCCTGGGCGAAAGACAGGCTCGACGGATCACGCTGCTCCAACTGGGCAAGCTTTTCCGGCAAGGGTGCGACGACGGCCCGCAGCTCGTGCAGGTCCTCGCCCATGCGCACGGTGCCGTTCTGGAAGTTATCCACCCGCCGCGCCAGTTCCTTGATGCGCTGGTCCCGCAGCGCATCGCCTTCGGCCTGCTGCGCGGCAATCAACCGCTGGTTGCGCGCGTAGAGCACAAACATCCCGACGGTCCCGACCCACAACAGGGCCAGGAGAATAACGGCGACCTCAAGAATCAATCAGATGCTCTCCAGCTCGGACCATTCTTCTTCGCTCATCATCTTGTCCAGCTCAACCAGAATCAGCAGTTCGTTGTTCTTGTTGCACACGCCCTGGATGAACTTGGCCGATTCGTCGTTGCCCACGTTCGGTGCGGTTTCGACTTCCGACTGGCGCAGATAGACCACTTCCGCCACGCTGTCGACCATGATGCCGACCACTTGCTTGTCGGCCTCGATGATCACGATCCGGGTGTTGTCGTTCACTTCGGTCGGCATCAAGCCGAAACGCTGGCGGGTGTCGATCACGGTGACGACGTTGCCGCGCAGGTTGATGATCCCCAGCACGTAGCTCGGGGCACCCGGTACCGGGGCGATCTCGGTGTAGCGCAGGACTTCCTGGACGCGCATCACGTTGATCCCATAGGACTCGTTATCCAGCTTGAAGGTTACCCATTGCAGGATCGGATCTTCGGAACTCTGTGCGGACGACGACTTATTCATACCCCTGACCCTCAATGACCGTTGATACGGTGTGTGCTCTGGCGAACCTCGCGGGGGGACCGCGAGGCCGCCGTTATTTGTTCGTTGGTTTGCTGGCTGATTTATTCGTTTGCAGGTGTTTCACCGCTCCGCTGGCGATCAGTTCGGCCAGTTCGGAGACGTCGAGCAATGCACACATGTGTTCGATGACCGTGCCCGCCAGCCACGGCCGCTGCCCACGATGGGTACGCCATTTGATTTCGTTGGGGTCCAGGCGCAAGGAGCGGCTGACCTGATGCACCGCCAGCCCCCATTCGTAGCCCTGGACCGAGATCACATATTGCAGCCCCTGGCGGAAGTCGTCGCGATAGCGGTCCGGCATCACCCAACGTGCGGTATCCAGCACTTTCAGGTTGCCGGCCTGGCTCGGCAGGATCCCGAGGAACCATTCCGGTTGACCGAACAGCGGCGTCAGCTCGTGCCCCGCCAGCGAATAGATCGAACCCAGGCACACCAGCGGCACCGCCAGGGTCAGCCCGGCCACGTCGAACAGCAGGCACTCGAAAGGCTCGGCCGCCCAATGCGGACGCTCGTCGCCCTGCACCGGCGGCGGCGGGATATTCGCGGCGGGCGGCAGATGCACCTCGACCACCGGTTCCACCACCACCACCGGGGCGACCGGCACCACCTGCGGTATCACCACCGGCACTTCCAGCACCCGCGGGGCCGGGGCCGGAGCTGGCGCCGTCACCACTGCTGCGGCGGCCATGGCCGCCGCCAAGGCATCGCGGGCCTGTTCTTCGAGCACGGCGGCCTGGAACTCGTCCAGTTCGCTGATCGGGCTCGGTTCCACCGGCACCGATACCGGCACCTCGACAGTGGCGGCGATTTCCACCGGCAACTCTTCGGTCGCCTCCTGCAACAGTGCATCCAGGTAGGATTGCAGCGCCACTTGCGGCCGTGTGGTGATTTCGACAGGACGGATCATGTGTATGCCCATGGAGATGTCCCGTTACAGTAACCTGTAAAGGGTATCGGCTGGACAGGCAGGTGACTTGAGGACTGGGTCACGTCAGGCCACCTGCGGAATGAGTTGCTGGGTCAGCAAGTGCTTGAGCAGGGCTCGATAGGCCAGCACGCCACGGCTCTTGCCGTCGAACTGCGACGGTGTCACACCGGCGCGGCTGGCATCGCGCAGGCGCGTGTCGACCGGAATATAGCCTTCCCAGATGGTCTCCGGGAACTTGTCGCGCAAGACCCGCAAGGTGCCCATGGAGGCCTGGGTCCGGCGGTCGAACAGGGTCGGCACGATGGTGTAGGGCAAGGCCTGCTTGCGCGAACGGTTGATCATCGCCAGGGTGTTGACCATCCGCTCCAGGCCCTTGACCGCCAGGTGCTCGGTCTGCACCGGCACCACCAACTGCTGGCTCGCCGCCAGGGCATTGACCATCAACACGCCGAGCAATGGCGGGCTGTCGATCACCGCGTAATCGAAGTCCTGCCACAACTGCGCCAAGCTCTTGGCGATCACCAGGCCCAGGCCGCTCTGGCCCGGCGAAAGGCGCTCGAGGGTCGCCAGGGCGGTACTCGACGGCAGCAGGGAAATCCGTTCGTCGCTGGTGGACAACAGCAATTGGCCGGGCAAGCCCGTGGGCACCGTGCCCCGATGCTGGAACAGGTCAAAATTGCTGTGTTCCAGGGTATCGGGGTCATAACCGAAATAGCTGGTCATCGAGCCGTGGGGGTCGAGGTCGACCACGACCACGCGCTTGCCCGCCTCGGCCAGCAATCCGGCTAAAGCGATGGAGGAAGTGGTCTTACCGACGCCACCCTTTTGATTGGCTACTGCCCAGACTCTCATTCAGTGTATTCCTCCCGACCGGCATCAAGCCGGTCGAGAAATAGCGCCAAGTTATAGAGCAGGTGCCGGAGATTTGACGGCGTTCTCGCGTACCGCTTGCTTTATCGCTGGCGGTGCAGTTTGTGTGCCAGCACGCTTCAAGGCCGCGTCCGGTTTTGCATTGGCGGTGCCAGTCCCCGTCAGGCTGCGACGCACGTCGAGGTTACGCGACACCACCAGCACCACCCGCCGGTTGCGCGCCCGGCCTTCGGCGGTGGCATTGTTGGCCACCGGCTGGAACTCGCCATAACCCACCGAAGCCAGGCGACCGGGGTTGACCCCATCCATGGCCATCATCCGTACGATACTCGCCGAGCGGGCCGAGGACAGCTCCCAGTTGGTGGGGTATTGCGCGGTACGAATCGGTTGGTCGTCGGTAAAGCCTTCGACATGGATCGGGTTGTCGAAGGGTTTGAGGATCTTCGCCACCTTGTCGATGATGTTGAACGCCATGTCGCTGGGCATCGCATCGCCGCTGCCGAACAGCAGGCTGGAGTTGAGTTCGATCTCGACCCACAGTTCGTTGCCACGCACGGTCATCTGGTTGGAGCTGATCAAGTCGCCGAATGCCGCGCTGATATCGTCGGCGATGCTCTTCAGCGGATCCTTGGCGCCCTGGCCGAAGGCCGCGTCGGTCTGTTCGCTGTCCTTGATCAACGGGTCGGCCGGCTTGACCGTCACCGGGCGTTCGTCACCGATGGGAATCGGCTTGAGGCTGCGATCGACGTCGCTGAACACCCCGACCAGCGCCTGGGAGATCACCTTGTACTTGCCTTCATTGATCGAGGAAATCGAGTACATGACCACGAAAAAGGCGAACAGCAGCGTGATGAAGTCGGCGTAGGAAACCAGCCAGCGCTCGTGATTCACATGCTCTTCGTGTTGGCGACGTCTGGCCATGTCTACTCCATCAGTCCATGAAGCCTTGCAGCTTCAATTCAATGGAGCGCGGGTTCTCCCCCTCGGCAATCGACAGGATGCCTTCGAGGAGCATTTCCCGGTAACGTGACTGGCGCAAGGCAATCGACTTGAGCTTGCTCGCCACCGGCAGCAGCACCAGGTTGGCACTGGCCACGCCGTAGATGGTGGCGACGAAGGCCACGGCAATGCCGCTCCCCAGTTGCGAGGGGTCGCCGAGGTTACCCATCACGTGAATCAGGCCCATCACCGCACCGATGATGCCGATGGTCGGCGCATAGCCGCCCATGCTTTCGAAGACCTTGGCGGCCTCGATATCACGGCTTTCCTGAGTGTAGAAATCCACCTCCAGAATGCTGCGAATGGCTTCCGGCTCGGCGCCATCGACCAGCAGTTGCAGGCCTTTGCGCGAGTAGGTGTCGGGCTCGGCCTCGGCGACGCCTTCCAGGCCCAGCAGGCCCTCCTTGCGCGCCGTCAGGCTCCAGTTGACCACCCGCTCGACGCCGGCGGGCAGGTCGATGCGCGGCGGAAAGAGGATCCAGGCGAGAATCTGCATGGCACGCTTGAATGCACTCATCGGCGATTGCAGCAAGGCCGCGCCGATGGTCCCACCCAGCACGATCAAGGCCGCCGGACCGTTGGCCAGGGCCCCAAGGTGACCCCCTTCGAGGAAATTGCCACCAATGATGGCGACAAACGCCAGGATAATCCCGATAAGGCTCAACACATCCATCAGAGGCAGGCCTCGACCAGATGCTTGCCGATTTCATCCAGACTGTAGACCGCATCGGCCAGCTCAGCTTTGACGATGGCCATGGGCATGCCGTAGATCACGCAACTGGCTTCGTCCTGGGCCCAGATCGCACTGCCACCCTGCTTGAGCAGACGCGCACCTTCGCGGCCGTCGGCGCCCATGCCGGTGAGCACCACCGCCAGAACTTTGTCGCCATAGGACTTGGCCGCGGAACCGAAGGTGATATCCACACAGGGCTTGTAGTTCAGACGCTCATCACCCGGCAGGATTTTCACCGCGCCGCGCCCGTCGATCATCATCTGCTTGCCACCTGGCGCGAGCAAGGCCAGGCCGGGACGCAGGATGTCACCATCCTCGGCTTCCTTGACATTGATCTGGCAGAGCTTGTCCAGACGTTCGGCAAAGGCCTTGGTGAAGGCCGCCGGCATGTGCTGGATCAACACGATGGGCGCCGGGAAGCTGGCCGGCAACTGGGTCAGGACCCGTTGCAAGGCCACCGGACCACCGGTGGACGTACCGATGGCGACCAGCTTGTAGGCTTTGCGCTTCGGTGCCCCGGAAGTCGATACCGAAGCCTGTGTCGGGGCCGGGGCACGACTGGCCACCGGGGTGGTCCGCACGGGTGCCGGAGCCGGGCTGCCATAGCTGCCGGACGCCGGTGTCGGCGTAGCGGCCGGAGACGGCGCGGCGGCGGGAACACTGCTGAAGCGGCGGTTACTGCGCGAGATGCTGTGAACCTTCTCGCACAACAGTTGCTTGACCTTCTCGGGATTGCGCGAGATGTCTTCGAAATTCTTCGGCAGGAAATCCACGGCCCCGGCGTCCAGCGCATCGAGGGTCACTCGGGCGCCTTCGTGGGTCAGGGACGAGAACATCAATACCGGAGTCGGGCAGCGCTGCATGATATGCCGCACCGCCGTGATGCCGTCCATCATCGGCATCTCGTAGTCCATGGTGATCACGTCCGGCTTGAGGGCCAGGGCCTGATCGATGGCTTCTTTACCGTTGGTCGCCGTACCGACGACCTGGATGCTCGGATCCGCCGAAAGGATTTCCGAGACGCGGCGGCGGAAAAACCCCGAATCATCCACCACCAGGACCTTGACTACCATAAACACTCCGTTAGGCACGGCGGCGGACTTAAGCGCCGCCGCCGGTCCAGAATCAAATACGCCGTGCGGCGTAACGCTTGAGCATGCTCGGCACGTCGAGAATCAAGGCAATGCGACCGTCACCGGTAATGGTGGCGCCCGACATACCCGGAGTCCCCTGCAGCATCTTGCCCAGCGGCTTGATGACCACTTCTTCCTGGCCGACCAACTGATCGACGACGAAGCCGATCCGCTGGGTGCCCACTGAAAGGATCACCACATGGCCTTCGCGCTGCTCTTCGTGAGCGGCCGAGCTGACCAGCCAGCGCTTGAGGTAGAACAGCGGCAGGGCCTTGTCGCGGACAATCACCACTTCCTGGCCGTCGACCACGTTGGTGCGCGACAGGTCGAGGTGGAAGATCTCGTTGACGTTGACCAGCGGGAAGGCAAAGGCCTGGTTGCCGAGCATGACCATCAGGGTCGGCATGATCGCCAGGGTCAACGGGACCTTGATGACGATCTTCGAGCCCTTGCCCTTGGTCGAGTAGATGTTGATGGTGCCGTTGAGCTGGGCGATCTTGGTTTTCACCACATCCATGCCCACGCCACGCCCGGACACGTCGGAAATCTCGGTCTTGGTCGAGAAACCCGGGGCAAAGATCAGGTTGAAGCAGTCGGTCTCGCTCAGGCGATCGGCCGCATCCTTGTCCATCAGGCCCTTCTTCACCGCAATGCTGCGCAGCACGTCGGCGTCCATGCCCTTGCCGTCATCGGAGATCGACAGCAGGATGTGGTCGCCTTCCTGCTCGGCGGAGAGGATCACCCGACCGCTGCGGGACTTGCCCATGGCCTCGCGGTCGGCCGGTTCTTCGATACCGTGGTCGACCGAGTTGCGCACCAAGTGGACCAGCGGGTCGGCCAGGGCCTCCACCAGGTTCTTGTCGAGGTCGGTCTCTTCGCCCACCAGCTCCAGGTTGATCTCTTTCTTCAACTGCCGGGCCAGGTCGCGAACCAGGCGCGGGAAGCGGCCGAAAACTTTCTTGATCGGCTGCATGCGGGTTTTCATCACCGCGGTCTGCAGGTCGGCGGTCACCACGTCGAGGTTGGACACGGCCTTGGACATGGCCTCATCGCCACTGTTCAAGCCCAGGCGCACCAGGCGGTTACGCACCAGCACCAGTTCGCCGACCATGTTCATGATCTCGTCCAGACGCGCGGTATCGACCCGCACGGTGGTTTCCGCTTCGCTGGCGGCCGGCTTGTCACCAGCGGCGGCGGCAGGTGCCGGCGCGCGGGCCGGAGCCGGTGCAGCAGCCGGTGCCGGCGCGGCCTTGGCCGGGGCTGGCGTCGCCGCTGCCGGAGCAGGTGCCTTGGCGGCAGGCGCGGCAGCAGCGGCCGGTTTGGCCGCCACCGGCGTAGCCACCGCCGTGGTCGCGGCCACTTCGGTGAATTTGCCCTTGCCATGCAACTCGTCGAGCAGCGATTCGAATTCCTGGTCGGTGATCAGGTCACCGCTGGCGGCGCCTGTACTTTCAGCCGCCTGGGCCGAAGCCGCGGTGGTATCGAGCGCTTCGACCTTGAACGACCCCTTGCCATGCAACTGGTCCAGCAAAGCTTCGAATTCGTCGTCGGTAATATCGGTACTTTCCGGCGCACCGCTGGCGGCAGCTGGGGCTGCCGGCGAAGTCGGTGCCGCGACCGCATCCGGGGCGAACTGGCCCTTGCCGTGCAACTGGTCGAGCAGCGATTCGAACTCGGCATCAGTGATTTCATCGCCGCCAGCCTCGCCCGGCGCCGCCCCCACGGCCATGGCTTTTGGTGCCTCGGCTGCGGCCTTGACGCTGTTCAGGGAGTCGAGCAGCAATTCGAATTCATTGTCGGTGATGTCACCAGACTCGCTTTCAGCGACCGCTTCAGGCACCACGGCCTCGGCCACCGGCGCGGCCACGACTTCGGCAGCCGCCGGTTCCGCCAGACGCGCCAAGGCCGCCAGCAGTTCCGGGGTTGCCGCAGTGATCGGGCCACGTTCGCGCACTTCGCTGAACATGCCGTTCACCGCATCCAGCGCTTCCAGGACCACGTCCATCAGCTCCGAGTCGACACGTCGCTCACCCTTGCGCAGGATGTCGAACACGTTCTCGGCGATGTGACAGCACTCCACCAGCTCGTTGAGCTGGAGGAAGCCGGCGCCCCCTTTTACAGTGTGAAAACCGCGAAAGATTGCATTGAGCAGGTCCGCATCATCAGGCCGGCTTTCCAGCTCGACCAGTTGTTCGGACAGTTGCTCCAGAATCTCGCCGGCCTCAACCAGAAAATCCTGAAGGATCTCTTCATCGGCGCCGAAGCTCATGTGTTTGGGTGCTCCTAGAATCCAAGACTGGAAAGCAAATCGTCGACATCGTCCTGACCGGACATAACGTCTTCACGTTTATCGGCATGAATCTGCGGACCTACACCCTTGGCCAACTCATTTTGCGGATCTTTTTCGGCAAGGATGGCATCGTGATCATGCTCGATACCGGCAAAACGGTCGACCTGGCTGGCCATCAGCACCAGTTTGAGCAGGTTGCTTTCCACTTCGGTGACCATTTGGGTCACGCGCTTGATCACCTGACCGGTAAGGTCCTGGTAATCCTGGGCCAGCAGAATATCGTTCAGCTCGCTCGACACCGCGCGGGTTTCCTGCTCGCTGCGGGACAGGAACGTCTCGACCCGCCGCGCCAACTCGCGAAACTCCTGGGCACCGACTTCGCGCCGCATGAAACGGCTCCAGTCAGCGCCCAAGGCCTTGGCCTCCACGTTCAGGCCAGTGACCCTCGGGGTCGCACTCTCCACCAGGTCCATGGTGCGGTTGGCCGCGGCTTCCGTCAGCCTGACCACATAGGACAGGCGCTCGGTGGCGTCGGTGATCTGCGAGACTTCCTCGGCCTGCGGCATATGCGGGTCGATCTGGAAGTTGACAATAGCGCTGTGCAATTCGCGGGTGAGCTTGCCGACTTCCAGGTACAGGCCACGGTCACGGGTCTGATTCAGCTCATGGATCATTTGCACCGCGTCGCCAAATCGACCTTTTTCAAGGCTGTCGACCAGTTCGCGGGCATGTTTTTTCAGGGTTAGTTCAAAATCACCCAGTGAAGATTCGTTGTGCTCCATAGCGCCCCCGTGGTGGACTTCATCAGCCGATGCGTTCGAAGATTTTCTCGATCTTCTCTTTCAACGCCTGGGCCGTGAATGGTTTGACCACATAGCCGTTTACACCGGCCTGGGCAGCTTCGATGATCTGCTCGCGCTTGGCTTCGGCCGTGACCATCAACACCGGCAGGTGCTTGAGCTTTTCATCGGCACGCACGTGGCGCAGCAGATCGATGCCGGTCATGCCGGGCATGTTCCAGTCAGTGACCAGAAAGTCGATGCTACCGCTGTTGAGGACGGGAATCGCGGTAGTACCGTCGTCCGCCTCAACCGTGTTGGTGAACCCGAGGTCACGCAACAGGTTCTTGATGATCCGCCGCATCGTTGAAAAATCGTCAACGATGAGGATTTTCATGTTCTTGTCCAATTCGACCTCCAAGCAGTCTTAAACGCGTTCAGCACCTGGACGCGCTGTTCAATCAATTCGGCACAGCACTCAACGACTGCATGGAAACCTCATCCGGCCGAGTCTCCCACAGGGCGTCAAACGCCATGTCGGTCTCGTTCGCAGTGTTCCCGCACTGCCTTCAACGCGCTCGCCACTCCCCCAAACGCCCCCGCAAGCGGGCCGCGCACTGGCTGTGTAACTGGCTGACTCGCGATTCGCTGACCCCCAGCACCTCACCAATTTCCTTGAGGTTCAGCTCTTCGTCGTAGTACAGCGCCAACACCAGTCGCTCACGCTCCGGCAAATTGGCAATCGCATCCGCCAGCGCCGCCTGGAAGCGTTCATCTTCCAGATCGCGCGACGGTTCGAGATGAGCACTCGCGCCGTCCTCGTGCAGCCCTTCATGTTCGCCGTCCTGCAACAGGTCGTCGAAACTGAACAGGCGACTGCCCAAGGTATCGTTCAAAATCCCGTAATAATCGTCGAGACTCAATTGGAGTTCGGCTGCAACCTCGTGATCTTTAGCGTCACGGCCGGTTTTTGCTTCAATTGCACGAATTGCGTCACTGACCATGCGTGTATTGCGGTGCACCGAACGCGGTGCCCAGTCACCCTTGCGCACTTCATCAAGCATCGCGCCGCGGATACGGATGCCGGCATAGGTCTCGAAACTGGCACCTTTGCTCGCGTCGTACTTGGTCGAGACCTCCAGCAGACCGATCATCCCGGCCTGGATCAGATCCTCGACCTGAACGCTGGCCGGCAGTCGCGCCAGCAGGTGATAGGCAATACGTTTGACCAAAGGTGCGTAACGCTCGATCAGTTCATACTGGCTGTCACGTGACGACTTGGAATACATGCGATAGCCACTGGCAGTCATAGAACCGGTCCCGCACTCGTTTGATGCACCAGACGCTCGACGAAAAACTCCAGGTGCCCCCGAGGATTGGCAGGGAGCGGCCAGGTGTCGACCTTCTGCGCGATTGCCTTGAACGCCAAGGCGCATTTCGAACGGGGAAATGCCTCATAGACCGCGCGCTGCTTTTGCACGGCCTTGCGTACACACTCGTCATAAGGAACGGCGCCGACGTATTGTAGGGCCACATCCAGGAAACGATCCGTGACCTTGGTCAACTTGGCGAACAGGTTGCGGCCTTCCTGCGGGCTCTGGGCCATGTTGGCCAGTACGCGGAAGCGGTTCATGCCGTAGTCGCGGTTGAGCAGTTTGATCAAGGCGTAGGCGTCGGTGATCGAGGTCGGCTCGTCGCAGACCACCAGCAACACTTCCTGGGCCGCGCGGACGAAGCTGACCACCGACTCGCCAATACCCGCGGCCGTGTCGATCACCAGCACATCGAGGTTGTCGCCGATATCGCTGAATGCCTGGATCAGGCCGGCATGCTGCGCCGGGCTCAGGTGCACCATGCTCTGGGTCCCCGAGGCCGCCGGCACGATGCGAATCCCGCCCGGACCTTGCAACAGTACGTCGCGCAGTTCGCAGCGGCCCTCGACCACGTCGGCCAGGGTGCGTTTGGGGGTCAGGCCGAGCAGGACGTCGACATTCGCCAGCCCCAGATCCGCATCCAGCAGCATGACGCGCCGGCCAAGCTCAGCCAGCGCCAGGGACAAATTCACTGACACGTTGGTCTTCCCGACGCCACCTTTGCCGCCGGTCACCGCGATCACCTGTACGGGATGCATGCTGCCCATGTTCTCTTCTTACCTTGTCTTGCTTAGACGGAAGGCCACATAAGTGGCTGCGCGTTCACTTGTCGGAACAATGCGTGGCAGACCATCGATGTAGGTAATTTGCAACGTCTGAATACTCATCTCAGCCCACCCGCTTCGACGGGCTGTGGTAGATATCAGCGAACATATCGGCCATGGCTTCCTCGCTGGGTTCTTCCTGCATTTGCACACTGACCGCCCTGGACACCAGTTGATGCCGGCGTGGCAGGTGCAGATCATCCGGAATACGCGGCCCGTCGGTCAGATAGGCCACGGGCAGTTCGTGACTGATAGCCAGGCTCAGCACTTCGCCGAGGCTCGCCGTTTCATCCAGTTTAGTCAGGATGCAACCGGCCAGCCCGCAGCGTTTATAGCTGTGGTAGGCGGCCGTCAGCACCTGTTTCTGGCTGGTGGTAGCCAGGACCAGATAATTCTTCGCCTTGATCCCGCGTCCGGCCAGGCTTTCCAGTTGCATGCGCAACGCCGGGTCGCTGGCCTGCAGGCCGGCGGTATCGATCAGCACCACGCGTTTGCGCAGCAGCGGATCGAGGGCCTGGGCCAGGGACTGGCCCGGGTCGACATGGGTCACCGAGACATTGAGGATCCGCCCCAGGGTCTTGAGCTGCTCCTGGGCACCGATGCGGAAGCTGTCCATGCTCACCAGCGCGATGTTCTGCGCGCCGTACTTGAGCACGTAGCGCGCCGCCAGCTTGGCCAGCGTGGTGGTCTTGCCCATGCCGGCAGGACCGACCATGGCAATCACACCGCCCTCTTCCAGTGGCTCGATCTCGGGTGTGACAATCATCCGCGCCAGGTGCGCCAGCAGCATGCGCCAGGCCTGGCGTGGCTCGTCGATCCCGGTAACCAGTTCCAGCAGGTCGCGCGACAGCGGCCCGGACAGGCCGATGCGCTGCAGACGGCGCCAGAGGTTGGCCTGCTGCGGCTGACGGCCTTGCAACTGGTTCCAGGCCAGGGAGCCCAGCTGGACTTCCAGCAGCTCACGCAGGCCGTTGAGTTCCGAACGCATCGAGTCGAACACCCGCTGGTCCACCGCCGGGGCGTGCACCACAGGCGCTGGCGCCGGGCGCCGCGGCTCGTCGAAAGTCGGTTCGATCAGCGGCTCGGCGGCGGTCAGCGGCAGGCCGGCGAACAGTTGGCGATTGGTTGCGTTGTCGGTATCGCCGTCACTGCGCAAGCTCAGTTCGGCCTGGGCGGTGACGATACGCGACTGGGTCTTGCGCAGCTCGTCTTCGAGCTCCATGTTCGGCACCCGCGGCGACAGCGCCGAGAGCTTGTAGTCCAGGGCAGCCGTCAGCTCGACACCGCCCGCAATCCGGCGGTTGCCGATAATGGCCGCGTCCGAGCCCAGCTCATCACGCACGAGCTTCATGGCCTGACGCATATCGGCGGCGAAAAAACGCTTAACTTGCATAACCCACTACCTCAGCCGTTGGGCCCTACTGTCGCAACGATGGTCACTTGCTTGTTGTCCGGAATTTCCTGGTAGGCCAAGACATGCAAACTTGGCACCGCCAGTCGTCCAAACCGCGAAAGCATCGCGCGAACCGGTCCAGCTACCAGCAGGATCACCGGCTGCCCTTGCATTTCCTGGCGCTGGGCGGCGTCGATCAGCGAACGCTGGAGTTTCTCGGCCATGCTCGGTTCCAGAAGAACGCCTTCTTCCGAGCCTTGTCCGGCCTTCTGCAGACTATTGAGCAATATCTGTTCCAACCTGGGCTCCAAGGTGATCACAGGCAGCTCGGACTCAAGCCCCACAATGCTTTGGACGATTGCACGGGACAATCCGACGCGAACCGCGGCAACCATAGCGGCAGTATCTTGACTCTTGGAGGCATTGTTGGCGATCGCTTCGGCAATGCTGCGGATGTCGCGGACCGGCACGTGTTCGGCGAGCAAGGCCTGCAGCACCTTGAGCAGATGCGACAGGGAAATGATCCCCGGCACCAGCTCTTCGGCCAGCTTCGGCGAGCCCTTGGCCAGCAATTGCATGAGTTGCTGGACTTCCTCGTGGCCGATCAGCTCGCTGGAGTGCTTGTAGAGGATCTGGTTGAGGTGCGTCGCCACCACGGTGCTGGCGTCGACCACGGTGTACCCCAGGGACTGCGCCTGGGAACGCTGACTGACCTCGATCCAGACCGCCTCCAGACCAAAGGCCGGGTCCTTGGCGGTAATCCCGTTGAGCGGGCCGTAGACCTGGCCCGGATTGATCGCCAGCTCGCGATCCGGGTAAATCTCGGCCTCAGCCAGGGTCACCCCCATCAGGGTCAGGCGGTAGGCACTGGGTGCCAGGTCAAGGTTGTCACGAATATGCACAGTGGGCATCAGAAAGCCCAGGTCCTGGGAGAGCTTCTTGCGCACCCCCTTGATCCGCGCCAACAATTGCCCGCCCTGGTTGCGGTCCACCAGTGGAATCAGGCGATAACCGACTTCCAGGCCGATCATGTCGATGGGACTGACGTCGTCCCAGCCCAGCTCCTTGGTTTCCATGGTCCGTGCCGGCGATGGCAGCAGGTCCTGCTGGCGCTGGACTTCGGCCAGGGCCTGGACCTTGGCGACATTCTGTTTTTTCCAGAGCATATAAGCCATGCCGCCGGCCACGGCCGCCAGGCTGATAAAGGAAAAGTGCGGCATGCCCGGCACCAGGCCCATCACCGCCATCAGGCCGGCGGCGACTCCCAGGGCCTTGGGCGAGGCGAACATCTGCCGGCTGATCTGCTTGCCCATGTCTTCCGAACCGGAAGCCCGGGTCACCATGATCGCCGCGGCTGTGGATAACAACAGTGATGGCAATTGCGCCACCAAACCGTCACCGATGGTCAGCAAGGCGTAGACCTTGCCGGCGTCGGCAAAGCTCATGTGGTGCTGGAAGATCCCGACCGCCATGCCGCCGATCAGGTTGATGAACAGAATCAGCAGGCCGGCGACGGCGTCACCGCGGACGAATTTACTGGCACCGTCCATCGAACCGTAGAACTCGGCTTCCTGAGCGACTTCCAGGCGCCGCAGCTTGGCCTGTGGCTGATCGATCAGGCCGGCGTTGAGGTCGGCGTCGATCGCCATCTGCTTGCCGGGCATCGCATCGAGGGTGAAACGCGCGCTCACCTCGGAAATCCGTCCGGCACCCTTGGTGACCACGACAAAGTTGATGATCATCAAGATCGCGAAGACGACGATACCGACCACGTAGTTGCCGCCGATCACCACCTCACCGAAGGCCTGGATCACCTTACCGGCCGCGGCGTGGCCTTCCTGGCCGTGGAGCATGACCACCCGGGTCGAGGCCACGTTCAATGCCAGACGCAACAGCGTGGCGATCAGCAGGATGGTCGGGAACACCGCAAAGTCCAGCGGCCGCAGGGCATAGACGCAGACCAGCAGAACCACGATCGACAAGGCGATGTTGAAGGTGAAGAACACATCCAGCAGGAACGCTGGCACTGGCAACATCATCATCGCCAGCATGACCAACAGCAGCACCGGCACACCCAGGTTGCCCCGGCCGAGGCTGCTCAGGTTGCTGCGCGCCGAGTTGAGAAGTTGAGAGCGATCCACCGGTATTCCTCGTCACCTTGAAGCAAACTTTTGACGCCACGGGCGCCATAGGCCTGCCTCTGCAAGAAGCCTTCCAACTCTGTCGACGAGGTTTAAATGGATAGGTGATGGCGCACGCAAAAGTCGTATTTATACGGAGTAGCGCCAAAGGAGCACTGATCAGGTATCGCGGCGCAGATCCGGCGGAATCGGCAGGTCGCCCTTCAGAGGATCGGGGCGCTTGCCCTTGCCGGCGCGGTACTGGCGGATCTGGAAGACATACGCCAACACCTGCGCCACCGCCAGGTACAAGCCCGCCGGAATCTCCTGATCCAACTCGGTGGAGTAGTAGATCGAACGCGCCAGGGCCGGCGATTCGAGCAGCAGGATGTCGTGCTCGACGGCAATCTCACGGATCTTCAAGGCCAGGAAGTCGCTGCCCTTGGCCAGCAACACCGGCGCCCCGCCCTTCTCCGCGTCATATTTGAGCGCCACGGCATAGTGGGTCGGGTTGGTGATGATCACGTCCGCTTCGGGAATCGCCGCCATCATTCGCCGCTGGGACATTTCGCGCTGCAACTGGCGAATCCGCTGCTTGACCTCCGGCCGCCCCTCCTGATCCTTGTGCTCGTCACGTATTTCCTGCTTGGTCATCAGCAAGCGCTGGTGGGCTGTATAGAGCTGCACCGGCACATCCACCGCGGCAATGATCAACAGCCCCAGGGACATCCACAAGGTACTCCAGCCCACCAGCTGCAGACTGTGGATGATCGCCGACTCCAGCGGCTCATGGGCGATCCGCACCAGATCGTCGATATCCGAAGACAGCACCGACAGCCCCACGAACAGAATGATGGTGAACTTGCCGACCGCCTTGAGCAGCTCCATCACCGACTTGGCCGAGAACATCCGCTTGATCCCCGGGAAGGGATTCATCCGACTGAACTTCGGCGCCATGCTGCCGGGCGAGAACAACCACCCCCCGAGCGAGATCGGCCCGATCAGGGCGGCGGCCAGCGCCGTCAGCAGGATCGGCTGCACGGCCCAGATCGCAATTTCCCCGGAGCGCAGGAGAAAAATCCCCATGTAGCGTTGGTCGAGCACGACTTCCCGGCTCAGGGTGAAGTTCATGCGCATCAACTCGGCCAGATCCTGGGCCAGGGTGCCGCCGAACACCAGCAACGCACCGGCACCGGCCATCATCACGGCAAAGGTGTTGAGCTCCTTGGAACGGGCAACCTCACCCTTCTCCCGGGCATCTCTTTTCTTTTTGTCCGTGGGGTCTTCTGTCTTGTCCTGGCCACTCTCACTCTCTGCCATGGCTCAATGCACCCGTGCCAGTTCGCGTAAAAATTGCAGGGACTCGACGGCCAGCGGTTGATACTGGTTGAGAATGTCGCCCAGGCTGATCCAGAGGATCAGCATCCCCAGCACCAGGATCAGCGGAAAACCAATGGAGAAGATGTTCAGCTGCGGCGCGGCGCGGGTCATGATACCGAACGCGATATTCACCACCAGCAACGCGGTGATCGCCGGTAGCACCAACACCAACGCCGCTCCGAGCACCCAGCCGAGCTTGCCGGAGAGCACCCAGAAGTCCGTGGTCGACAGCCCGCTGCCCACTGGAAAGGTAGTGAAACTCTCGGTCAGTACTTCGATGACCACCAGGTGACCGTTCATGGCCAGGAACATCAGCGTCACCAGCATGGTGAAGAACTGCCCGATCACCGCCGCCGAGACCCCGTTGACCGGGTCGACCATGGAGGCGAACCCCATGCCCATCTGGATCGCGATAATCTGCCCGGCCACCACGAAGGCCTGGAAAAACAATTGCAGGGACAAACCGAGCAAGGCACCGAAGATGATCTGCTCGGCGATCAGCAGCAGCCCGCTCAGGTCCAGCGGATGCACCTCGGGCATCGGCGGCAGGCCAGGGGTGATGACCACCGTGATTGCCAGGATGAAATACATCCGGATCCGTCGCGGCAACAGGGTGGTTCCGAAAATCGGCATGGTCATGATCACCGCGCCGACCCGGAACGCCGGCAGCATGAAGCTGGCGACCCAGCTGCTGATCTGCGTATCGGTCAGCGCGAGCAGCGACATATCAGCCGATGACCTGCGGAATGCTGCCGTACAGCGACAGGATGTACTCCATGAACTTCTGCACCAGCCAAGGCCCGGCGACGATCAGGGTGACCAGCATCACCAGCATGCGCGGCAGGAAGCTCAGGGTCTGTTCGTTGATCTGGGTGGCCGCCTGGAAGATCGCCACAATCAAGCCCACAACCAGGCTCGGGATCACCAGCACAGCAACCATCAAGGTGGTCAGCCAGAGGGCATCACGGAATATGTCGACTGCGACTTCAGGAGTCATTGCACATCACTCGCTCTAGACACCGCCAAAACTGCTGGCCAGGGTGCCGATGATCAATGCCCAGCCATCGACCAGCACAAACAACATGATCTTGAACGGCAGGGAGATAATCAGCGGCGACAGCATCATCATCCCCATGGCCATCAGCACACTGGCCACCACCAGGTCGATAATCAGGAAGGGAATGAAGATCATAAAGCCGATCTGGAACGCGGTCTTCAATTCCGACGTCACGAAGGCCGGCACGATAATGGTCAGCGGCGCCTGGTCGGGCGTGGCGATGTCGGTGCGCTTGGACAAGCGCATGAACAGTTCCAGGTCGCTGCTGCGGGTCTGCGCCAGCATGAAGTCCTTGATCGGCCCCTCGGCCTTGAGCACCGCATCCTGGGCTGACATTTTGTCGGCCAGGTAGGGCTGCAGGGCATCATGGTTCACCTTGTCGTAGACCGGCGCCATGATGAACATGGTCAGGAACAGCGCCATGCCGGTGAGAATCTGATTCGAGGGGGTCGATTGCAGGCCCAGGGCCTGGCGCAGGATCGAGAACACAATGATGATCCGGGTGAAGCTGGTCATCAGCATGACGAACGCCGGGATAAAACTCAGCGCCGTCATGATCAGTAGGATTTGCAGGTTGACCGAATATTCCTGCTGGCCGTTGGCCCCGGTGCCGAGGGTGATCGCCGGGATCGACAATGGATCGGCCGCCAGCGCCAGAGGCGCCGCCAGCAGCAAGGCCAACGTCAAGACAAACCGCAAAGCGCCCATCACTTCTTATCCTTACCCAGCAATTCCATCAGGCGTTGAGCGAACTCAGGTGTGGCCTGCTCGCCGCTCGGCACCTGGACCGGTTCCTTGAGCACATGCAGCGGGGTGATGGTGCCCGGCGTCAGCCCGAGCAGGATCTGCTCATTGCCGACCTGCACCAGCACCAGGCGATCACGCGGGCCGAGGGCGCGCGAGCCGATCAGTTCGATGACCTGCCGCCCCTTGGCCCCCGGCCCCACTTGTTGCACCCGGCGCAACAACCAGGCGAGGACAAAGATGATCCCCAGCACCAGCAGCAGGCCGAGCACCAGTTGCGTCAACTGCCCGGCCATGCTGCCCGGTGCGCTCGGCGCGGCCGCCGCCGTGGCCAGCGGCTCGGCCGCCCAGGCACTGAGCGGCGACAGCAGCAAGAGGCCGAGAAGCCTGCTCATTCAGCGCAACTTCTTGATGCGTTCGCTCGGGCTGATCACGTCGGTCAGACGGATACCGAACTTCTCGTTGACCACCACCACCTCGCCGTGGGCGATCAGCGTGCCGTTGACCAGCACGTCCAACGGCTCGCCGGCCAGGCGATCGAGCTCGATCACCGACCCCTGGTTCAATTGCAGCAGGTTACGGATGTTGATATCGGTACTGCCGACTTCCATGGAGATCGACACCGGAATATCCAGGATCACTTCCAGGTTCGGGCCGTCGAGAGTCACCGGCTCGTTGTTCTTCGGCACACTGCCGAACTCTTCCATCGGCAGGCGGCTTCCGCTCGACGAATTGCCGGAGTCAGCCGCCAGCAAGGCATCGATATCGGACTGGCCGGCATCGCCGGTTTCTTCCAGCGCGGCCGCCCACTCATCGGCGAGGGCCTGGTCGTCGGCGGAAGTCATATCGTTATCATTAGCCATCAGTTGTCCTCGGCAAGCAGAAATTCAGTTAACACAGCGCATTCCTGATCGGCACCCTAGCGGCGCCCGATCGCCTCAATCACTTGCAGTGCCAGATTGCCCTTGTGGGAACCCAGCTTGACCTTGAACGATGGCACGCCGTTGGCGCGCATCACCATCTCATCCGGCAGCTCCACCGGAATCACATCGCCCGGCTGCATGTGCAGGATGTCCCGCAGGCGCAACTGGCGACGGGCGACCGTGGCACTGAGCGGCACGGCCACGTCGAGGACGTCCTCGCGCAAGGCCTTGACCCAGCGTTCGTCCTGATCGTCCAGGTCCGACTGGAAACCGGCGTCGAGCATTTCCCGCACCGGCTCGATCATCGAGTACGGCATGGTCACGTGCAGGTCGCCGCCACCACCGTCGAGTTCGATATGGAAGGTCGACACCACCACCGCCTCGCTGGGCCCGACGATGTTGGCCATGGCCGGGTTCACTTCCGAGTTGATGTACTCGAAATTGACTTCCATGATCGCCTGCCAGGCTTCCTTGAGGTCGATGAACGCCTGCTCCAGCACCATGCGCACCACCCGCAGTTCGGTGGGAGTGAATTCACGACCTTCGATCTTGGCGTGGCGGCCATCGCCACCGAAAAAGTTGTCCACCAGCTTGAACACCAGCTTGGCGTCGAGGATGAACAGGGCGGTGCCGCGCAGCGGTTTGATCTTCACCAGGTTGAGGCTGGTGGGAACATAGAGCGAGTGCACGTATTCGCCGAATTTCATCACCTGCACGCCACCGACCGCCACATCGGCGGAACGGCGCAGCATGTTGAACATGCTGATACGGGTGTAGCGGGCGAAACGTTCGTTGATCATCTCCAGGGTCGGCATGCGTCCGCGGACGATGCGATCCTGGCTGGTCAGGTCGTAGCTTTTGACACTGCCAGGCTCGGCAGCGGTTTCGGTCTGCACCAGACCGTCATCGACGCCATGCAAGAGGGCGTCGATCTCATCCTGGGACAGCAGATCCTGCACGGCCATGTCGTGATCCTACTGCAATACGTAGTTAGTGAAGAGCAGCTGTTCGACCACCACTTTGCCGACTTCCTTCTGTGCCACTTCCTGCACGCTGGCAGTGGCTTTCTGGCGCAGCAGTTCCTGGCCGACCGGGGTCGCGAGAGTTTCGTAGGTCTGTCCGGAAAACAGCATCACCAGGTTGTTGCGGATCACCGGCATGTGCACCTTGAGGGCCTCCAGGTCAGCCTGGTTACGCGCCAGCAAGGTGATGCTCACCTGCATATAGCGCTGGCGGCCGCTGGCGTCCTTGAAGTTGGTGACAAAGGCCGGGGCCATGGGCTCGAAGATCGCCGGCTGCTTGCCGCTGGTGGCGGCTTCGACCGGTGCCGGAGCCGGTTTGCTCTGGGCACTGTGCATGAAGTACCAGGTCGCGCCCACCGACAAGCCGATGGCCAGCAGCACGCCCAGCACAATGACGATGATCAGCTTGAGTTTGCTTTTACTGCCGGGTTCTTTTACCGCTGCTTCGCTCTTCGCCATGCCAATAATCCGTCACTATTCGATTTTTCATAGTCGCACGGCAAGGCTGGAGCAAGTGTTATGCCAGATTGGACATAAGGGAAATACAGTCTTTGAAATACCAGGGAACCTGTGGGAGCCAGCTTGCCGGCGATGGCGCCAGGATGAACGCCGCAAGGCTCAAGGGCCTCATCGCCGGCAAGCCGGTTCCCACAGTGACCACGCTGAACGCAATGGCGCGTCAAGGGCCAAGACCGATCTACAGTGCGTCTGGGATCAGGCGTAGTAGTCGACCGCGCTGGAGCCCACCACCACGCTGGAACTGACCGCCGCCGCCTCGCTGGCCGCGGCAATCGACAGGTCATCCTGGCTGTCGCCACCGAGGCTACCGCCACTGCCGCTACCTTTGTGCGCCTGCTGCTGTTGCTGCTGCGCACCCTGGCCCTGGCCGGCCCAACCACGAGCCTGGTCGGAAACGCTGACATCGGCCTGCCCCAGGCCTTGCTGCTGCAACATGTCGCGCAGACGCGGCATGTTGCCTTCGAGCGCATCGCGTACCCCGGCGTGGGCACTGATGAAACTGATCTGCGTCGGCTGGTCGGCCGACATGTTCACCTTGATATCCAGGCGCCCGAGCTCGGCGGGTTGCAACTGGATTTCCGCCGACTTGAGGTTGGCGCTGGAAAGGTACATGACCCGATTGACCACTTCCTCGCTCCAGCCGCTCTGGTGCATCGCCAACGGCTGGTTGACCGGCAGCGCATTCGCGCTCTTGGGCGTGGGCGCCTGGGTCAGGGCCGCCAGACGATTGGCGAAGTCATCGACCCGGGTATCGCTGGAAGCGCTCTTGATATCCTTGAGACCGTCATCGATCAGGGTCTTGAAGGATTTGTCGCCCCCCTGGTCGCTGCTGCCGGGATCGCTCTTCTGATCCAGCATCGTCACGACGTTATTGGCCTGGTTCTGCGCCAGCGTCGAATCAGTGGCGTTGGTGTTGCTGTTGCTGTTGTCGCTGGACTTCGCCGCTGTCTGGCTGCCGCTCGAGACGTGACCGCCCTGCTCCATGGCCAGGCGTACCGCTGGCAGATTGTCCAGCGGGTCCGCGGCCGGATCGAAATCATCGCCCGCGGTCGAGGCCTTCGCGTTAGCCGGTGCGGTCGCGGCGCTGACCGCTGCCGCCAACGGCGCCTGGACCACTGCCGGATCGACCGCTGCCGCCGCGGCGGGAGCCGGAGTCGGCGGGGTCGCGGCAGCCTGGAGCAGCGCCGGGTCCAGGCTCGGGTCCGGCGTCGCCACGGCGACCGGAGTATCGGTCGTGGTGCTGGCGTCAGCGCTGGAAGCGGTCTTGTCATCGGACTTCGAGGTATCGGTCGAGGCCGTCGTGCCGTCGGTCGCGGTCGCGGTCTTGTCAGAAGCGCCCTTGTCATCGGCGGACGCCGTCTTGCCATCTACCTTGGTGGATTTGTCGGCAGGCAAGGATTTGCCGCTACCGGCAACCGGCGACTGCGCGGCGGCATCCTGGTTGTTGGCGTTACTGGCCGGCGCGTCCGGCTTCGACGGCTGCACAGGGGCCTTGTCCGCCGTCGACTTGAGCGGATTGAAGGCGACCTTGACCGGATTGCTCTGGGTGCTCTGGTAGACCTGCGCAAAGCTGAAAGCATTGTCCTTGGGCGGCGCGAAAGCGGTCGGCGCAGGCATGACAGGGTCTGCCTGCGGCTTGACGGCAGCATTGGCCTGGAGGAGCGAATTAGGGACGAGTGACATTATACGGTCTCCGCTGCACAGGGGTCGTAAGTACAGTGCAAGGAGCAATAGCAAGGTTCGGGCCACATTGCCCGGACGGGTCAGATGCAACCCATCCAGGCACCGGGCCCATGCGGCTAAGGCCGGACCGGAAAGCGCTCGCGCTCGGTTTCGTAATAACGGCGCACCAACTCATATTCATGGTCGATCTGGTGGATCAGTTCTTCGACACCCACCAGCGGCAATTGCCCGGCAAGCTGTTCCAGTTGACGACAAAGCTCGGCCAGGCGCAGCGCGCCCATGTTGCTGCTGCTGCCCTTGAAACTGTGGGCCGCCGCTCCGAGGTCCACGGCATTGCTCGCCTGGTGCAACTGCCCCAGACGTTTTCTCGAATCGTCGAGAAAGGTATCCAGCAACAGCGGATACTCATCCTCCATGATGTCCTGCAATGCACTGAGTGCATCACGGTCCAGATGCTCCATATCGTTGTCCACTTGATCGCTCCCTGCTCCTGACCTGCGAATTATGCCTGAGCCTCCCACGAAAACTCCACGTGGGCACTGCGCCCATTGTCCGACCAGCAGGCATTGCGACCGAGCTGGCGCACCAGCCCGACACCACGCCCGGACAGCCGGTCGACCGCCACGGGACGCTCCATCACCTTCGCCACGTCAAAACCATTGCCACTGTCATCGACCTGTACGCTCAACCGCCCGCCCGCCCCCAGGGGGATCACTTGCAGGCGCACCCGCACAAAGCCTTCCTCCAGCTCGAGCAGACGCCGATTGCGCTGTTCATAGTATTGCGCAAATCCCTTCACATCGCGCTTGAGGCTCGAATCCAGGCCGAGCACACCATGTTCCAGGGCGTTGGAGTAGAGCTCGGCGAGCACGCTGTAGAGCGCGCCGCTCTGCGTACGCAAGCCATGCACTTCCATCAGCAGTTGCAGCATGTAGGGTAATGGATTGAAGCGCTTGAGGCTGGCCGCGCGGAACTCGAAGCTCACCGACCAGTCCAGCGGGCAGGACTCACCGCTGTCGGAGTAGACCATGGCGTTCGGCAACTGCCGCGTCGGTGCCGGCAGGCTGACCTGGACCATGCTGACATCGTCGCGAGCCTCGCCGCGAAAGCGGTGCAAGGCCTCCTGGATATCCTCGAACAGGCGATCCGGCTGCCGATTGGCCGCGAAGACCTCGTGCAGACGCTCCACGCCAAATAACTGCTCGTCGCTGTTACAGGTATCGATCACCCCGTCGGAGAGCAGGAACACCCGGTCACCGTGGGCCATGGGGTAGACATCGGTGCGGTGGTCGAACAACTCGGCTCCCAGCACCCCCAGCGGCAGGTGCCGGGCCACCAGCGGCTGGCGCTCCCCCGTGGCGAGCCGGTGCAGGTAGCCGTCCGGCATGCCGCCATTCCACACTTCCACCACTTGGCGCTGCGGACTCAGGCAGACAAAGGTGGCGCAACAGAACATGTCCACCGGCAGGATGCGCTTGAGCTTGGCATTCATCTCCCGCAGGGTTTCCGGCAGGCCATAACCCTTGGCGGTCATGCCGTAGAACACTTCCGCCAGCGGCATCGCCCCGACCGCCGCCGGCAGGCCATGGCCGGTGAAGTCACCGAGCAGCACATGCATGTCGCCGGCCGGCGTATAGGCCGCCAGCAACAGGTCGCCGTTGAATAGCGCATAGGGTGATTGCAGGTAGCGGATATTCGGCGAGCTAAGGCAGCCGGCGTGGGCCACCTTGTCGAACACAGCCTTGGCCACCCGCTGCTCGTTGAGCAGGTAGTCATGGTGCCGGGCAATCAGGTCGCGCTGTTGCAGGACGGTGTCCTGCAGGCGCCTGAGGCGGTCCATGGCCTTGATCTTGGCGCCGAGAATGACCTGGTTGTAGGGTTTCGCGAGAAAATCGTCGCCGCCGGCTTCCAGGCAACGCACCAGTCCATCGACTTCGGTCATGGAGGTCAGGAAGATGATCGGCACCAGCGACTCGCCGGCCAGCACCTTGATCCGCCGCGCCGCCTCGAAACCGTCCATCACCGGCATCATCGCATCCATCAGCACCAGCTGTGGCCGCTGGGCCTCGAACAAGGCCACGGCCTCCGCGCCGTTGCTGGCGGTCAGCACCCCATGACCCTGGCGCCGGACAATACTCGAAAGCAACAACCGATCAGCCGCGCCATCTTCGGCGATCAGTACCGTCAGCGACTCCGCTCCCGACTGCATGGAGGTCAGCCGATGTCGAAGAGTTTGTCGAAATTGGAGATGGCGAGAATCTTGCGCACATCCGAGTTGCTGTTGATCACTCGTACATCGGAATGATCACCACCGGCGTGATCGCGCAACAAGAGCAACATGCCCAGCGCCGAACTGTCCAGATAGGTCGCTTCCTTCAGATCGACCACAATGGACGACGGTTTCCTGGCAAGCCCCTCATAAGACTCACGAAATTCCTGATGCCGACCAAAATCAAAGCGCCCCTTGATGGAGATCGTCAATTTTGCGCCATCGGGCGATACTACTGCGACTACAGCCATGATACTGCTTCCTTGTCAGTGGCGACGTGTACAAGGTTTAGCACCCCGCCGAAGGTAGGGCAACCGTGAGCGTCAAAATTCCTGCAGATCAATACGGACTCTGCCGCGGCAAACGCTGGGACAACTCATCCAGCAACTTCTGTTCACGCTTGTCTTCCAAATGGCGCGCCTCGTCGACATAACGTTGCACCAGTTTGCGCAAGCCTTCGACCCGGGCATAGGCCTGCTGCCAGGCCTCGCGCGCCTTGTCGAGATTGTTCTGGTGCCAGGCCAGACTCTGGCGCTGTTGGCCAACCGCCGTGTCCAGCTGGGTGAGAAACTGCTGGTAACCCAACAACCATTGGCCGGAGACCCCGAGGCTGCCACGCTGGATCCACTGTTCCTGGTATTCGAGGCGAAAACGCTCGAGATCCTCCAGCTTGTTCTGCGCGACCCGCACCTGGCCCTGGAAATAACCAAGGCGTTGGACTGCCGTGCGCTCGGTACTTTCGGCCATATCGACCACCGGGGCCAGGCGCGCGGCGCGACTCAGGGCCATGATCGATTAACCGCCCGCCGCGGGAGCGAAGATCGACGCCAGATGCGCGCCGCTTTCACCCAGGCTGATATTGTCGTTCAAGCCCTGGCGCAGGTACTGCACCATTGCCGGCTGCAGGGCAATCGCGGTGTCGGTCTCACGGTCGCCGCCAGCCACATAGGCACCGACGCTGATCAGGTCGCGGCTCTGCTGATAACGTGACCAGAGCTGCTTGAAGTGCTGGGCGCGACTCATATGCTCGGGACTGACCACCGCGGGCATGACCCGGCTGATGGAGGCTTCGATATCGATCGCCGGGTAATGGCCTTCCTCGGCCAGGCGCCGGGACAGGACGATATGCCCGTCGAGCACGCCCCGCGCCGAGTCGGCAATCGGGTCCTGCTGGTCATCGCCTTCGGACAGCACGGTGTAGAACGCGGTGATCGAGCCACCGCCGGCCTCGGCGTTGCCGGCACGCTCTACCAGCTTGGGCAGCTTGGCGAACACCGACGGCGGATAACCCTTGGTTGCCGGCGGTTCGCCGATAGCCAGGGCGATTTCCCGCTGAGCCTGGGCGAAACGGGTCAGGGAGTCCATGAGCAACAGGACGTTCTTGCCCTTGTCGCGGAAATACTCGGCAATCCGTGTGCAGTACATGGCCGCGCGCAAACGCATCAGTGGCGCGTCATCCGCCGGCGACGCCACCACCACCGAACGCTTGAGACCTTCTTCACCGAGGATATGCTCGATGAATTCCTTTACCTCGCGACCCCGCTCGCCGATCAGGCCGACGACGATAATGTCGGCCTCGGTGAAGCGGGTCATCATGCCCAGCAGCACACTCTTGCCCACGCCGGTACCGGCGAAGAGCCCTAGGCGCTGGCCGCGGCCCACGGTCAACAAACCATTGATGCAGCGAATGCCCACGTCCAGCGGCTGGCTGATGGGATTGCGGTTGAGCGGGTTGATGGTCGGACCGTCCATCGGCACCCAGTCCTCGGCCTTCATCCCACCCTTGCCGTCGAGGGCACGGCCGGCACCGTCAAGCACCCGCCCGAGCATGCTCATACCCATCGGCAGGCGCCCGGTATCGGCCAACGGCACGACCCTGGCGCCTGGTGCTATGCCGGCCACGCTGCCCACCGGCATCAGAAACACCTTGCCGCCGGAAAAACCCATCACCTCGGCCTCGACCTGCACCGGGTGATAGCTGTCGTCGTTGATCACCATGCAGCGTGCGCCCATGGCGGCGCGCAAGCCCTCGGCTTCGAGGGTCAGGCCGACCATGCGCAACAGGCGCCCTTCGAGGATCGGCTGCCCAGGCAAGTCGATGGCTTCGGCGTAGCCGCTCATGCGCTTGCCGAAGCTGGTGCGCTCAAGACGCATCGGACAGGTCCGCTTCGGAAACCGTGGCCAGCGCTTCCTCCAGCTCCAGAGCCATGTCTGGCATCGCCGGGTGCAGGGATTGCTCGTGGAGTTGATCGAACAGTTGTCCGATGGCCTTGCTGATACGGGTTTCGATGGTTGCATCGATCCGGCTGTGCTCGGTTTCGATCCGGCAGCCACCGGCCAGCAGGGCCTCGTCCTCGACAATCCGCCAACTGGCCTCGTGGCGCTCGCGCAGAGCCTTGATCTGGTCGAAATCCTGGGGGTTGATGTACAAGCGCACATTGTCGGCGCCCAGCGGCAACAGCTTGAGGGCTTCGCGCAGGACATGTTCGATCTGGCTGGAATCGGTCTTCAGTTCACGCTGGATGACCTCGCGGACCATGTGCTCGACCAGGCCCACCAGGCTCTGCTCGATCTGCCGGTCCTGCTCGGCGATGGGCGCGAACAGATTGCCCATCAACACTTCCAGGGACTTGAGCTTGGCGCTGAGAGCGACTTCCGCTTCCTGCCGCACCTTGAGCTGCGTACTGTGGAAACCTTCGCGCTCGCCCACGGCGAAGCCTTCGTTGTAGGCTTCCTGGCGAATGCTTTCGAGTTCTTCGAGGGTCAGCGGCTGGACTTCCTCCAGCGGCACTTCCTCCATCTCGAGCGGTGCTTCTTCCACCGGCTCCGGCTCGGGTGCTTCGACATGCGGGTCGAAGCTGGGCAGCGACCAGAGGTCAAAACCGCCCACGTCCCGGGCGCGGATCAGATCGGTTGGATCAGTCATGGCTTGATCCTTAGATCATCTCTTCGCCGCCCTTGCCACCGAGCACGATTTCTCCGGCTTCGGCCATACGGCGGGCGATGGTAAGGATTTCCTTCTGCGCGGTCTCCACGTCGCTGACGCGAACCGGACCCTTGGCTTCGAGGTCGTCGCGCAGCAGTTCCGCCGCACGCTTGGACATGTTCTTGAAGATCTTTTCCTTGACGCCTTCATCCGAGCCTTTGAGTGCAAGAACCAGCACGTCGGAAGACACTTCGCGCAGCAGCGCCTGGATACCACGGTCGTCGACATCGGACAGGTTGTTGAAGACGAACATAAGGTCTTCGATCTGGGTCGACAGGTCCTCGTCGACTTCGCGGATCGAGTCCATCAACTGGCCTTCGATCGAGCTGTCGAGGAAGTTCATGATGTCCGCGGCACGCTTGATACCGCCCAAGGTGGTACGGGCCGCGTTGGAGTTGCCGGAGAACTGCTTCTCGAGAATCTGGTTGAGTTCCTTGAGCGCCGCCGGCTGCACCGTGTTCAGCGACGAGACCCGCAGGATGATGTCCAGGCGCACCTTGTGGTCGAAGTTGTTCAGTACTTCGCCGGCCTGGTCGGGGTCGAGGTAAGCCACGACGATCGCCTGGATCTGCGGGTGCTCGTAACGGATCACGTCCGCCACCGCCCGCGGCTCCATCCACTTGAGGCTGTCCAGGCCGCTGGTATTGCCGCCCAGCAGGATCCGGTCGATCAGGCCGTTGGCCTTGTCTTCGCCCAGGGCCTGGGTGAGCATCTTGCGTACGTAGTCGTCGGAGCCGACGCCCAGGCTGGTCTGGTCGCCGACGATCTCGACGAACTCGCTCATGACCTGTTCGACCTGCTCGCGGTGCACGTTGCGCATCTGCGCCATCGCCACGCCGACCCGCTGGACTTCCTTGGGCCCCATGTGGCGCAACACTTGTGCAGCATCAGTGGAGCCCAGCGACAGCAGCAAGATCGCGGCTTTGTCGACCCGGGTCAGCTTCTGGTTGACGGCGGCGTTATTACTCATCGGCGTTAATCCACTCTTTGACGACCTGTGCCACACGGCCCGGGTCTTCGGCTACCAGACTCTTGATGGCGTTCAGCTGTGCGTCATAACCTTCGCTCGGACTCGGCAGCAGGATGCTTTGCGGACCGCCCAGGCTGACCCGGTCGTTGGCCAGCTCGCCATCCAGGCCGCCCATGCCGCCCAGTTCGACGTCGCCGCCGAAACCGGCCAACTGCTTGCCCTTGCCGCCACCGGTGATGTTGTTGAGCACCGGACGCAACACACCGAACACCAGCACCAGGATAAACAGCACACCCAGTACCTGCTTGACCACATCCCAGAACCAGGGTTGCGAGTAGAACGGAATATCGGCGATCACTTCACCGCGCTCGGCGGAGAATGGCACGTTGATCACGCTGACGCTGTCGCCGCGACTGGCGTCGAAACCGACGGCGTCCTGGACCAGGCGAGTGAAGCGCGCCAGTTCGTCGGCGTTCCACGGTGCACGGGTGGTTTCGCCATTGGCCGGGTTGATCTTGACCTGGTCGTCGACCACCACCGCCACCGACAGACGAGTCACGCGACCCTGCTGTTGCTTGGTGTGGCTGATGGAGCGATCCAGTTCAAAGTTCTTGGTCGATTGTTGACGCTTGTCCGCCGGATACGGCGCCAGCATCGGTTGGCCGGTGGCCGGATCCATGATCTGCTGGCCATTGGCATCAAGCAATGGCTGACCAGCAGCAATGGCCCCGGTCGAAGCGCCAGCACCGCCAGTGGTCTGCGGTGCGCTGGCCGGACCTGGCGGCTGGTTGCTCAAGGCCCCCGGCACGCCTTGCGGGCCATTGCTGGCGGTGCGCTGTTCGGTGGTCGATTGCTCGCTGCGCAGCGCCGGCTGGTCAGGGTTGAACTGTTCGGAGGTCGACTCGACGGCGCTGAAATCCACGTCGGCGGAGACTTCGGCCTTGTAGCGGTCGTTACCCAGCACCGGTTGCAGGATGTTGTGCACCCGCTGGGTGAGCATGCTTTCCACACGCCGGCTGTAATCGAACTGCTTGCCGGCCATGCTCAATTCGGAGTTTTGCGCCTGGTCGGAGAGCAGGTTGCCCTTCTGGTCGACGACGGTGACCTGCGACTTGTTGAGCTCCGGAACGCTGGTAGCCACCAGGTTGATAATGGCAACCACCTGCCCGGGTTCCAGGGAACGACCGGAATACAGCTCGACCAGTACCGAAGCACTGGGTTTACGCTCATCGCGCACAAACACCGAGCTTTTCGGGATCGCCAGATGCACGCGGGCACCCTTGACGTTGTTCAGGCTGGAAATGGTCCGGGCCAATTCGCCTTCCAGGCCGCGACGATAACGGGTCGCCTCCATGAACTGGCTGGTACCCAGGCCCTGGTCCTTGTCGAGGATTTCGAAACCGATATTGCCATCGCTCGGCGTCACGCCAGCCGCGGCCAGCTTGAGACGGGCACGGGAGACGTCATCGGCCTTGACCAGCAGCGCGCCGGAATTCGGCTCGACGGTGTAGGGAATATCTGCCGCCGCCAGGGTTTCCATGACCTGCTTGGCATCCATACCGGCCAGGCTGCCATACAGCGGCCGGTAGTCGGGCTGCTGGGACCACAACACCACGGCAAAGCCGATCGCCACGCTCGCCGCCAGGCCGACCATCAGGCCAACCTGACGAAGCATGGTCATTTCGGAAAGATTTTCCAGAAAGGACAACCCGAACAGCGGCGGTTTACCGTCTGTGGGGCCGGACTTGGCCGGTACGTTATCGGCGAGAACTTCTGCCATGACTGTTTACGTCCCTAACCCTTAAACCGGCATCTGCATGATGTCTTGATACGCCTGGACCAACTTGTTGCGCACCTGGGTCAAGGCCTGGAACGAGACGCTGGCTTTTTGCGAGGCGATCATGACGTCAGTCAGATCGACCCCGCTCTTGCCGATTTCGAATGCGGTGGACAGCTGGCCAGAGGCTTGCTGCACGTCGTTGACCTTGTTGATGGCATTGCCGAGCAAATCGGAGAAGCTGCTACCGCTGACTTCCGGCGCGGCCACGGCCGACTTGGGTTGAGCCATGGCATCCATTTGCATGGAGCGCATGTCCAGCATCAATCGATTAAATTCAACACCCTGGCTCATGAACGTCTCTCTCCGGCGACCTGCAATTTTTTGACACTTGTGCAGCAGTTAGTGAAGGGTTAGCAACAAGGGTGCCAGCTCCTTGTCGTCCTCGAACAAAATCCGATACACGACGCGCGAGCCTGAATCGACTTACGTGGCAAACAGATAGGCTTCGACATCCATTCCGGCATCGCGCATCTGCGCCAGTTTGTAGCGCAGCGTACGCGGGCTGATACCCAGTCGCTCGGCGGCTTCCTTGCGCCGCCCGCGCTCGGCGCGCAGGGTGTCGATGATCATCTGGAATTCACGCCGACGCAGGTCGTCGCCCAGGCCACCCGCCTGCTCCCCCGCCACCGCCTCGACCCCTACCGACTCACCGACAGACGGCCTGGCGGTCACCACGAGCCCTGGCATGGACACCGCACCAACCGGGCCGACCAGGCAGAAATCCTCGGCCTGGATCAACCCGCCCTGTTGCAGGATCAGCGCCCGCTGGATCGCATTGTCCAATTCACGCACATTGCCCGGCCACGGATAACCGATCAGGCAGGCCTGCGCCTGGGGTGACAGTCGAACAGTTGCATGTTTCATTTTGGCGCTGTGCTTGGCAAGTAGACGTTCGGCCAGTGGCAGAATATCGGCGGTACGCTCGCGCAACGGGCGCCAGGCCAACGGAAAAACCGACAGGCGATAGTAAAGGTCTTCACGGAAACGCCCCGCCGCCACTTCCCCGGCCAGGTCCCGGTTGGTGGTAGCCACCACGCGGATATCCAGGCTGATCGGTTTGCGTGCACCGACCCGCTCGACCTCGCGTTCCTGGAGCACGCGCAACAGCTTGGCCTGGAGACCCAGGGGCATTTCGGAAATCTCATCGAGCAGGAGGGTCCCGCCATCGGCTTGCTCGAACTTGCCGGCCTGGGCCGCGATGGCGCCGGTGAACGAGCCCTTTTCGTGACCGAACAGGGTTGCCTCAAGCATGTTGTCGGGAATCGCCGCGCAGTTGATGGCAATAAACGGCTGACTGGCACGCGGCGATTGCTGATGGATATACCGCGCCAGCACCTCCTTGCCGGTGCCGGACTCCCCTGAGATCAGCACGGTCGAATCACTGCGCGCGACCCGTGCCGCCAGCTCGAGCAACTGCGCACTGGCCGGCTCCGAAGCGATCGGCCCCTCACCGTCCACCGCGCCCGACTGTCCCAGGGCATGCCGCGCCACCAGGTCGAGCAGGGCCTTGGGCTCGAATGGCTTGACCAGGTAGTCGGCCGCACCCTGACGCATCGCATCCACCGCCCGCTCCACCGCCCCGTGGGCGGTCATCAGCAATACCGGCAACTGCGGCTGGCGCGCGCGCAGCAGGCACAGCAACTGATGGCCATCCATGCCCGGCATATTGACGTCGCTGATCACCAGGCCGAACGACTCCGCGGCCACCGCCTCCAGCGCTTCCTCGGCCGAACCGACCGCATGGAAGCTATGCCCGGCCAGCAGCAGGGTATCGGCCAGCGCTTCGCGCAAGGCATGATCGTCCTCGACCAGCAGGACCTTGAGCAGCGGTTTCATTCTTGAGCCTCCATGGCGCCGGGAATCAGCGGCAGGCAGACCATCGCACAGGTGCCACGCCCCGGCCGTGAATGTAATTGCATGTCGCCCTGATGCGCCCGGGCAACGGCCTTGACCACGGCAAGACCGAGGCCGGTACCGGTGGTCTTGGTGGTAAAGAAGGGTTCGCCCAGGCGCGCCAGCACCGCCGGCTCGATACCCGCGCCGTTGTCGCTGATGCACAGGCGCAAGGTGCTGCCACGGGCGTACAGGTGCACCTTCAGGCGCGCCTCGCCGGTGCTGGCCTGCTGGGCATTTTCGATCAGGTTCAACAGTGCCCCCACCAGGGTGTCGCGGTTGCACAACAACTCGCCGACATGGCTGTCGCACTGCCAGCGCACGGCGGCGCCCTGGACATGGGTCTGTGCCGCGGCTTGCAGCGCCTGCATCAGCACTTTGGGTGTCAGCCGGTTGGTTAGCGGCAGTTCGCCACGGGCGAATACCAGCATGTCGCGCACCTGGTGCTCCAGTTCATGCAGGCGCTCTTTCAAGCGCCCGGCAAAACGCTGCTGGGTCTCCACTGGCAAAGCCTGTTCGGTGAGGTGGCTGGCATAAAGCAAGGCCGCCGAGAGCGGTGTGCGGATCTGGTGCGCCAGGGACGCGACCATCCGCCCCAGCGATGACAAGCGCTCATGCCGGGCCAACTGATCCTGCAGGCGACGGGTTTCAGTCAGGTCGTTGAGCAGCACCAACTGACCCGGCTCGGCATCCAGCGAACGGGTGGAAATCGACAGGCGCCGACCGTCCTTGAGGGATATTTCATGGCCGTCGTCTTCACGCGGAGCGAAGCAACGGGTAATCACCTGGCGCCAGAGCTCACCGACCAGGGGCAGACCAAGCAGCTCCCGGGCCGCCGGATTGGCTTCACTGACAATGCCATGGGAATCGATGACGATGACCCCGCCCGGCAACAGGTCGAGCAGGTTCTGCAGACGATTGGCCAAGCGTTCCTTTTCCGCCAGTTCCGCCATGCGCTGGGCGCTGACCACGGCCAGCTCGCCCTTGAGCTCGGTGACCCGGGCTTCGAGCAGGCTGTAGGAGTCGTTGAGTTGCGTCGACATCTGATTGAACAGCGAGAAGGCCTGCTCCAGGCCCAACCGGCCGACCTGCTCGACGGACGACGAGGATCCCGCGGCTTCAGGGACAGGTGACATCGGGGCGGCTTGGGGCATGGTGCTCTCTCGCTTGGCTGACCGTCATTTAAACGGAACGTTACAAGAGACTTAGCAATACCCGTGCCGAAAAAAAACCAGCCGTTTTTCAACAGGTTGAAAAACAGGCGTCAATCATCCGCCTGTTCATCGCCCTCGCGACGGCTCATCCCGTACTTGCGCATCTTCTCCACCAGGGTGGTACGACGAATACGCAGGCGCTCGGCGGCGCGGGCCACGATGCCATTGGCGTCGTCCAGCGCTTGCTGGATCAGCCCCTGCTCCAGACCACCGAGGTAGTCCTTGAGGTCCAGGCCTTCGGGCGGCAGCATCGCCGAGGTGGTGAAGTCCGGGGTATGGCCATTGATCGCGACCCGCTCTTCGAGATCGCTGCGCAGGCTGTCCACCAGTTGCTCGTCTTCGTCATCGACGTAGCGGAATTTCTTCGGCAACTCGGCGACACCAATCACCCCGTACGGATGCATGATCGCCATGCGCTCCACCAGGTTGGCCAGTTCGCGGACGTTGCCCGGCCAGGCGTGCCGGCACAGCGACATAATCGCCGCCGAGTTGAAACGGATGGAGCCGCGCTTTTCGTGCTCCATGCGCGAGATCAATTCGTTCATCAGCAACGGAATATCTTCGACCCGCTCACGCAGCGGCGCCATCTCGATGGGGAACACGTTCAGGCGGTAGTAGAGGTCTTCGCGGAAGCTGCCGACCTCGATCATGCTCTCGAGGTTCTTGTGGGTGGCCGCGATGATCCGCACGTCGATGCTCTGGGTCTTGTTGCTGCCGACACGCTCGAAAGTGCGTTCCTGCAGCACACGCAGCAGCTTGACCTGCATCGGCAACGGCATATCGCCGATTTCGTCGAGGAACAGCGTACCGCCGTTGGCCAGCTCGAAACGCCCGGCACGACTGGTGATGGCACCGGTGAAGGCGCCCTTCTCGTGACCGAACAGCTCGCTTTCCAGCAACTCGGCCGGGATCGCCCCGCAGTTCACCGGCACGAAAGGTGCGTCGCGGCGCTTGGAGTGATAGTGCAGGTTGCGCGCTACCACTTCCTTGCCGGTGCCGGACTCGCCGAGGATCAGCACGCTGGCATCGGTGTCGGCCACTTGCTGCATCATCTGGCGCACATGCTGGATGGCACGGCTGGTACCGACCAGACTGCGGAACAGGTTCGGCTCGCGCTGCCGACCGCGCTCACGGGCCTGGTCGTACATCTCGCGATAGACCTGGGCACGATGCAGGGAGTCGAGCAGCTTGCTGTAGCTGGGGGGCATTTCCAGGCTGGACAACACCCGGCGGCGTTGGTCTTCGGGCAGGTCGGCAGAAGAAATATCACCCAGGAGCAACACCGGAAGGAACTCATCCCAGGTTGAGAGTGTCTTAAGCAAGCCAGTCACTCCGCTCGCGGCGTTGACAGTCCCAAGCAGGACACACAGCACTTCGCGACTGGACGACAAAGAGCCGACCATCTGCTGCCAGTCATCGCTGGTGCAGGAAATATTTTCTTCGCCGAGAAAATTTAAGATCACCGCCAAGTCGCGGCGGCGAACGCTATCGTCATCAATCAGCAGAATTTTGGTTTCACGCCACATGCAATAGCAACTTCCCTAGTCAACTCGATGCCCGGTATGGGTGGGGCAAGCTAGACATCCGAGGCCGGACAGGGCCTCCAAGGACGACTGAAATCTGGAAACAGCACTAGTTAAGTCAAAAAAGCGTACATAGTCAAATTTATGGCGCAATACGGTTCGATTAACCCAACATTAACCGAACAGATGGTAAACCTTTGCAGCGCTCCTTGCTTGCTGGATCTTCGACATCTCATCGACTATCGACTGGCGTTCGGTCATCGCCGCTTCCAGCAGCTGCCGATAAACATGCAACAATTCCTCAAGTTTGACGCGCAGCGCATCCTCATCCAGCCCAGTCTCGCCAAGCACGTCTTCCATGCACGCGCGGCAGTCCAGATCCAGCTGGGTGATTGCTTCCCAGTCACGCCCGGCCAAAGCCCTTACCAGGGCTTCGCGGGTTTCTTCGATACGCTGCAGTACAAGACTCATGATGCACTCCTCAGAACTGCGGACCCGGTGGTGCGATGGCGTCCCAGCCTTCCTTGACCGTGGTGAGCAGGCCGGCGACTTCGTCGAGCATCTGGATGTCCGAGTGGACATTGGCTTGCAGCAGGCGCGTCATCATATAGGCGTAAAGGTTGTCCAGATCCGTCAGCGAGTCAGCTGACTTTTCCAGATCCAGGCCTTCGCGCAAACCACCGACAATATCGATGGCCTTGCCGATGGCGACCCCCTTGGTGGGGATGTCCTTGCGCTCGATGGCACCTTTGGCTTGGGCGATACGATCCAGGCCTCCTTCCATCAACATCTGCACCAGACGGTGAGGACTGGCCTCGGAGGTCTGTGCCTGAGCTCCCACCTTCTGGTATTGCCGAAGGGCTAGCATAGGATTCATGTTCTACCTCATTACCACTCAAGGGTTCGTATAAGAAGTGTATCGCCTTTGAGTCATAAAACTTTAGACCCAGAAGGCAAAAACCCGGCACGCGCTAAACGCAGCCGGGTTTCTGGCGGTCGAACAGGGATTAGCCCGACTTCGACGCGGTCAACGAAGTGAAGAACGACGTGATACTGGTGGCGGTCGCCTTCAACTGCCCGACCAACGCATCCATGGCATTGTACTTGGCCGTCAGGGTCGCGGTCAGACTACTGACATGCAGATCCAGCGCCGTTTGCTGACTCGTCAGGGCGCTGGCCTGGGTGTTCAAGCTGGTGCTGCGCTGATCGAGCAAACCACCGGTCTGGACGTAGGGGGTGATCGCCGCGGTCATCCGCGCCAACACACCATCCGCGCCCGCTTTGGCGGTGGTACCGCTAAACAACGTCTGCACCTGGCCGCTCAGACCATCAGTAGTCATGGCCCTGGTGAACGTGGTGGAGTTGAAGTTCAACTGCCCCGTAACCGGATCAGTCCCGACACCCAGTTGCGAGAGCACCGCCAACTTACTGCCCGGTCCAGGTGTGGTGAGCACGCCACGGATACTGGCAATCAGCGCACGAGGCATGGAATCGCCGGTGAACGCCGCCGACACGCTATTACCTTTGGCATCCTTCGTTGGCGCACTGAGGGTGCCGATGGTCGTCATCAAGCTGTTGTAGGCGGTCACGAACGTCTGGATCGAGGTCTGCAGACCGCTGGTGTTGGTGCCCACGGTGACCACCGAGGTCCCCGTTCCCGAGAGCAGATTCAGTGTCATACCACTGATGGCACCGGTGACGGTATTGGTCTTGCTGGTGACCGTCAGGCCGTCAATGGTGATACTGGCATCCTTGGCCAGACCATTGACCGCCCCCGAGCTTGACGCTGTCGGGGGATTGGCCATTGTCTGGGTACCGTCGATTGTCAGGCCGGCAATGCCACTGACCGACAAGTCGGAGCCCGCGCCGGTGACGGTGGAACCGAACACAAGACGCGAAGCGCCGCTACTGTCGGTCACGATGTTGGCGGAAATACCGTTGCTTGACAGCGTGGAGTTGATCGCGTCACGGGTGCTCTGCAGCGTTGCATTGGCCGGGATGGTGACATTGTAATTAGTGCCATTCTGACTGATGGTCAGGGTACCACTCGGAATGGCACTGGTTGCACCGCCGGCAAAAGAAGCACTGGAAACCTTCGAACTGGTGGCGAGATTACCCACCGTAATGCTGTAGTTACCGGCTACCGCAGTATTGTCAGTAGTGGCCGTCAATACGGACGGCGATCCCGAGGTTGCCGAGAAGCCGGCGAACTGCGGAGTGGTCGTGCTATTGAGGTTGGTCAGTGCGGTCTGGAAGGTCGTCAGCGCACTTTTCAGCGAGCCCACGCCAGAAAGCTTCAGCGTGTTGGTTGCTTGCGACGTGGTTATCTGGTTCTGCGCGGCATATTTATCGGCGCCGACCAACGCGGTCACGATCGAACCGATATCCAAGCCGGAACCCAGGCCCACAGACGGTGTAATTGGACTTGCCATGCTTGTCTCCCTTCAATTTGCAGCCAGTCTTTTGACCTTTACCAGCGCCCAAAGCAACTGCACACACGATTCATGCCAGCTGTCAGGCTTTCGCATCAAACAGCACATTGCTCGCCGAACTCAAGCTGTCAGCCAGTTTCAAGGCCTCCTCGGAGGGGATCTGTCGAACCACCTCGCCGCTGTCGCTGGCGATCACCTTGACCACGACTTGCCCGGAGTGCTCGTCAATGGAAAATTCCAGGTTGCGCTTGATCGATTGAACGAACTTCTCGATATCCTGCACAGCCTTTTTGAGTCTGTCGGAAGAATCCGAATCATTGCTGGTGGCCGAAACCGGTTTTACCGGAACCGCCTGAGGCGCCGCCGTGGCCGATACCGGCTTGTCGGCAACAGGACTGGAACTGGCCGGCGTAACAGCGGGGTAAGACAGACCAAGCTTCACACTCATGTCCATATCCATCACCTCTCAACGTGAAAAAGCGAGAGAGTGCGACCAGCACACCCCCCCGCCAAAACTCATTCCGAAATTACTGAAGCAGCTTCAGTACAGCGGAAGGCAGTTGGTTGGCCTGAGCCAGAACCGAGGTAGAAGCCTGTTGCAGGGTTTGCTGCTTGGTCAGCTCGGCGGTTTCAGCGGCGAAGTCGGTGTCTTGTACGCGGCCCTGTGCAGCGGTCACGTTCTGAGTCACGTTGTTCAGGACCGAGATGGTGCTGGTCAGACGGTTCTGCGAAGCACCGAGGTTGGCGCGGGTAGCACCGATGGAGGCGATTGCAGCGTCGATCGCGGTGATCGCGTTGTCGATGTTGGAGGCTGCGGCGGCGCTGGTAGCACCGGTCAGAACCAGGGTACCGCTGTCCACGGACAGGCTGACGGCGTCGAACTTGGAGCTCAGGGTCAGGCTGATCTGGTTGGCCGAACCGGTGTTGGAACCCACTTGCAGGGTAACCACGCCAGCCGAACCGTTCAGCAGGAACTTGCCGTTGATCTGGGTGCTTGCGGAGATACGGGTCAATTCGTCCGACATCTGGGCGAATTCGGAGTTGGTCGCGGTCTGGTCGGCGGTGCTGTTGGTACCGTTACGGGCTTGAACAGCCAGTTCACGCATACGCTGCAGAATGTCGGTGTCGGTTGCCATCGCGCCGTCAGCGGTCTGTGCCAGGGAGATACCGTCGTTGGCGTTTTTGATCGCAACGGTCTGGCCGCGGATCTGGCTGCTCATACGAGTGGAGATCTGCAGACCAGCGGCGTCGTCCGCGGCGCTGTTGATTTTCAGGCCGGAAGACAGGCGCTGCATGGCGGTGGAGAGCGCGCCGGCTGCGTGGTTCAGGTTCTGCTGAACAGCCAGGGAAGTGACGTTAGTATTTACGCTTAAAGACATGACGAAATCCTCGTTGGTTGGGTACTGCGGCTTCCGGCCCTGGCAAGCGCCGGGTATGGCCTAGAGAACCTTCGTAATAGTTATCGTCGGGATTGCAAGTTGCTTGAGGGCTTTTTTCAAAAATTTTGCCATCACCCTGCCACCCCTTGGAAAACAAGGGCTTGGCGCCCCACCCCAGAAGGAAAAATGACGTCAGGGAAGTGCCGCCGATTCCAGCAGCCCCACCAGCTCATACTCCATCCAGTCGGCCAGCCCCAACCAGTCCTGGGATTCCTGGCAAACCAGCATGCACGTCAGCAGTTGCGCCCACTGCTGCCGCACGGCCTGCGGCGCACTCTCCAACGCCAACCGCGCGGCGTCGAACACCTCGACCATGTTCAAGGCCGCCTCCACATCACGCCCCAGACGAAACAGCCCGGCGCATTCGCGGGCCTCGTCGATACACTGCCCCAGCCGGCTCATTGGACAAACTCCGGGTCGAACCCGGCGCCGACGACCCCTGCCCCCGCCCGGCTGCTGTTAAGGAACGCCACCTGCGGATGACGGGCGATATAGCGCTCCAGTTCCACCAGGTAACGACGGAAGTTCAACTGCGTCCTGACCCGTTGCCCTTGACCGTCCAGTACCCAGTGCCGCGCCAGGTCGACACCCGGGCCGAGATCGCCATCCTTCCAGCCCGCATGGGTCTTGTTCAGCGCAAAGGCGAAGTCAGCGCCGAACAGGGTGATCCGCGCCGCGCCCATCTTCACCGCCAGGTCGACCGCCGGGTGCAGCACGCTGCCGCCGACGAACAACAGGCCGCGCTGGCACTGCTCACGCACCGAGGCATAGATCGGGCTGATGGAATAGCCGCCGTAGCGCGGGCCTTTCCAGGCCTGCAGCACCTGCGGATCGCTCATCGGCATATAGACCAGGGGAATGCCGTCGGATGCTTCAACGGGCAAATGCCGGAAACCGATGCGCTGGTCGATGCTGACCACGATATCCGGCCTGATCCCCTGCTCACGCAATGGCCGGTAGGCGGTGTCGACGCTGATGAACAACGGCCGCTCCGCTTGCTCGCTGATCGCGCGCAACTTGTCGAACTGCTGCTCCAGCGTCGGCCCGGTGCCAATCACATAGATGTGCCGGCCCACCTGGGTCGAAAACAGCTCGGCGACATCGCGGTCCGCGCCAAATACCTCGCGGGTGTCCCGCAGGCGCTGGAGAATTTCCGCGGACTGCGGATCGAACTCGCGGTTGTTGAAGGTCAGGTGCACCTCGCCGACCAGCCGATCACGCATCCGCGCATTGTCATCATCGGCCAGCACCAGTTCGGCCGGCAGCGCGAAAAACGGCAAGAGAATCTCGGGATGGTCGGCGGCATAGCTCAGCTCGACCCGTGGATCGCTCAGCCATGGGCGCTGATCCAACAGCCCCAGCACCCGTTTGAACAGCGCCCCATTGAGGACATGCACACACAGGCGTTGCAGCGTCGGCAGCTCCAGCAGGACCTGCTGCAGGTCCCCCAACCCGGTGCCGTACACATGCAGCAAGGGACTCCGCGACGGCAGGCTGGCGGCCTGCAGGCGGGCCTCGGCGAGGCGATCATGCCGGCTGGTGAGCTGAATGCCGCCCACGCTCAGGGTCGAACCCAAGCCTTCCACCAGTTCGACCGACAATGCCGCGCCGTCCTCGGCCAACAGCCGCGCGAGCAAGCCCGGCCAGCGGTCGCCAATGACCTGCAGATTCTGTTCGAAATATTCGCTCATGCCGGCCTCACTCAACATCCGCGCAAAAAAATGGCGCTCAAGGTTATCTCACCTGAAGCGCCCTTTTGCGACCTTATGCAATCAACGCCGATGAATAATCGCCGAGCCCCAGGACAAACCCACGCCAAAGCCACTGAGGGCCACGCGCTTCCAGGTCGAGTCCAGGACATGTTTTTCCAGCAACAGCGGAATGCTCGATGACACCGTGTTACCGGTCTCGACCATATCCTTGATGAACTTCTCGGGCTCGCCCTCGAAACGCCGTGCCACGGCATCGACAATCGCCGCGCTGCCCTGGTGAATGCAGAACGCATCGATATCGTCCGCCTGCAAGCCGGACTCCTCGAGCAACTCGTGCAGGTGCGCCGGAACCTTGAGCAGGGCGAAGTTGAACACCTGGCGACCGTTCATGAAAAATACGCCGTTGCTGACCTTCAGGTGCGGCGCGCCGGACCCGTCGGTGCCGAACTTGGCCTTGCCCAACTGCCAGGGCGCGTCTTCACCCATCCAGGTGGCCGTCGCCGCATCACCGAAGAGCATGGTGGTGTTGCGATCTTCCGGGTCGACAATCTTCGAATACGGGTCGGCGGTCACCAGCAGGCCGTTCTTCAGGCCCGCGGCTTCCATAAAACCCTTGATCGCGTAAATGCCGTAGACATAACCGGAGCAGCCCAGGGAGATATCGAATGCGGCCACGCTGGTGGGCAGGCCAAGCTTGTCCTGGACGATGGCGGCGGTATGCGGCAGGCCTTCCTCATCACCGTTCTGGGTGACCACGATCAACACATCGATGGATTCGCGCTTGAGCTCGGGATTGCGGGCGAACAGCGCGTTCACCGCCTCGACACACAGGTCCGAGGTTTCCTGCTCGTCATCCTTGCGGGGCAGGAAGGCCGAACCGATCTTGCCCAGGATGAACGCTTCATCCTTCTCGAATTTTGCACCTTGTGCGTAATTGTCCACGCCGGCTACAGGCACGTAGCTCGCAATGCTCTTTATGCCAATCATTACGGCTTCCCAATAATAAACAGCTGAAAACCCTCGCTCACCAGAACCGAGGGCTGCCGACAAACAGAGATTTGACGCCGCCCACGGAGGGGCGGCTGCCGGAAGAACAAAAGGCTAACACCGGACCGGTCATGAGCCAGGCGCCATCTTCCAGGTCAATACAATACAGTGAAGATGCGCGTTATGACTCGCAGGTCACGCTATTTTGCCGAATCATCCCTACAAAGGCTTATTCAACCAGCGACCACGCCAGTGGCGTGCCGCGCTTGAGGGCCTGCCGGGCGCTGCGTCCGAGCACGGCGTCGAGATGCTTGGGCGCCAGTCCCAGGCCGGGGCGGATCGCCCGCAGATTCTCGGCGCTGAAGGTTTCCCCCGCCGCCATATCGCGGGTGACATACAACGAGCGCCGATACACCAGGGACTTGCGTTCGGCCTCGGTGACGCCATAGTGCACCTGCCCCAGGGCTTGCCAGGCCCGTTCGGTCTCGACGACCAGGCTGGCCAGTTCCGCGGGTTCCAGGGAAAAACTCGAGTCCACACCGCCATCGGCCCGATCCAGGGTGAAATGCTTCTCCACCACCGTCGCCCCCAGCGCCACCGCCGCCACCGCCACCCCCACGCCCATGGAGTGATCGGACAACCCGACCTGGCAGCCGAACAATTCGCGCAGATGAGGAATGGTCCGCACATGGCTGTTTGCCGGGCTGGCCGGGTAGGTGCTGGTGCATTTGAGCAGCACCAGGTCCTGGCAACCGGCGGCCCGGGCGGCGCGTACGCTTTCATCGAGCTCGGCGACGCTGGCCATGCCAGTGGAAATGATCAGCGGTTTGCCGGTCGCCGCCACGCGCCGGATCAATGGCAGATCGGTGTTTTCGAAACTGGCGATCTTGTAGGCCGGCACGTCGAGGCTTTCGAGAAAGTCCACCGCCGTTTCATCGAAGGGCGTGGAAAACGCCAGCATGCCCAACTCCCGGGCGCGGGCGAAGAGCGGCGCGTGCCACTCCCAGGGCGTATGGGCCTTTTCATACAAGGCATAGAGCGACGAGCCGGCCCAGAGGCTGGCCGGGTCCTGGATGAAGAACTCGCCTTCGTCCAGGTCCAGGGTCATGGTCTCGGCGGTGTAGGTTTGCAGCTTGAGCGCATGGGCACCGGCCTTGGCCGCGGCCTCGACAAGCCGCAACGCCACCTCCAGCGACTGGTTATGGTTGCCACTCATCTCGGCAATGATGAACGGTGGCGCGTCCGGGCCGATCAGCCGCTGGCCGATCTTGAAACTAGTCATGCTGCTGATCCTTTATCACACGCTCGAAACGGCAGGCCGACTGGACATAGCCACCGTGACGGAACAATTCGAGGGAAGCCGGGTTGTCCGGCAGTACCAGGGCGTCGATCACCGTCACCTGTGGCCAGTGTTCACCTACGGCGGCTTCGCCACGGGCCAGCAGCGCCCGGCCCCAGCCGAGGCCGGCGCGGCCTTGAAACAGATACAGCGAGACCTCGGCGCGACTGCCCGCCAGATCGTAGCGCAGCACGCCCACCGGACCATCCGCGGCCTCGGCGATCAACAGCAGACGCCTGGGGCTGCGCAGGCTGGCGGCCAGCCAGACCTGATGCGCCGCCCAACCGATGGGCTCAGGGTTCAACGAGACACGCCGCACCGACTCGGCATTGCGACCATCGAACAACAACCGCGAATCCTCCACAGTGACCGCACGCAACACCAGGCTGGTGCCAGCCAAGGCCACGGCGAAGCGGCGCGCGCCCAGCCCATCCACCAGGCGCCGCGATTGCTCGGCCAGGCTACGCCGCAGACTGACATTACCCAGAACAAAACCGATGGCCTGGCGCAGGCTCTCGACATCCACCTCGTCGCTGCTGCCCAGATAGACATGCACCCCGGCCGTCGCCAGTCGCTCGGCATTCGCGCGCTGATTTTCCGCCACGGCAATGCACAGGGTCGGCAGGCCGAGGACCGCGCGCTCCCAACTGGTACCGCCACCAGCACCGATAAACAGCTCGGCCCGGGCCATCAACGCGGCGAAATCACTGACAAAGGTCTGCACCCGCCACTGCGGACGATCAGCCGCCATGGCCTGGATCGACGCCAGCATCGGGTTGGCGGTGCCGGCGATAAAATCCACTTCCAGCGCGCTGAAATCCGCCAGGGCGCGCATGGCTTTCCAGGTTTCGCCGGCGGCATCCAACCCGCCAAAATTCACCAGCACCCGACGGGGTTGCCTGGCGATGGGCACCGGGCCCTGGCAGAACTCGTCGCGAATCAGCGCGTAACGCGGACCGAAAAGCTCACGGCAAGGCTGCAAGCAGCGATTGGCGTACTCGGCATCGTTGGCGGTGAAGTTCTGATCGAAGAGCAGGTCCACCGCATGCCGGCGATTGTTCAGGTCATCGATCGCCGCGATTTGCCGCGCCCACTGGCGCGCGGCGGTTTGCCAGGCATGATCGAGGCCATAGTGATCGACGATGATCCAGTCGAAGCCGGGCTCGGCCACCAGGCAGGCGCCCAGGGCGGCAATATCCGCCTGCCAGGGTAGCGGCGCCGCGATGTCCGCGCCAGCCTCCTCACCCGCATACTCGGCCGGCAATGACAGGGCACGAAAGCCCTGCTCGGCGATACGCGCCAACGAGTGGCCGGGCAAGGCCCGACAGGCGAACAACACTTCGGCGCCGCCACTGCGCAGCACCTGCGCGAGGCTCAGGCAGCGCGCCACATGCCCACTACCAATAGCAGGCGAGGCATCCGCGCGGATCAGCACTCTCATGCTTGCAACTCTCCTCCGGCCAACAAGGCACTGTAAAGATACTCGGCGCGCCGCCAATCCTCGTCGGTGTCGATGTCCTGGACCAGATGGCGCGGCAGGATAACCGGCAGGCTTTTCTCCGAAAACAGCACGTCGCCGCGCAGCCAGGCCGCGCTACGCCCCCAATAGAACTGTCCGGCATCCTGGAAGGCACGGGGCAAATCCTGGGAACGGGTCTGTCGATGTTCGGGATACAGCGGCGTCAGCGCGCCATCCTGGCTGAGGGTCAAGGCACGCTGTACCGGGAAACCGAACTCGCAGACCGAAAAGGCAAAGGACTTTTCGGCATGGGCCTCGAGCAGATCCAGCCCCTGGCGCAAAAAACGCGCCTGCAACAGCGGCGCCGTGGCATAGATGCAGCAGGTATGCTCAAAAACGTAACCGACCTGTTGCAAGGCTTGCACCGCATGGGCTATCACCGCCGCCGTGCCGGTGAAGTCATCGGCCAGCGCCGCCGGACGGATAAACGGCACCTCTGCCCCCCGGGCCCGGGCCAGGGCAGCGATTTCCTCGTCATCGGTGCTGACGATCACGTGTTCGAACAGGCCCGAATCGAGCGCCAGGCGAATCGAGCGGGCAATCATCGGCTCGCCATGGAACAGCTTGAGATTCTTGCGCGGGATGCGCTTGCTGCCACCACGCGCCGGAATGATTGCAATCGCACTCAAGGGCGTTTTTCCAGCAGGAACCAGTTGATATCGTCGGTCGGGAACTGCGGATCGCGGTGATAACTGAAACCGTAGTCCAGCAGTTGCAGGTCCGGGTAACGATCGAGCATTTCCCCAGCGAAGTCGCGCTTGAACAACTTGCCGCTGTTACCACGATAGGACACTTCCACCGGCACCGGGTTATAGTACTCGGCAATCAGGATATAGCGCCCGCTCAGCGTATACAGCTGCTCATAGGCCGTCGCCAGCAGCTCGGGCGCCAGGTGGATCAGCACACCCTTGCTCAGGGTCAGGTCGAAACTACGCTCGCGCGGGTAATCGAACAACGAGCCGTGCCAGATCTCAGCGATGCCCAACTCGCGTGCCTGTTCGCAGGCCTTGGCATTGATCTCCACGCCCTGCAGGGCACATGCGGGCAGAAGCTGATGCAAGGCTTGCAGGTTGTTGCCGGTGTTGGTGCCCAGTTCCAGCAGGCTGGCCAGCCGGCCGGTACGCGCCAGGGCCTTGGCGAACAGCGCCAGGTTGGCGGCGACCAGCGCCTGCCCCTGGTTGCGGCCCACATATTGATCGCCGAACTCGCCACGCCAGAACACTTCCTGTTCGCTGAACTCACGCATGTCGGGTATTTATCCTAGGGCCATTGAGCGTCGTTTAACCGACAAGGTTTCGTAATTGTTCGACCACGTAGTCCTGCTGCGCTTCAGTCAGCAGCGGGAACAACGGCAAGCTCAGGGCTTCGCCGAAGTAGCGCTCGGCTTCGGGGAAGTCACCGGCCTTGAAGCCCTGCTCGCGGTAGTAGGGTTGCAGGTGCACGGGAATGTAATGCAGGTTCACGCCGATGCCGGCTGCCCGTAACCGCTCGAACACTTCACGCTGGCTGATCTGGATCCGCTCCAGCTGCAAGCGCACCACATACAGGTGCCAGGCTGACTCGGCGCCGGCCTGGGCCACCGGCAGTTGCAGCGGCAGGTCGGCCAACAAGCGGTCATAACGGCCGGCCAGTTCACGGCGACGGGCGACAAAGCTGTCGAGCCGGGCTGTTTGCGACAGGCCCAGCGCGGCGTGCAGGTCGGTCATCCGGTAATTGAAGCCCAGCTCCAGTTGCTGGTAGTACCACAGCCCCTGTGCAGGGACATTCATCTGCGCCGGATCGGCGGTAATCCCATGGCTGCGCAGACGGCGCAAACGTTCGGCCAGCTCGGGGCGATTGGTCAGCACCATGCCGCCTTCGGCCGAGGTGATGATCTTCACCGGATGGAAACTGAAGATGGTCATCGCCGCAAAGGCACCACAACCCACTGGTCGCCCGAGGTACGACGCGCCGACCGCATGGGATGCATCCTCGATCAGCGTGAAGCCATAACGCTCGGACAATTCGGCGATGCGGCGCATATCGCAACTCTGGCCGGCAAAGGCCACGGCCACCACCACCTTGGGCAAATGCCCGCTGGTCTGGGCGATCTCCAGTTTCTGCGCCAGCAGGCCGGCATCGAGGTTCAAGGTCAAGGGGTCGATGTCGACGAAGTCCACTTCGGCGCCGCAGTAGCGAGCGCAGTTGGCCGACGCGACAAAAGTATTCGGGCTGGTCCACAGGCGGTCTCCCGGCCCCAAGCCCGCCGCCAGACAGGCTATATGCAAGGCCGCCGTGGCATTGCACACCGCCACGGCGAAATCGGCCTGGCAATGTTCGGCCAGTGCCGCCTCGAAGCGCGGGATGGTCGGCCCCTGGGTCAACCAGGGCGACTTGAGCACCGCGACCACCGCATCGATATCGTCCTGTTCGATGCTCTGGCAACCATAAGGAATCTGATAAGGCGTCATACCGGCAGCCCGGCATGCAGATCGGCAATCTGCATCACGTTGAGAAAATCCGGATTGGTATCGGAACGGTATTCGAAGTCCTCGCCCACCGCCTTGCCCTGTTCACCCAGACCATCCACGGCGAAATCGACATCAACGCTGGTGAAACGAATCGACGGTTGGATGGTGTAATGGTCGGCGAATTCCAGGGTCATACGAGCATCGTCCAGCGGTACCATCAGTTCATGCAGCTTCTCACCCGGTCGAATGCCCACGTGTTTGTGCGGCAGGTGCGCGGCCATGCCGGACGCCAGGTCAACGATGCGGATCGACGGGATCTTCGGTACGAACACTTCACCACCGTGCATACGGGCAAAGCTGTCGAGCACGAACTGCACGCCATGGTCGAGGGTGATCCAGAAGCGGGTCATGCGCTCGTCGGTGATCGGCAGTTCCCGGGCCCCCTCGGCAATCAGTTTGCTGAAGAACGGCACCACCGACCCCCGTGAACCCGCCACGTTGCCGTAGCGCACCACGGCAAAGCGGGTCGCCTGCTCGCCGGCGATATTGTTGGCGGCGACAAACAGCTTGTCCGACAGCAGCTTGGTGGCCCCGTAGAGGTTGATCGGGCTGGCCGCCTTGTCGGTGGACAGGGCGACCACCTTCTGCACGCCATTATCGATGGCCGCGGCGATGATGTTTTCCGCACCGTTGACATTGGTGCGAATGCATTCGGTGGGGTTGTACTCGGCCGCCGGCACCTGTTTCAGGGCCGCGGCATGCACGACAAAATCGATACCGCGCATGGCCAGGCGCAAGCGCTCGGCATCCCGGACATCACCGAGGAAATAGCGCATGCACGGCGCGTTGAACGTCTGCTGCATCTCGTACTGCTTGAGCTCGTCGCGCGAGAACACCACCACCCGCCGCGGCTGGTACTGCTCCAGCAGACGACGGATGAAGTTGCGACCGAACGAGCCGGTGCCGCCAGAGATGAAAATCGATTTGCCGTTGAACATACCGTGAGTCCCTTTAACTGTCTGCCAGGCTTAAACGAGCAACTGCGCCCAGCCCACCGGGCTGGCGCTGCCCAGGCTGAAGCCCTTGCCTGTCAAGGACAGGTGTGGGTTGTAGGCGGTATCGTGCTGGAAGTTCGCCGCCCACTTCTCGCGCAGGGCGGCCAGGGCGCGTGGCGCCTCGGGCAGGCAGCCCGGGTGGAGCACCTGCACTTGCGGCGTCCACGACACCAGGCCGCCGATCTGGCCGATCTTGAGGCACAGATCGACATCGGCGAAGGCCTCGGCGAAGTCCTCTTCGTCCAGACCACCGACCGCCTCGAAGAACGCCTTGCGCACCATCAGGCACACCGCGGAGACTGCCGAATAGTTCTGCTCCACCGTCAGCCGCTGCATGTAGCCCTTGGCATCCGTCTTCTCGCCGACAAACGGCGAACCGACGCCGCCGTTCAAGCCGAGAATCAGCCCGGCCTGGGAGACCTTCGTATCACGGCTGTAGAGCTTGGCGCCGACCACGCCGACTTCCGGACGCAGGGCCTGGTTGAGCAGCGACTCGATCCAGTTGGGGTTGACCACTTCGCAGTCTTGCGCGAGCAGCACCAGATACTCGCCCAACGCCTGGTGGGCCGCCGCGTTGCAGAACACCGAGGCGCTCGCCCCATCGGATTGCAGCACACTGACCTTGGCGGCCTGTGGCTGTGCCTGGAGCCAGCTGGCGAGGGCTTCGCTGTAGCTTGGGTGATCGGCCACCAGCACTTCGTATTTCAGGTAGCGGGTTTTTTGCAAGACCGCGTTCAGGCAGCGCTCCAGTTCGGCGAAGTCAGCCTGGCCGTGGAGGATGATCGACACCAACGGGCGCTCGGTATGCCGATAATCGACAAAGTAGCTGCCTGGATTCTGGGACGTGACCTGAGCCTTGTAGCCACGCGTGCCCAGGTGGCGGATCAGCGTCAGGCGTTCATGAGCGTTCTCTTCGAGCGACGGCACGCTGGAAATCAGCAACGGCTCGTCCAGATGGGCCAGTCCGGCCATGCCGCCCTGCTCGATCAGACGCAGCAACAGATCGAATTCCAGCGCTTTGCTGAAGTCGGCCTTGTAGCCGCCGGCCTCGAGCAGCACTTCACGGCGGATCAGCCAGTGCCTGGCCATCAGCGCCGGTACGCTTTGCAGCAGATCGAGGTTGAAACCCGGACGAAAGACATCGCTCAGCGCGCCATTGGCGTCGCGCTGGATTTCATCACAGGCCACCGCACGACAGCCCTCGGCCTCACGCAATTCAAGGCCGGCGCGCAACAGGCCGCTGGTGGTGAACTCGTCCCCCGCCTCGGTCAGCATCACCCAGTCGCAAGGCAACTGACGGATCGTCTGGTTCAGCTTGTCGACCAGATTGCCCGGAGTCACCCGGATAAAGTGCAAGGTGTTCTGCAAGGTCGTCGCCGCCTGCGGTTCGCCGGTGCTGAAGACGACGATGCGGAAAGCCTTGCTGTGCCCTTCCAGCAGGCTGTCGAGGGTCACCTGCAACTTGCTGATGTCGTTGTTCAGGTCCAGTACCAGCAGACCGAAGACCGGACCGTTGCCCTGGGCAACCTGGTAACCGCCTATCGCCTCAAGCTCACCGGCGGACGGCTCGCGGACCTGCAGCCAGTCAAGCAGGCGTCCCGAGAGCATCGCCTCGAAGGTCGCGTGATTGTCTTCGGTGGAAACGGCGTCCAGGCGCTCGGCCCAGGCGAACATATCCCGTGCGTCCTCCTCTTCGCCCAGGCTCTCCAGTTGCCGGGCCAGGCGCTTGACCACCCGGCGGTTGAACAGGTTGCACTCCTGGGCCTGCCACAGCCGGTCCACCACACTTTCCGGGGTGTCGTTGTTGTGCGCGCGCATCAGGGCGTCCTGGCGGGTCCACACACCCTCCAGCCCCATCAACTGCACACGACCGGCCGGCATCGCATGGAGCAGGAATTCGAACTGGGTCAACTGATCGAAAAACGCCTGGTTGTAGTAAGGCATTTCCACGTACTGCTTGGGCCCGAAGCGCCGCACGGGAGCGTCTTTGATGCTGACCCAGGTGGACTCGAAAAGCCCCTCCATGGTCAGTGCCCGACCGGTGCGCAGGCTATCGGTCATGGCTTCGAAACTTTCCAGGGCGAAAGCCTTGGTCTGGGCTTGATCCAGGCCTTCGATGGCGGTGGGCAAAGAGGCCAGGAACTCAGCAAAGGCTTCGCGCTCGGTCACCGACTTGGCATCGGTGTAGCTCAGCGAGTGATAGACCTCGGTGCTGTGTTCCGAATCGCCATAGTTGACCTCACGGACCACATAGGGAATCGGCAGGATCCGCGCCTTGGCCCTGGCGAGCATGTAGTAGACATGGCCGATTTCCTGCCATTGGAAACTGGTGCCTTCAGGCAAGGCCGAATGCCAGTCGCGCATCAGCGCGGTACGGTGCACGGCATAGAACGGTGGCAAATACTGGAGCATATAGTCCACCACCCGATCCTGGGCCCGCTCGGAACCGTAGTCCTCACAGACTTTCTTGTCGCGACGGTAGTAACTGACGCTGCCCGCCAGCGACAGGTACATCATGCAGTAGCCATGGCACATGCCGTAGTCGGCATTGTTCTCCAGGAACGCCACCGCTTCGGTCAGCGCACCGTGAACGATAAAGTCATCGTCGGCGGCAAACACCATGTACGGCGTGGTCACGCTCATCACGCCATGGGCGAACTTGTTCTGCAGTTTCCAGTAATCGTACTGTGGCACATGCAGGTATTCGATCGAGTCATGCCCCTGTGCGACTTCGGCGTAGGCCACCGGGGAGGAGTCCAGCACCAGCAGTTTGCAAGGCAACGCGCTGTAGAACTTCACCGCCCGGCGCAAGAACGCCGGCCGATTGTGGGTGACCAGCACCACGGTCAACAAATCCCCCAGGAGCTGCACATTCCCCTGAAGCGATGCCTGTTCAGAAACGTACTTGCCTTGCATAACCTTTCCCCAAAACTGCGAATCGACCAATGAACTCAGGATAATCTTGCGACTCAGCGAACCCGGCGCAGGTAACCGTCAGGTGCAACGGTGACCAGCAGCTTGTTTTCCAGCTGTTTGTCGATCTCGAAATCACGGTTCTCTTCCAGGTACGCCCAGACCGCGGTCTTCGGGTTATCGCCCGGCCCCCATGGACGATCAGGGAAAAACTCCGGCGGCATGTCCTCGACCACGGTGTCCATCACCACGCAGTAGCTGCCGACCGACACCAGCGGTGCGTACAGGCGCAGCTCTTCCAGTACGTGATCGTGGGTATGGTTGGAATCCAGGACCAGGATGACCTTCTTGCCCTCGGCGGCGGCACGGACCTGCTCGGCGGTCGACTGCTCGATGCTCGAGCCCTCGATCATGCGGATGCGCTTGCTCATCGGATGGCTCTCGATGGCCTCGCGGTTGTGCCGACGGATATCAAGATCGATGCCCAGCACTTCGCCGTGGCCTTGCAGCTCCAGCAGTGAGGCGTAGTAGATGATCGAACCGCCATGGGCAATACCGCACTCGATCACCAGGTCCGGCTTGACCTGCCAGATGATCTCCTGCATCGCCATCATGTCCTGGGGCAGTTGAATGATCGGCCGGCCCATCCAGGAAAAGTGGTAGCTGTACTTGTGCTTGGCCGACTCGTTGAAGAAGTCGCGGGCCAGGCCCTGGAGTTTTTCGTCCTGGCCCTGGGCGGCGATTTCGGCCAGGCATTCGGCTTCGAAGGTTTGCATAACGGTCTTGGTCATTGTTCAGTCTCGGCAAAAGTTCATTGAAAGGTGGCGCTGTCGACGGCGTGGTAGACGTAACGCCCGCCCGTCATGCGCTTGATTTCTTCGAGGTAGTTGGAGTTCATCACAAACAGGTTGGCACCTTCGGGCAGCGTATCCAGGGCTTCCTGCGGCGACGACACGCGCACACCGCTGAGCGGCAGGTAACGGCCCTGCTTGGCCGGGTTGATATCCACCACCTGGTCCACGGCCACCCCCGCCCGCTGCAGGAACAGCGAATAGATCACGCCCTTGGAGGACGCGCCCCAGATGCACGAACCTTGTTCGGGCGCTTCGCGAATAATGCGGATCGCCTTGGCCAGGCTGCCGCTGAAGTCATCCGGCAACTGCTGGCGCTGCACCGGCTCGGTCGGCGTCAGACGCAGGCTGCCGAGATCGGCAACGAGATACAGGTACTGCCCGCCGAACAAATGTCCGGCCTCATGCACAGTGCCGAACAAACGGCGCAGGTCATCGAGACGGAAGTAGTTGACGTGCTCGTAGAACAGGTCGAACCAGGCCCGGTGCTCGACGATCCAGTCGAAACACGGCACCTCGATATAGATCTGCCCGCCCTGGTTGGCCTCGGCCATCGCCGCCAGGAACGCCAGCGGGTCGGCGATATGCTCCAGCACATGGCGCAACACCAGGGCATCGGCGGACAGGCCCAGGCCACGGGTGAACGGCGCCTTGATCACCTCGGGATTGCTGCCCTCGTAGGCCGGGTCGATACCAGTGATGGCGTAGCCCAGGCCGCGCAGCAGTTCGAGGAAATAACCCTTGCCGCAGCCGACTTCGATCAGGCTCCGACCCTTGAAGTGCCGGGCAATGATGCCTTCCACGTCGTTCAGGTGCTGCTGGAACTGACCGGAATGAGCCTGCTCGTTCTGGTAATCGCTGTCGTAGCTCAACTTGTCGGCATCGAAGGCCTGGTTGAAGATCAACCCACTGACTTCATCCTGTACCAGCACGATATCGGCACGGGCCGAAGCCCTGGCCGAAGCCGCGTCGGCGAAGGTGCGATTCTGCAGGACCGGCAGGTCGCCCGCCCGATACAACTCATGCGCCATGTTCGACTCCCAATAGCTGTTGCAGTCGCTCGGCCACGCCCCAGAACGCCATCGGCTCGTGACTGGCATAACCGTAGTGGCCCAGGTTCAGCGCGATGGACGATCCGCGCTCGCGCAGACGTTGCTCGACCAGGGTCCGGACCGCGATCGGCCGGCCGCTGGCACAATTGACCACACCGGAAAACTCCCGCTGTTCCAGCAGCCGCGCCAGGTAATCGGCGGCCACTTCAATGGCCAGGTAATCACGCAGTTGCTCGCCCGCGGACATATTGAAGTGACTGTCCCCGGCCTCGATGGCGCGGTCCAGGCTGGCCAGCAGGCTGTTGCGGTTCTGCCCCTCGCCGTACAGGTAGAACAGCCGGGCCCATTGCAGGTTGAACGGTATCTGCTGGCGCAACGTTTCCAGGAACAGGCGCAGGGTGTTCTTCGCCAAGCCATAAGGATTGCTCGGCTGCGCCGGCGTTGCTTCGCTCAATGGCCCACTCTGCAAGCCATATTCGAAGCAGGTGCCGGTCACCAGGACCTGGGGCACACCGGCCTCGACCGCCTGTTTGATAAAGCGGTAATCGGCGAACAGGTTGTGTTCGAAGTGAAACAGCGCCTGGTAGTTCGGCAAGCCTGGCCAGGCCAGGTGGGCCAGGACATCCACACCCTCGATCAGCGTGCTCAGGTCCAGGTCCGCGGCATGCACGTCGGCGGCGACGAATTCCACGTCATCGATCCACGGCAACTGCCGCGCGGCCTCAGGATCGCGAGCCACGGCGCGTACCGAATGCCCGCGCGCCAACAAGGCCGAGACCAGATGGCGACCGACAAAGCCGGTCGCACCAGTCACCAGCACTTTCAGGCCGCTCACAGGATGGTCAACTCGGGCACGGCGACGACGAAACGCCCGCCCCACTCACGCACGACGGCCTGCTGCTGACTCACTTCCTGCAACAGGTTCCACGGCAACACCAGTACATAATCCGGTTTCTCCGCTTCGATACGCTCAGGCGAAACCACCGGAATGCGACTGCCCGGCAGGAACTTGCCCTGCTTGTGCGGGTTGGCATCGGCCACCCAGGCCAGCAGGTCCGGGCGGACCCCGGCATAGTTGAGCAACGTGTTGCCCTTGGCCGCCGCGCCATAGCCCACCACGCGTTTGCCTTCGGCCTTGGCCTGCAACAGGAAGCGCAGCAGCTCGTGTTTGATCCGCTCGGCAGCCGGCGCCAGGGTCGCGTAGAACGCCAGGGTTTTCACCCCGGCGGCGAGCTCGGCTTCCAGCACCTGGCGGACCACCGCCTGCACCGCGCGAGGCGAACCGTCGGCGCGCTGCACGAAGACCCGCAATGAGCCGCCATGGGTCGGCAAGCCGCCGACGTCGAAGATTTCCAGGCCGTTGCGCACGCACAAGGCCTGCACCGCGGTCAGCGACAGATAGGAGTAGTGCTCGTGATACAAGGTATCGAACTGCTGCCCGGCAATCAGCGCAAGCAGGTGCGGGAATTCGAAGGTCGCCACCCCCGCTGGCTTGAGCAGCGTCGCGAAGCCCTGGAGAAAATCATTGATGTCCGGCACATGGGCCAGCACGTTGTTGGCCGCCATCAGGTCGGCTGCCCAACCCTCTTCGCGCAACTGCAACGCGGTGTTCCGACCGAAGAACAGCTCGCGGATCTCCAGGCCCTTGTCCCGTGCCGCCTGGGCGGTGCTGCGGGTCGGCTCGACGCCCAGGCAACGGATGCCGCGCCCGGCGACATATTGCAGCAGGTAGCCATCGTTGGCGGCCACCTCCACCACGCGGCTGTCCGCGCTCAGTTCGAAGCGCTCGACCATCTCGGTCACATAACGCTCGGCATGCTCCAGCCAGGTACTGGAAAACGAACTGAAGTAGGCGTAGTCAGCGTCGAACAGCGTATCGGCGCGAGTGTAGTCCTCGGTCTGCACCAGCCAGCAACTCTGGCACACCGCGACTTTCAACGGCAGCCACGGCTCCGCCTGCTCCAACTGGTCAGCCCGCAGATACGCATTGGACGGCGGCGAAGTTCCCAGATCGATCAACGGCAAAACCAACGGGGTGCCGCAACCTCGGCAGTTCATAAACGCACTCCAGGGAAAGACGTGTCGATCAGGGGGTGACTGCTGTCCCTGGCCGACAGATTTTTGACAGCCTCGGGCCAGGCGATTGCCAGGCGCGGGTCGAGCACCGACAGGCCGCCTTCAGCGTCCGGCGTGTAGTCGGCGCTGTGCAGATACAGCAGTTCGGCGTCGTCGCTCAGGGTTTGGAAGCCGTGGGCGAAGCCGGCGGGAATCAACAGGCTGCGACCGTCGCCGGCACGCAGGTGCTCGGCGTGCCAGTGCAGGAACGTCGGCGAATCCGCACGCAGGTCCAGCGCGACATCCCAGACCTCACCGCGCAGGCAGGTGATCAGCTTGGCTTCCGGGGCCTGCGCATTCTGATAATGCAAGCCACGCACACTGCCCCGCTCGCGGGTGCAGGAATGGTTGATCTGGCGGATATGAAACACCTCGCCGAAGGCGCTCAAGCTGCCTGCGCAGAACAGCCGGGAGAAATGCCCGCGCTGATCGGCGTGGCGCTTGTGCTGCACACTGAACAGCCCCTTGAGGGGCAAGTCACGGATCAGGAACTCACTCAAAGCCCACCCCGGTACCGATGCAATTGCGCCAGGGTCACGCTGCGCATGTCCTCGCCATTTTTCCAGGCCAGGTGCCAGTCGAGGGTCTGTTCCAGACATTGTTGCAATGACCAGCGTGGTTGCCAGCCGAGCAACTGTCGGGCGCGGCTACTGTCCAGGCGCAACAGGCCGGCCTCATGCAATTCGCTGGGCTCGACCCGCAGGCCCGGCGCCTGTGGCCAGCGCCCGGCGAGCCGAGCGACGACGTCGCCGACACTGCACATGTCGTCCTCGCCAGGCCCGAAGTTCCACGCCCCGGCCGCTTCCGGCCCACGCTCATAAAGCGCGGCGGCCAGTTGCAGGTAGCCGGCCAACGGCTCCAGCGCATGCTGCCAGGGCCGTACCGCCTGTGGATAACGCAGGGTCACCGGCTCCTCCGCCGACCAGGCCCGGAGCACATCGGGAATCAAGCGTTCCGCGGAGAAATCACCGCCGCCCAGGACATTCCCGGCCCGCGCGGTCGCGACCGCCAGGCCATGGGCCTCGTAGCGTTCAGCGGAGAAAAAGGAGGCCACGTAGGACTGCGCCAACAGTTCGCAACAGGCCTTGCTGCTGCTGTAGGGATCATGACCGCCGAGGGCCTCGTTCTCACGATAGGGCCAGGCCCATTCCTGGTTGGCGTAGACCTTGTCGGTGGTGACCAGCACACAGGCACGCACCCCACCGACCTGGCGAATCGCTTCCAGCAGATTGAGGGTGCCCATGACGTTGCTCGAATAGGTGCCAAGCGGATCTCGATAGGCCTCGCGCACCAGCGGCTGGGCCGCCAGGTGCAGGACGATTTCCGGCTCGGTTTCGGCGATCAGTTCAAGCAAGGCGCCAAGGTCGCGCAGGTCACCGCGCTGGTCGTTGAGGCCCTCGCCGACCCGGGCCAGTTCGAACAGACTGGGTTCGGTGCCGGGGTCGAGGGCGAAGCCACTGACCTGGGCGCCCAGGCTCTCGAGCCACAGCGCCAGCCAACTGCCCTTGAACCCGGTATGGCCGGTCAGCAGGACCCGCTTGCCGCTCCAGAAGGTCGGGCTCAGTCCCACTGCTTCCATGGGGCCTCCCCACTCTGCCACAGCTGTTCCAGGTGATTCTTGTCCCGCAGGGTGTCCATCGGATGCCAGAAGCCGTCATGCTGGAAGGCATTCAGCTGCCCCTGGGCCGCCAGTTCCGCCAAGGGTTCGGCTTCCCAGACGGAGCTATCGTCCTTGACCATCGACAGCACCTTGGGCGACAGGACAAAGAAACCGCCGTTGATCCAACCGCCATCGCCACGGGGCTTCTCGATAAAGCCACGGACCATGTCGCCGTCGCGCTCCAGCGCGCCGTAACGACCGGGCGGCTGCACGGCGGTGACCGTCGCCAACTTGCCACTGGAAAGGTGGAAATCCACCAACGCGCCGATATTCAGGTCCGAGACGCCGTCGCCGTAGGTGAAGCAGAAGGCTTCTTCGTTCTCCAGGTAACGCCCGGCACGGCGTAGACGGCCGCCGGTCATGGTTTCTTCGCCGGTGTCGATCAGGGTCACGCGCCATGGCTCGCTGTAGTTCTGGTGAACGTCCATGCGATTGTTGCTCATGTCGAAGGTGACGTCGGAGGTGTGCAGGAAGTAGTTGGCGAAGAAGTCCTTGATGGCGTAGCCCTTGTACCCCAGGCAGATCACGAAGTCGTGGATGCCGTGGGCCGAGTACTGCTTCATGATGTGCCAGAGAATTGGCTTGCCGCCGATCTCGATCATCGGCTTGGGCTTGAGGTGCGACTCCTCGCTGATCCGCGTGCCCAGGCCACCCGCCAGAATAACTGCCTTCATCAACGTCCCCTCTTGTTCGACACAGCGCCTGCTGAGGCGCCGTGGGAATTCCCAGACTGCCGGGTCAAATCGCGCCAACGGCTCGCGACCCGTGGGCCGCGCCGCCAAATGCACGATTTATGGCGATATTCAGGGGACTTGCAGGAAACGCGCCAGCTCCACAGGCCGGGCCTGTTGAGCGCCACAGCGCGAAACCTGTAGGAGCCAGCTTGCTGGCGATAGCTGCGGTAAGCTCACCATCGCTATCGCCGGCAAGCCAGCGCCTACAGGTTCGCGTGAAACCGAATCAATCGGCCAGCCAACCGTTCTCCCAGTAACGCAGGTTGTCGCCGCGCAGCATGTAGTCGCGCAGGACAATCTCCCGCAGTTCATCGCCCATGCGGTAGCTGGCATCGGGATCGGACAGGTGCATGCGAATCGCCTGTAGCCACTCATCGGTGGAGTTGGTCTTGACCTTCGTACACGGCAGGTAGCCGGTATAGGCCTTGGTATCGGTGCAGATCACCGGATAGCCACAGGCGCCGTACTCCAGCAGCCGCAGGTTGCTCTTGCAGTCGTTGAAGATATGAAACTCCAGCGGCGCCAGAGCCAGGTCCAGATTCAGGCTCGCCAGTTTCGCCGGGTAGACATCCAGTCCGATGACCCCATGGAACTCATGCATGTAAGGGCGCAGGTCGTCCGGGCACATGCCGAAAAAGACCCAATCGACCTCCGTCGCCAACTCGCGCACAACCTCGGCAATTACCGCCAGGTCACCGGAGTGACTGGTCCCGCCGCCCCAGCCGACACGGGGCTTTTTCGAGGTGCGGCGCTGTCCTTTCAAACCCGTCCAGAGGTTGGTTGCGAGCATATTGGGAACGACACGAATATCGCTGTGCATGGATGACAGGGCATCGGCCAATGGCGCCGTGGACACCACGACCCGATCGCACAAGCCTATGCCACGGCGAACCAGCGCCTCCATCTCGTCACGGGTCGGCATATTGCGAACATGGGCGTTTTTCTTGGTCGGCTGGATCACATAGTCATCCAGCTCATAGACGCGCCGGGCATTGGAATAGGTCTTCAGCGGCACGCATTCATTGATCGGCCCTTCGGTATAACGCCCCTGCAACACGATAACGTCAGGAGACTGACGCTCCACCTCGATAATCGACGGCATTTCATACATGACCCGCCCGACTGCGCGCCCCGCGGCCTGCAGTTCGATCAGCGGCTGCGTCACCCGGTAATGGCCGATGGCCGAGGCATTCACAGGAATCGCCAGGACATTCGGCAGACTACGGACCGAAAACGGACTCCAGCCGGACAGAAGACCCGGCTCGAGACCGAAACTACCGTTGCCCATGGTGCGCAGGCCCAGGTTGGGGTTGTAGGCAGGATCGCGGGCGATGACAAGCAGCCAGTGCCGGTAGAACGCCTCCTGTTCACGCTCGCGCGAGGCTTGCTGATCCGCCTCGAGCACCACGGTTGGCCGAGCCCCCAAGGCCAGTTGCGCATGCGGGGTCCAGACCACCAGGTGACCACTGCGCCCGACCTTCAGGCACAAGTCGACCTCGCTGAGGGTCTGGGCCCACTGCGTCTCATCCAGCCCTCCCACGCTGTCGAACACCTCTTTACGCACCATCAGACAATCGGCGCCGACCGCACTCAGGTCATGGGCCACCTGTAAACGATGCATATAACCCGCGGACTGCAGGGACTCGCCGTAGAAAGGCACACCTGCCGGCCCGTGCAATCCAAGCACCAGGCCGGCGTGCACCACTCGCCCGTCGGCGTTGAACAGCTTGGCACCCACCACGCCGACTTCCGGGCGCTGCGCATGGTTCAGCATCTCGTCGAGCCAGAGGCCGTCAGTCACCACCAGGTAGGGGTTGAACATCAACAAATAGTCGCCCCGGGCTTGCCCCGCAGCGGCGTTGATAACCGCAGCCTGGTCCTGTTGCGCAAAGGTCAATACACGCAAACGAGCGCTGCCCATGCTCGCCATGGCGCTCAGCCAGGCGAGCATCTCGGGACTTTCACTGCCGTTGTCCACCAGCAGCAACTCGTATTCGCTGTAAAGGGTTTTTTCCAACACGGCTTCAACACAACGCTGCACGGCCGCCAACTGATCCTTGCAGACGATGACAATCGAAACCAGCGGACGATCCGCGTGCAGATAATCCACCCGACTGAACAGCGACTGCCCCCGGTCACGCAACTCATGGGCCACGCCGAGACGTCCCAGATGCGCCTCGAGCACCTGGGCGTTCAGTTCGAGCAATGCGGGCAGCGACATCCATTGCGAAAGCGACAGCGCAGACTCCACCAACACTTCGGTGATATGCCCGATGGCCTGGGTACCGCCCTGCTCGACCATTCGCCAGAGCAAGTCGTGAGGCGCCAGCTCGCCATGCCGCGATTCGAAACCGCCGAGCGCCAGGAAAACCTCGCGATTGAAGGCCAGCACACGCCCGACATAGGGATAGCTGCGCATCAGGTCGAGGTTGAAGTCAGGCTTGAAAACCGGCTCCGCCGGCTCGCCGTTGTGCATCCCCCCTTCGTCACTGTAGAAGCAGCAGGCCTCGCCCGCGTGGACGATGCGGTCAGCCAGCACCAGCAGTGCCGGCTCCACCAGACGATCGCCGGCACGCAGCAGATAAAACCAGTCAGCCCCGTCGACCTGAGCCAGCAGTTCATTGAGCTGCTGCTGCCAGTCCTCTTGTAACGGCAGGGTAAACACCTCGTCCAGCACGACCGCTTCATTGCAGGCGGCGGACAGGACCAGCGTCAATTGCGCCGGATAGAGCTGCCCGGCCAGACTCTGCCGCGTACTCTCCAGACCGGCGGCACTGCCCTCCGGATCGATCACCACCGCGACGATCTTTGGCTGCCACGACCACTCCTGCAGGGCATCGGGCAGCAGTTTGCGCTCAGGCTCCGTCAGGGTCCGACAGGCCAGCCACTGGGCATACATTTCGGAAAAACTATCGCAGCTAACACCGACGCGCCAGACTTCGGTGCTTTGCTTGGTACCCAGGGTCCGCAGCAATGCCAGCTCCCCCCAGACACGGGGTGACTCGTGGGCCCGGGTCAGCGGCAACAAACGCACCCAGCCATGGGCCGGGGCCGATTCACCGCTGCGCGCCTTGAGCATCTGCACCAGCCATTCGCGTTCCGAGAGCACCGCGTCACGCATCGCCTGCTGGCGGCTGGGGCGTTCCGGATAACGACGTTCAACACTGAGGATATGGTTGAGCATGACCATATTGCCTCGCCGCAACAGGCAGATATAAAGCGCCAGCTCCAGCGAAGCGACGAAGCAATGCCCCGGCTGGGTCAAGGCAGGCAACCATTCCAGCGCATCCGCGCGACGCAACAGCGCATTGCTGAAACCGCCGAGGATATTGACCGGAAAGGTCTCGAAAATGGCCAGCAGGTCCTCGCCCTTGAAGACCGAGCAAACGGGCGCCAGCGTCGCGTTCTCCAGGCGAACCGGAAGCTGCATATCGTCGGCGTCCCAGAACAGCCGTTGGGCCAGCACCAGATTGACGTCGACCTGCTCGACCAGGACCTGCGCCTGACGTTCGATACAGGCGCCAAACAGCTGGTCGTCATCATAGAGAAACTTGATGAACTCGCCCTCGGCCAGCTCAAGACCCGCAAGCACGTTGGCCACATGACCGAGCTTGTGCGAGTGACGCACATAGCGCACCGTCGGGCCGCCCTCTTCGCTTGCGGCCTCGACCAGACGGACGATCTCGTCACCCTGACTGTCATCGCACACGATGATCTCGAGATTACCGTAGCTCTGGTGCAACGCGCTGTGCAGGGCCTTGCCAAAAAAACGTGGATTGACAGCGGGAATGACGAGGCTGACGAGTGGGACTGGATTCACGACGGGGCTCGCAAGCGGCGCGACTCTCCCGATTGGACGAGCCACTGGAACCGCTGAAAAAGGCGGTTGATGAAGGCGCGAGAGCCACGATGGCTCCCACGCCCAGGTCGAATCAGATCTTGTTGAACAGGCCCAATTGACTGATTTTGCTGAATGCCAACTGCGCCGCCTGCAACATGGTCTGTTGCAGGGTCAGGCGCGTCATGACCTCCGCCGGATCGGAGTCGCGAATCGCCCCTTGGCTGGTGGTGTTGGCCAGGACCAGGCTCTGGTTGGTGGAGTCCTGGGCATCCAGGGTCTGGCCGCGGGTACCGATGGCGGTGACCGCACTGCCCGCCTGGTCCATGGCGCTGGTGACGTTGCTGACCCCGGCGTTCATGTTTGCCAGCAGCTGCTGCTGGGCAACCGGATTGCCATCGGCCGGTGTGTTCAACGCACCAACCATCTGGCTCAAGGTGTCGAGGATGTTCTGCGTCTGGTGATTGTTCGGTTGAACCACAAACTGATCACCGGCCGCCGGCGCACCGCCAAAGGTCAGGCTGACCCCCGCCGCCGTGGCCGTCGATCCGGCCATGGTACCCGAGGACACCGGCCGGCTGCTGGCCGTGACCGGTGCCGCGTAGAGGTCGTAGGCCGTGGCACTGGTGAACTTGAGGATCGCCCCACCGGTGGGGAAGGTGCTGTCGTAGGCCGCCTGGTTGGTGGTCGTCGCCCCGGTCACCACCGCGGTCGACGGGTTGCCGGCGCTGCGCGAGGCATTGAAGGTATCCGGCTGCGCCGCCAGGGTGAAGCTATGCCCGGCAATCACGGTATCCGGCACATCGCCAGTCTTGAGGTTGAGGTTCAGCCCCAGGTCCACGCCACGGAAGGTGACCGTCTGGTTCGCCCCATTGCTGTTGCTGATCACGCCATTCTGGCTGGCTTCGGAAGTGACGTCAGTGCCGCCAGCATCGGTGATCTTGATCTGGGTACTGCTGAGGAAGCTGACGGTATACGGCTGCCCGCCAGCGAACTTGGCGTCGTAGGTCGCGCTATTGCTGATCTGGCCGTTGGACAGGGTCACGCGCCCGTCGTCCACCGCCGGCGCGGTCATGGTGACCTGGGTCCGGGCAGTGTTGATGGACTGCTGGAACGCGTCCCAACCGGTCACATTGCTGGCCACCGAACTGTTGTCGCCAACGGCCAGGTTCAACTGCGACTGATCACCGTTGTAACTGTAGGTGCCGTCGGAGTTGGCGGTATAGGGCGGGGTACTGGTCTTCGAACCGGCGAACAGGTAGTTGCCGTTGGCATCCTGGCTGTTCATCAGCCCGAGGACCGTTTGCTGGATCTGTCCCAACTGCTGGGCATAGGCCTTGCGATCGGCATCGGTGTTAGTACCGCTGATGGCCGACAGGCCGATTTCGCGGGCCGATTGCATAGCGTTCTGAATCGCGGTCAAGGCCGTTTCCGACTGGCTGTACGAGCCTTTGAGCGAGCTGATATTGCTGGCGTACTGGGTCAGCGAAGCACTTTGCTGGCCCAGTTGCAACAGCCGCGCAGCCCCTACCGGGTCATCCGCCGCGGTATTGACCTTGACCAGGCTGCTGGCCTCGGCACTGGTCTTGAGCGTGTCGTTGTAGCCGCGCTGATAGTTGGCGGCCGTGGTTTCGTAATACTGGGCGGTGGAAATGCGCATGAATCACGACTCCTTAAAGGCTGCTGATCAGCGTGCTGAAGATGGTTTGGGCGGCCTTGATGATCTGCGACGCCGCCGTGTAGTACTGCTGGTACTTGACCAGGTTGGCGGACTCTTCATCCAGGTTGACGCCGGACAGCGAGTCGCGGGCGCCCTTGGCGGTGGTCAGGATCGTCGTCGTGGCCGTATTGTCCGAGGTCGCCGTGGCCGCCTTGGTACCGACGGTGGAGACCAGCGTGCCATAGGCATCGGAGATACTGCTGCCCTTGCTCGCGGTATTGGTGCCCACCGTCTGCTTGGTCTGCAGGGCGATCATGGCAACGCTGTTGCGGTTGTCCGAAGAACCGGCGCCGGTCATCGACATGGTGAAGCTTTCACCGGTTTTCGGGTTACCACTGACCGTGGTCTGAACGGTGAAGGTCTTCTGCACACCCAAGGCATCCAGCACTGGATTGCCGCTGGAGTCGACCATGTTCACTTTCAGGTTCAGGGTGTTGGCCTGGCCTGGCACGATGGTACCGGCGCCCATCACGTTGCCCTGGGCATCGGTCAGGGTGTAGCCCTGGGTACCCGCTGCCGCGCCGGTGCCAGCCGCGGCGAAGACGATCTTGACCGGCGTGCCGTACTTGATGGCGTCCTGCAGTTGCGCGTTGTTCGTCGCGTTGGTCGTGCCCAACTGATCGACCAGGGTCGGCTGGGTGTAGGTGCCGCCGTTGTTGGCACTGGTGACACCCGCCAGCGGTGCCGCCGCGGCGATGTTCTGCGCGTTGGTCATCACGGTCTGGATGTCGCTGGCGCCGCTACGGGTCGGGGTCACCTTGAAGGTGTCGCCGGCACTCATCGCACCGCCGCCATTGAGACTCAGGGTGATCCCGTCGATCACCGGTGGCGGCGTGGTGGTGGTGCTGAAGGCGCCCATGGCGGTGCCATCCGAGCGCGTGACGCTGTAGTTGGTCGCGCTACTGAAGGTCACCTGGTAGTCGTTGGTGGTCAGCGCGCCGGTATCGGCGATGTTCACGTTCAGATTGCCGGAACCGGCGCTGTTGTTCGCGCTGGCGATACTGCGCTGGCTGACCAGGGTCGCACTGTTGATATCGTTGAAGATCGCCGAACCGAAGTTGCCGTTCTTGTCGATGCCCTGGGCCTGCTGCTTGTTCATCTGGTCGGACGTGACCATGGCAATGCGCCCCAACTCGTTCATCGACGGGTCGAGCACATCGCTGCGGTAGCGCAGCAGGCCACCGATCTCGCCGCCGGTCACGGTGGAGGTGATATCGACGGTACTGGTGCCACGATCCAGCTGCAACGCCGACTGGCTCGGGTCGTTCTTGCTCGGCACGGCGGACAGGGTGTTGGTGCTGTTGCCCATCACCAGCGGCTGGCCGCTGCCGATGTAGACGTCATAACTCGAACCGCGCTCGACCACCTGGGTCCCGACCAGCTGGGACAACTGGCGAACCGCCTCGGTACGCTGGTCCAGCAGGTCGTTCGGGGCACCGGCGGCGGTGGTCACCTTGGAAATCTGGTCGTTGTACTGGGCGATGGTGGTCGCCAGCTTGTTCACCTGGCCCGCCATGTCCGACAGGTTGGTGTTGATCCCGGTGTTCTGGGCGCTCAACTGCTGGGACAGGGAGTTGAGTTTGTCGCTCAACGCCTGGGCGCTGGTCAGCGTGGTCTGGCGCGACGCATCGTCCGTCGGGGTGGTCGACACGCTTTGCATCGAACTGAAGAACTTCTGCAACGAAGCGGTCATGCCGGTGTTGGTATCCGACAGCATGGCGTCGGTCGGCGTGACCTGGGCCAGGTACGAGGACGAATCACTGTTGAGCGAGGTCGAAGTCTGCAACTGCGCATCCAGGTAGGCGCTGTAGACCCGGCGAACATCCGCCAGGGTCGTACCGGTACCGATGAACACGTTACCGTATTTCTGCGAGGCAGAGCTGGTCTGCACGGTCTGCTGACGTGAATAACCGGCTGTATCAACGTTGGAAATGTTGTTACCGGTGGTGTTCAAAGCCGTCGAGGCCGTGTTCAACCCCGTCATACCGATATTGAGCAAGCTCATGATTCAGACCTTATAAATTCGTGGAAGCGCCCGCCGCAGCGTAGTTCTGGTAGCTCTTCATCTGTTTTGCTATTTGCGAAATCTTGCTGGCGTAGTCCGGGTCGGTGGCATACCCGGCCTTTTGCAACTCGCGTACAAACTGTTCCGGTTTATCGGCCGACTTCAGCACATCTTGATAGCGATTATTGCTTTGCAGCATGGTCACCAGGTCGTGGAAGCTGTCCTGGTAGGAGGCATAGGAACGGAAGTCCGCCGTCTCCTTGACCATCTGGCCATTTTTGAATTCGCTGGTGATGGCGCGGGCCTGCGGCCCCTGCCAACTGCTGCCGGCCTTGATGCCGAACAGGTTGTGACTGCTGCTGCCGTCCTGCTGGCGCATGACCGATTTACCCCAACCAGTTTCCAGGGCCGCCTGGGCCACCAGGTAACGCGGGTCGACACCGATACGCTTGGCCGCCTGCTCTGCCATCGGCAGCATGGTGGCGACGAACTCGTCGGGCGAGTTGAAGGCGTGCTTGGCCGGCGCCAACGGCGGCTGGGCCACGGCGCGACCGTAGATCTGCAGGTTCGCGGCCGGCACGTTGCTCAAGCGGCGGGTGGCCTGCCCCTGGAGCACGGAATCGCTGGCGGCGCTGTTGCGCGCCGGCAAGGCCTGGGTGTTGAGCGTCGCCAGGCTGCCGTCGGCCGACGGCACCAGCCCGGCGACCAGGCGATCGGTCAGTTTGCTCGGCAAGGACAGGCGGCGCTGATTGATCTTGGCCATATCGTTGCGCAGGCTGCCGTCGCTGTTGTGGATCGGACTGGCGACCCGCGAAGCCCACAACGGCCGCTGACCATTGGAACGCACGAACGGCGAAGCCGAGGTCGCCGTCGTGCTGGTGCCGGCACCGACCGGGGTCTCCACCGGGGTTTCGGTCGCCAGCGTACCGGCCGGCGGCCCGACCTTGAGCCCGCTCTCGGAAGGCCGCGACGGCTTGTTCTTGGACATCTGGCGCACCAGCACATCGGCCAGACCGATACCACCACCCTGGCGCGACATGGTCACGGCCAACTGATGGTCGTACATTTCCTGGTACTGCTTGGTCGCCGGGGTATTGAGCGGGTTGTCCTTGGCCAATACATCACTGGCCGAGCGCGCGGACTTGAGCATTTCACCGATGAACAGCGACTCGAACTCCTGCGCCACCTTGCGGATGTTGGCGTCGCTGTCACGCTTGCCGACCTTCAGGCTGTTCAGTCGGTTCAGGTCGCTGTAGGCACCGGAGTCGCTGGTACTTGCCAGCCCGCTCTTGCGCATGTCCACCATATCGACGACCTCAAATCACGATCAGGTCGGCTTGCAAGGCGCCGGCCTGTTTCAAGGCTTCGAGAATCGCCATCAAGTCGCCTGGCGCCGCCCCCACCTGGTTCACCGCACGGACGATCTCGTCCAGGGTGGTCCCCGGGCCAAACTTGAACATCGGCTTGGCTTCCTGCTGGGCATTGACCCGCGAACGCGGTACGACCGCCGTGGTACCGTTGGACAGCGGCCCCGGCTGGCTGACGATCGGGTCTTCGGTAATGGTCACGGTCAGGCTGCCGTGGGTCACCGCGGCCGGCGACACCTTGACGTTCTGGCCGATCACGATGGTGCCGGTGCGCGAGTTGATGATGACCTTCGCCACCGCTTGGCCCGGATCAACCTCAAGGTTTTCCAGCATCGACAGGTAGTCGACCCGCTGGCTCGGGTCCAGCGGCGCGGTGACGCGGATCGAGCCGCCGTCGATGGCCTGGGCCACGCCCGGGCCGAGCAGGTCGTTGACCTTGTCGACCACCCGCTTGGCGGTGGTGAAGTCGGAACGGTTGAGGTTCAGGGTCAGGCTGTTGCCCTGGTTGAAACCACTCGGCACCGCGCGCTCCACGGAGGCCCCGCCAGGAATGCGACCGGCCGACGGAACGTTGACGGTGATCTTCGAACCGTCCGCGCCCGAGGCATCAAAGCCGCCTACCACCAGGTTGCCCTGGGCAATGGCGTAGACATTACCGTCGATACCCTTGAGCGGTGTCATCAACAGGGTGCCGCCGCGCAGGCTCTTGGCGTTACCGATCGACGAGACAGTGATATCCACCACCTGCCCCGGCTTGGCGAACGCCGGCAGATCGGCGCTGATCGATACCGCCGCGACGTTCTTCAGCTGCACGGTACCGGCATTGCTCGGCACCTTGATGCCAAACTGCGAGAGCATGTTGTTGAAGGTCTGCAAGGTAAACGGTGTCTGGGTGGTCTGGTCACCCGAGCCATTGAGACCGACCACCAGGCCATAACCAATAAGCTGGTTGGAGCGCACGCCGGAAATACTGGCGATGTCCTTCAACCGCTCGGCCTGGGCACCGAAAGCGCTAGACATCAGCAACACAGCCACCATCAGATGCTTGAGATTGAACATGGTCATAGCACCTAGAAAGGCCAGAGCGGGCTGAGGAAGAAGCGGTCGAGCCAACCCGGTTGGCTCGTATCGGCAAAGGCTCCGGTACCCGAGTAGGTGATGCGAGCATCGGCCACGCGCGTGGACGGAACGGTATTGTCGGTGGCGATATCATCCGCCCGGACCAGTCCGGCGATGCGCACCAGCTCATTGCCGGTGTTGAGGGTCAACCACTTCTCGCCACGTACGGCGATGATACCGTTGGGCAGCACGTCGGCCACGGTCACGGTGATAGAGCCGGTCAGGCTGTTGCTCTGCGCGGCCTTGGACGAACCGTCAGTGGTCTTGGTACCGCCATAGCCGACACTCAGGTTCGCGTTGCCGCTGGTCACCGCCGAGCCGAAGAGCGTGGTCAGGCCAAAGTTGTTGGCATCTTTCTTCGACAGGTCGGAGTTGGCGTTCTTGCTCGCCTGAGTGGCTTCATTAAGGGTAATGGTGACAATGTCACCGACCCGGAAAGCCTTACGGTCGCCATACAAGTTCTGCTCGAAACCGGCCTGATAGATCGAACCGTTGTTCGCCGCCGCGGGCAATGGGGTGCGCGGCATCACCGGGGCGTAATACGGGTCATTGGGCTTGGGCGGCGGGCTCATACAGCCTGCCAACAGCGCCATCGCGCTCAACGCGAGCATGGAAAACAACCGATTCATGACCCTATTACCTCACGGTGTTGCAGGCGCCCTTCAGGCCGCCTCATAGACTTGATTACAGGTTCTGTGCGACGTACTGGAGCATCTGGTCAGCGGTGGAAATCACCTTGGAGTTCATTTCGTAGGCACGCTGGGTGGTGATCATGTTGACCATTTCTTCCACGGTGCTGACGTTGGACGTTTCCAGGGTGCTCTGCTCGGTGGTGCCGAAACCGTTGAGGCCCGGGGTGCCGACTTGCGGCGCGCCGCTGGCGGCAGTTTCCAGGAACAGGTTGCCGCCCTTGGACTGCAGGCCGGCCGGGTTGATGAAGTCGGCGGTCTGGATATTGCCGATCACTTGCGAAGTCGGGCTGCCGGCGACGGTGATCGAGACCGTGCCGTCCTGGCCGACGGTGAAGGTCTGGGCGTTGTTCGGGATGATGATCGCCGGCTGCAGGGTGAAACCGCTGGCGGTGACGATCTGCCCGGTGTTGCTCAGGTGGAAGGTACCGTCACGGGTGTAGGCCGTGGTGCCGTCCGGCTGCAGGATCTGGAAGAAACCGCGGCCGTTGACGGCCATGTCCAAAGGCTGGTCGGTGGTTTGCAGGCTACCGGCAGCGAAGTTCTTCTGGGTGCCGACGATCCGCACACCTGTACCCAGTTGCAGACCCGACGGCAGTTCGCTGTCCTGGGTCGACTCGGCACCCGGCTGACGCTTGATCTGATAGAGCAGGTCCTGGAACTCGGCGCGATCACGTTTGAAACCGGTGGTCGAGACGTTGGCCAGGTTGTTGGAAATAGTCGTCAGGTTGGTGTCTTGTGCCGCCAAACCTGTTTTTGCAACCCATAGAGCCGGAAGCATTCTGTTCTCCTTCGCGCGCCTGTTTTACGGCGCTACGTTCTGGTGATTAGCTGTTCTGCAAGACCCGAGCCATAGCCGTGTCATCTTCTTTGGCGGTGTTCATCATCTTGATGTGCAATTCGAACTGTTTGGACAGGGCCAGCACCGAGGTCATTTCCTCGACGGCATTGACGTTGCTGCCGACCAGGAAGCCCGAGACCACCTTGACGTTGGCATCGACCGGCGCAGTCGTGCCGTCTTTGGTATGAATCACGGCATCCGGCCCCTTGACCATGTTCTTGAGATCCGGATTGACCAGCTTGATGCGATCGACCTCCGCCACCACCCGCGGCCCCTCGCCCATGGCACGGATGCTGATGGTGCCGTCCTCGCCCACTTCGATCTTCGACTCGGGCGGCACGGCAATCGGCCCGCCGTTGCCCATGACCGGCATGCCGTTGCCGGCACGCAGCACCCCGAGGGCGTCAATATTCATGCTCGCGGTGCGCACGTAACCTTCGCCGCCATCAGGTGTCTGCACGGCCACCCAGCCGTCACCGGCCACTGCCACGTCGAGATCGCGACCGGTCTCGACCATCGGACCCGACGCGAAATCCGTGCCCGGGCGCTCGGACATGGCATAGGCACGCGACGGAAAGCTGTCACCGAACACCGGCATCGAACGGGCCTGTTCCAGGTCACGCTGAAAACCGTTGGTCGAGAGGTTCGCCAGATTGTTGGCATGGGCCTTTTGCGCCAGGGCATTCTGCGCCGCACCGGTCATTGCCACGTAAAGGTACTTGTCCACAGTCTTTCCTCTTCCTGACGGACGTTTGCCGCCACCGCTGTACGGCGAGAGGCGCAAGCAATTTCCGAACCAACTTGTTTTTTGACGCCGGACAAGCCGCCAGGGCGGGAGTTTGAGTACCTTTCGCAGGTTTTCAAGGTCTTGAGGGCAGACGAAAAAACGGCGCCGTTATGCCGCTGGCGGCAAATACCGGTCATTCCCCCCGACGCGACGAGCGCCAAAAAAACACCTTGGAATAGACCTTGCAAGCCAACCCGGCATACGGCGACCGACGTCAAGTTTGCCCAGTGACTGCCGACACTCAGAATTAGCCACAGTATTCAGGAGGGCTGACGTGAACCTGTACATCAACCAGCTACAGCAAAAAGCTGACTTCAAGGAAGCCATCTATTCAGGCGCCATCTTCCTGGACACCCAGTTGGCGACCGCCAAGGAGCTTTGTGGTTTTGCCAAGGAAAGCATCACCCTGGCCTTCGACGGTGAGACCGATCACCAATCCCTGCACAAGATGATGCCGGTCGATGAGTTCGTCAGCCGGGTGACCCGCCTCAAGGGCCAGTTCACCAACAGCCAGCGTGTCAAGGACCTGATCCTGGGGTTTATCCATGAAGTCGGCATCGACCCGCGCGAGTACATCTTCGATGTGCCGCGCCTGCGCGTCGTGCCCAACTACAACTACCTGCATGCCGGCGTCAGCTATGCCTACAAGCCGCATCGCGACACCTGGTACGGCAGCGTCGATTGCCAGATCAACACCTGGATGCCGGTCTACACCATCGCCCCGAACCAGACCATGATGATCAACGCCGGCTACTTCGAAAAGCCGGTGCTCAACACCTCGAAGGACTGGAGCCTGAACGACTGGATCAACAACCAGCGGCACAAGGCCAAGGACAACCTGACCGAGGAAGTGCGCGTGCACCCGGTGCCCCTGGCCGACATCGATACTTCGTCGGAAGTTCGCATTGCCGGCAACACCGGCGACATGCTGATCTTCTCCGGTTCACATTTGCATGGCACCGTACCCAACTACACCGAACAGACCCGTTTCAGCGTGGACTTCCGCCTGATGCACCTGGACGACCTGCAACACAAGCGCGGCGCCCCCAACGTCGACAGCGCCTGCCCGGATGTCGGGGCCGGCTTCAAAGACTACTTCCACGCCCACGACTTCTCGAATTTCCAAGGAATCTATCAATGACCAAGCGCCGCATTACGCCTGCCGAGGCCCAATACAACGAAACCCGTGCCGGCGTGCTCAAGCGGGTCGATGCCGAGTACGTGGCCGACGCACCGTTCGTGTTCGCCAACCGCATCAACGTGACCGCGGCCCTGTCGCGCATGGAGCTGTTCAAGAAGGTCATGGATGTGCCGGGGGCGATCATCGAATGCGGCGTGTACAAGGGCAACTCGCTGATGCTCTACATGCACCTGTCGATGATCCTCGAGCCGTATGCGATCAACCGTTCGATCGTCGGCTTCGACACCTTTGAAGGTTTCACCAGCATCAATAAGGATGAAGACCCGGCCGACATCAACGAGAACATGTTCTCCGACACCGACCAGTCGCTGATCCAGGACATGATCGACGCCAACGACCTGCTGCGTCCGGTCAACCGCATCCCGCGCTGCGAGCTGGTCAAGGGCGACATCTGCAAGACCGTGCCGGAGTTCGTCAAGTCCCGTCCGGACCTGGTGGTGGCCATGCTGATCCTCGACACCGACCTCTACGAGCCGACCAAGGTTGCCCTGGAAACCTTCCTGCCGTACATGCCCAAGGGCGCCATCGTGGTCCTCGACGAGGTTGCCTACCGCAACTTCCCGGGCGAAACCAAGGCCCTGCGCGAAGTGTTCGACATGAACAAGATCGAACTCAAGCGCCTGCCGTTCGACTCGTGCGTGGGTTACTTCCACATCTGACAGCGCCGTGAAAGCAATGCCTGACACTGGCGTTGTTTTCGACGACGTCCTGTACCTGTAGGAGCCGGCTTGCTGGCGATAGCAGTGGTGAATGTGACATCGCCATCGCCAGCAAACTGGCTCCTACAGGGTTCGCGACCCGTTCAAGATATCCCGCCTACTCGCCCTTGAGTACGTCATACGCCTTCAGTTTGTTGGCAATGGTCGTATGGGAAACCCCCAGGCGTTTGCCCAGCAAGCGACTGCTCGGGTGCTCCGAGTACAGGCGCGCCAACACCGCCCGCTCGAACCGACCGACAATCTCGTCCAACCCACCTTCCAGGGAAAATTCCCCCAGCGGCTGGCGCACGCCATAGTCCGGCAAGCGGATATGCTCGGCCTTGACCACCCCACCCTCGCACAGGGAAACCGCCTGGAACAGCACGTTCTCCAACTGCCGGACATTACCCGGCCAGTGATAGTGCGCCAGGCGCTCCATCGCCGCCGGCGCCAGCTTCGGCAACGGGCAGCCGATCTGCCGACTGGCCTGGTCGAGAAAATGCTCCACCAGCGGGGTCAGCCCATCCAGACACTCGCGCAAGGGTGGAATATGCAGGGACAAGACGTTGAGACGGTGATACAGGTCCTGGCGAAACTCGCCCCGCGCGCACAGTTCCGAGAGGTCGACCTGGGTCGCGCAGATCACCCGCACATCCAGGTACACCTCCTCGTCGCTGCCGACCCGACGAAAACCGCCATCCTGGAGAAAACGCAATAACTTGACCTGCAAGCGCGGGCTCATCTCTCCCACCCCGTCGAGGAACAAGGTGCCGCCAGCCGTCAGTTCCAGCAAGCCGAGCTTGCCCTCGGCCCGCGCGCCCTCGAACGCGCCGGGACCGTAGCCGAACAGTTCGGTTTCGGCCATGGACTCCGGCAAACCGGCGCAATTGAGTGCCATCAACGGCGCCTGCCCGCGTGGACTGGCCAGGTGACAGGCCCGCGCCAGTAGCTCCTTGCCGGTCCCGGTCTCGCCTTCGATCAGCAACGGTGCATCCAGTGGCGCCATGCGCCGGGCCTCACGGACCACCGCGGCCATGACTTTCGAACTCTGGAAAATACTGTCGAAGCCGCGCAGCTCCTGCTTGCGCACGTTGTAGATGCGCTCGCCGACCTGGTCGGCGCGATGCAAGGTCAGCACCGCGCCGGCCATTGCCTCGCTGTCATCGTGCTCTGACTGCAACGGGGCGATATCCGCCAGGAAAACGTCACCCTTGATCTTGACCCGCAGACCATTGATCCGTGACTTGTTGGCACGGACCAATTCCGGCAAGTCGAAATCCGGCGCATAACGCGCCAGCGGGATGCCCGGCACCTCGTCGACCCGGACCCCGAGCAACTGCGCCGCCGCCCGGTTGGCCGCGACAATCGAGCCGCCCATGTCGATGGACAGCACCGGAAACTCCAAGGCCCCGAGCAAGGCGTTGAGCTCCATATGCCGACGCTCGCTGGGCATCAAGCCGACGCGTTTGACACCAAACACCCCGGCAATGGTTTCGAACTTCGGTCGCAGGGCCTGGAACTGCAGGTTGATCAGATTCGGGCAGTGCAAATAGATGGCATTACCTTGATCGCCGCCGACCTCACCACGGGCGACGTTGATGCCGTAGTCCACCAACAGGTTGAGAATGTCGCGAAGAATGCCGATGCGGTTCTGGCAGTGCACTTTGATACGCATGGTAAGGCTCGAAAAGGGTGATGGCCGGGACACGCATGCTCCTACAAAAAGCAGCACTTTTTTCAGTACCCCGCAGTTAGTCGTCAAGATTATGTTACACAAACTCGCCTTATCGCCACATCAAAACGCTTTACGCATCAACAAAATGCAAATTCGTAACGTTTTATTTACGAAATAGAGCAATCCACCCTGCCCTTGGCCGCCTGACCCCGGATGCGCACCGGCCCTCAACGGGTTAACACTAGAGCCATCGCTGCACATAACAAGAACGAATCCCCTAGCAGGAGAGCTGTATGAAGCAGACGCACTACGTGGCTCGCGAGCCTGATGCGCAAGGTTTTATCGACTACCCGGCCGCCGAGCATGCCGTGTGGAATACCCTGATCACTCGTCAACTGAAAGTGCTCGAGGGTCGCGCGTGCCAGGAATACCTGGACGGCATCGACAAACTGGCCCTGCCCCACGACCGGATTCCGCAGCTCAGCGAGATCAACCAGGTGCTTGGCGCCACGACCGGCTGGCAAGTCGCCCGGGTGCCGGCGCTGATTCCATTCCAAACCTTTTTCGAGCTGCTGGCCAACAAGCAGTTTCCGGTGGCGACGTTCATTCGCACCGAAGAAGAACTCGACTACCTGCAAGAACCGGATATTTTCCACGAGATCTTTGGCCACTGCCCGCTGCTGACCAACCCCTGGTTCGCCGAATTCACCCACACCTACGGCAAGCTCGGCCTGCAAGCCAGCAAGGAACAACGGGTATACCTGGCGCGCCTGTACTGGATGACCATCGAGTTCGGCCTGGTGGACACCCCGCAAGGTCGGCGCATCTATGGCGGCGGCATTCTCTCCTCGCCGAAGGAAACCGTGTACAGCCTGTCCAACCAGCCCGAGCATCAGCTGTTCGACCCGCTGGAGGCGATGCGCACGCCTTATCGCATCGACATCCTGCAACCGCTGTACTTTGTCCTGCCGAACCTCAAGCGCTTGTTCGACCTGGCCCACGAAGACATCATGGGCATGGTCGAGCGCGGCATGCAGTTGGGTCTGCACGCACCGAAATTCCCGCCCAAGGCCGCCTGATCCGCGACTTTGCCTGGTACGTGCGGCTTTCTCGAACCGACGTTTTCGAATAACGTATTCGAACGGCGTCCTTGAATAAAAAAACCATTTCAGGAATCCACCATGAACACCTTGAACCAAGCCCACTGCGAAGCCTGCCGTGCCGACGCCCCCCAGGTCAGCGACGAAGAACTGCCGCTGCTGATCAAACAGATTCCGGACTGGAACATCGAAGTGCGGGACGGCATCATGCAACTGGAGAAGGTCTTCCTGTTCAAGAACTTCAAGTTCGCCCTGGCCTTCACCAATGCCGTCGGCGAGATTTCCGAAGCCGAAGGCCATCACCCGGGTCTGCTGACCGAATGGGGCAAAGTCACCGTCACCTGGTGGAGCCATTCGATCAAGGGCCTGCACCGTAACGATTTCATCATGGCGGCACGCACCGACGAGGTCAGCCACGCCGCCGAGGGCCGTAAATAATGCATTTCGACGCCATTGCGCGTGTACCCGGCGACCCGATTCTCGGGTTGCTGGAGGCTTATGCCCAGGACCCCAATCCGCGCAAGTTCGACCTGGGCGTTGGCGTCTACAAGGATGCCCAGGGCCTGACCCCGATCCTGCAATCGGTCAAGCTGGCCGAACAGCGGTTGGTGGACGAACAACGGAGCAAGTCCTATATCGGTGGGCATGGCGACCTGCGCTTCGGCAGCCTGCTCAACGAGCTGGTGCTGGGCGCCGACTCACCGCTGATCGCCGCCCAGCGTGTCGGTGCGACCCAGACCCCGGGTGGCACCGGCGCCTTGCGCCTGAGCGCCGACTTCATCGCCCACTGTCTGCCGGGCCGGGGCATCTGGCTCAGCGATCCGACCTGGCCGATCCACGAGACCATCTTCGCCGCCGCCGGCTTGAAGATCAGTCACTACCCTTACGTCGACAGCGACAACCGCCTGAATGTCGAGGGCATGCTCGCCGCCCTGGAACAGGTACCGCAGGGTGACGTGGTGCTGCTGCACGCCTGCTGCCACAACCCGACCGGTTTCGACCTGTCCCACGACGACTGGTACAAGGTGCTGGACATCGTCCGCCGCCGCGAACTGCTGCCGCTGATCGACTTTGCCTACCAGGGCTTCGGCGATGGCGTGGAGCAGGATGCCTGGGCGGCGCGGTTGTTTGCCCGGGAACTGCCGGAAGTGCTGATCACCAGTTCCTGTTCGAAGAATTTCGGCTTGTACCGCGAGCGTACCGGCGCGCTGATCGTCTGCACCGGCGACGCCGAGAAACTGCTGGATGTGCGCAGCCAACTGGCGGCGGTGGCCCGCAACCTGTGGTCCAACCCACCGGATCACGGCGCGGCGGTGGTTACCAGCATTCTCGGCGACCCCGAGTTGAAGAGCCTGTGGGCCGATGAAGTGGAAGCCATGCGTTTGCGTATTGCGCAACTGCGCAGCGGCCTGGTGGAAGCACTGCAGCCCCATGGACTGGCCGAGCGCTTCGCGCATATTGGCGTGCAGCGCGGCATGTTCTCTTACACCGGCCTGTCACCGGCCCAGGTCAAACGTCTGCGCGACGAGCACAGCGTGTATATGGTCAGCTCCGGCCGGGCCAATGTCGCCGGTATCGACGCGACGCGCCTGGATGCGCTGGCGCAGGCGATTGCCGCGGTCTGCAAGGACTAATGTAGGAGCGAGCTTGCTCGCGATGGTAGCCCAGGCGCCGCGAGGCATCAGGCTCTCCGCGTCATCGTTGACGTCCATCGCGAGCAAGCTCGCTCCTACAGTCCTCGCGATCAAACCAGGCTTGCTGAACGCACAAAGCCCCGCGCCACACTCACACGCCCTTCTCGATCAACTGCCCGAACGCCTCGAGCTCGCCCCTCTCCAGGTCCGAGACCAGGATGAAGCGCAGGTGATCGCGTCGCCACGACACCACGTTGTAGCCCCGCAGCGACAGGCTCTCCCGAGCCCGATCAGCCTCGGCCGTCGGCAGGATAAACAGATTGATGGTGTGCTTGGCATGCCGATACGCCAGCGCGGCGGCGGTCTGGTGTTGCAGATAATCCAAACGACCACCCAGCAGCGGATAGCCCTGCGCCGCATAGTCGAAGACCGGTGGCGCAAAGTCGAGCTTGCCGGTAAACCAGGGTTTCACCGTATGCCGGTCGGACGACACCACATCGTTCAAATGCTCGGCCATCAACGAACGCACATGACTGGACACCGCCTCATCCAGCCAGGGTTGCTCGGCGGACGGCGTCACCACGTAGAGCATCAGTGCCAGGCTCAACACCAGGGTTGAAAACACTGGCGCCCACCAGCGCCCCGATAGTGCCCGCAAGCCCTGAATGAAACCGCTGCCCGCCGAGGGACGCGCCGAGACAGCGCTCAACAGGCCCCGGCTCAAGGCCTCGGGTGCGCGGTAATAGGGAGCCTGCATCTTGACGTCGCCGATCAGTTGACGAGTCTGCTCGTGCAGCCGCGCGCACTCGGCGCAACCCGCCAGGTGCCCGGCCACTCGCGCCGCGGTCGCGGCGTCCAGTTCATGGTCAAGATAGCCATGGATCAATTCATTACAGGTCTTGCAGTCGAGGTCATTCATAAGGGTGCAACTTCAGCAGTTCGCGCTTGAGCATCGCGCGTGCCCGGGCCAGCCGTGACATGACGGTGCCCAAGGGAATATCGACGATTTTCGCTATGTCCTTGTAGGGCATGTCTTCCAACTCCTTCAGGACAATCACTTCACGGAACACCGGCGCCAACGCCAGCAATGCCAACCGGACCTGGGCGGCCTGCTGGGCCCGAATGATCTGCGACTCCGGCGTGCACCCATCGGCCAGCGCCGGGTCGTCCTGCAACCACTCTTCGTCGAGGGCCACCCAGCGCGACCCCATCGAGGCCTTGAGCCAGTTGTAGCTTTCATTGCGGACAATGGTCAGGAACCAGGCCTTGGCATTGCCGTCGATGAAACGGTGCTGAAACTTGAACGCCCTGAAGGCACTTTCCTGGACCACATCCTGCGCGGCGCTCTCACTGTCGGTGAGCCAGCGCGCGAGGTTATAGGCCGCATCCAGATGCGGCGCAAACAGCGCCTCGAATCGCTTCATAGTGGCTCCGATACCTTTGTCCCTATAACGGTGAAAGCACTGGTTTTATTCCCGGAAGATTTTTTTTATTTTCCTGGAATAAAGCCCCGCGTCGCCCGGTTTTACAGATGTGAGCTCAATCACTGTAGACCGCCAGCGAGGGCGTTCCCATGGACCTGCACCCAACACCCCACGACAAACGTACCGACGGCCCACTCGACCCCGACCGCCGGACCCTGCTCAAATGCTCGGCCTGGGCCGGCGCGGGGGTCCTCTGGGCCCTGAGCGGCGGTATTCCGCGGGCCTTTGCCCTGGACCAGAATGGCCAGCCCACCGATCCGGCCGCGCTGGCCGCGAATTTTCACTTCGTGCAAATCAGCGATTCGCATATCGGCTTCAACAAGGAAGCCAACCCCGAACCGGTGAAGACCTTGCAAGTGGCCATCGACAAGGTCATCGCGCTGCCCAAGCGGCCGGCGCTGATCCTCCACACCGGCGATATCACCCACCTCAGCAAGCCGGAGGAATTCGACACCGCCGCGCAACTGCTCAAGGCCCTGCCCGCGACCGTGCACTACGTGCCGGGCGAGCACGATACCCTCGACGAGGGAGGCGGCCAACTCTATCTGCAGCGTTACGGCAAGGGCACCAAGGGTAACGGCTGGTACAGCTTCGACGACCATGGCGTGCACTTCATCGCGCTGGTCAACGTCTTCAACTTCCAGGCCGGCCATGAAGCCAACCTCGGCGCCGAGCAGATCGCCTGGCTGGCCGATGACCTGCGGGCGGTGGCGACGAGCACGCCGATCGTGGTGTTCACCCATATTCCGCTGTGGACCATCTACCAACCCTGGGGCTGGGGCACCGAGGACGGCGACCAGGCCATTGCCCTGCTGCGCAAATACGGTTCGGTGACCGTGCTCAACGGGCATATCCACCAGGTGATCCAGAAGGTCGAAGGCAATATCACCTTTCACACCGCACGCGGTACCGCCTACCCACAACCAGCACCGGGTGCGGCGCCGTCACCGGGGCCGATGACGGTGGCCGCCGATCAGTTGCGTAATTACCTGGGGATCACCGATGTCCGCGCGACACAAGGCGATCACCCGTTGGCATTGATTGACTCGACATTGATTTAGGAGAACAGGTGAATGAAAAGACTTTTGCACGGACTGGCGCTGGTTTGCCTGACGGTCTCGATCCCGGTGTGGGCGCAAGATGTGAAAATCGATATCAAGGAATTCATGTTCGGGCCCAAGGACGTGACGGTCGCGCTCGGTACCAAGGTCACCTGGGTCAACGACGACCAGATCCCCCATACGGTGGCCGAAACCCACAAGCTGTTCCGCTCGGCCGCGCTGGACACCAACGACAGTTTTTCCTATGAGTTCAAGACCGCGGGCACCTATGAGTATTTCTGTGCCCTACATCCGCAGATGATTGGGAAAATCATCGTCACCCCTTGACCGTGTAGGAGTCGACTTGTCGGCGATGGCGTCCGCAAGATCGATGCAAGACTTGCCGGCCTCATCGCCGGCAAGCCGGCTCCTACAGGATTCGCATTCCACGTTGCCAAAGTACCTGCCCTGACGAATGGCAGTCGAACACGGGGCGAAAAAGTCTTTCTGTCATTTTCACTGCTGTATCCTGCCCAGGCTTTTTTAAAAGCGCGGATCTACCCAGCGATTTAAAAAACAGACCTTGCGAGGAGCGACGACGATGCATGAGATACCCAACTTCCCCTTCCCAAGCCTGCACGAGACTGAGCAGAAAAACCCGCCACAAACCGCTGCCCAGCAGCCGGTAAACAACGAGGCCGCAGACAGCCTCAAGGCCGACAGCGAAGACTGAACGCTTGCCCGACCGGTCGCGTGAAAGCCCGTTCCCTGGTGTTTTTCACGCCGCCGGATATATTCGCCCCTCCCGAGCTTTTTTCGATTTAACTCCCCTGCAACCCACCCCACGCCGTTATCATAAGCCTCCTATCTTTCTTCTCCGCGGCAACGGTGGTTCTTGTCCATGTCAGATACACAGCGCCCCCTGGCGGTCACGCTGCAAGTCGTTTCCATTGTCCTGTTTACCTTTATCGGTTACCTGAACATCGGCATTCCCCTGGCCGTGCTGCCGGGCTATGTCCACAGTGACCTGGGCTTCGGCACGGTGATCGCCGGGCTGGTGATCAGCGTCCAGTACCTGGCGACCCTGTTGAGCCGTCCCTACGCCAGTCGGGTCATCGATAACCAGGGCAGCAAGCGCGCGGTGATGATCGGCCTGGCCGGCTGCGGCCTGAGTGGCGTGTTCATGCTGCTGTCGAGTTTCCTGCAAAGCCTGCCGTTGCTGAGCCTGACCAGCCTGTTTATCGGCCGCCTGGTCCTGGGCAGCGCGGAAAGCCTGGTGGGCTCCGGCTCCATCGGCTGGGGCATCGGCCGGGTCGGTGCGACGAACACCGCCAAGGTAATTTCCTGGAACGGCATCGCCAGCTACGGCGCGCTGGCCATCGGTGCGCCGTTGGGGGTATGGCTGGTTGGTCAGCTCGGCCTGTGGAGCATGGGGGTGAGCATCCTGCTGCTGGCCGCGCTGGGGCTGTTGCTGGCCTGGCCGAAACAGGCGGCACCGATTGTCGCCGGCGAGCGCCTGCCCTTCCTCCATGTGCTCGGCCGCGTGCTGCCGCATGGCACCGGCCTGGCCCTGGGCTCCATCGGCTTCGGCACCATCGCGACCTTTATCACCCTGTATTACGCCACCCAGCACTGGGCCAACGCGGTGCTCTGCCTGAGCCTGTTCGGCGCCAGTTTTATCGGTGCGCGACTGCTGTTCGGCAACCTGATCAATCGGCTCGGCGGCTTTCGCGTGGCGATCGCCTGCCTGTCGGTGGAAACCCTGGGGCTGCTGCTGTTGTGGCTGGCGCCGGACGCCCACTGGGCATTGGCCGGGGCGGCGTTGAGCGGGTTCGGTTTCTCGCTGGTGTTCCCGGCGCTGGGGGTGGAGGCGGTGAACCTGGTGCCCGCCTCCAGCCGCGGTGCGGCGGTGGGTGCCTACTCGTTGTTCATCGACCTGTCGCTGGGCATTACCGGGCCCTTGGCCGGGGCAATTGCGGCGGGCCTGGGCTTTGCCTCGATTTTCCTGTTCGCCGCCCTGGCGTCGTTTTCCGGGTTGCTGCTGAGTCTTTATCTCTACCGGCAGGCACCGAAACAGCGAGCGGCACGCGACAAGACCTGAGAACTGCTCGTAATCTCAAGAACGCCATAACCCCTGTAGGAGCCAGCTTGCTGGCGATGAGGCCCTTGAGGCTTGCATTGATCATCCGGCCGCCATCGCCAGCAAGCTGGGCTCCTACAAGGAACGTGACAGGATCTAGAAATCGATCTTGCCGCGTCCGGCCTTGATCGCACCGCGCTGGGACTTGCCTTCCAGACGGCGCTTCTTCGAGCCGAGGGTCGGCTTGGTCGGGCGGCGTTTCTTCTCCACCTTGGTGGCACTGAGGATCAGCTCGACCAGGCGCTCCAGGGCATCGCTGCGGTTCTGCTCCTGCGTCCGGTATTGCTGGGCCTTGATCACGATCACCCCTTCGCTGGTGATGCGACTGTCGCGCAGGGCCAGCAGGCGCTCCTTGTAGAACGGCGGCAGGGACGAAGCCGGAATATCGAAACGCAGGTGCACCGCGCTGGAGACCTTGTTGACATTCTGCCCACCCGCGCCTTGGGCGCGAATGGCCGTCCACTCGATCTCGGCATCGGGCAGATGCACATTGTTGGAAATCACCAGCATTTGAAAAGCGTCCGACATCAGGGTGTTCAGGATACCTGATCTGCACTGCGGCGAGCCGGTTCGCCCACGCCCCAACCGTGCAGAAACAACAGACCCGGCGGCCGCCGGGTCTGTTCTTGCAACGGATATGAAACCTACTTCACCGCCAGCAGCGCCTGCTGGGTACTGCGCCGATTCTTGATGCCGTAGCAGACCCACATGAACGCCACCCAAACCGGAATCGCGTACACCGAGACCTGGATGCCCGGAATCAGCAGCATGACGCCAAGGATGAACACCACGAACGCCAGGCACACATAGTTGCCATAGGGGTACCACAGGGCCTTGAACAGCGGGCGCTGTTGGGTCCGATCCATGTGCTGGCGGAACTTGAAGTGCGAGTAGCTGATCATCGCCCAGTTGATCACCAGGGTCGCCACCACCAGGGACATCAGCAATTCCAGGGCCTGTTGCGGCATCAGGTAGTTCATCAGCACCGCGATAAAGGTCACCAACGCCGAGGCCAGGATCGAGCGCACCGGCACGCCGCGTTTGTCGATCTTGGCCAGCGCCTTCGGCGCATCGCCCTGCTCGGCCATGCCCAGCAGCATGCGGCTGTTGCAGTAGGTGCCGCTGTTGTACACCGACAGCGCCGCCGTCAGCACCACGAAGTTGAGGATATGCGCCGCGGTGTTGCTACCGAGCATCGAGAACACCTGGACGAACGGGCTGCCGCTGTAGGCGTCGCCCGAGGCGTTGAGCGTGCTCAGCAGGCTGTCCCAAGGGGTCAGCGACAACAGGATCACCAGGGCGCCGATGTAGAAAATCAGGATCCGGTAGATCACCTGGTTGATCGCCTTGGGAATCACGGTTTTCGGCTTGTCAGCTTCAGCGGCGGTAAAACCGAGCATTTCCAGGCCACCGAAGGAAAACATGATGATCGCCATGGCCATCACCAGGCCACTGACGCCATTGGGGAAGAACCCGCCGTGTTCCCACAGGTTGCTGACCGAGGCCTGCGGACCGCCGTGGCCGCTGACCAGCAGGTAGCTGCCCAGGGCAATCATGCCGACGATTGCCACCACCTTGATAATCGCGAACCAGAATTCCGCCTCGCCGAAGACCTTGACGTTGGCCAGGTTGATTACATTGATCAAGACGAAGAACGCCGCCGCCGAGACCCAGGTCGGCACATCGGGCCACCAGTAGTGAATGTACTTGCCGACCGCGGTCAGCTCCGACATGCCCACCAGGATGTAGAGGATCCAGCAGTTCCAGCCCGACAGAAAGCCGGCGAAACCGCCCCAGTACTTGTGGGCAAAGTGGCTGAACGAGCCGGCAACCGGTTCCTCGACGATCATTTCGCCCAACTGGCGCATGATCATGAAGGCGATAAAACCGCAGATGGCGTAGCCGAGGATCATCGACGGACCGGCGGATTTCAGCACCCCGGCCGAGCCCAGAAACAGGCCGGTACCGATGGCGCCACCGAGGGCAATCAATTGGATATGACGATTTTTCAGGCCGCGTTTAAGCTCGCCCGAAGCAAGGGGTGTATCAGGGGTCATGCGTCACCTGTTTGTTTTTATCTGTGACGAAATCGAACCCATCGCGCTTGTGACGCGATGGAGTGAACAAGGCGGGTAGCCTTGAGTGCATGGGCCTTCGGGGCATCGCAAGGCCACCGTCGAAAGCCACAAAAATGCGCGGGTACGCAGTTGAGTCACAGGTAAAACGCCGCGCATTGTACACCGCCAGACCGCCACTGGCAGGCATCCGCGCATCTCACCGTCCCTGGCGCGGGAGGACAAGGGGCGTTTTCGCGACAAAGAAAAATCCTATAGAGCCTCTCGGCAACTATTCCTTACGCCAGCGCAAACCTGGTGTTTATAGGCGCCTTTGCTGTCCAGATCGTCAGATTTTCCTGACAAACTGTCACGTTTTCTTGCCAAGAAAGCCGTGCACAGCCCTGTTCGAAAATGGACAAACGGCCTGTTTAGCTCGGGCTTTGGCAGGTGAACTCGCCCGCCACCCAGCCCTGGAAGGACTCGACCATCAGCCGGTAGACCTAAGGGGGCGTGGCACATGGGAGCGGGGTTTTGAGCAGTGTCGGCCAGAGCCTGGCCCAATCACTTTCATGGCTCATTCCCGGCACGATTTGGCGCTGCGCGCAGACACCGGCCGTGGCGCTGACAAAACGTTGCGCGATCACATCGGGAACGACGCTGTCATCGGCACCGCTGAAATGTAGCTGCGGGATAGACGCGACCTGGCGCGCAACGTCGATGGCATTGAGCGACTCCGGCATCGCCGACACGTGATGCAGGCGATTGACTTCGGCATGATCAAGGTTGCCGGCCACGGTACGCAACGAGGCGACATCGCTACGCCTGGCCGCAATCAATACCGCCAGGGCACCACCACCGGAGTAACCAATCAGCTGGATACGCTGCCCCGGTACTTGGGCGGCATAGTGCGTCACGGCCTGGTTCATGGCCACGACCACTTCCTCGGCAAAGCGCTTTTGGGTCCAGTAGGCTTTATCACAGCGCGGGTTGAGCGCCAGCGGCGTGAATTGACAGGGGCGTGCCAGGTACACGACGTTGGCCGCCGGGTCCGCCGCCGCCAACGCCAGGCCCTCGGCCTGATGCGGTGTCGGATTTTCCGACGGGACGGTACGCGAGCGCCAGGCCATGCCGTCGCCCTCGATATACACGCTCAGAGGCAAGTCAGGTCGGGTTATCCGGAAGAAACTGGTCAGCAAGAACCCCTCGGCCTTGAACTCTCCATGCTGCAAGTGACCGCTCTGCGCCATGGCGTCGGCATGCCGGTTCGGATCGGCGCAGCCTGCGAGCATTGCCGCCATCAGGCACACACTGACAAACACGGCCGACCGCGGCCAGCGCGCACTTGAATCCCTCATGACGCAGTCATTCCCAGCGCCGCCAGCAGCGGCCCAAGTTGTTCGGCATGCGCGCGCCAGCGACCTTTCGAGGTTTTGTAGAGGGGCTGGCGCACCTGATTGACGCTCGCGGTACGCACCACACGTTGGGTCTTGTGGAAATCCAGGCAGGCCTCGTCCCAGGGCAGGTCAATGAAGTCGATCAAGCGCTTCGCCTGTCCTTCCAGATCGTCAACCACCGCTTCGTAGTCCACTTCAATAAAGGATTCAGCGGGTAGCCATTGGCGCCAGTGAGCCATCAGGGCTTGGTAGTCACGATAGAAATGCCCCAATTCGCTCTGGTCGTAGCTGAACAGCTGCTCACCGCTGAATTGCTTGCTGTAACAGGACAGGCAGGTATCGACCGGGTCGCGACGACAGTGAATGATCCGTGCGCCGGGCAGGATCAACGGAATCAGGCCGGCATAGATAAAGTTGGCCGGCATCTTGTCGACCAGGCGATCCCGACCGTCGGCCAGGGGCTTGATACGCTGAAGATAGTCATGACCGATCCTGGCCAGGTCCTGCGCTGAGCAGTTGAGCAGGCTTTGCGGGAAAGCCCCCTGGTTTTCCACCGCCAGGCGTAACGACGAGAGCTCGCCCGCGCCTTGCACTTGCGGATGGGAGGCCAGGATCTGCTCGACCAGGGTGGTGCCGGAGCGCGGCATGCCGACGATGAAGACTGGCAGCGACGATGCCACGCCCTGCCCTTGGTGCGCAGTCTGAAAAGACTGGCTGAAGACCTCGGCGATGCGCTGCATCCACTGCTGCGTGGCGTGGGAGTCAAAGCTGAAGGTAGAACGCTTGAGTCGGTTTGCCTGATCCAGATGATGGAAGGCTTGCACGGAATCACCCGTGTCGAGATACGCCTTGCTCAGGGCGAAGTGGGCTCCCAGCTTATCGGCCAGTGACAGGCCCTCCCCGCGCACCAGCCCGGCCTCCATGAGCGCGATATCGGCATCGTCGGCCTTGAAGGTTTTGCTGTCCGAGCGACCGGTCAGCGCCCGGATCGACCCCGGAAAGGCCCTCAATACCTGTTCAAAGGCCACCGCGGCCTCTTCCTTGCGACCCACTTCCAGGAGCAGTACGGCCCGCGCAATCAGTGCTTCTTCGGTCACCGAGCCGGGTAATGACGCCGCCTGGTCGAAATGCGCCAGGGCCTGATCGTGCAGACCGACGGCCTGTAGCGCATTGCCCATGGCGTTGTGGACACTGGCGTCGTTGGGCGCCAATGCCAGCGCTTGCCGGGCGCAGTTCAGGGCCTCGTCGAGGAGTCCGCCCTTTTTCAAGACCTCGGCGCGCGCGGTAAGACCGCCGACATGCTGGGGGGCGAAGCTGTGCAGGGTATTCAACCAGTGCAACGCATCGCCGTGGTGCAAGCGCTGCGTTTCGGCTTCGGCGATATTCAGGTACGCATCGATCAGCCGGGGGTTGAGTTCGATGGCCCGTCGTCCGGCCGCCACCGCATCGTCGAAATGCCCTTGTGAACTCAGCAAGAAAGACAGGTTGCTGTATACCTCGGCGTAATTCGGGTCGAGGGTCAACGCCTGTTTGTAATGCCACTCGGCACGGTCCGGTCGATCCAGGCGGCGATAGGTATTGGCCAGATTGTTGTGGGCTTGTGGCGCCTCGGGGCGCAGGGTCACGACGCGTGTCAAACATTCGAGGCTGTCGTTCAGCTTGCCGCTTTCCTGCAGGATGATCCCCAGGTTGCTCCAGGCATCCACCAGCGCGGGATCCAGCGCAACGGCCTGGCGACCGGCCTGTTCGGCCTCCACCAGCAAGCCTTGTTGTCGGCACATTTCGGCCAGGTTACTGAAGTAGACCGCCGGTGCGCTCTGTATCAGGCAGGCCTGGCGCAGGTAGCTGATGGCCAACTGCGGCCGCCCCGTGGCGTGGGCAATCAGCCCGAGCAAATGCAGGGCATCGCTCGATTGTGGCCATTTCGCCACGATGCGCTGACACAGTTGCTCGGCCTGCTGTGCCTGACCCGCGTTCCAGTGTTGATGGGCCAGCGTCATGGCTTCGGCAAATGTCAGTTGTGGGGTACCGGAGTCTGTCGGTGTACCGCTCATACGGAACCTTATAAATAGAGAGTGGAAACTGTTGTGCAACGGGTTTTGGTTCTTATCCGCTGCCGACCGAAAGATAAACGCCCATTGTTCATCACTGAACAATGGGCGTTATCCGATCAGCACAATTTAACGGATCAGAAGGTCCAGCGCACCTGCACATCACCGGTATTGGCGGTGTAACCACTCGCCGCCTCCAGGGTGTACTTCGCCGACAGGCTGAGGTTTTCGCTGCGCAGCAGGGTCACGCCCAGTGCCAACACCCCGGTGTCGGCGACCGGTTTCGCCCCCGCGCTGGTGAAGCTGGTGGCGCCCGAGGTATCGGCGGCGTAGTTGGCGACCGATTGCAGGCCGTTGTCGTGGTACTCATGCCGCCAGGTCAGTTGCGCCGAAGGCACTACGCTGCCGTAGGACGTGGCGAAGGAACGTTCCAGCTTGGCGCCGAGGTCGCTTTTCAGCGAGTTGGAATTGCTGGCGTCCAGGTGCAGCGCCGCGCCATTGCCGCCGCTTTCGGTGTAGCTGTCCTGGCGCAAGGTGCTGTAGGTCAAGCCGGCAATCGGTGTCAGGATGACGTTGGCCATCGAGGCGCCGAGGTCGATAGGGTAGCCGGCTTGTGCCGAGGCAATGTACTGCATGCCATCGTGTTGGCCTTTAGCCGCACCATTGAAACCGCTGAAGCTGATTTCACGCTGGGTATCGTACTGATGCTGGATGGCACCCAGCGACAGGTCCAGATACCACGGCTGGCCCTGGTAGCTGGCATAACCGAACAGACCGTAGGACTTCACGTCGGCGGAACTGCCGCTGTTGTCGCCGTCGTTGTTCACCGTGGTCTTGGTGTAGCTGAACAGGCCGCCGGCGCGCCAGCTGTCGTTGAGCGCGGCATCGGCGCCCAGCAGGAAGCCGCTGTAGCGGGCGTGGTAGCCGGCAATATCGTCGCGCTCGCCCAGGCGCGAACTGCCACCGAAGGCCTGACCCCAGAGCCCGGTGTTGCGGGCGCTTTCACCGGTGGCCACACCGCTGCCGGCGCTGTCGTTCTGTGCGGTGCGCAACCCATCGAGGTGCGCCGCGGCGACATTGAGGACTTGCACGGTGGAGGCGGTGGACGCCTGGGTGGCGGCACTGCTGTTCGCGGTCGGGCTCAACTGCGCCCCGGCGTGGTTGCCGGCGGCCGAAGAGTCGAGGGCCGCGGCGGCGTTGAACAGGTTCATCAGACCGGCATCGACACCGCTGTAATTGAACAGCCCGGTCAGGGGGGCGTTGCTGTTGGCGCTGGAGGCCTGATTGATCGGCGTGGACCCTGAAGAAGCCGTCCCCAACGTCACCAACAAGTCGGCATTGGCACCATCGGCCACACTGGTGCCTGCTGCGTTAAAACCCGCAACCGTGTAGTGCAGGCTGTCGGCGTTGTAGTTCGTCCCCGTGGAATTGGCTTGAATCACCACGTAGCGTTGGCCTTGGGCAAAACCATAGCTGCCCAGCGTCTTCAGGCCGATCGTCGAACCCGAGGCGATGTTCGCGCTGCCGGACACCACCAGGCGCCCGTAGCCTGCGTCGGTGTTGATATTACCGGTGGTCACGGCATTGTTGGCCACGCCGAGGATCAGGCTGGCGTCGCTGCCCTGGGTGTAGTTGCCGTTGATAAGGATCGTGTTATTGACCTGCAGCGTGGCCGCCAGGTTAGACACCGTATGGGTAGGGTCACCCGCAACGTTGATGTTGTCATTGAGCAACAGGTTGCCAGAGCCGAATACCAGGTTCGAGAAACTACTGGTGATCTGACCAATGTTGCTGGCGCTCACACCACCGACGCCTGCGCCGGTCAGGATGCCGAACACCGAGCCTGTACCGCCATTGATCGTCAGGCTCTGCGTGGCGTCATTGCGGATCGCGCCGGCGATGGTCCCGGAGTTGGTAATAGTGCCCAGGGTCCCGGTTGAAATGTTGTAAAGGGCGAATTGATTACCCGTGATGGTGCCGCTGTTATTCAGTGTCCCGATGCTGCCGGAGTTGTAAATACCAACGTTGCCACCAGAGATACTACCGCCAGTCTCATTGTTCAGCGAGGTGATGGTACCGTAGTTACCAATACCATTGTAGCCACTGGAGATACTGCCGCTGTTGCTCAGTGTCCCGATTCTGCCGCTAGGGGTGTTGCCAATGGCAGAGGAGCTACCAGCGACAATGGTGCCGCGGTTGCTGAGCGTCCCGATGCTGCCGGAGTTGCGAATAACAGTGCTGCCGGCTGAGATAGTGCCGCCAGTGTTATTGTTCAGCGAGGTGATGGTACCGGTGTTGTTAATGCCAACACTGCCGCCAGAGATAGTGCCGCTGTTGCTCAGCGTCCCGATGCTGCCAGAGTTGAGAACCCCGTTACTGTTGCCATGGAGGGTGGTCCCCACCGGGTTGTCCAGTGTAGGGATCGTACTGCTGTTGTTAATACCATCCGAAGGAACAACGGCACTGACCTGGCCCGCGGCCAATGCCGACCCAATGGCGATGGCCAGGACCGTCAAGCGGCCAGGTGTGCGAAAGGGTGAGTGTTTGAACGAGTGCATGTGATGTTTCCCCCGGTTGTAAGGAACGGGTCGTTGCGACTTTCGGGATCAACCATGCCTGACAGCACGTCCTCCTGAATCACGACCTGACTGGCAGCTTTTTAGGCTCTAGGTTTTTTGCTGGCATTTTGCCAGGCGTTACCGGAAGCACTTGACCGTGCGTCTCAGTTTTTGAACTTTTTTTGAACCTGAGAGCCGCGTTGCGCTAACGTGTGGCGATTGAGGTCTTGGCGGAAAGGATTGGATGGATAGCACCACGATCAAAAAGCCTTATGGTGGTCCATTGCCTGCTCTCGAACTCCAGCACCATCACTTCAATGTCAGTGGTGAGTCAGTCCCTCGGCAGTTGCTGGCCTGGCGGGAGCGGGTCAGTCATGTCATCGACGTGCTGCCTTCATTGGCACAAGTCGAACTGCCGTTCCAGGGGGCCATCGATCGATACGATTTCGGCCCTGCACGCTTCACCAACTGCCTCAGCGACAGCCTGCTGCTCGATCGGTCAGTGGCGCGTATCTCCACGGATACCCAGCGCGATTATGTCTTTCAGGTATTCACCACGGGCGGGATCGACTCCGTTGGGAGGGGCGGTCTGTCATGCGGTCGAAAGCATTCGACCGCCAGTATTTTTGCCATCGATCTGAATCAGCCGATACGCATGCAACGTAGCGCTTGCCAGGTGCTGACCTTGGTCGTGCCCCGGCCGGTTGTGGATGCAGTCTTCCCCCATGCGGAAGCCATCCACGGCAGAGCGTTTGAAAACAGCGGGCCCTTGATGCAGTTGTTCATCGAGCAGGTGCTGGCGTTTTCCAGAAACCTTCCCAGGCTAAGTGCACGTGAAGCGGACAGCACCTTCAATGTAAGTGTGCAACTGCTGCTCGCCGCGCTTGGCAAACAGACCAAACTCAGCGGCAATGCACGTGCCGCGGTGCGCGCGGCCATGTTCGACAAAACCCGACGTTATGTTCAGGCCAACCTCCATCGAGACTCACTATCCCCCGAAAGCGTGTTGAAAGCCTTGCAATTACCCCGCCCTACGCTCTATCGCCTGTTCGAACATGAGGGAGGACTCGGCGCCTATATCCGCAATCGCCGGCTGCGCGAGGCGGCCGATGAGCTGGTCAAATTCCCCAACCTGCCGGTGCTGGATATCGCTTATGGACTGGGTTTCAAAAGCGCTTCGGACTTTAGCCGAGCCTTTCGTCGGATCTACGAAATGGCCCCCCAGGATCTGCGGTTCATCGCGGCGCAGCGTCTGCACAATAGTTCGCGGACCTGATCGAACGTAATCGTTGAAGGCTGTCTGGAAACAGGATCAGTGCAAACAGACTGATACACATGACCGCCAACAGATACCAGGCAGGCGCCATTGGATTGCCGGTCACGCCGATCATCCAGGTCACGATAAAGGGGCAAAAGCCGCCAAAAATCAGGGTTCCCAGGCTGTAGATCGTCGAAATGGAAGTCGCCCGATAATGACGCGGAAAGGCTTCCAACATCATCACCGTGGTGGCGGCGTTGCTACACAGCAACAGCAGCGAATAGCCACCGATGAGCAGCAATGAGAGTGGCTCGCCAATCCCTGTCGTCAATAGCAGGAAAACCGGGTAAACCAGCACAATGCTGCTGATCATCGTCAAATACTGGATCGGCTTGCGCAGGCGCTGCCGGTCGGCGATGCGGGCCAGCAGTGGCACGCCGATGAAAACCAGGGTACTCGACAAGCAGGCGGATAGCAGGCTGACGGTCGCCGGCATATGCAGTGTGCCGACCAGATAGATGGGCATGTAAAACACCAGTATATAAATGCCCGCTGTCGGTGTTGCCATCAACAGGATGCCTAGCCAGAACGGCCGCGAGTACCGTACCAGGAGTGTCTTCATAGCCGGGCGACGGGGCTTTTTCATCGCCGCGTCAGGCATTTGCCGACGGAGGTACCAGCCGACCGGTCCGATCAACAGCCCGACAACAAACGGAATGCGCCAGCCCCACTGGAACAATGCCTCGGGGCTCAGCAGCAGCGTGGTAAAGGCACCGACCAGAGCCCCTGCCAGCGCGGCGGCAGCCTGGCTCGCCGCACGCCAGCTGACCCCATAACAACGATTCTTCCGCGCGGTCAGCTCCATCAGCACCACCGAGGAAACACCAATCTCGCCACCCACCGCGAACCCCTGCAGCAGCCGCGCGGCGACGATCAGTAGCGTGGCCGCTGGCCCTATAACGCTATAGGGCGGCGCAAATACCATCAGCGCGGTGCCCAGCGTCATCAACGCAATCGAGCAGGTCAGGCCCGCCTTGCGCCCTTTGCGATCGGCCAGTTGCCCCATGAACAACGCGCCGATCGGACGCATCGCGAATCCGGCACCGAAGGTGAGCAATGACAGCAACAGCGATGCAAATGCGCTGTCGGAAGGAAAAAACAACTTACCGATGGCTACAGCCGAAAAGCTGTAGACCGTGAAATCATAAGTCGCCAAGCCATTACCGATAGCGGCGGCGAGGGCCACGCGCTTGTTGTGCGCACGGGTCTGTGCTGACAACTCAATCAATGACGCTGGAGCCTGTGGAGAGACTGCGGAATTTTGCATTTTCCCTGCCCTTGGACAGCATTGAACATCAGAAAATGCTCACTTCAGCCTCCTTGCCATGAACATACGTGCGGGTGTATGGCGATTGTCCGGGTGATGCCGGTCTTCCCTTGCGAATCAGCTACCGATGCAGCCTGGATACCCGGACGGAAAATAAATGTCAAATTGACATCACCGCCAAAAAAACAAAGCCCCATGACCTCGGTTGGTCATGGGGCTGCGGGCATGCTGGCGATAAGGCCCGTGAGTCTTGCATCGCCTGATCGGCCGCCATCGCCGGCAAGCCGGCGCCTACAAAGGTTGCGGCGTTTCAGGCGTGCGCTTTACTCAGGCTTGCGCCGCCCGAACCCCGGACGCTGGCCGGAACCGGCCGGTGCGCCACGGCGCTTGCCCGACGGCGCGTCCTTGTCCAGCACCAGGCTTGGGCGCCTGGACTTGGGGGCCGGCTTGGCCGGACGCTTGGTGTCCGCCGGGCGATCCGCCACTGGCGTACCACGTGTCGACTCACCACGACCACTCGCCGGACGCGGGGCACGCGGTGCGCGCTCGCCGTCCTGACGCGGTGCCGGCTTGCGTGCTGGACGCTCGCCTTCGATCCGCGGCTCGCGCTCGCTGCGTTCGGCAGGTGCGCCAGCGGCCGGACGCAGGGTCCGCACACGCTCGCCCTTGCCCACCGGACGGGAGGACTTGCGCTGCATACGTTCCAGCTTGTCCTTGCTCTTGGCATTGAGCTGCGGCATGGCAACCGGCGTCAGGCCGACCTCGGCACTGAGGACATCCACCTCGTACTGGGTCATTTCACGCCAGCGGCCCATCGGCAGGTCGGAATTGAGGAACACCGGACCGAAACGCACGCGCTTCAGACGGCTGACCACCAAGCCCTGGGATTCCCACAGGCGACGCACTTCGCGGTTACGGCCTTCCATCACCACGCAGTGGTACCAGTGGTTGAAACCCTCACCGCCAGGTGCTTCCTGGATATCGGTGAACTTCGCCGGGCCGTCTTCGAGCATCACGCCGGCCTTGAGCCGGGCAATCATCTCTTCGTCCACTTCGCCACGGACACGTACCGCGTACTCGCGGTCCATTTCGTAGGACGGGTGCATCAGGCGGTTGGCCAGCTCACCGTCGGTGGTGAACATCAGCAGGCCGGTGGTATTGATGTCCAGGCGGCCGATATTGATCCAGCGGCCTTCTTTCGGACGCGGCAGCTTGTCGAACACGGTCGGACGGCCTTCCGGGTCGTCACGGGTGCAGATTTCGCCGTCGGGTTTGTTGTACATGATCACGCGGCGAACCGATTCGGACGCCTCTTCGCGCTTGATCACCTTGCCATCGATGGTGATGGCATCATGCATGTCGACGCGCTGGCCGAGGGTGGCGTCTTTGCCGTTGACCTTGATTCGGCCTTTGCTGATCCAGCCTTCCACGTCGCGGCGCGAGCCGACGCCGATACGGGCGAGGACCTTCTGCAGTTTTTCGCCTGCTGGGCCGATTTCCTGGTCGTCTTTCTGGTTGATATCACTCATCTGGGCACCTCCCGGTGTGTCGATTCAGGCCTTGGCCTGAAGAAATTGAATCTGTTGCCTGGGCGAAGGGATCGCCGCGGGGGCGCGAATCATACGCCGATGTCGGCCATTATGCACTCACCGGATCAATCATCGAGCAGACGGCGTTCCTGTTCGATCGCCTCGGCCAGGGCCAGCGCCTCGGCTTCTTCATCCGTCAGTTGCGGCCGGCCAGCGGCCTTGTCCAGGGCCGCGACCGCCGCGAGCAACTGTTCCCGGGCCTGCTGGGCGCCGACGCGATCCGCCTCCTCGGGGGCTGCGGGCTCTTCGACTATTTCCGCCTCTGCTTCCAGCGCTGCGTCGGCCTCAACTACCTCGTCGGCCTCAACCGCCACACCGGGCTCCACAGGCTCAACCTCTTCAAGCCCAGGTTGCCGAGGCAACAACTCGCCCGCTGGCACCATCGCGCCATCGCGAAGCAAATCATCGAAGTCCGTCTTGATCCCTTCTTCCATGGAGTCAAGCTCCAGCAACAGGGTATGGAAACTGGTCTCCTCCTTCGGCGCCTCGGCACCCTCCGGATCAATACTGGCATCGGCCAGGGCCTGCAGGCTCGCGGGTACCGGCGCGTCCTCGACATCGAGCATCGGCTCGGGCTCCAGCTCCCGCAATTCGGCCAGCGGCGGCAGGTCATCGAGGTTCTTCAGGTTGAAGTGATCGAGAAACGCCTTGGTGGTGGCGAACATCGCCGGTTTGCCCGGCACCTCGCGGTAACCAACGACCCGAATCCACTCGCGTTCCAACAAGGTCTTGACGATCTGACTGTTGACCGCCACACCACGCACATCTTCGATCTCACCGCGGGTAATCGGCTGACGATAGGCAATCAGCGCCAGGGTTTCGAGCATCGCCCGGGAATAACGCTGCGGACGCTCTTCCCACAGCCGCCCGACCCAGGGGGCGAATTTCTCGCGCACCTGCAGGCGATAGCCGGAGGCTACCTCGCGCAGTTCGAACGCCCGGCCTTCGCAGGATTTGGCAAGGATCGTCAGGGCTTTCTTGAAGACCGGCGGCTCGGGTCGCTCGCCCTCCTCGAACAGCTCGAACAGCCGCTCCAGGGATTGCGGCTTTCCCGAGGCCAACAGAAAGGCTTCAAGCAGCGGGGCCAGCTCGCGGGGTTCACTCAGGTTCATGGATTGTGCTCGTTATTCAGCGCGCGCCCGCACATGGATCGCCGTAAAGGGTTCATTCTGCACCAGTTCGACCAGGGATTCCTTGACCAGCTCAAGAATCGCCATAAAGGTCACCACCACCCCCAGCCGTCCTTCCTCGGCGGTAAACAGCTCGACAAAGGGCACGAAGCCGCCGCCCTTGAGGCGCTCCAGCACATCACTCATGCGCTCGCGCGTCGACAGCTGCTCGCGACTGACCTGGTGGCTTTCGAACAGGTCGCCACGGCGCAGGACTTCGGCCATGGACATCAACACCTCTTCCAGGCTCACCTCCGGCAACAGCTTGCGTGCCCGGGCCTCGGGGGCATCGAGCTTGGGCACCAGCACATCGCGGCCGACCCGGGGCAAGGTGTCGAGGCCCTCGGCGGCGCTCTTGAAGCGTTCATACTCCTGCAGGCGACGGATCAGTTCGGCCCGTGGGTCGTCCTCTTCCGCCTCGATTTCAGCCGAACGCGGCAGCAGCATCCGCGACTTGATCTCGGCCAGCATCGCCGCCATCACCAGGTACTCGGCTGCCAGCTCCAGGCGCACCGACTTCATCAGTTCGACATAGCCCATGTACTGGCGGGTGATTTCCGCCACCGGGATGTCGAGGATATCGATGTTCTGCTTGCGGATCAGGTAGAGCAGCAAGTCCAGCGGGCCTTCGAAGGCTTCGAGGAAGACTTCCAGGGCGTCCGGCGGAATATACAGGTCCAGCGGCATCTCGGTGACCGCCTGGCCATAGACCAGGGCGAACGGCAATTCCTGCTGGGCATCGGCCTGGCTGTCGACGATTTCCACGGCGGACATTCAGGCCTCGACCATGAACGGCGCGGGATCGCCACAGCCGACACGGACCACTTCCGGCTCACCATCAGCCAGGTTGATCACGGTCGACGCCTTGATCCCGCCGAAACCGCCGTCGATTATCAGGTCGACCTGATGCTCGAGCAACTGGCGGATCTCATAGGGATCGATCATCGGATCGGTCTCGCCGGGCATGATCAGGCTGACGCTCATCAGCGGCTCGCCCAGCTCTTCGAGCAGCGCCAGGGCAATCGGATGGCTGGGGATACGCAGGCCGATGGTGCGCTTTTTCGGGTGCAGCAACAGCCGCGGGACTTCCCGGGTGGCATTCAGGATAAAGGTGTAGGGCCCCGGCGTATGGGCCTTGAGCAGGCGAAACAGGCCGGTATCGACCTTGGCGAACAGCCCCAGTTGCGAGAGATCGCTGCAGATCAACGCAAAGTTGTGCTTATCGTCCAACTGCCGCAAACGGCGCACCCGCTCGACCGCATTCTTGTCGCCGATCTGGCAACCAATGGCATAGGACGAATCGGTGGGATAGATCACCACCCCACCCTTGCGAATGATTTCCACCGCCTGTTTGATCAGGCGCGCCTGCGGGTTTTCCGGATGAATCTGGAAAAATTGACTCACATTTTCTACCTGTTCAGACGACGGCAGTAGGTTGCTCATGTTTGAAGCGACACCAGAGTGGCGGCAGATCTTCAGGAACCGGGCGGTATTCACCGATTTCGGACCAGCCTCCAGGACCATGGAAATCACTGCCGGCACTGACCAGCAGCCCGAACTCACGGGCAAGGATCGCCAGACTGCCTACCTGCTCGGCGGGTTGATGCCCATTGACCACCTCGATAGCGTGGCCACCTGCTTGAATATAGTCCGCAATCAACTTGCGGCGCTTGCTGCGGGTGAAATCGTAGTGCCATGGATGGGCCAGGCTGACCCAGGCGCCTGACTCGCGCAGGGTTCCGACGGTGTCTTCCAGGGTCGGCCAGTGCAGCTTGACATCCCCCAGCTTGCCCGCGCCCAGCCACTTGCGAAAGGCTTCGGCGCGATCCTTGACGAAACCTTCGCGCACCAGGAAATCGGCGAAGTGCGGACGCGCCGGGGCATTGCCACTATCGCCCAGCGCCTGCTGGATCGCCCGTGCGCCTTCCAGCGCGCCGGGCATGCCCTTGAGCGCCAGCTTGCGGCTGATTTCCTCGGAACGCAGCCAGCGGCCCTCGTGCAAGCGGGCGATGGCCTCGACCAGCGCCGGTGCGTTGACGTCAAAGCCGTAGCCCAGCACGTGGATGGTCGCGCCGCCCCAGGTACAGGACAACTCGACGCCGTTGACCAGCCGCATGCCCAGCGCCTGCGCCGTCGTACGGGCTTCGGCCAGGCCTTCGAGGGTGTCGTGATCGGTCAGGGCCAGGACCCGCACGCCTCTCTCGTGCGCACGGGCAACCAGGACCGCGGGCGCAAGGGCGCCGTCGGAGGCCGTGCTATGGCAGTGCAGATCGATTTCCACGGGAATTGAATAACCTCTAGGCGGCGCTTTCGCTGGCAATGATGTTTGTTATTATGCCGTCACATCCTGCTTCTGGCTGCCACTGTGAAACAATTCATCGATTTCATCCCGCTCTTCCTGTTCTTCATCGTCTACAAAATCGAACCGAGGGTGATGGAGATCGCCGGCCACAGCCTGACCGTGGGCGGTATCTACAGTGCCACGGCGATGCTGATCATCAGTTCCCTGGTGGTCTACGGCACCCTGTTCATTACCCAACGCAAACTGGAGAAGAGCCAGTGGCTGACCCTGATCGCCTGCCTGGTCTTCGGCAGCCTGACCCTGGCCTTCCACAGCGAAACCTTCCTCAAGTGGAAAGCCCCGGTGGTCAACTGGCTGTTCGCCCTGGCGTTTGCCGGCAGCCACTTCATCGGTGACCGCCTGCTGATCAAGCGCATCATGGGCCACGCCCTGAGCCTGCCCGAGCCGATCTGGACTCGCCTGAATCTGGCCTGGATCGTGTTTTTCCTGTTCTGCGGCGGTGCCAACCTGTTCGTCGCGTTCACCTTCCAGCAGTACTGGGTCGACTTCAAGGTGTTCGGCAGCCTGGGCATGACCCTGCTGTTCCTGGTCGGCCAGGGCATCTACCTGTCCCGCCACCTGCACGACAGCGACCCGACCATCCCGAAAACCGAGGACTGACATGCTCTACGCGATCATCGCCACCGACGTCGAAAACTCCCTGGACAAACGCCTGGCCGTGCGTCCGGCGCACCTGGAGCGGCTGCATCAGTTGCAGGCGCAAGGACGCCTGGTCCTGGCCGGCCCGCACCCGGCCGTGGACAGCAACGACCCAGGCGCCGCCGGTTTCAGCGGCAGCCTGATCGTCGCCGAATTCGACAGCCTGAGCGCGGCCCAAGCCTGGGCCGAGGCGGATCCGTTCGCCACCACCGGGGTCTACGCCCACGTGTTGGTCAAGCCGTTCAAGCAAGTCCTGCCATAAATTTCTCTCCTCGCGATGAACCTTCAGGGTTCATCGCGGCCCAATCGCTCATTATTCTCGTTCAGCAGCCGACAACCTGCCCAATGCCGATTGGAATCAGGAGTTTGCGATGCGCCAAGGTCCGTTGTTGCTGCTAGTGGTCATCTTGTCGATAGGGGCCGCCGCCCACGCCGAAGAGAGTCAGGGTTCGAGTAACTCCACACCCCTGTCCTTGAGTGCCGGTAGCCAGATCACCGATTTGCAGCAACGCTTGAAAGAAAGCGAGCGACAGCGAGAAGAGTTGAGCCAACAATTGCAGAGTGCCGACGCGATGCGCGAAAGTGCCCAGCTGAGCCGTCTGCGCCAGGAAAACCAGCGCCTGATGCTGCAACTCAAGGAAGCCCAGGCCAGTGCCGGCCCACGCCTGCTGACCGATCAGCAGCAATGGTTTGTCACCGGTGCGGGAGTTGCACTCCTGGCCCTGCTCTGCGGTATCTTCGCCAGTGGCGGACGTAGACAACGTCGGCAATGGCTGAATTGAGCAGGCCATTAGCGATCCGTAATCGAGAGAGTCATGAGCGACCTGTTACTGATAGACGATGACCAGGAGTTGTGTGAACTCCTGACCAGTTGGTTGAGCCAGGAAGGCTTCCAGGTACGCGCCTGCCACGATGGCCAGAGCGCGCGCAAGGCTCTGGCGGACAGCGCCCCGGCCGCCGTGGTGCTGGACGTGATGCTGCCCGATGGCAGTGGCCTGGAACTGCTCAAGCAGTTGCGCAACGATCACCCTGAGTTGCCGGTGGTGATGCTCTCGGCCCGTGGCGAGCCGCTGGATCGCATCCTCGGCCTGGAACTGGGCGCCGACGACTATCTGGCCAAGCCCTGCGACCCCCGGGAACTGACCGCGCGCCTGCGCGCCGTGCTGCGCCGCAGCCACCCCGCCGCGACCCCGAGCCAGATGGAGCTGGGCGACCTGTGCTTCAGCCCGGTGCGGGGCGTGGTCACCATCGACCAGCAGGACTTCACCCTTACCGTCTCCGAAAGCCGCCTGCTCGAAGCCCTGCTGCAGCAACCCGGCGAGCCCCTGGACAAACAGGAATTGGCGCAGATCGCCTTGGGCCGCAAGCTGACCTTGTACGATCGCAGCCTGGACATGCACGTGAGCAACCTGCGCAAGAAAATCGGCCCGCACCCGGACGGGCGCCCGCGCATCGTCGCCCTGCGCAGCCGCGGTTACTACTACAGCCTGTAAACCCCTACCACCCCGCCTTTGACCACAGACTGTAGGAGCGAGCTTGCTCGCGATAGACGTCAACGATAACGCTGGGCACCTGATTCCCCGCGGTGCCCTGACGACCATCGCGAGCAATCGAGCGTCGACCGGCTGCTCCTACAAGAGTCGGCGTTGCGAGTCAGGCAAGTGTCAACCCGCGACAAAAACGTCTTTACTCAAGCTTTACCCTCCGCTGACCGCCGCTGACCTTGAACTCCTTAATCTGTACTCATCCGGACTGACCGGAATCGAGACAAGGAGAAACACCATGCGCAAGACCCTGATCGCCCTGATGTTCGCTGCCGCACTCCCTACCGTGGCCATGGCCATGCCTGAAGGCAGTGGCCCGATGGGCGGCCCGGAATACGGCCAGCATCATGGCAAAGGTGGCTTCCAAAAACTGGACCTGACCAAGGAACAGCGCCAGCAGATCCGTAAACTGGTGGGTGAACAACGCCATGATCGCAAGGCAATCGCCATCAAGTATCTGGAAAAGCTCTCGCCTGCCGACAAGGCTGCCTTCAAAGGCGAACTGGATGCCGCTCACCAGAAGACCCAAGGCCAGATCCGTGCCCTGCTGACGCCTGAACAGCAGAAGACCTTCGACGAGATGCAGAAAAAGCAGGCCGAGCGCCGTGCCGAATGGACCGAATTCAAAGCCTGGAAGGCGCAGCAACCGCAAAAAGCGCAATAATCCGCTTATGCTCCAGCCCGACGGCCAACGCCGCCGGGCTTTCTTCGTTTGTACTCTTTGGTTGAGGATTTGCTGTGCGATCACTGTTCTGGCGCATCCTGGCCAGCTTCTGGCTGGCCATTGCCCTTGTCGCGGGCCTATCGATTCTGCTCATGCACATCCTCAACCAGGACACCTGGATTCTCAGTCGTCATCCGGGTTTGAACAGTCTGGCCGAAGAGTGGACGCAGACCTATGAAAGCCAGGGCGAAGAAGCCGCCCAGGCGATTCTGGAACAGCGCAAGCAGCGTTATCATATCGATGTGCAGGTGCTCAACGAAGGCGGCGACCCGCTGGTCCGTGGGACTTTTCCACGCCGGGCCGCGGCCTTTGAAGCACGCCAGAACAACGATGACCGCAAGCTGCCCTGGCGCCGCCTGACGGTCGAGTACACCAGCCCGAAAAGCGGCGAAACCTACCTGCTGATCTACCGCATTCCCCACCCGGAACTGGACGCCTGGCACCGCGAAAGCCTGCTGCGCCCCCTCAGCGCCTTGGGGATTGCCCTGGTGGTGCTGACCTTGTTCAGCCTGCTGGTGACCTTGTCCATCACCCGCCCCCTGAGCCGCCTGCGCGGCGCCGTGCATGACCTCGGGCAGACGACTTATCAGCAGAACAGCCTGGCGAAACTGGCGGCGCGGCGCGATGAGTTCGGTGTGCTGGCCAAGGACTTCAACCTGATGGGCGCGCGTCTGCAAAGCCTGATCGGTAGCCAACGCCAACTGTTGCGGGATGTCTCCCATGAATTGCGTTCACCGCTGGCACGCCTGCGCATTGCCCTGGCCCTGGCCGAACGCGCCGGCCCTGAAGAACGCGAGCGACTCTGGCCGCGCCTGACCCGTGAATGCGACCGGCTGGAAGCGCTGATCAGCGAAATTCTCACCCTGGCCCGGGTCGACTCCGACCAGGCCAGTGCCGAAGAGGTCGACCTCACAGCACTGCTCACGACCTTGCAGAAGGACACCAACCTCGGCTGCCCGGAACAGCCGGTGCGCTTCGACGACGAACCGCCGCTGAGCTTCAAGGGGTGGCCGACCATGATCGAACGGGCTGTGGATAACCTGCTGCGCAACGCTCAGCGCTTCAATCCCGAGGGCCGGCCCATCGAACTGCACGCGCAACGTCAGGGTGAACGCATCGAAATCAGCGTGCGCGACCATGGCCCCGGTGTGGAACCCGCGCACCTGGCGCAACTGGGCGAGCCCTTCTACCGGGCGCCCGGACAGACCGCCCCGGGCCACGGCCTGGGACTGGCCATCGCCCGGCGGGCGGCGGAACGGCATGGCGGCAGCCTGATACTGGCGAATCATCCCGAGGGAGGATTTATCGCCAAACTGGATCTGCCTTTGGAACCTGGAGCGCAGGTTTAATTTCAAGCCGACCAGGCGCTGACAAACTCCGTCAGATCGACCTTCGGTGGCTGGCGCAGTTCGTTCTGCGGCGTGCCCAGGTACAGGAAGGCGATCACTTCCTCGTTGTCGCCCAGCCCCAGGCCCTTGGCCACATGGCGCGAATAGGACAGCTCGCCGGTGCGCCACACCGCGCCGATTCCCTGCGCATGGGCCGCCAGCAGAATGCCGTGGGCCGCGCAACCGGCCGCCAGCAACTGCTCGGACTTCGGCACCTTGAAGTGCTCCTGCAAACGCGCCACCACCACAATCAGCAACGGCGCGCGCAAGGGCATGGCGTGGGCCTTGTCGATGGCCGCCGGGGTCGCCTCGCCCTCTTGCAGGCGCACCGCCTCGGCCAGCAGGCTGCCCAATTGCTCACGGGCCGCGCCTTCCACGGTGAGGAAACGCCAAGGCCGCAGTTGCCCATGATCCGGGGCGCGCATCGCGGCGGCGAACAGAATATCGCGCTGGGCCTGGGTCGGGGCCGGATCGAGCAGGCGCGGTGCGGAAACACGGTTGAGCAAATTGTCGAGAGCCTCCATCGGCCACCTCCACTGGAAAATGATCGGGCTATTCTAGCCAGATCCTGGGTAGCCGTGCCGGTTTACATGACCGGGGTCGCGGGTAGAATGGCGCCCTGCCCCTTTCCCGAGCTTATTTCATGGCGATGCCGACCCTGCGCATCATCGGTTTCATCATCGGCATCTTCCTGATTACCCTGGCCGCCAGCATGGTCATCCCCATGCTGGTGCTGGTGGTCTTCGAACGCACCGGCGACCTGCCGGCTTTTCTCTGGGCCAGCACCATCACCTTTCTCGCCGGCCTGGCACTGGTCATGCGCGGTCGCCCGGCGCAGGTGCACCTGCGCCCCCGGGACATGTACCTGCTGACCGTGTCCAGCTGGGTGGTGGTGTGCATTTTCGCCGCGCTGCCCTTTGTGCTGACCCTGCACACCAGCTACACCGATGCCTTTTTCGAAAGCATGTCGGGTATTACCGCCACCGGCTCGACCGTGCTCAGCGGCCTGGACAGCATGTCCCCGGGCATCCTGATCTGGCGCTCGCTGCTGCACTGGCTGGGTGGGATCGGCTTTATCGGCATGGCGGTGGCGATTCTGCCGCTGCTACGCATCGGTGGCATGCGTCTGTTCCAGACCGAATCCTCGGACCGTTCGCAAAAGGTCATGCCGCGCTCGCACATGGTGGCGCGCCTGATCGTCACCGCCTATATCGGCATCACCCTCCTCGGCAGCCTGGCCTTCTGGTGGGCTGGCATGAGCCTGTTCGATGCGATCAACCACGCCATGTCGGCGATTTCCACTGGTGGTTTCTCCACCTCGGACCAGTCCCTGGCCAAGTGGCGCCAACCAGCGGTGCACTGGGTGGCGGTGCTGGTGATGATTCTCGGCAGCCTGCCGTTCACCCTCTACGTGGCAACCCTGCGCGGCCATCGCAAGGCGCTGCTCAAGGACCAGCAGGTGCAAGGTTTGCTTGGCTTGCTGCTGGTGACCTGGCTGGTGCTCGGCACCTGGTACTGGTGGACCACCCACCTGCACTGGCTCGACGCCCTGCGCCATGTGGCGCTGAACGTGACCTCGGTGGTCACCACCACCGGCTTCGCCCTCGGCGACTACAGCCTGTGGGGCAACTTCTCGCTGATGCTGTTTTTCTACCTGGGCTTCGTCGGCGGTTGCTCCGGCTCGACGGCCGGAGGGATCAAGGTGTTCCGTTTCCAGGTGGCCTATATCCTGCTCAAGGCCAACCTCAACCAGTTGATCCATCCACGGGCGGTGATCAAGCAGAAATACAACGGTCACCGTCTCGACGAAGAAATCGTGCGTTCGATCCTGACCTTCTCGTTCTTCTTCGCCATCACCATTTGCGCCATCGCCCTGGCCTTGTCGCTGCTCGGCCTGGACTGGATGACCGCCCTTACCGGCGCCGCCAGCACCGTCTCCGGCGTGGGGCCAGGCCTGGGCGAAGTGATCGGACCATCCGGCAACTTCGCCACCTTGCCGGATGCGGCCAAGTGGATTCTGTCCCTGGGCATGCTGCTCGGTCGGCTGGAAATCATCACAGTGTTCGTTCTGTGTATTCCCGCATTCTGGCGTCATTGACCGAAGCCACCGCCCCCAACAGCCGCGCCCGATACTCGCCAGGCGTAACCTCGAACCAGCGGCGAAAGGCGCGGAAAAAGTTGCTCGGATCGGCAAACCCCAGCAGGTAGGCGATTTCCAGCAAGGTCATGCGCGGCTGCGCCAGGTACTGCTCGGCCAGCTCGCGACGGGTGTCATCGAGGAGTGTCTGGAAACTGGTGCCCTCTTCCTGCAAACGCCGCTGCAGGGTGCGCTGGGACAGGTGCAGGGTCTGTGCCACCATTTCGCGCTTGGGCTCGCCCTGAGGCAGCAGGCGGCACAACACCTGGCGCGCCTTGTGGGTCACCCGGCTTTCGGAGAAGCGCGCCAGGTATTCACCGGCGAAACGATCGTGGAGCAAGGCCATGGCCTCGTTGGCGGTCGGCAGCGGCGCCTCCATGTCGGCCTGCTCGAAGATCAGCGCATCGTAGGGTGCGTTGAACACCAGCGGCGCATGGAACACCTCCTTGTAAGGGCCGATATCCTCCGGCTCCGCGCCCTGCACCAGGACCTTGCGCGGCTGCAAGGTGCGCCCGCTCAGCCAGCCACAGAGTGCCAGGGCGCAGGCCAGGGAAGCCTCGGCGCTCTGGCGGGTGGGCGGCAGGTGGTCACCGTGCACCGTCAGGATCAGCGCATAACCTTCAGGCAAAAGACGAAAGCTCAGGTCGGCACTTTCCGCGATGATCCGCTGATAACGCACCAGGCGCCTGAAGCCCTCGGCCAGGGTCTGGCTGGACATCAGCGCATAGCCGGCGACATGAAAGGACGCCGGGCGCACCACCCGGCCCATGTTCAAGCCAATCGCCGGGTTGCCGGAAAGCTCCACCGCACGCTGCCACAGTCGCGTAATCGAGTCCTGGGGAAAGCGCGCATCGGGATCGTCGAGCGCCGCGTAATCGAGCCCCAGCTGCCTGAACAGGACACGGCAATCCAGGCCATCCATCTCCAGCGCCTTGACAATCCCCATCGCCCAGCTTGCAGAAGTCGTTCTCTCGCTCATGGCCTTTTCTTGCATGATAAGTCGCATATGACGACTAGTGGCCTAAGGATACTAAAGTGGCGCCTATTGTCACTGGTAGCCGCTGTCAATCACTCTAGACTCAAATAAGCTCCCCGTGGAACCCTCCGTGGGCGAGCTCGCCAACGCGGAGAGTAACCCGTGGAAAACATCAGAAAATTCAACAGCTTCGCAGAATTTTACCCCTACTATCTGAGCGAACATGGCAACAGTACCTGCCGTCGGTTGCATTTCGTCGGCACCAGCCTGGTGATTTTTTTCCTCGCCCTGGCCATTGGTCGCGCCGCGGGAGGGTTCCTGTTGGCGGTGCCGATCGCCGGCTATGGCTTCGCCTGGGTCGGACATTTCTTTTTCGAGAAGAACCGCCCGGCCACCTTTGAACATCCTTTCTACAGTCTGCTCGGCGATTTCGTCATGTTTCGCGACATGATCCTCGGCAAGGTGCCGTTTTAGGCCCGGGAAGCCAGCAAAGCGTCCTGTGCAGCCACTGCCAGGACGCCGGCAAGCCCTAGACTGGGACCGGCATCGATAAAAACCACAAGAGGACAGCCGATGACCGGACAAGCCCGCTTTACCCATATGCAGGACGGCACCCAGGCCGATTGGGCGGTGATTGCCGCTGACTTCAGCGCCTACGCCCGGCAACTGCCGGCGCGGATCCTGACCCACCTGAAGCTGCTGGAAGGTGATTTTGGCGGTTTTCCGGTGGATCGCCTGACCCACTCGTTGCAAACCGCCAGCCGGGCCTGGCGCGATGGCCGGGACGAGGAGTACGTGGTCTGCGCGCTGCTCCACGATATCGGCGACACCCTCGGCTCCTACAATCACCCGGATATCGCCGCGGCGATTCTCAAGCCCTTTGTCAGCGCCGAAAACCTGTGGATGGTGGAAAAGCATGGGATTTTCCAGGGCTACTACTTCTTCCACTACCTGGGGATGGATCGCCATTTGCGCGAGCAATTTCGCGAGCACCCGCAGTACCTGGCAACGATCGAATTCTGCGCCAAGTACGATGCCGCAGCCTTCGACCCAGACTACGAGAGCCTGCCCCTGAGCTTTTTCGAACCGCTGATGGAGCGGGTGTTTGCCCAACCCCGGCAATCGATCTACAAGGCCGCGATGGTGCCCAACCAGACGGCCTGACGCGCCCTACCCCAGCTCGGCAACTTTCTCCAGTTCCAACTTGAGCTGCGCCTCTTTCGCCTGGGCATCGGCCAGACGATACAGCTCGATGGTGCCATCCCAGTGTTCGATCAGGGCGGTGCAGGACTCGACCCAGTCGCCACAGTTGAGGTATTCCACCTCGCCGACCTTGCGGATCTCGGCGTGGTGGATATGCCCGCACACCACCCCGTCGAGCCCGTGTTTCACGCATTCGTGGGCGATGGCCTCTTCGAAGTCGCTGATGAAACTGACCGCGGTCTTGACCTTGTGCTTGAGGTAGGCCGACAACGACCAGTAGCCATAACCGTAGCGGGCTCGCCAATGGTTCAGCCAGCGGTTGAGGGTCAGGGTGAACTCGTAGGCCGAATCGCCGAGAAACGCCAGCCAACGGTGATATCGGGTGATCACGTCGAACTGGTCGCCATGGATCACCAGCAGCTTGCGACCGTCGGCGGTGGTGTGCACCGCTTCATCGACCAACTGGATATTGCCGAGGATCAGCTTGGAGTAACGGCGCAGGAATTCATCATGGTTGCCGGTGACATAGATCACCTCGGTGCCGCGCTTGCTCATGGTCAGCAAGCGACGGATCACGTTGGTATGCGCTTGCGGCCAATACATGCCGCCGCGCATCTTCCAACCGTCGATGATATCGCCCACCAGGTAGATACGGTCGGCCTGATAGCCCTTGAGAAACTGCGACAGGTGTTCGGCCTGGCAGTCCCGGGTCCCCAGGTGCACGTCGGAAATCCACAGGGTTCGCACACGCTGCTTACGGCTGGGTTTGGCGAGCTCCGCACGGGTCATGGGCATTCTCCGGATTTTTCCTGAGCTTGCACCGGGGTAGTTAATAGTCCATGACAGTCACATGGCAATCCTATGACAACCGCCTGGACGGCAAGCGGTGTAAACTGCGGCGATGCCAAGGAGACCGCGATGGGACCGATCCTGACCCTGCGCCACTACAGCCGCGACCTGATTACCCACAGCCACGCCCATGCGCAGCTGGTGTTCGGCCTGTCCGGACTGCTCGACTTCGAAATCGAGGGCCACGGCAGCCAGGTGGTGCAGCAAAGCGTCGCGGTGATTCCCAGCGAGGCCCATCATGTCTGCGCCAGCCCCAACGGCAGCCGCTGCCTGGTGCTGGATGTGCCGGACCAACACTGGTTGCTGAGCACCCTGGGCGACCACGCCGACGCCAGCCGGCGTCTGCTCGACAGCCCCGGGCCGCGAACCCTCGATGCCGCCCAGAGCCAACTGGTGCAGTGGCTCGCGGCCAGCCCGGTGCAGGACCCGCTGATCGCCCAACAGGGCGCGGTGCTGCTGCTCGCCAGCCTGAACAGCCCCGGCCCCCACCCGCTCGGCGGCAAGCGCCTGCCCCTGGCCGCCCTCAATGCGCATATCGATCGCCACCTGGCCCACCCGCTGCAGGTGGCCGACCTGGCGCGCATCGCCGACTTGTCCAGCGCGCGCCTGCATACACGCTTTGTCGCCGAATGCGGGCAGACGCCCATGGACTATGTGCGCAGTCGCCGCCTGCATAACGCCCTGGGACTGCTGCGCGAATCGGCCCTGCCGATCGGTGAGATCGCCAGCCGCGTCGGCTACCAGTCGCAAAGCGCCTTTGCCGCCGCCGTGCTCCGTGAGTTCGGCCGTACGCCCGGCGCGCTGCGGCGCGAGTCCTGAGACAAACGACAGCAGGCACGCGACAGACAGGCGCAGCGACCGCCCTCTAGACTGCGGTTCTGCCCGTCACTGTATTCAAGGACCGCCATGACTCCCCGTACCGCCCTGGGCGCCCTGCATATCGGCGCATTGATGTTTGGCCTGACCGGCGTGTTCGGCAAACTCGCGAGCGCCGCGCCGGCCATCATCGTCTGCGGCCGGGCCATCTTTGCCGTGCTCGCCCTCAGCCTGTTCGCCCGTCTGGCTCGCAGCCAGCGCTGGCAACCGTTGCAGTCGCGGGACTGGCGGCGCCTGCTGCTCAGCGGCCTGCTGCTGGTCGGGCACTGGGTCAGCTTCTTCATCGCGGTAAAAGTCGCCGGCGTGGCGGTGGCGACCTTGGGTTTCGCCAGTTTCCCGGCCTTTACCGTGATCCTCGAGGGGCTGATCTTTCGCGAACGTATCCGCTTCAATGAAATCTTGCTGGTGGTGCTGGTCAGTATCGGCCTGGTGCTGGTCACCCCCGACTTCGATCTCGCCAGCCAGGCCACCGGCGGACTGCTCTGGGCCGTGCTTTCCGGCCTGTTGTTCTCGCTGCTGTCGCTGGCCAACCGGGCCGGCTCCGGGCGAATTCCCGCGGTGCAGGCGGCGTTGTGCCAGAACCTGGTGGTCGCCGCCTGCCTACTACCCTGGGCCGCCCCAGCCCTGGCGCAAGTGCCGGCGCTGGACTGGTTGTGGATCGGCCTGTTGGGGGTGCTCTGCACCGGCTTGGCCCACAGCCTGTTCGTCGCCAGCCTCGCGGTGATCAAGGCGCGTACCGCCGCGGTGGTCTTTGCCCTGGAGCCTGTGTACGGGATCACCGCCGCCTGGCTGCTGTTCGGCGAAAACCCGACGCCGCGCATGTTGCTCGGTGGTGCCCTGATCATTCTCGCCATCGTCGTGTCCAGCCGTCTGGGTGCGGCGGCCACGCCCCGGGAAAGCCAGAAAGCCGCGCCAGTTCATTGACGAAAAGCCAATCCGCCTATACTGGTGACATCCGCAACAGTTTGCTGTCGTTCACGGAGATCAGGGTTTCTCGACGACAGCGGCAGTGATTCCCCCCTGAATCGACTCGATTCGAGCGGCCCTCCCCATCAACATGTTGGAGGGTTTCATCCATGGACATCGTCAGTCTTTTGATTCAAGCCATCAGCGGCGCCGTGGGCGGGAACGTGGCCGGTTCGGTACTGGAGAAATACAACCTGGGCCCGCTCATCAATTCCATCCTGGGCATACTCGGCGGCGGCCTCGGCGGACAGCTACTCGATCTGGTCACCGGCGGCAGCATAGGCGGTAGCAGCGGCGCACTGGACCTGACCTCGATCCTCAGCAGTATCGCCAGCGGCGGCGTGGGCGGTGGGGTGCTGATAGTCATCGTCGGGCTTATCAAGTCGAAGCTGAGCCCGTCGTAACCGCGCGCCTATCGGGGCCGGTCGTTGTGCCCGAGGTCGCGCTCTGGGTCGATCCGGTCCCGTACCCGCTGCTTGAGCACCTTGGCTTCCGGAAAGCCACCGTCCGCCTTGCGCTCCCAGATCTGCACCTCGTCGCAGGTGATCCGGAACACCCCGCCGGTCCCCGGCTCCAGGGCCACCTGGCCAAGCTCGTCGGCGAAAGTGCTGAGCAGTTCCTGGGCCAGCCAGGCGGCGCGCAGCAGCCATTGGCACTGGGTGCAGTAAGTGATGACGATGTGCGGTTTACCTGCGGTCATGGGAGTTCTCTCTGGACAAGGCCCTGAGCGAAGGACGGAATACCTGGATCCTGGGCGGGCGTGATAGACGCGCCCAGGATCAGGCCGAAGAGCTCACCCCGCGCCTACGCCCAGCAGTATCAGCGAATGCTCGCCAGCAGGGTGCGAGCTGTTTGCTTCAAGGGTTCATCGCCTTCCCGGAGCAGCTCGTGGAGCAGTTGGCTGGCATGGTCCAGGTCGCCGACATTGATGCAGGTTTGCGCCTGCTCCAGCTTGCTGGCCGAGGCGTGCTCAAGCTCCAGGCTGTCGAAATCCACTTCCAGGGGTTCGATGTCCAGGGGCTCGGGGTCGTTCATGAAACCGTCGAGAAACACGTCATCCAGTGAATCCCCGTCCTCCGGCAAGCTTAACTCCACTTCGCGCACAGGCGCAGGCTCTGGCTCGGACTCAAGCTCGGAAAAATCACTGAGGAACTGCTCGTCCGGCATCTCGAACACTTCCGGCAGCTCATTGAAGCTCTTGGTGAATATCGGCTCGGGCTCAGGCTCCAGCTCGACAGGCAAAACCGGCTCGTCAGCGTTCTTGCTGCGGGGCTGCGGCGTATTGTCGAACGGGCTGACCAGGTCCCAGTCGGCGTCCATGGACAGGTCATCGAGGTTGAGCTGGAATTCGTCCTCCAGCGGTTTTTCCGCCGCCGGTGCGCTTGCCGCTGCCGGCTCGGCCGGCTTGTTCCAATCTGCCGCCAATACCGGCGCGGCCACTGCCACGGCACTGACCACCGCCAGAACCGGTGCTGGGGACGCGGCGGCAGGAACTGGGGTGGCGGCAACGGTTTGCAGCTTCGGATACTTGGCGCGCAGCTCCTGCAGAGCCGACTCGCTGAACCCGGCCTCCAGCAGATTGCGCTCTTCTGTCGCATACGCCGCACTGTCACCCTGCTGGGCCAGCACCTCCAGCAAGCGCAGGCGCAAGTCCGTGCGTTCGGGCTCCTTGAGCATGGCCTCGCGCAGAATGCCCGCCGCCTCGCTGAAGCGACCGTAGGCGATGTAGATACTCACGCCTTCAAGCGCGTCCGGCACCTCACTGGACTGCCGTGAGGCCGCCGCCACCGGTGCCATCACCGGCTCGATCCGAGTCGACGCGGGAGTCGCCAGCTTGGTCGGCGGGGCCGGCGTTACCACACGACTGACCATCGGTTCCGGAACCGGAGCCGCCTGCGGCACAGCCTCGGGCGCCTGTTCAGCCTGCTGGCGGTTGCGCCGCAGGATAAAGGCCACGGCCAACAGCGCGATCAGCAACAGCACCGCCGCCCACAGCAGCCAGTTCGGACCATCGGAAGTCCCGGCAGCCGGGGTCGGTAGCACGACCGGAGCGGCCACCAGCGCCGGAGCCGGCGCAGCAGCCTTGGCCTTGAGTTCGGCGAGTTGCGTCTGTAGTTCGACGGCCTGTTTCTGGCTGCCGGCAATCAGTTCGTCCTGGGCCTTCAACCTGACCTGCAGATCCTCGACAGTCTTCTGCAACTGCTGGTTTTCCAAGGCGGACTTGGCCAGTTCCTCGGCATTTTGCAGCGTCTCGGCCGCCAGCGCAGCCGGGGTCGGCGGGGTCGCGGCGGCAGTGCCCGTGGTGGCCCCAGGCATCGCGGAAGACGCCGGGGCCGCAACCACTGCAACATCCGGCAGCAACAAGCTCTGGCCGACCCGCAAATGGTCGCTTCCAGGATTAAGCGCACGAATGCCCTGGGACAGTTCATTGACCGAAACCTGGCTGCCGGCGTCACGCAGTCGTTTGGCAATTCCCCAGAGATGATCGCCCTTGACCACGGTGTAGCGCTTGCCCTGCACGGCCGGCGGCGGCGGAATACTCGCCACAGAGGCCGATGGCTCCAGGGCGGCGCTGCGGGCCGGCAGGCTATAGCCCGCTGGCCGGTTACCCGGCGGGTCGAGCAACACGGTGTATTCGCGCAGCAAGCGTCCGTTAGGTCGGTTGACCTGCACCAGGAAATTCAGGAAAGGTTCGCTGACCGGCTTGTTGCTCTGCACTTGGATAACACTGCTGTTACCCCGTAACACCGGGGTAAAGCGCAGGTCATTGAGGAAGAACACCCGCTCGACGCCAGCCCGGGCGAACTCCTCGGGTGTCGCCAGGCTCACCGAGAGCTCGCCTTCGGCCAGGTCGCCCGGTTCAATCAAGGTGATTTCCGCGTTCAGCGGCTGGTTGAGCGCCGAATGCAGGGTGATATCCCCCAGGCCCATGGCCGGGGCCAGCACCGAATACAACAACCCGCCGGCCAGCACGGCCAACAGGCGAGCCCGGTTCAAGGAGGATTTTCCAATGGAGCACCGCAACGCGGACTGCAAACTCTCGAGCATGAGCATCCCTTAACTGGCGTGACGGCCCGCGCGCGCTGGCCGGACACCGACACAATACACAGAACCTGTAACTCTTATAGTCTGCCGCCTGAAGATTCTCCAAGCCCGGCAGCCCGGGAATACCTCAGGATTTTTCCAGATTGGCCAGGATCCGGCTGTGGACCCGCATGCAGATCCGCAGTTCTTCATCGTCGACACCGACGAACAGCTCATGACGCAAGGCCGTGGCGATGGTCTCGATCTGTTCAATCAGGGGCCGTGCCGAGGCACTCAGGACGATTTTCTTCGCGCGCCGGTCTTCCAGCACTGCCTGGCGCTGGACCAGTCCCTGGGTTTCCAGACTGTCGAGCAGGCGTGCCAGGGTCGGCCCTTCAACGCCGACACTCTGGGCCAGCTCACGCTGGGTTGGGGCCTCGGTAAACCGTGCCAGGTGCAGCAAGACCAGCCAGCGCGCCTGGGACAAGCCCAGGCCCGCCAGACGGCGATCCAGTTCCGCGCGCCAGCCTCGGGACATGTGCGCCAACTGCATGCCAAAACGGTGTTCATCGGTCAACGGCATAAAACACTCAGGGTTAGACTTAAAATAGACAAAACTAATTATTAGTCAGCTAAGCATGGCCCATGCCCAGAGGCAAGGTCTGCTCAGCGCTGAATCGTTACTTGTCGTGAATAGAACAATGACCGGGGACAATACCGACCTCACATTTCAAATTCCGCCTGCAAGGCGGCCCGCACGCAATACAGAACCCCTTCCGGCACACGCCCGGCAAACAGCTCGGCAATGGCAGTCACCGGGGGCAATTCGCCTTCGCCGTCGAGAAAGGCGTCCTGGATTTCCCCCAGCAGGTCTTCCGGCAAGTCCAGTGCCTGCTCCAGCGACAGTTGCTGGCGGCCGATGGCTTCGGCCAGCAAGGTGTAGACATTCTTTTCCGAGCACTGCAACTGCCCGGCAATCTGCAACGGCGTCATGCCGGCCCGGGCCAGGCTGATCAATTCGTGACGGATATCGGCCACCGTCTTCGGAGCCTCGGCCTCCCCGCCCAGCACTTCGAGGAACGCCTCGCCGTAACGCTCCAGCTTGCGCGCGCCGATACCGCTGACCTTGGCCATTTCCGCCAGGGAAGTCGGCTGGCTGCGGAGCATTTCCAGCAAGGTGGAGTCGGGAAAAATGACATACGGCGGCACGCCATGTTCCTGTGCCAGCTTGCGTCGCAGGGCGCGCAGGGCTTCCCACTGCTCACGCTCCTCGCCACGCACCAGTTGGCTGGCGGGGCTGGCGGAAACGCTTTTGGCCGTGGTCTGCGGCTTGAGGTCGCGGCGCAGCTCCAGGCTCACTTCACCCTTGAGCAAGGGGCGGCAGCTATCGCTCAGGCGCAGGCCGCCGTAGCCTTCCAGGTCGATATCGGCCAGCCCGCGGGCCACCAGTTGGCGGAACAGGGTGCGCCACTCGCCTTCGGCCAGCGCCTTGCCGACGCCGAACACCGTCAGGTGCTGATGACCGAAACTGCGCACCTTGTCGTTTTCCTTGCCCAGCAGCACATCCACCAGGTGCCCGACACCATAACGCTGGCCAGTGCGGAAGATCGCCGAGAGCGCCTGGCGTGCCGGTTCGGTGGCATCCCAGGTCTGCACGCCATCGACGCAGTTGTCGCAATGCCCACAGGGTTGCGGCATGTCTTCATCGAAATAGGCGAGCAGGGTCTGGCGACGGCAGCGGGTTTCTTCGCACAGGGCCAACATGGCGTCGAGCTTGTGGTGCTCCAGGCGCTTGTGCCGCTCGTCCCCCTCGGAGTTCTGCAGCATCTGCTTGAGCATCACCACATCCTGCAAGCCATAAGCCATCCAGGCATCCGCCGGCAGCCCGTCGCGCCCCGCCCGACCGGTTTCCTGATAGTAGGCTTCCAGGGACTTGGGCAGGTCGAGGTGGGCAACAAAACGCACGTTGGACTTGTCGATGCCCATGCCGAAGGCGATGGTCGCGACCATGATCAGGCCTTCCTCGTTGAGGAAGCGCTTCTGGTTGGCGGCCCGCACATCGCTGGCCAGCCCGGCGTGGTATGGCAGCGCCGGATAGCCCTGCTCGCAGAGCATCGCGGCGACTTCGTCGACCTTCTTGCGCGAGAGGCAATAGACGATCCCGGCATCGCTGCGCCGTTGCGAAAGGAACGCCAGCAACTGCTTGCGCGGCTGCTCCTTGGGCACGATGCGGTAGAAGATATTCGGCCGATCGAAGCTGGACAGGAAACGCTCGGCATTTTGCAGGTGCAGGCGATTGACGATTTCTTCGCGGGTCCGCTTGTCGGCGGTGGCGGTCAAGGCAATGCGCGGTACATTCGGGAACAGCTCGGCCAACTGACCGAGTTGCAGGTACTCGGGACGGAAGTCGTGCCCCCATTGCGACACACAATGGGCCTCGTCGATGGCGAACAGGGCGATCTCGAGGTTCTGCAGGAACGACAACATGCGCGGCTGCACCAGGCGCTCGGGGGCCAGGTAGAGCATTTTCACCTCGCCACGACGAATCCGCGCAGCCAGGTCGCGTTGCTGCTCGGCGCTCAGGGTCGAGTTCAGCGCGGCGGCAGCCACCCCCAGTTCCTCGAGGGTCGCAACCTGATCGTCCATCAGCGCGATCAACGGCGAGACCACCACCGTCAGACCCTCGCGCAGCAACGCCGGGACCTGGAAGCACAACGACTTGCCGCCACCGGTGGGCATCAGCACCAGGGCATCGCCGCCATTGGCCACGCGCTCAATAATGGCACCCTGGCGACCACGAAAGCTGTCGTAACCGAAGATGTCCTTGAGGACGCGTTGAGCCTGTTCGAGCATAGCCACTCCAAAAAATCACCGAAACGCCTACTCAAAGGCTGGTCGAAGATTCACCAATTTCACGAAAAAATCCGTAAGCAGGCATTTCTTGAACCGCCACAGGGTCAGCAGCGCATCACAAAACGCGGCAGTATACCCGAGCGTCCGACGGCAATGGGCGATGCCGGTCGGTTAAGGGAATTCAGTGCTTGCTGGCCTGAGGGCTCAAGAACGCCTAGAATTGCCTATCGTTTATTCCCAAGGTAGCCTTCAATGTCCTTCGCTGAGCAACTCACCCGCCTGCAAGCCTTCCTCGACGCCGACGAGCTGCACGAAGAAGCGCTGGACTATGTGGCCGCCCACGGCTACCTGACCGCGTTGTCGATCTGCGCCGAGATCGTCCCCGAGCGTGAATGGATCGACGCCCTGTTCGCCGAGGAGCCGCACTACAGCGACGCCGCCCAGCGCGAAGAGATCGAAGCCACGCTGATCCAGCTCAAGGCGCATATCGCCCGCCAACTGGCGTCCGATGAGGAATTCGAACTGCCTTGCGACCTGGACCTGGGCGACGACCCGGACGATTCCGAGCTGCGCGGCTGGTGCATCGGTTTCATGGAAGGCGTGTTCCTGCGCGAAGAAGCCTGGTTCGAAACCGCCGAAGACGAAGTCAGCGAGATGCTCCTGCCGATCATGGTCGGTTCCGGCCTGTTCGACGAACAACCCGAGTTCGCCGATATCGCCGCCGACGCCAACCTGATGGACGACATGATCGTGCAGATCCCGGAAGCCCTGACCGCGTTGTACCTGCTGTGCAACGCCCCGGACGAAAAACCGGCGATCCTCAAGCCACGTCATCACTGACCACTGAGCCGGCGGAATGGAAGCCGGATTCTGTGGGCGCAGGATTTTCCGGGACGCCGGACCGCCGCGAAGAGGCCCTCAAGGCCGCCAAAAGCTTCGCGGGCAAGCTCCGCGCCCACAAGTTACCCGGCGCCTTGCAGATTCAAGCATCCCGAATTGTCGGGTGCCCTTGCCCGTGATTGCGTAGAAAAGTCTCCTCGCCCATCGCCCGGATCTGTCCTTCGATCAGCGCCTCGAACGGCCGCAGCAACGCCGCGAACGAAACCGGTGCTTCAAGGGTTTCCAACGCCTGGACAATCGCCTCCAGCGTCGACAACGCGCCCGGCTCCGGTGCCTTGCGCAATCGATAGCGCGACACCGCCCCCGCCTCCAGCATCACCCGTGGCAACGCCGCCAGCAATGGATTGAGATACAGCATCTTGCGCACCTTGCGCCAGGTGCCGTCGGGCACCACCAGCAACAGCGGCAGCTCGCTCGACGCGGCCGCATAAGCCTGCAAGGGTTGCACAGCATCTCCCGGAAACAACAATTTCGCCTCGTACCCTGGTTGCCGCAGCCATTCGGCCAGGTCCTCGAACACCTCCCCCACCCGCAACTCGGCATTGGTCAAACCCAGCACCGCCAGCCGGGCGGTGTTCAAGGCATGATTGACCTCACTGGGGTGCTGCAATAGCAGCACCCGGGTGCGGCTGTCCAACTGCGGGATCAGCGCGCACAAGCAATGGCTTTCAGGACGCAGGCAGCGTTCACAACGGGCTCTGGACATTGATAGGTACCGATCAGGGCTGGTTGAGCTGCGCTTTGAGCAGGTCGCGGAAGGTCTGGATCAAGGGTTCGCGACTGCGGCCCCGGCGCAGGATCATCGAGAACGGCGCCTGGTAGCCGAAGGTCGCCGGCAGCAGTACCCGCAGATCACCCTTGTCGGCCCAGGGTTGCGCGTAGTGCTCCGGTAGGTAGCCGATATAAGCGCCGGACAATACCAGGATAAGCTGTGCCTCCATACTTTCCACGGTCGCCGCACTGTGCTTGAAACCGTGGCGCGCCAGCTCGGCCTGACTCCAGTAACCACGTCCGACCATGCGTTGCTGGGTGATCACCTGTTCCGGGATGCGCCGTTCGTTGTACAGCGGATGGCGATTGCTGCAATACAACCAGTGCTGCTCGCGGTATAGCGGCTGGTAGACCAACCCGCTCATGCGCGTGGAGAAAGCGCCGATGGCCAGGTCCAGGCGATTGTCCTGTACACCGAGTTGCAATTCGTAGGGACTCATCACCGACAGGTGCAGGTGCACCGCCGGGTGCTCCTGGCTGTAGGCGCCGATGGTCTCGGCCAGCGGCAATGCTGGCTCGCTGACCGTGGAATCGATCACGCCGAGGTTCAAGGTGCCGCGCAATTCGCCCTTGAGGGCCGCGGCGTATTGCTCGAAACCTTCGAGTTCGCCCAGCAGGCGCAGGGTTTCCTGGTGGAACAACTCGCCCTTGCTGGTCAGGCTGAAACCACCACGCCCGCGATGACACAGCACCAGGCCCAGGGACGCTTCAAGCTGGCTCATGTAGGTGCTGATGGCCGACGTCGAGAGATTGAGCTCCTGCTGGGCATTGGCAAAGCCCTGGTGCCGGACCACGCTGACGAAGATGCGCAATAGTTTCAGGTCGGGTAAAGCGTTGGCCATGGGCACTCCGGTTGTGGGGCGTCAGTTAGGGCCTCATCGCGAGCAATCGAACGTCGACCGGCTGCTCCTGCGAAAAGCAGCGCCAACCACTGTAGGAGCGGGCTTGCTCGCGACAGGTCGCGTGGCGACCGGCAAAATTCTACCGCCACCTCGCCCATTAGTTTAGAAAAATCTGAACTAACTATTTGCCGTCAGCGATTCTTCCCGGGCGGTGCCTTTCGCAGAATCGCCCCCCTGATAACCAAAATAAATGATGAGGCTTACCCGTGGACAAGATTCTTCACCAACCACTGGGCGGTAACGAAATGCCGCGCTTCGGCGGTATCGCCACCATGATGCGCCTCCCGCACCTGCAATCGGCCGCCGGCCTCGACGCCGCGTTTATCGGGATCCCGCTGGACATCGGCACCTCGCTGCGCGCCGGGACCCGTTTCGGTCCACGGGAAATCCGCGCCGAATCAGTGATGATCCGCCCGTACAACATGGCCACCGGAGCCGCGCCCTTCGACTCGCTGTCGGTGGCCGATATCGGCGATGTAGCGATCAACACCTTCAACCTGCTGGACGCCGTGCGTATCATCGAGGAAGCCTACGACGCCATCCTCGAACACCCGGTCGTCCCGCTGACCCTGGGCGGTGACCACACCATCACCCTGCCGATCCTGCGCGCTATCCACAAGAAGCACGGCAAGGTCGGCCTGGTACACATCGACGCCCACGCCGATGTCAACGATCACATGTTCGGCGAGAAGATCGCCCACGGCACCACCTTCCGCCGCGCCGTGGAAGAAGGCTTGCTGGACTGCGACCGGGTGGTACAGATCGGCCTGCGCGCCCAGGGCTACACCGCCGAAGACTTCAACTGGAGCCGCAAGCAGGGCTTCCGTGTGGTCCAGGCCGAAGAGTGCTGGCACAAATCCCTCGCCCCGCTGATGGCTGAAGTGCGCGAAAAAGTCGGCGGCGGCCCGGTGTATCTGAGCTTCGACATCGACGGCATCGACCCGGCCTGGGCGCCCGGTACCGGCACCCCGGAAATCGGCGGCCTGACCACCATCCAGGCGATCGAGATCGTCCGTGGTTGCCAGGGCCTCGACCTGGTCGGCTGCGACCTGGTGGAAGTCTCGCCACCCTACGACACCAGCGGCAACACCTCGCTGCTCGGCGCCAACCTGCTGTACGAGATGCTCTGCGTACTGCCCGGCGTGACCCACCGCTGAGGAGTCGCCATGAACCACCGTGACCAGGTACTCAAGGCGGCCGCCGAGCTGGTGGCCGCCTTCGCCGCCAACGATCGCGAAGCCTACTTCGCGGCCTTCAGCGAAGATGCCAGCTTCGTCTTCTACACCCTCGAACAGCCCCTGCTGTCACGCGACGCTTACCAGGCGTTGTGGGATAGCTGGCGTGCCGAGGATGGCTTCGAAGTGCTCGCGTGCACCTCAAGCAACGCTTTTGTCAGCCTGCAGGGCGACGTGGCGATATTCATTCATGACGTCGCCACCGAGCTGCGCATGCAAGGCGAGCTTCTCTTTAGCCAGGAGCGCGAAACCATTGTGTTTCGCCAACAACAAGAACGCGGCCGATGGCTGGCCTGCCACGAACACTTATCAGCGACACCCCAAGGACTGCCCTCCTCTTAGCCAACGCTGATAGCCCTCACAGAAGATGAGGACAGCGCAATGATCGGAGCGATCATGAATAAAAACAACAATGAAAAAAGCCTTAGCAACATCGAAACCAACGGGGTCGAACAGATCCCCGACCACGAACGCGATGCCCGACCCAGCGACCTGTTTCGCCTGATTTTCGGCGGTGCCAATACCTTTGCCACCGCCGTGCTCGGCAGCTTCCCGGTACTCTTCGGCCTGTCCTTCCAGGCCGGTGTCTGGGCGATCGTCCTGGGCGTGGTGCTCGGTGCGTTGATCCTCGCGCCCATGGGCCTGTTCGGGCCGATCAACGGCACCAACAACGCCGTGTCCTCCGGTGCGCACTTCGGTGTGCACGGGCGGATCGTCGGTTCGTTCCTGTCGTTGCTCACCGCCATCGCGTTCTTCTCGCTGTCGGTGTGGAGCTCGGGGGATGCGTTGATCGGTGGTGCCAAGCGTCTGATCGATATGCCTGAAACCGACCTGACCCTGGGCCTGGCCTATGGCCTGTTTGCGATCCTGGTGCTGACAGTGTGCATCTACGGCTTTCGCTTCATGCTGTGGGTCAACCGCATCGCCGTGTGGGCCGCAAGCCTGTTGTTCCTGCTCGGGATCTTCGCCTTTGCGCCGACTTTCGACAGCCACTTCGCCGGTACCGTGGCGATGGGACAGGCGGGGTTCTGGGCGGCCTTTATCGGCGCCGCGCTGGTGGCCATGAGCAACCCGATTTCCTTCGGCGCGTTCCTCGGTGACTGGTCGCGTTATATCCCCCGTGAAACCTCGAAAGCCCGGATCATGCTGGCGGTGATCGCGGCGCAGCTCGCCACCCTGATTCCGTTCCTGTTCGGCCTGGCGACCGCCACCATCGTCGCGATCAAGGCACCGGACTACATCACTGCGAACAACTACGTCGGTGGCCTGCTGGCCGTCTCGCCGACCTGGTTCTTCCTGCCGGTGTGCCTGATCGCGGTGATCGGCGGCATGTCCACCGGCACCACCTCGCTGTATGGCACCGGGCTGGACATGTCCAGCGTGTTCCCACGGCTGCTGTCGCGGGTCAGGGCAACCTTGCTGATCGGCGTGCTGTCGATTGCCTTCATCTTCATCGGACGCTTCGCGGCGAACCTGGTGCAGAGCGTGTCGACCTTCGCCGTGCTGATCATCACCTGCACCACCCCATGGATGGTGATCATGATCATCGGTTTGCTGGTGCGTCGTGGCTACTACTGCCCGGATGATCTGCAAGTCTTCACCCGCGGCGAAACCGGCGGTCGCTACTGGTTCAGCCACGGCTGGAACTGGCGCGGCCTCGGCGCCTGGATCCCCAGCGCGCTGGTGGGCCTGTGTTTCGTCAACCTGCCGGGGCAGTTCGTCGGCCCGCTGGGCAACCTGGCCGATGGCATCGACATCAGCCTGCCGATCACCCTCGGGCTGGCGTCGCTGATGTACCTGGCCCTGCTCAGCCTGTTCCCGGAAACGGCAGAGGTTTATGGACCGCTGGATGCGCGCAGCCAGGGTGGCAAAACGTTGAAGCCTGGAATGCGCCAGGCGGCCTGACCCTGTAGGAGCCAGCTTGCCGGCAATGAGGCCCCGGCGCCTTGCCGCGCATGCTTGGCCACCATCGCCGGCAAGCCGGCTCCCACAAAAACCAACGCGCTCAACTACCTATTGCTTCACCATAAAAAAGATAATCGGAGACACGCCTTCATGGCTTTGGATCTATTGGTTGTACTCATTTATGCCGCTGGCATGCTCGTGCTCGGTTACTACGGCATGCGCAAGGCCAAGACCCACGAAGACTACCTGGTGGCCGGGCGTAACCTGGGCCCGACGCTGTACATGGGCACCATGGCCGCCACGGTACTCGGTGGGGCATCCACCGTCGGCACCGTACGCCTGGGCTATGTCCACGGGATTTCCGGCTTCTGGCTCTGCGCCGCCCTGGGTTTCGGCATCATCGCGCTGAACCTGTTCCTCGCCAAACCGCTGCTGAAGCTGAAAATCTTCACCGTGACCCAGGTCCTGGAGAAACGCTACAACCCCATGGCCCGCCAGGCCAGTGCGGTGATCATGCTGGCCTACGCGCTGATGATCGGCGTGACCTCGATCCTCGCCATCGGCACCGTACTGCAAGTGCTGTTCAACCTGCCGTTCTGGCTCTCGGTGCTGCTGGGCGGCGGTGTGGTGGTGGTCTATTCGACCATCGGCGGCATGTGGTCGCTGACCCTGACCGACATCGTCCAGTTCGTGATCAAGACCGTGGGCCTGATGTTCATCCTGTTGCCGATCTGCCTCTACCGCGTCGGCGGCTGGGACCAACTGGTGAACAAGCTGCCGGCGAGCAGCTTCAGTTTCACCACCATCGGTTGGGACACCATCATCACCTACTTCCTGATCTACTTCTTCGGCATCCTGATCGGCCAGGACATCTGGCAACGGGTGTTCACCGCCAAGGATGAGAAAGTCGCGAAATATGCCGGCAGTGTCGCCGGGGTCTACTGCATCGCCTACGGCCTGGCCTGCGCCCTGATCGGCATGGCCGCCCATGTGCTGATTCCAGACCTGGCCAACGTCAACAACGCCTTTGCCGCCATCGTCAAGCAATCGCTGCCCGACGGCATTCGTGGCCTGGTGATCGCCGCAGCCCTGGCGGCCATGATGTCCACCGCCAGCGCCGGCCTGCTGGCCGCCTCCACCGTGCTGACCGAAGACCTGCTGCCGAAACTGCGTGGCGGCAAGCAGTCGAGCCTGGGGATCAACCGCCTGTTCACCTGCCTGACCGGGATCGTCGTGCTGGCTATCGCCCTGGTGGTCAGCGACGTGATCAGCGCCCTGACCCTGGCCTATAACCTGCTGGTGGGCGGCATGCTGATTCCACTGATCGGGGCGATTTTCTGGAAACGCGCCACCACCAGCGGCGCCATTACCAGCATGGCCCTGGGCTTCATCACCGCCCTGGTGTTCATGCTCAAGGACGGCCTGGATGCCAACACCCCGATCTACTACAGCCTGGCCATCGGCCTGATCAGCTTCGTCGTGGTCAGCCTGCTGCCTCCACGTCCGGCCAGCGTAGCCGCCAGCGCCATCTGACAGTGCAGTGACTTCAGCGGGGGCGACGTCGGTTGTCGCACCCGTTTTTTGCCTGTCCCCCGCGCTGAGCGGCCCTGCTCCCGCCCGGAAGGATGAACGGTCAAATCCCTCACAGAACTTGTGCTGTACTGGCCTATAGCGACTACTTTCTTGGTTAACAAGAAAGTACAAGGATCGCTAGCGTCAGCCCTGACAGCGATCGCCCTGCCCCAGGAAAGGGTCAAACAATAAGAAAACTTTCCCCGAGGCGTTTATGAACAGACTCGAGATTCATCCGCACAGCGGCCATTCCATCGCGGAGCAGTTGTCGTTGCAATGGCCGCAGGATCCCTCCCAGCCGCCAAAGCAACAGGGGAGACCGCAGGCATGAAAAGAGCCGATATTCGCAAGATCGTGCATGACTTTATCAGCCTGCGGCTCGACGACCCGCAGACATTCGCTGACGATCAGACCTTGCAGGCATTGGGATTGGACAAACAGGACATTGAAGACCTGATGTTCCATCTTGAAGATGAGTTTGATCTGACGGCGTTTACCGAAGAGGAAGACCGCTTGCTCAAGGAAGCGGTCACAGTCAACGACCTAAGTCGTTTCCTACAGAAAATCGCCCGACATTGAGCGACGCAAACGCCGCTGAACCGGGTTGCCCGCGAAGCCATGGGTAATCTGGAGGGGCGTTTCGCGGCGGTGCGGCGATCCGACCAGCCCCGCGCCCACACCGACCGCGTTATCCAGTCAGAAGACTGCGACCCACCCGCAGGCGCTTACCGACGTGGCTGACGGCGACGGCGATCATCGTCGGTACGAATAGGTACCGGCTGCAGCGGTGGTTCGATCAAGCCAAGGGCAACACCGAGGTCATGGAGCCAAGTTTGCAGTTTGTCTTTCATATAGCCCCCTTCAGGGTAATGCGAGCGACGGAGTTCTGTAGCCGCTTCACACAGATCATAGCCCTAAGTCCTACGCAATGCTGTCCCTTGCAGCAGGATCTTTGATTTAAATCATGGCAAAACGCTTCAAGCCGACGCACGGAACTCTTCGGCACTGTTTGCCAGCGGCAACAAGGCGTTTTTCTGCAGCTCGATCCAGGCCGCCAGATTGGCGCCGACCATCCCCTTGCGCCACATCAACCAGGTGGTGGCGCTGGCAAAAGGCTCGGCCAGTCGATGCACCGACACGCTTTCACGCCCTGGCAGGCTGGCCAGCATCGACTCGGACATCATCGCCACGCCGGAACCGGCGGTGACACAGGCGAGCATCCCGGGATAGGACTCGATCTCGATGGCCCGGCCCATGCTCGCGTGATAGTGGCCGAACCAGGCCTCCAGGCGCAGGCGGTAGGCACAGCCACGGCGAAAGGTGAAGACCGGCTGCCCCTGCACGTCCAGGGCACTGCGCACCGGCGGGTGATCGGCCGGGCAGATCAGCACCAGGGTTTCATCGCAGAACGCAATACCGTCGAGCCCGGCCAGTTGCAGCGGGCCATCCACCAGGGCGGCATCCAGGCGCCCGGAAACCACGCCCTCGAGCAATTCGCCGCTGGGCGCGGACTGCACCTGCAGGTTCACCTCGGGATAAGTACGGTGATAACGCGCCAGCATCGCCGGCAGGTAAATCGCCGCGGTGCTGTACATGGTGCCCAGCACGAAATCCCCCGCCGGCTGCCCGCCGCGCGTGGCGGCCTGGGCCTCGTCATGCAAGGCGAACAGCCGGCTCGAGTAATCGAGCAGGACCTTGCCGGCCGGAGACAGTTGCAGGCGCTGGCGCTCACGCAGGAACAGTTCGACCCCCAGTTGCTCCTCAAGCTGCTTGATCCGCGTGGACAGGTTCGACGGCACCCGGTGCAGGCGCTCGGCGGCGCGGGTGATGGAGCCCTCCTCGGCCACGGCCTGGAAGATCCGTAATTGGCTGAACTCCATGACCCTCTCCAAAAATGAACAAGTTACTCACTATTATTCATTTTTAAAGAAAGTCAATCAGTCCTAGCCTGACGGTCATCGCTCTCTGCCTGGAAATGACGCCATGTCCCCCCTGATTCGTCTGACCGCCTGCTTTGTCGCCCTGATGATGGCCATGGGGGTGGGCCGTTTCGCCCTGACCCCGCAATTGCCGCACCTGATCAGCGAGGGCCAGATCGACCTGACCGCCGGTGGCCTGATCGCCGCCGCCAATTACCTGGGCTACCTGCTGGGCGCGGTGGATGCCCTGTTCGCCCGGCGCGCGCAGCATGTTCGCCTGCGTCTGCTCGCCGGCCTGTGGTTATGCGTGCTGCTGACCCTGGCCTCTTCCTGGGCTCACGGGTTCTGGTCGCACTGGCTGCTGCGCTTCGGCACTGGAGTCGCGAGTGCCTGGGTGGTGGTCATGATCACCAGCCTGAGCCAGCCGCTGGCCCACGCCGCCGGGCGACCACGCCTGGGGGCCTGGGTGTTTGCCGGCCCCGGCCTGGGCATCATGCTCACCGGCCTGCTGGCGCTGGGTTCGAACCTGCGGGGACAGAACTCGTCGACCCTGTGGCTGGTGTACGCCGGCGTCGGCCTGCTGATGTTGCTGCTGATCCTGCCCTTCCTGCCGCTGCCGAATACCACGCCCGTGACCACCGCCACAGCCGCCCCCGTGGCCACGGACAGCGAGCAGCAGCCGATCGGTCATCTTGGCCTGCTCTATGCCCTGTATGGCCTGGGCTACATCATTCCGGCGACCTTTCTCTCGCAGATGGCCAATGCCCGCTTCCACGGGCAATGGCAGGCCGATCTGTTCTGGCCCAGCTTCGGCCTGGTCGCGGCCCTCGGCGTGGTGTTGGTGAGCCTGCGGCGCGCCAAACCCGACAGTACCCGGCGCTGGCTGATGGCGACCCTCTGGTTGCAGGCCGCCGGGGTCTTCGCCTGCCTGTTGTCGAGCGGTCTGGGGTTGGTGCTGGGGGTGATTCTCTGCGGCACGCCGTTCCTGGCCTGCATGCAGTTGGTCATGCAGCGCTCACGGGAACTGGCGCCTCACGCCACCCATCGCAATGCCGGGCTGCTGACCGCCTGCTTCGCCATCGGGCAACTCTGCGGGCCGCTGCTGGCAGCCTTGAGCAGCCACTTCAGCGGTGGCCTGCAAGCGGCCCTGATCGTGGCCGGCAGTGGCCTGGTGCTGGCGGGGTTGGTGGTGTTGCGGCCGGTACCGGCCGCGGTGCCAGGGGCGACGCTGGTGCAACGCTGATCATCGCAGGGCCGCAACACCGGGTTGCGGCAGGCAGGACAGCTGCGCTGTCCATCGCCGGCAAGCCGGCTCCTACAAGGATGCTGTTTCAACGCAAAATAACCTCAAGCTCGGTCCTGTAGGAGCCGGCTTGCTGGCGATGGCGTCAACTCGGGCAACACCACTCGTCGGGCCGGGCTCAGCTCAATTCGATGCGATCGGCATGGATCACAATCTGCCCTTGCTTGTAGAGCGCACCAATGGCCTTTTTGAAGTTGCCCTTGCTGACCCCGAACAAGCCACTGATCACGGTTGGATCGCTCTTGTCGCTGACCGCCAGCACACCGTTGTTTTCACGCAACTTGGCGAGGATCTTGCTGTTCAGGCTGCCGGAAGCTTCCTCGCCCACGGGTTGCAGGCTCAGGCTGATCTTGCCGTCGGGGCGAATCTCCTTGATAAAGCCTTTTTCTTCTTTGCCGGCTCGCAGGAACTTGAACACTTCGTTCTTGTGAATCAGGCCCCAGTGCTTGTTGTTGATGATCGCCTTGAAACCCATATCGGTCGCTTCAGCCACCAGCAGGTCGACTTCCTGGCCGAGCACGTAGCTCGCCGGAGTCTTGTCCAGGTAGCGATCCAGGCGGGCCGTGGCGGTGATACGACGGGTATGCTTGTCGAGGTAGACATGCACCACGCAATAGTCACCGGCGCTCAACTGGCGCTTCTCTTCGGAATACGGCAACAGCAGATCCTTGGGCAATCCCCAATCGAGGAATACACCGATACTGTTAACTTCCTTGACTTTAAGACTGGCGAATTCTCCGACTTGAACTTTGGGTTTTTCCGTGGTGGCAATCAACTTGTCAGCACTGTCCAGATAAATGAAAACATTGAGCCAGTCTTCATCTTCACTGGGAATATCCTTGGGGATATAACGGTTGGGCAGAAGAATCTCGCCGTCCGCGCCACCGTCCAGATACAAACCGAAATTAGTGTGTTTAACCACTTGCAAGCTGTTATAACGCCCGACTAAAGCCATTTCCAATACCCTCATTGCGTGGCTGGCATTCTACCCGAGTTTGACGGCGCTGTTTCACAGCGCTTGCCACCTGCTGAAAAGCCCTCTGCAAGGCTTGATTTTCAAGGGTTTGCCGACAAAAGCCTGGCCGTTCGTCAGACCGCCGGCGGCGCTCACCCTTGAAAACCTACCCTTTCGCGGAAAATATCGAGGCCTGGTTGCGAGTTAAAACAGTAGCTTAGCCAACAATAACAAGGCCTACGCGCAGCTATTGCGAACACCCCTTACCTTTGCACTGGATATTTATCAAGCAATTGTCAAGCCTTTCAGGTAGAATGATCGATCCAGTTAATATCTACACAGGTTAATGGCCGCCATGCGCGTAAAAGCATCGAACAGCAAAGCAAAGCCCGCTCCAGCCGTTGAAACCAGCGATTCGATCAACGAGCAAATTGCAGCTTTCCTGAAATCCGGCGGCGAAATCCAGCAAATTGCCAAGGGTGTCAGCGGCCAGACTTTCGGTCCGTCGAAACAGATCACCCTCGGCAAGAAGTAATTCCCTCCGCGCAACACCCAAGCCACTCTGCGCTTTGAACCTCAAGGCGCAGGGCTGAAGCGACACTCCCGCCCCCCGCTGCACACACCGCGCCGCTCGATCCGCGCGCGAGCCGCTGTGCGCGAGCATCCGCCTGTCGTCATCGCTGGTAACCATTACGCGATTGAACCACTGGCCGCATAAGCGTTCCATGGAGAAATGTCCTCAGCAGGATTCATCCATGTCGCACCGGCTGACCGCCCTCTTCTGGCTGCTGCTTCTGAGCCTGGCACTCGCTGCCTGCTCGCGGGTCAGCCTGGCCTACCGCAACCTCGATGTGATCATCCCCTGGACCCTTGGCGACTACGTGGACATGAACCGCGGGCAGAAGGACTGGTTCCGCGAGCGCCTCAAGGAGCACCTGCACTGGCATTGCACCACGCAATTACCGAACTACCTGGACTGGCTCGACCGCGTGCGGCAGATGGTCGAAACCCGTCAGGTCACCGATGCCAGCGTGCAGGCCCGCACCGACGAGGCCCGCCAGGCCATTGCCCAGGTGGCACGGGCCGTCACGCCTTCGGCGGTCGAACTGCTGCGGGGCCTGAGCGATCAACAAGTGGCCGAGATGAGCCAGGCCTTTGCCAAGGACCAGCGTGAGCATCGAGCACAATACGTGGAGCCACCCCTCGACGAACAGATCCGCAACCGCGCCGAGCGCATGAGCAAACGCCTCAAGGGCTGGCTGGGGCCATTGAGCCTGAGCCAGCAACAACGCATCACGGCCTGGTCCGCCAGCCTGGGGGAGCAGAACCGGCTCTGGGTGGCCAACCGGACGAACTGGCAGACGCAATTGAGTGAAGCCGTCGAACAGCGCCAGCGCGCGGACTTCGCGCAACGGATCGAACAGTTGCTGCAAGATCAGGACAGCCTGTGGACCGCCGAGTACCGTCAGGCCCACGAGCGCTCGGAGCGAGCCACTCGTAGCCTGTTGGTGGAGCTGATGGCCGAGAGCAACGCCGACCAGCAGGAGCGGCTGCTGAAGAAAATCGACGAAATGCGCCGGAACTTCTCGGAGCTCAAGTGCCTGAAAACCGCTCAGGCCAAGTAAAGAAAGACCTCCGCCTGGCAAGCCGGCTCTCACAGCGACCACGCGGATCAGCTGTTCCGGCAGGGGACACTGTTCCTCCCGTCCTCCCTAGAGGCTGTCGCTGGTGGAGAACCCTCCACCGCTCCCGGAGGAACTGGACGAGCTATCGGAATTGGAGCCGCCCGACGAACTGCTCCCGAAGAAGCCGCCTGAGCTACTGTGCGAGCGACTACCCCGACTGCTGCTCGGACTGGTAGTGCTGCGTGGGCTGGGGGCAACCTGGATGAACTGGCGACGGTTATCCACCTCACTCACCACCTGGGAGAGTGATATCGCGCCCTGCATGAACCCGACGAGCAGCCCATCAATATCCACATTCCGATAGTCGTAGCGGGAACTGATCAGCCCCCCCGACTGCAACGCACGCTCCAATTGCCGGGCTCGCTCATAGCTCTCCTCGACGTCCCGGCACTGCCGCTCCAGAGACGGCACGCGCAGCTGTAGCACTTCCAGCTCAGCGCGTAAATCACGCACCCTGCGCACCAGTTCGTCATCCTGCGAACCCTGGGTCTGTCCGGCCAGTTGCTCCAGGCTCACGTCCGTCATCTCGGCCAGTTGCCGGGACAACAGCTCGGACGCCTGGGCGAAAAACTCGTCGCGCTTGCTGGCATACGGCGCCAGACGCTGATGAATCATATTGGCCTGCGCCTTGCCCGCTTCCAACGCCTGCTGCGCTTGCCGCTGACGCTCCTGCAACAGCGGCATATCGCTGGCGGACAGGGCACTTTGATGCAGTCGCGCGCGCTCGGCCTCCTGGGCCGCGCGGTTCGCCCGACGCTCCTTGCCCAGCGCTTCATTGGCGCGCTGCATGGCCAGCAGCGTGCGCTCGGCGGCATTGTTCTGGGTGAAATTGCACAGACGCGCCACCCAACGGTCCAACCCACGCCAGACAAACTTGCCGACATAAGCATCGGTACCGAATCCGCGCTCGCGAAGGTAGACATAAAACCGGTCGGCCTGGAAGGCCTGGAGCTTGAGCCAGCACTCATCCCGCAGTTCCTTGTAGGACTGCTCGTCGGCAGCGCTGACCAAGGCGGCCTGTTGCTGGTAGCGGAGGTCTTGCTCGACTTGTTGATCGAGGCCGCCGGCCAAGGTCTCCAGTTCTTCGGCCAAGCTCGCCAGTGCCTGCAACTGCCCGGCAATGCCCTCCTCCACCTGCGTCAGGTCCTGACGCAGAGCGGCCTCGGCCTGCTCGCGCTGGTCGAGCAGGCGCTGGACCTCGGCGGAAAGCGGCGCAGCGCCGGACAACTGATAATTGGCAATATGCGGGAAGGCGTTGCCGATCCCCTGCTGCAGGCGCAACGCCTGATCGTGCGCGGCGGACAACTCAAGCTGCAGTTGGCGCAGCTGGGCCTCATGGTTCCGGGAGTTGTCACGTAGGGAGGCTTCTATGCGGCTCGCGTTCATTACCACTCCAGGATGTAATCAGGTTTGGTTTTGACCGGTCCTTTGACGAATGCAAAGGACAGCGAGTTGGCCGCCTTTTTCCCCATCAGGCGATCATCGACGAGGCCATCCGCCAGCTTGTCGTTCCGGGCCGCCTGATAGGTGGCCTGATTGACCCGCACGCCAAACATCGAGGCATAACGCCGCTCTCCGGTCTCGACGCTGCTGATCGGCAGCGCGACCACATTGCCCGCGGCGTCGAGCGCCTCGACCAGCAGGTACCAGCTCTTGCCTCCGGTCGGATCAAAATTGCGTTCAACCATCGATTTCTCACCGGTACGGCTGACCACTTCCAGGGTCAAGGGCGTCGCTGCTACCGTCCGCAGCTGCTCGACCTCCTTCAGGGCCTGCTCGGCAGCCGTTGCATTCAGGTCCTTGATGGCTTGGTCGACCTTGGCAAACAGTAGCTGGAACTGCTCGCCATCGGCCTGGCTCAAGCCCATCTTGCGCACCTGGTCCCGTGCGCCTTGCCATTGCGTGAACGAGGGCCTGATCGCGCTCGCTTGCGCATTCAGCGCATCCAACTGAGTCGCCAGCGCCTGCAAATCGGCACTGTCCTTCTTCAGACTATCGATCGCCGAGTCGACCCGTTGGGAGTCTTGCCCACGACTCTGCTCAGTGACCTGCAGCGGCAGCGTGACCTGCTCTACCGCGCGGGCCTTCTCCAGCACCGGCCCGGCCTGTTCGAGTAGCCGTTGTGTCGCGGGCATATTCGCAACCAGCGCGTCAGCCCCCAACGTGGAGAGCCGTTTTTCCAGTTGCTCGCGCAACCCGATATGGCCGGCAATCAGCTCCCGAGCCTGATCCACTCGAATCTGCGCACCGTGCACCGCTGCCCGAGCAAAAAAACCCGAGACCGGCGTTGCAATCAGCACCAGCCACAGGCCCACCCCCAGCACAGTCACCGTGGGCAGCAGCCAGCGACCGCGATTAATGTAGGCCCGCGCCAGCAACCTGGCCAACGCACCGATCGGCGCCGAAGCCTGATAAGTCAGGCGGTTGGCAAAAAAGTTGCGAACGCCCTCTTCGACCAGAGCGTCCTCCACCTCGACGCCCTTGGCCCGGTAAAACTCGCGAATCTGCTCGGCCACCCGCAGGCGATGCTTGGGCAGGTCCAGCTGTTTCTGCAGTTCGGCCTGGCTGAAACGCATCTCGTCGATCAGCGCCATGGCCCCCATCTGCTCGGTGAGGGAGACAAGGTTGCTCACTTCAGATCCCCTTTTGCAGGAGCGCGCTGAAGCGACGCTTGCTGTCCTCGGTGATCGACTCGATTTCCGCCGCCGCCGCCGAGGACTCCTTGCGCAGCTCCTGGATCAGGCTCAGGCTGCTGGCCTGGAAGTCCACTACGGCCTCGGCCAGGGCCTTGACCGAACTGGCCTTCAGGGTCGAGCCGTAACCGGCCTTGAGCGCCGCATTCAACTGCTCGCCGCCGACCTTGGCCTGGATCTCGAGGCTGGAGTTGATCCCCTGGTTCATCGCATTCAGGGTGTTGGTCACCTCGGCCAACCCACCGGACGAGGTAAAGCCCGCCGCCAGTCCGGTCAGGACAATCTCGTTGGTGGCGAAAAAGCTGACGGCACGCTGGTACAACCGCTCTTTCACGCTGTGGTACTGGCTCAGGCGCGCGAACACCAGTTCGGCCGCGTTGTAGGCGGTCTTCAGCTGATCGGCGATATCGGTGATGATCTGGTAGCGTTTGTCCTCGTCCTGCAGGTCACGCAAGGCAACATCCCGTGCCAGCTCAAGCTTGGCCCGTTCGCTGGCGTCCAACTCGGCGCCTTCCAGGGCCGCCCCGGCCTCGGTCAAGCCCTGGCGTCCGCTTTCCATCTTCGCCTGGGCGATTTTCTGCACCTCGCAGGCATCCACCTCGGCTGATTTCATCGCCAGGCGGTAGTCCTGATAGGCCTCGAGAATCAGGGTTTCCAGCTGGATCTGCTCATTGGCCGACTTCGCCACATCCAGGTAGTTCTTGCGAATGCTCTCGAAGCGATCCGGAATCGAGCCGCGGCGCATATTCATCCAGCCCAGTTGGATGCGTTCAGAGAATTGCAGCTTGCCGTCGGCCATCCACTCCATCATCTGCCGGGCATCGGTCTGGATCGAATCGAAGCTGGCGGCGATATCGGCATAGCGGGTGCTGACATCCATGCTCTGCAACTTGTCGCGGACCACGGTGTTGAACACCGTGGACTGTTGCAGGGTGGCGGCGATGGCGGTGACTCGGGTGGCGTCATACACCGACACCTTGTCCAGCAGGGCCAGTACCGGGGCATTCTGGTCCGGAAAAGTGATGCCGATGGAGCGCAAGGCAGACATGGAGCGTTCGAGGTAGTTCATGAGCATATCCCTATATGGAGCCTTCCTGGGCTCCAACATCCTGCCGACGTGAGCGCGAAATACTAACAGAGCAGCGTAATCTTTTACCAAAGAGCCATTACCGCCCCGTGGCTTGAAGGACAGTGGCGGGGCGATGCCTGTGGGAAAAAATTCCCTACTTGAGCAAGGTGCTTTTGTGGGAGCGGTGCTTGCCCGCGAAAGGGATGCCACGGTTTTTCAGATACACCGCGTTATCGTTCTTCGCGGGCAAGCACCGCTCCCACAAAAAATGCCAATGCCCCGATCAGTCGGGGCATTGGCAGGGAGGCAACCGCTGTTCTGCGTTCTCACGCAGCCGGTGGCGGGTTATTCGGCAGCCGGCGCTTCCGGCTTACGGCGCTTGAGCGGCGCCATGCCGTCCTTGCTGACCAACGACAGGGCATCGGTCTTCGGTCGGTTGGCGATCTTGCGCTTGGTCGGGGCCTTGGCGGCCGACTTCTTCTTGTCACCCTTGACGTCGGTCTTTTTCTTTTTCACGCCTACAGCCTTGCCCGAAGCCTTGACCTTCTTCGGTCCGCCGTAGGTGCCTTTGACTTCCTTGATGGTCCGGCGCTCGAAGCTCTGCTTGAGGTAGCGCTCGATGCTCGACATCAGGTTCCAGTCGCCGTGGCAGATCAGCGAGATCGCCAGGCCGTCGTTACCGGCACGCCCGGTGCGACCGATACGGTGCACGTATTCGTCGCCGCTGCGCGGCATATCGAAGTTGATCACCATGTCCAGGCCGTCCACGTCCAGGCCGCGAGCGGCGACGTCGGTGGCCACGAGGATCTTCACCCCGCCCTGCTTCAGACGGTCGATGGCCAGCTTGCGGTCCTTCTGGTCCTTCTCGCCGTGCAGCACGAAAGCCTTGTATTCCTGGGCTACCAGGCGGCCATAGATACGGTCGGCCATGGCCCGGGTATTGGTGAAGACAATGGCCTTCTGGTAAGTCTCGTTGGCCAGCAACCAGTTGAGAATCTGCTCTTTGTGCTGGTTGTGGTCGGCAGTGATGATCTGCTGGCGCGTGGTGTCGTTCAGCTGGCTGACCGCATTGAGCTGCAGGTGCTCGGGGTTGTTCAGAACCTTGGCGATCATCTCGCGCAGGCCGGAACCACCGGTGGTGGCGGAGAACAGCATGGTCTGCTGGCGGTTCGTGCATTCTTCCACCAGGCGCTGTACGTCTTCGGCAAAGCCCATGTCGAGCATGCGGTCGGCTTCGTCGAGCACCAGCACTTCGACTTCTTTCAAGTCCAGGTTACCGGCGTTCAGTTGCTCGATCATCCGCCCCGGGGTGCCGATCAGGATGTCCGGCACCTTGCGCAGCATCGCCGCCTGGACCTTGAAGTCCTCACCGCCGGTGATCAGGCCGGACTTGATAAAGGTGAACTGGGAGAAACGCTCGACTTCCTTGAGGGTCTGCTGGGCCAGCTCGCGGGTTGGCAGCAGGATCAGGGTCTTGATGCTCACGCGCACCTTGGCCGGACCAATCAGGCGATTGAGGATCGGCAGGACGAACGCGGCGGTCTTGCCGCTACCAGTTTGCGCCGTCACCCGCAGGTCACGCCCCTGCAACGCCAGCGGAATGGCCGCGGCCTGCACCGGCGTTGGCTCGACAAATTTAAGCTCGGCCACGGCTTTGAGCAGGCGTTCGTGCAGGGCGAATTCGGAAAACACGGGTGCTACCTCGAAGAAATACAAAATATCAGCGGCATAGGGTAACGGTTTCGAGCGCCGAGGCCGAGTTTCTTTGTGAAAAGCGCGACAAACAGCGCGGTTTTTGTGCGCTGAATGCACTGGCGCGACGATATTCGGTCGGGGTCTGGCTCATCTCCACGCGAAAGTGCCGATTGAAATTGGAGAGGTTGCAGTACCCCACCTCGAAACAGATCTCGGCCACCGACATCTGTGTCTGCTGCAACAAACGACAGGCGCGCTGGACCCGGAGCTTGCGCATCAGGTCGATAAAGCCGTGCCCGGTAATACGTTTGAAAAACCGTGAAAAGCCCGGCTCGCTCATCCCCAACTGCCCGGCGATCACCGACAGCCGGACATCGCCGGTCAGTTCTCTGAGCAGGTAATCGAAAGCTTTATGGATACGCTCGGAGCTTTTCGCATCCAGAGCAGGCATATAGCAGGTGCTGGCCAGACAGCACGCCTCAGTCGCCGGCGCACTCGCCAGGGTGTTCAGCAGTTGCAGGAACATCAGCAAACGCGGCAAACCCTGGGCAGGACCGATGGCCTCCAGTAGTCGTGCCGCTTCAAGCGCCGTTTCGCCGGTAAACTCCAGGCCGCGCCGGGCACGCTCGAACAACACCTGCAACTCGCCAAGTTCAGGCAGGGCTTCACGCAGGGCCAGCAGCGCCGCGCCGTCGAATTGCAAAACCACATCGCGCCCCAGCAGTTGCTCTCCCGGCGCCAGGTCGCCCATCCAGTCATGGGGCAGGTCCGGCCCCATCATCGCCACGTGGCCAGCGGCAAACGCACCGATGTAATCACCCGCTACCAGTTTGCCGCTCCCCTGGCGAATCAGGTGGATTTCGTATTCGGGATGATGATTCCAGCGTGCAAGCGCATAGGGGTAGTCGTGCTCGTACCAGCGAAAACTGTGTTCCGGCTGCGGCAGGATGACTTCCAACTCGGCTGGAGGCTGCTCGAATAGCGCGGCGCGGCGATCAGGCATGGTTTGCCCCTTTTTATAGTTCTGAACAGCAACATAGCCGGATCAAACCCAGTTCGCTACTCAACGCATCACCTATAACTGGTACTTTTTTGATCCGGTCGGAGACAGGCCGGCACGATTAAAAAAGTACCGATTTCTCGTCCTCAATGCGTTTGTTGCGCCCTCTGCGAGCTGGTGTAATCCAATCGTCCCCTGCTGCGGTCCATCACGTTTTTGCCCAGCCGCGGCTTACAACAACAATAATAGTTCCGCGCCACCGGCGTGGAGTGGAGAGCATTATGAAGACCCGCCATCACGCGCTCATCCTGTCCGCAGGTTTGTCTTTGGCCTGTGCCGCCCAAGCCGCCGAAAGCATCACCATCGCGACGGTGAATAACAGCGATATGATCCGCATGCAGCGGCTCTCCAAAATATTCGAAGAGCAGCACCCCGAGCTCAAACTGAATTGGCTCGTGCTGGAAGAGAACGTCTTGCGGCAAAGGCTGACAACCGACATTGCGACCCAAGGCGCACAGTTCGACGTCTTGACCATCGGCACTTACGAGACCCCGCTGTGGGCCGCCAAACATTGGTTGGAGCCGATGAAGGACCTGCCGGCAGCCTATGACGTCGCCGATATCTTCCCGGCGGTGCGCCAGGGCCTTTCGCTCAACGACACGCTCTATGCCCTGCCCTTCTACGGTGAAAGCACGGTCACCTATTACCGCACGGACCTGTTCAAGCAGGCCGGGCTGAGCATGCCCGAACATCCGACCTGGACCCAGCTCGGCGAGTTTGCCGCCAAGCTGCACCATCCCGATAAAGAGCAATACGGCCTGTGCCTGCGTGGCAAGGCCGGTTGGGGCGAGAACATGGCGCTGCTGAGCACCCTGGCCAATACCTTCGGGGCGCGCTGGTTCGATGAGCAATGGCAACCCGAATTGACGGGACCGGAGTGGACCGCCGCGGCCAACTTCTACGTCAACACCCTCAAGCATTACGGCCCGCCAGGCGTCTCAAGCAATGGTTTCAACGAAACCCTGGCCCTGTTCAACAGTGGTAAATGCGCCATCTGGGTCGATGCGAGCGTCGCCGGCTCCTTTACCACGGACCCGACGCAAAGCCGGGTCGCCGACACGGTGGGCTTCGCCCCGGCGCCGGTCGAGGTCACGGATAAAGGCGCGTCCTGGCTGTATGCCTGGTCATTGGCAATACCCGCGACCTCCCAGCACAAAGAGGCCGCCAAGGCGTTCATCACCTGGGCCACATCGAAAGACTACATACAACTGGTCGCCGACAAGGATGGCATCACCAATGTGCCGCCGGGCACCCGCATCTCCACCTACAGCGATGCCTACCTGAAGGCCGCGCCCTTCGCCAAAGTCACCCTGCAGATGATGCAGAACGCCGACCCTGCCCACCCGTCGGCCAAGCCCGTGCCGTATGTCGGTATCCAGTACGTGACGATTCCCGAGTTCCAGGCCATTGGCACCTCGGTGGGCAAACTGTTTGCCGCCGCGCTCACCGGCCAGATGTCGGTCGAGCAGGCGCTGAGCGCTGCGCAAATCGCTACGGTCAAGGACATGAAGCGCGCGGGCTACCCGAAAAAATAGAGGCCGACGGTCAGCCGCGGCGCCTGGCAGCGGCTTGATTGAACAACCTGCAATGCCCCACCGGGCAATTCATTTTCGCAAACGGGAAGCACATCTGATGAAACGACTTGAAGGAAAAAGCGCGCTGGTGACAGGGTCGGCCCGAGGCATAGGCCGCTCATTCGCCGAGGCCTACATCCGCGAAGGCGCCAGCGTGGCGATCGCCGATATCAATCTTCAGCGCGCACAGGCCACGGCCGTCGAACTGGGCCCAATGGCTTACGCGGTGAAGATGGACGTCACCGATCAAACCTCTATCGAGGACGCCATTGCCGCGGTGGTTGCCCAGACTGGCAAACTCGACATCCTCGTCAATAACGCCGCGCTGTTTGATTTGGCACCGATCAGCGAGATTACTCGTGAAAGCTACGAGCGCCTGTTCTCAATCAACGTGGCCGGCACTCTGTTTACCCTGCAAGCCGCCGCGAAGCAGATGGTCGGCCAAGGTCATGGCGGCAAAATCATCAATATGGCCAGCCAGGCCGGCCGTCGCGGTGAAGCGCTGGTCGCGGTCTACTGCGCGACCAAGGCGGCCGTGATCAGCCTGACCCAGTCCGCCGGACTGAATCTCATCAAGCATAAGATCAACGTCAATGCGATCGCGCCCGGCGTGGTCGATGGTGAGCACTGGGATGGCGTTGATGCCCTGTTCGCCCAGCATGAAAACCTCCCCCCGGGAGAAAAGAAGAAGCAGGTGGGAGCGCAGGTCCCCTATGGCCGGATGGGCACCGCTGAAGACCTGACGGGAATGGCAATTTTCCTGGCCTCGGCGGAGAGCGACTACGTGGTTGCACAAACCTACAACGTCGACGGGGGAAACTGGATGAGCTGATATCGGCGGCCGCCCTCGATCAACATCCCCTGCTGCAAACCGGGCTGGGCCTGGCGCTGTTGCTGATCGTGGCGTTGCTGCTCGGCCGGGTCGCGCGTTATGTGATCCTGCATGCCGCCCGGCTGCTCGGACGCCAACCGGCGCTGCACTGGGTCAACGATCTGCTGCAGAACAAGGTGTTCCATCGTCTGGCCCAGACCACGCCCTCGCTGGTGATCCAGTTCGGCCTGCACCTGGTACCGGAGTTGAGCAAGAACGGCCTGATCTTCTTCGGTAATATCGCGCTGGCCTTTACCTTCCTGTTCCAGGTACTGGCCATGAGCGCCCGGCTCAATGCCCTGCTGGATATCTACGCACGCACCGAACACGCCCGCACGCGCTCGATCAAGGGTTATGTGCAGTTGGCGAGGATGGTGCTGTTCGTGTTCGGCGCCATCGTCATCGTCGCCACCCTGATCGACCGTTCGCCACTGTTGCTGCTCTCGGGCCTGGGCGCCATGTCGGCGGTGATCCTGTTGGTCTACAAGGACACCCTGCTGTCCTTCGTCGCCAGCGTGCAGTTGACCAGCAACGACATGCTGCGGGTCGGCGACTGGATCGAGATGCCCCAGGTCGGTGCCGATGGCGATGTGGTGGACATCACCCTGCACACGGTCAAGGTGCAGAATTTCGACAAGACCATCGTCTCAATCCCGACCTCAAGACCTGGAACGAGGCCCAGGGCGTGCCGCTGGAAATCTACTGCTTCACCCGCACCACCGTCTGGGCCGATTACGAGCGGATCCAGGGGGATATTTTCGACTACCTGCTGGCGGTGCTGCCAGAGTTCGGTCTGAGCCTGTACCAGCAGCCGAGCGGTAACGACCTGCGGGCCGGGATGTTGCCAGCGCTATTGGGCGCCAGCCATATTCCCGAGCCGCGGGAGCATGCGCTCTAGGCCCTGAGCGGACGCGCGCCCAGGCGGCTGACCCACACCGCCGCGAGGATCACCAGGCCACCGAAGAACAGCCGCCCCAACGGCTCATGCTGGTTCCAGATCAACAGATTGATCAGCAGCCCCACCGGCACATGCAGATTGTTCATTACCGCCAGCGTGGCGCCATTGACCAGGCACGCACCCTTGTTCCACCAATACATCCCCAGCGCCGTGCTGACCAGCCCGAGGAACACCAGCACGGCCCATTGCAACGGGGCCTCGGGCAGGTAGTTGGCCTTGCCGAACAACAAAAACGCCGGCAACGCCACCGCCAACGCGCCCAGGTAGAAATAGCCGAAACGCCGGTAATGCGGCAGGTCGCTGGGGTGCCGCGCCACCAGGTGCTTGTAGAGCACTTGCCCGGCGGCATAAGTGAAGTTGGCCAGTTGCAGCAGCAGGAAGCCCATGAAGAAATCCGGATTGATCCGGTCGTAGCGGATCACCGCCGCACCGGCCACCGCCACCAATGCCGCGAGCAAGGCCCAGGGGTTGAAGCGCCGGTTCAAGGCATCTTCGATCAGAGTCACGTGCAAGGGCGTGAGAATGGTGAACAGCAGCACCTCCGGCACCGTCAGCACCCGGAAGCTCAGGTACAGGCAGACGTAGGTGACGCCGAACTGCAAGGCACCGATCAGCAGCATGCCGCGCATGAATGCCAGCTCCACCTGGCGCCAGCGGGTCAAGGGAATGAACACCAGGCCCGCCAGCAGCACCCGCACCAGCACGGCGAAGTAGCTGTCGACATGACCGGCCAGGTACTCACCGATCAGGCTGAAGGAAAATGCCTGGAGCAGCGTGACGAAAAGTAGATAACCCATGAATGCCTCACCAATGTTGTCGCCCGCCCCGCCGTCTTGTAGGAGCCAGCTTGAACTGGCGAGGGCGATTGTCCAGGCGAGGGCGATGTCGGCCATCAGATCGCATCGCCAGCAAGCTGGCTCCTACAGGTTACGTGGGGATTTCAATATTCCATGCGGGCTTGCCGCTGAATGGCCGCGACCTTAGCGACTTTCCGCCGCACAAGGAATCCGGGGCGAAAAAAAACCCGATCGGGCTGGGCGGCCGGATCGGGTTGCATGCACTCAGGGAGCAACCAGTGCAAAGGGAGGTTCGCGCGTACAACTTGAAGGGGCTACTTGAAGATCTGTTGCTGACCACACTAAAACAATCGGCGATTAGCTGAACATTAAGCCTTCAAGCCACCTGGGCGATCCGCGCCTTGGCCTGGTTCAGGCCTTTCTCCTGGAAGTCGCCACCCATGTTCAGGCCTTCGGCGTGAATGAAGGTGACGTCGTGGATACCGATAAACGCCAGCACCTGGCGCAGGTAGGGTTCCTGATGATCGTTGGTGCCACCGGCATACAACCCGCCCCGCGCGGTCAGGACATAGGCTCGCTTGCCAACCAGCAGACCTTGTGGGCCGGTGTCGGTGTACTTGAAGGTCAGGCCGGCCCGCAGCACATGGTCGAGCCAGGCCTTGAGGGTGCTCGGGATCGCGAAGTTGTACATCGGCGCGGCCAGCACCAGCACGTCCGCCGCCAGCAGCTCGTCGGTCAGGTGGTTGGAGCGCTCCAGCGCCGCCTTCTCGATGGCCGTGCGCTGCTCGGCAGGCTTCATCCAGCCGCCCAGCAAGTGGCTATCCAGATGCGGCACCGGATCGCTCGCCAGGTCACGGACGCTGATCGGATCGCTCGGGTGGGCGGCCTGCCATTGACCGATGAACTGCTGGGTCAACTGACGGGAAACCGAGTCTTGCTGGCGGGCGCTGCTTTCGATGATCAGTACGCGGGACATGGGATGTAGGCTCCATCGCTAAGGGTTGTAAGTCGATGGAGTGAAGATTAAACAGCACTTAGCCGATAAAAAAGCCGAAAAAATGACTACAACCTATCTATAAATTTGTTGATAGGCGGAGCATGCTTGGCAGAGTGCTCCTCCGGTTTCATTTCGCCGTGCAGGTCAGGTCCAGGCGCAGCCGGATAATGCTGCGGGTGAATTTGACGCTGGCATTCTTGCTCTGCCCGGCCGCCAGGTCGAGCTTACGGGTCCGCGGGGCTTCGGGCCCATTGCGGAAGACCACCGTGCACAGGGCATCGGTTTTCCCGTAGTTGTTCACCTCAATGGTGCCGATATCCGTATCGGTATCGAAGGTCTTGTAGTCGATAGCGAGACCGTTGAGTTGTTTTTCGACTTCGATGGGATAAGCCCATGCCGTCAAAGGCAGCATGGCCAGCAACACACAACAGATTTTTCTCATTCGGCAGTCTCCATTAAGGACCGCCAGCTTAGGACAAGAGGAGCCCAACTTGAAAGCGCCCCGCGTGACCCTTGATCAATGGCGAACGCTGCAGGCCGTGGTCGATCACGGTGGCTTCGCCCAGGCCGCCGAAGCCCTGCACCGTTCGCAGTCGTCCGTCAGCTACACCGTGGCCCGCATGCAGGATCAGCTCGGCGTGCCGCTGCTGCGCATCGACGGGCGCAAGGCCGTGCTCACCGAGGCCGGCGGCGTGCTGCTGCGACGCTCCCGGCAACTGGTGAAACAGGCCAGCCAGCTGGAAGACCTGGCCCACCATATGGAACAGGGCTGGGAAGCCGAAGTACGCCTGGTGGTGGACGCCGCCTACCCCAATGCCCGCCTGGTCCGGGCGCTGACCGCGTTCATGCCGCAGAGCCGTGGCTGCCGCGTGCGCTTGCGCGAAGAAGTGCTGTCGGGGGTGGAGGAAGTCCTGCTCGAAGGCGTCGCCGACCTGGCCATCAGCGGCTTCAATATCCCCGGCTACCTGGGCACCGAGATGAGCGCGGTGGAATTCGTCGCCGTCGCCCACCCGGAACATGCCCTGCATCGCCTGCAACGTACGCTGACCTTCCAGGACCTGGAAAGTCAGCTGCAGGTGGTAATCCGTGACTCCGGCCGCCAGCAACCGCGCGATGTCGGCTGGCTCGGCGCCGAGCAGCGCTGGACCGTCGGCAGCCTGGCCACCGCCGCCACCTTTATCGGCAACGGCCTGGGCTTCGCCTGGCTGCCCCGACACATGATCGAACGGGAAATCCGGGAAGGCCTGCTCAAGGTGCTACCGTTGGATCAGGGCGGCAGCCGCCACCCGACGTTCTATCTGTACTCGAACAAGGACAAACCCCTGGGGCCGGCCACGCAGATTCTTGTCGAACTGCTGCGCACCTTCGACACCGCGCCGCTGGACGCCCCCTTCGCCGCTCCCCAGCAAGCCTGACAGGACATTGACCGATGGCCTATTTCGAACATGAAGGTTGCACGCTGCATTATGAGGAGTACGGCCAGGGCACGCCGGTGCTGCTGATACATGGTCTCGGCTCCAGCACCGAGGACTGGGAAATGCAGGTGCCGGCACTGGCCGCGCAGCACCGGGTGATCGTCATGGACATGCGCGGCCACGGTCGCTCCGACAAGCCCCGCCAGCGCTACAGCATCGCCGGGTTCAGCGCTGATGTAATAGCCCTGATCGAACACCTGCAGCTGGATCATCCGCACTTGGTGGGCCTGTCCATGGGCGGAATGATCAGTTTCCAGCTGGCGGTGGATCAGCCGCACATGTTCAAGAGCTTGTGCGTGGTCAACAGCGCGCCCGAGGTCAAGGTCCGCAAGCCCGGCGACTACCTGCAATGGGCCAAGCGCTGGAGCCTGGCCCGGCTGCTGGGCCCGAAGCGCATCGGCAAGGCCTTGAGCGTGATGCTGTTTCCCAAGCCCGAACAGGCGCCATTGCGGCGCAAGATGACCGAGCGCTGGGCAAGAAACGACAAATGTGCTTATCTCGCCAGCTTCGATGCCATCGTCGGTTGGGGTGTCCAGGAACGACTTGCACGGATCCTCTGTCCAACCCTGATCGTCAGTGCAGACCATGACTACACACCGGTCGCCCTGAAGGAAAGCTATGTCAAACTGATGCCCGATGCGCGTCTGGTGGTGATCGCCGATTCACGCCACGCCACGCCACTGGATCAACCCCAGGTCTTCAACCAAACCCTGCTTGAGTTTCTAAGCGCAGTCGAAACCACCACCCAGGATCACTGAACCATGCTGAAAAAAATCGCCCTGTTCACCGGCTCCGTATTGTTCGCCGCCAACCTGATGGCCGCCACCGAAGCCGTCAAGGCGCCCCATGTGCAACTGGTGACCACCAACGGCACCATTGAGATCGAGCTGGACCCGGTGCATGCGCCGATCAGCACCAAGAACTTCCTCGCCTACGTGGACAGCGGTTTCTATAACAACACGATTTTCCACCGGGTGATTCCGGGCTTTATGGTCCAGGGTGGTGGCTTCACCGCGCAGATGGCGCAGAAGCCGACCCAGGCGCCGATCAAGAACGAAGCCAGCAACGGCCTGCACAACGTGCGCGGCAGCTTGTCGATGGCGCGGACCTCGGATCCGAACTCGGCCACCAGCCAATTCTTCATCAACGTGAAGGACAATGACTTCCTCGACCCGGGCCGCGATGCCGGTTATGCGGTATTCGCCAAGGTGGTCAAGGGCATGGATGTGGTGGATATCATCGTCAATTCGCCGACCACCACCAAGCAAGGCATGTCGGACGTGCCGTCGGACCCGGTGTATATCAAGTCGGCCAAACGGATCGACTAATGGCAGGCGCAAGCTTCAGGCCGGCTGCCTGTGGCTTGCGCCGCTTCATCTTCAAGGAGAGCCCGCCTGACGGGCGTCAGAACCCATGCTCTATCGTCGTTTTGAACAACTGATCGATATCTTTCGCGACGCCCCCACTGCCGCTCCGCCGAACACCGTTCTGCCCTTCTACCTGTATTACCTGCGCCAGGTCTGGCCGAGCTTCGCCGCGCTGTTGATCGTCGGCTTGTTCGCCGCGCTGATCGAAGTGGCGCTGTTCAGCTACCTGAGCCGGATCATCGACCTGGCCCAGGGCACGCCCAATACCGAATTCTTCCAGGTCCATGGCCGCGAGCTGCTGTGGATGGCCGTGGTCGCCCTGATCCTGCGGCCGATCTTCTTCGGCCTGCACGACCTGCTGGTGCACCAGACCATCAGCCCGGGCATGACCAGCCTGATTCGCTGGCAAAACCACAGCTATGTGCTCAGGCAGAGCCTGAACTTCTTCCAGAACGACTTCGCCGGGCGCATCGCCCAGCGCATCATGCAGACCGGCAACTCGCTGCGTGACTCCGCCGTCCAGGCCGTCGACGCGCTCTGGCATGTGCTGATCTACGTCATCAGTTCCCTGGTGCTGTTCGTCGAGGCGGACTGGCGTCTGATGATCCCGCTGCTGATCTGGATCGCCGGCTACATCGGCGCCTTGTACTACTTCGTGCCACGGGTGAAGGCACGCTCGGTGATCTCCTCCGAAGCCCGCTCGAAACTCATGGGCCGAATCGTTGATGGCTACACCAACATCACCACCCTGAAGCTGTTTGCCCACACCCGTTTCGAGCAGCAATACGCCCGTGAAGCGCTGGTCGAGCAGACCGAGAAAACCCAACTGGCAGCCCGCGTGGTGACCAGCATGGACGTCGCCATCACCAGCCTCAACGGCCTGCTGATCGTCACCACCACAGGGCTGGCGCTGTGGCTGTGGACCCAGTCGCTGATCTCGGTCGGCGCCATCGCCCTGGCCACCGGTCTGGTGATCCGTATCGTCAACATGTCCGGCTGGATCATGTGGGTGGTCAACGGCATTTTCGAAAACATCGGCATGGTCCAGGACGGCCTGCAGACCATCGCCCAACCGGTCAGCGTCACCGACCGCGAACAGGCCCCACACTTGGCGGTCAGCCAGGGCGAAGTGCGCTTCGAGCATGTGGACTTCCACTACGGCAAACGCAGCGGGGTGATCGGCGACCTCAACCTGACGATTCGTCCGGGGGAGAAAATCGGCTTGATCGGTCCATCGGGTGCCGGTAAGTCGACCCTGGTCAACCTATTGCTGCGGCTCTATGACCTGCAGGGCGGGCGGATCCTGGTGGATGGCCAGAACATCGCCGAAGTCACCCAGGAAAGCCTGCGCGAACGCATCGGCATGATCACCCAGGACACCTCGCTGCTGCACCGTTCGATTCGCGACAACCTGCTCTACGGCAAGCCCGACGCCAGCGACGCCGAACTCTGGGAAGCGGTGTGCAAGGCCCGCGCCGATGAGTTCGTCCCGCTGCTGTCGGATGCCGAGGGCCGCACCGGCTTCGATGCCCATGTCGGCGAACGCGGGGTGAAACTGTCCGGCGGCCAGCGCCAACGCATCGCCATTGCCCGGGTGCTACTCAAGGATGCACCGATCCTGATCATGGACGAAGCGACCTCGGCCCTCGACTCGGAGGTGGAAGCAGCGATCCAGGAGAGCCTGGAAACCCTGATGGAAGGCAAGACCGTGATCGCCATTGCCCACCGCCTGTCCACCATTGCCCGCATGGATCGACTGGTGGTCCTGGAAAATGGCCGGATCGCCGAAACCGGCAGTCATGCCGAGCTGCTGGCCCATGGCGGGCTGTATGCCCGCTTGTGGCAGCACCAGACCGGCGGGTTCGTCGGCATCGATTGAACCCTGGCCGGCCTGGAGAGGACGGGTGAGCGATCAGGCCTGCCGGTAAGGCAGCGCCGCCCTCGCCTCTTCGGCGTAGGCCAGAATCCCCAGCCGTTCCTGCGCGAGGAAGTCCTTCACCGCTGTCCGCAGCCCCGGATGACGCAGGTAGTGCCAGGAGTGGGTGATCACCGGCTCGAAGCCGCGAATCAGCTTATGCTCGCCCTGGGCACCGGCATCGAAACGTTGCAGGCCCTGGGCGATGGCGTAGTCCATGCCCTGGTAGAAGCAGGTCTCGAAATGCAGTCGGTCGAACTCCGCCAGGCAGCCCCAGTAACGCCCGTAGAAACTGCCGTCGCCGATCAGGCTGAAGGCCATGGCCACAGGCCGCCCGCCCTGCTTGGCCAGGACCACGCGAATCGACCCGGGCATACGCTCGGCCAGCAGGCTGAAGAACTCCCGGGTCAGGTAGGGCGCCTGGCGGCGCACGGCGTAGGTATTGGCATAGCAGGCATAGACAAAGTCCCACTGCGCCTCGCTCAACTCACGGCCTTCCAGCCATTGGAAATCGAAGCCCTGCCCGGCGACCTGCTCGCGCTCCTTGCGCATCTGCTTGCGCTTGCGCGAACTCAGGGTATCGAGGAAGTCCTGGAAATCGCGGTAGCCGCGGTTCTGCCAATGAAACTGGCAACCGTAACGCTGCAGCCAGCCGGGTTGTTCGCCCAGGGCCGCATCGGCCAGGGTATCGGTGAAGTTGATATGGGCGCTGGAGAGTTCTTCGATCTCCAGGTAACCCGGCAGGGCGGCCAGCAGTTCGAAACCATCCTCGGCCTTGGCCGCCAGCAACCGCGCGCCGCTGACCGGGCTGAATGGCACGGCGGTCAGGAGCTTGGGGTAGTAGGCGATGCCCGCCCGCTCACAGGCCTCGGCCCAGCCGTGGTCGAACACATACTCGCCATAGGAATGCCATTTGCGATAACTCGGCAAGGCCGCCAACAACCGACCGTCTTGCACATGCAGCAGATGCTCCGGCTGCCAACCCGAGTGCGGGCCGAGACTGCCGCTGTCCTCCAGGGCGCTGAGGAACCCATGGCTGAGAAATGGCTGGCCATCCGGCACCAGCGCATCCCATTGCTCGGCAGCGACCTCAGAGAGGCTTTGCAGACGTTGTAACGACATCGATATCCCCAGGCAGGTGCAACACGCAGAGCGAGTATCGCGCAAGTGAGGCAGGAAGGGCGACCGGTAGAACGGAAAACCGATATCGGCCGCGGAGGCTGTCGGGAAAGGAATATTAAAATCTATTTCATTGGACTTGAAAGTCGCCTGGGAACACCATTCCGGAAGGTTCCAGAACAGCGGCCGGGCTGTATTGCTGGGGCCTGGAGCCATACCAGTCAGTCAAGGTCGAGCACGGTTTCTGTAGGAGCTGGCTTGCCAGCGATGGCGGCGGCGAGTCTTGCATCGTCATCGCTGGCAAGCCAGCTCCTACAGGTTAGGTGGCGTTTTCAACAGGTGCAGTTTCTTATCCTGGCTATCGTTGGAAAATCGGAGAACGCAGAACCGCTGGGCGTGTCCAAAAGCCGGACAAAAAAAACGCCCCGCGCGACTGAACGTCGAGCGGGGCGCCAAAAGAGCGGAGCTTACAACAGTGGAATCGTGTAGCTGACGATCAGGCGGTTTTCGTCCTGGTCGGTGGAGGCAACGGCGGTGCTGGTACGCCACATGGCGTTTTTCCAGGCGAAGCCGAGGTTCTTGAAGGTGCCTTCAGGAATCACGTAGGACAGGCTGATATCGCGTTCCCACTCGCTCTGGTTGCCAGCGGTGTTCTGGATATTGTCGCCGTGCAGGTAGATGATACCGGCGGTCAGGCCAGGTACGCCGACCTTGGCGAAGTCGTAGGCGTAGCGAGCTTGCCAGGTACGCTCGCCGGCACGGGCGAACTTCTGGATCTGCATGTCGGTGATGGTGCTGTTCGACGAGCCGTCACCCTGGTTCAACCAAGGGAAGTCGCTATCGCCTTTGGTGTACTGATAACCACCACCGAAGGTGTGACCGGCAACCGAGTACAGGGCCAGGTAGCTGTACAGGTCGTTGTCGACCTTGCCAGCGGTTTTGGGGGTGTTGTCTGGGAAGTAGCCGGAGGTGAAGTAGCCGGAAGTGTTGCCGTTGGCACCGTTGTCGCGGCTACGGTAGTAGCGCAGGTCGCTTTTCAGCACGCCAGGACCGATCGCCCAGTTGTGTACCAGACCCAGGAAGTTCTGCGAGTAGAAGTCTTTCAACTCGCCGTAGTAGTACGAAGCGACCAGATCTTTGGTGATCTTGTAGTCGGCACCCGCGTACAGGAACTTGTTGCTGAACTTGCCAGTGTCGTAGTTGGAGCTTTTGTTGGCGCCAGCGATGGACAGGTCCGCGTCGTTACTCGAGTTACGGCCCTTGGCCTTCTCGACTTGGCCGAGAGTCAGGGTCAGGTCCTTGATCTCGTTCGAAGTGATCTGGCCACCGGTGAAGGTTTGTGGCAGCAGACGACCGTCGTTGTACTTGATTACCGGGTTGTTCGGCAGCAGCGTACCGATCTTCAGTTCGGTCTGCGAGACTCGGGCTTTACCGGTCAGACCCAGGCTACCGAAGTCATTGACCGCCTTGACAGGGTTTTTACCGCTGGTGGCTTCGGTCGGGAATACTGTACCGCCCGAGGAGCCCGTGGTCGCACCGTTGGAACCGCCACCGGTATCCAGTCGAATACCTTCCAGGGCGATCACATCAAGGCCGAAACCAACGGTGCCTTGGGTGTAACCGGAGTTGAAGCGCAGATCGAAACCTTGACCCCATTCCGAGGCCAGGCTCTGAGCGGGTTTATTGCTACGGTTATCGGTGTTGATGTAGAAGTTACGGATACCCAAAGTCGACGTAGCGCCGTCAATAAAGCCTTTCGCATCAGCTTGCCCGTCGGCATACGCCTGTTGGGACAAAACCCCTACGGCCACTGCCAGGGCCAAGGTGCACTTGTTCATTGTTTCGCTCCTCTTGGATTCAAACTTTTTCGGGTCTTTTCGTGGCGTCCGTTGCCATCACGCGGGTGCGCAGCCATTGCCGGGGCCTGACCTGCTTTGTTGGGAGGGAATCTTGGCGTGGGGTTATTTCAGCGCAGTTGCCAGGAGATTAAGGTTTTGTGACAGCGGAACTTTTTTCACCTCGCACAACCTCGTGCAAAGCCCCGGTCTAAGGGGCTTTGGCGAAAAAATAGTGGCTTTTTAGTACTAGGACTTTCCAGCATCCTGGCGCTGTGCGGCCAGTTGTGCGGACAAGGCTTCGAGATTTTCGACCGGCGGTTCGGGCATTTGCTTCAGGGTGGCCTGCATCAAACGCATCTGCCGGATAAAACGCCGGCAATTGGGGCAGAACATCAAGTGATGGCGCACCATCAGGCGCTCGCGAAAGCTCAACTGGCCATCGAGATAGTCGCTGGAACGCGCCACTTGTTCCTTGCAGGTCAGCATTCGCCGGTCTCCTCAAAATGCTCCACGGTCGCGAAAACCTTCAGGCGTGCCCGGTGTAGCAGCACCCTGACATTGGAGAGCGAGATCCCCAGAAGATTACAGATCTCCTCCAGCTCCAACCCTTGGCGTTCACGCAACAACAGGACACTGCTCTGCAGCTCGGACAAGCTCAACAGCGTATGTTCCAGGCACTGGCGCAGCTCATCCTCGCTGAGCAGGGCCTCTGGGGTGTCCTCGTGCCAGGCGTGTGGCGCCAGGGCCCAGTGGCCGTCAGCGGCAAAGCGTTCGTCGCCGATGGTGCCGTGGGGCGACGGCAGGTCATCCAGCAGCACTTCACGACGGTTCTGCTTATAGCGATTCTTCGCCGCATTGGCCGTGATGGTCAACAACCAGGTCTTGAGGCTGGAGCGCCCCTGGAAACCCGCCAGGTTGCGCACCACCGCCAGCCAGGCATCCTGGACCGCTTCATCGGCCTGGCGGCTGCCGACAATGGCATAGGCAACTGCCCGCATCGCACTCTGGTAGGTACTGACCAACTCCTTGTAGGCCCGTTGTTCGCCTGCCAGCAAGCGCTCAAGCAGTTGAGTATCGTCCATCGCCGCCATTCACAGCCTCGTTTTCAAGATCCACGTCAACTCAGTCATGCAGCAACGCACTCCTGCAGGAGCAGAGCCTGCCGGGGCGCCGGACCGTCGCGAAGGGGCCATTGAAGCCGCTAAAAGCTTCGCGGGCAAGCACCGCTCCCACAGTTAGGCGGCGTTCTCAATATTCCACGTCCAATTGGCCGGCATGGGCAAGCCCAGATCCTGCAATCAACGCTTGCGCAGGATCACGCTACCGATCGAATAACCGGCACCGAACGAGCTGAGCACGGCCAGCGAGCCCGCCGCCAGGTCGTCCTGGTTCTTGTGGAAGGCAATTACCGAACCGGCCGAGCTGGTGTTGGCGTAGGTATCGAGAATCACCGGCGCTTCTTCCTCCGTGGCCTCGCGTCCCAGCAGCTTCTTGACGATCAGGTGGTTCATGCTGAGGTTGGCCTGGTGCAGCCAGAAGCGCTTCACATCGGCGATGTTCAACTGCTTCTCTTGCAGGTGCGCGGCAATCAGTTCCGCCACCATCGGGCAGACGTCACGGAACACCTTGCGACCCTCCTGGACAAACAGCTTGTCCGGGGCACCGATACCCTCTTCCGCCGCGCGGTTGAGGAAGCCGAAGTTGTTGCGAATGTTATTGGAGAACTGGGTCAGCAGCTTGGTGCCGACAATGTCGAATTGATAGGGCGAAGTCGCCAGGTCAGCCCGTTCCAGGATCACTGCCGTCGCCGCATCACCGAAAATGAAATGGCTGTCGCGGTCGCGGAAGTTCAAGTGACCGGTGCAGATCTCCGGATTGACCATCAGGATCGCCCGGGCCTGGCCCAGTTGGATGCTGTTGCTGGCAGCCTGGATGCCGAAGGTCGCCGAGGAGCAGGCGACGTTCATGTCAAAGCCGAAGCCCTGGATACCGAGGGCTTCCTGGACCTCGATGGCCACCGCCGGATAGGCCCGTTGCAAGTTCGAGCAGGCAACGATAACACCGTCGATGTCCGCCGCAGTCTTGCCGGCGCGTTGCAGGGCCTGTTCGGCGGCCCCGACGGCCATCTGACAGAGGATCGACCACTCGTCATTGGGGCGCTCGGGCAGACGCGGACGCATGCGCCGCGGATCGAGAATGCCGTCCTTGTCCATGACGAAACGGCTCTTGATACCGGACGCTTTCTCGATGAACGCGACGCTCGACTCGGTCAGCGCCTGAACGTCGCCGCACTCTATGGCGGCGGCGTTTTCAAGGTTGAACTGCTGCACATAGCTGTTGAAAGACTGCACCAGCTCCTCGTTGGAAATGCTGTTGGCCGGGGTGTACAGGCCGGTGCCGCTGATGACGACGTTATGCACGCTCGTTCCTCTATTCTGTTCAGGCAGAAGGCATTGGCACATTCGTACCAATACATAAAAGGGCCAATCCCGTCAAAACGGCAAAGGGCCTGGAGTCGTTTTCTTCCGACCCGGTCGGGCAAGCAGCGCTCGAACCGTGGAATCGGCATTTATAGCCGTCAAGTGTGCCATAAACATTGGGATTTGGCCCCTAGGGCCGAGATCAATGAAATACAACCGAGCTCCCGCGAACCCGGTCGAAAAAACCGCGCGTCAAGCGTCGACCTGGCTCCATTGCTTGCCCAGGCGCTTGTCCGAAATCGGCGCCTTGGTTCCCAACTGCTGGGCAAACAGCGACACCCGATACTCCTCCAGCCACCAGCGATACAGCTCCAGTTGCGGGTCGCGCTTGCCTTCCTGGGCATGCTTGGCTGCGCGGGCCTGGTACTGGGCCCAAAGCCCTGCCAGTTCAGTGCTCCAGACCCGGTCCTTCTGCACTTGGGCCGGCAGTTTTTCCAGGCGCAACTCGATGGCCTTGAGGTAACGCGGCAACTCCTTGAGCCAGGCACCCGGCGTCTGCCGGACAAAACCGGGATAGACCAGTTGGCTCAACTGCTGCTTGATGTCATTGAGTGCCACGGCCTGGGCCAGGTCGATCTTGCCCTTGAAGCGTTTTTGCAGGCCGTGCCAGAGCTTGAGCGTCTCCAGGGTCAGGCGGGCCAGGCGCTCGGCATGCTCGGTCCAGGCGCCACGCTTGCGTTCAGCCAGCGACGCCAACCCAACGCCATCACGCGGCAGATTGTCTTCACCTTCCAGTACGCAACTGTCGAGACTCGCCAGCAGGATATCTTCGACCAGGGCCTCGACCCGACCCAGCTCGCGATAGAGCAAGCCCAGCTCGGTCAGCCCCGGCAACTTGCCACGCAGGAACTTCGCCGGTTCGGCCAACTGCTGCACCAGCAAGCGCTGCAGCGCCCGGCGATGCTGGAACTCGGCTTCGGCCGGCGTGGAGAAACGCCCTTCCTTGACCGTACCGCCCTCCTCCACCAGCGCCGGGTACACCGTCATCGACAGCCCGGCGATCTTCTGCTGGGTGCTCTGGGCCACCGCGGCGAATTCCTTGGCCTGTACCGGCTGCTGGCTTTTCGCGGTCAGCGGTACGGCCAGGGCCGCCTGGCTGGCTTCGGCAAACCGAGCGGTCAGTTCGACCAGGTCACGACCTTCGCCGAGGAACTTGCCCTGGGCGTCGACAATTTCCAGGTTCATCCGCAGATGGTTTTCCACCTGCTGGGCCGCCTCGGCCCAGGCTTCATCACTGACCCGCGCACCAGTCATGCGCAGCAGCTCACGGCCCAGCGCCTGGGGCAGCGAGCCGGCGGCAAATTCGATCCGTTGCAGCGCCGCCTTGACGAAATCCGGCACCGGTACGAAGTTCTTGCGCAAGGCCTTGGGCAGGTTGCGTACCAGGGCGATGCACTTGGCCTCGATCACCCCCGGCACCAACCACTCCAGGCGCTCGCCGGGCAGGGCCGGCAACAGCGGCGCCGGCACCCGCAGGGTCACGCCATCACGCGGGTGGTTGGGTTCGAAGTGATAACTCAAGGTCAGGGCCAGGTCGCCCAGATGCAGCGTGTCCGGATAGTGCGCGGCAGTGACTTCGCTGGCTTCGCGGGCGAGCACATCCTCTTCACGCATAATCAACAATTGCGGGTCTTTCTGGCTGTTGACCCGGTACCAGCTGTCGAAGGTCGCGGTCTGGTGAATTTCCGCTGGCAGGCGTGCGTCGTAGAAGGCGAACAGGGTTTCTTCGTCAGCCAGGATATCGCGACGGCGGGCCTTGGCCTCCAGTTCGTCGAGTTGTTCGAGCAATTGCTGGTTGGCGCTCAGGCACTTGGCTTTCGACTGAATCTCGCCGCGCACCAGCCCCTCGCGGATAAACAGCTCGCGGGAGGCGACCGGCTCGATGGGACCGAAGTGCACCGGACGGCGGCCGACCACGATCAGGCCGAACAGGGTGATCTGCTCGAAGGCCACCACCTGGCCACGCTTCTTCTCCCAATGCGGCTCGAAGTGGTTTTTCTTGATCAGGTGCCCGGCCAGGGGTTCGATCCAGTCCGGCTCGATCTTGGCGACCATCCGCGCATAGAGCTTGGTGGTTTCCACCAGTTCGGCGGCCATCAACCATTGTGGCCGCTTGCGCCCCAGGCCCGAAGACGGGTGGACCCAGAAACGCCGCTGACGTGCCCCCAGGTAGTCGCCGTCTTCGGTCTTCTGGCCGATCTGACTGAGCAGCCCGGACAATACCGCCTTGTGCAGCTTGGGATAGTCCGCCGGCTCCTTGTTGACGCTCAACTGCAGGTCGCGGCAGATCAGGCCCAATTGCCGGTGAGAATCACGCCACTCGCGCATCCGCAGGTAATTGAGGAAGTTCTTCCGGCACCAGTTGCGCAACGCACTGGCGCCCAGGGCCTGGCGCTGCTCCTCGAAACCACGCCAGACATTGATCAACCCGGCAAAATCCGAATCCACGTCCTTCCACTGTGCGTGGGCCTGGTCGGCGGCCTGCTGGCGCTCCGGCGGACGTTCACGCGGATCCTGCACCGACATGGCGCTGGCGACGATCAGTACTTCCTGCAGACTGCCGAGGGTGGCCGCCTCCAGCAACATGCGGCCCATGCGCGGGTCCACCGGCAGGCGCGCCAGTTGCCGGCCCAAGGGTGTCAGCTGGTTCTCGCGATTGACCGCCGAGAGTTCCTGCAACAGGTTGAAACCGTCGCTGATGGCCTTGCCATCCGGCGGCTCGATAAACGGAAACGCAGTGATTTCGCCGAGCCGCAGGTGCAGCATCTGCAGGATCACCGCCGCGAGGTTGGTGCGCAGGATCTCCGGGTCGGTAAATTCCGGACGGCCATTGAAGTCGTCCTCACTGTACAGACGGATGCAGATACCCGGCTCGACCCGCCCACAACGGCCCTTGCGCTGGTTGGCGCTGGCCTGGGATACCGCTTCGATCGGCAGGCGCTGGACCTTGGCGCGGTAGCTGTAGCGGCTGATCCGCGCCGTGCCGCTGTCGATCACGTAGCGGATCCCCGGTACGGTCAGCGAAGTTTCCGCGACGTTGGTCGCCAGCACCACGCGCCGCCCCGGATGGGACTGGAAAATCCGCTGCTGCTCGGCCGGCGACAGCCGTGCATATAAAGGAAGAATTTCGGTGTGCTTGAGCTGGGCCTTGCGCAGCATGTCCGCGGCATCGCGAATTTCCCGCTCGCCGGGCAGAAACACCAGCACATCCCCTGGGCTCTTGCGCTCGCTACGCTCGAACGCGGCGATCTCGTCGAGCGTGGCGATAATCGCCTGATCCACGCTCAGGTCTTCCTCGACGCTGTTGCCCTCTTCATCCTGTTGCGAGGTCAGTGGGCGATACCAGGTGTCCACCGGAAAGGTCCGTCCGGACACTTCGACAATCGGCGCATCGTTGAAGTGTTTGGAAAACCGCTCCAGGTCGATGGTCGCCGAGGTGATGATGACCTTCAGGTCCGGGCGCCGGGGCAACAGGGTTTTCAGGTAGCCGAGCAGGAAATCGATGTTCAGGCTGCGCTCGTGGGCTTCGTCGACGATGATCGTGTCGTAGCGTTCCAGGTAGCGGTCGTTCTGGGTTTCCGCCAGGAGGATACCGTCGGTCATCAGCTTGACCAGGGTATTGGCCTCGCTCTGGTCCTCGAAGCGCACCTGATAGCCAACCAGTGCACCGAGGGGAGTGGCCAACTCGTCGGCAACCCGGCTCGCGACACTGCGCGCAGCGATCCGGCGTGGCTGGGTGTGACCGATCAGGCCATGCTGGCCACGGCCGATTTCCAGGCAGATCTTCGGCAACTGGGTGGTTTTACCCGAACCGGTTTCGCCGGCGATGATCAGCACCTGGTGCTTGAGCAACGCCTCCTTGATCTCGTCGCGCTTGGCGGCGATCGGCAGGCTGTCGTCATAACGAATCAACGGCACGCTCTTGGCGCGGGCCGCGACCTGGGCACAGGACGCCTGCATCCGCTCGACCCACTGGGCCAACTTGCTTTCGTCGGGCTTTTTGCGCAACTCAAGCAACTGCCGCCGCAACCGGTGGCGGTCGGCAATCATGGCCTGGTCGAGGTTTTTCAGCAGCTGGTCGATAGCGGGCGATTCGTCAGTCATCAGGTACGCAAAGGTCGTCTATTTAGGCAGGCGCGGATTGTCGCAGATTTGCGCTGAAAAATGATGCCAACTGCGTTCCCGAACACTCCCGACGGCTTATTCGTTATCCCAGTCCTTGCGCCGGTACGGAAACACATCGATCACCTTGCCCGCCCGAATCGCCTCTTGCAGGCTTTTCCAGTAGTCGGCGTTGTACAACTCACCATGCAATTGGTCGAACAGCCGGCGTTGCGCCATGTCGGCGAACAGGAAGGGCGGGAACTCCTCGGGGAACACGTCCAGCGGCCCGATGGAGTACCAGGGCTCCGAGGCCATCTCATCCTCGGGCGTGCGCGGCGCGGGAATATGCCGGAAGTTGGCTTCGGTGAGAAAGCAGATCTCGTCGTAGTCGTAGAACACCACGCGGCCATGGCGGGTCACGCCGAAGTTCTTCAGCAGCATGTCGCCGGGAAAGATATTCGCCGCGGCCAGCTGCTTGATCGCCAGGCCATAATCCTCCAGCGCCTCGCGAACCTGGGCGGCATTGGCGTTTTCCAGATAGAGGTTCAGCGGGGTCATGCGCCGTTCGGTCCAGCAGTGGCGGATCAACACCGTGTCACCTTCGACCTGCACCGTGGACGCGGCCACCTCGAGCAATTCCTCCAGGCACGCCGGCTCGAACTTGCTCAGGGGAAAGCGGAAATCGGCGAACTCCTGGGTATCGGCCATGCGCCCGACCCGGTCGACGCTTTTCACCAGGCGGTACTTCTCGATCACCGTGGCGCGGTCGACGTTCTTCGACGGCGAGAAGCGGTCCTTGATGATCTTGAACACGGTGTTGAAGCCCGGCAGGGTAAACACGCTCATGACCATGCCGCGCACGCCCGGGGCCATGATGAAGCGGTCGTCGGTGTTGGCCAGGTGATTGATCAGCGCCCGGTAGAACTCCGACTTGCCGTGCTTGTAGAAACCAATCGAGGTGTACAGCTCGGCAATATGCTTGCCTGGCAGGATACGCTTGAGAAAGCCGACAAACTCCGCCGGCACCGGCACATCCACCATGAAATAGGAACGGGTGAAGGAAAAGATGATCGACACCTCGGCTTCGTCGGTGATCAACGCATCGATCTGGATACCACGCCCTTCACGGTGCAGCACCGGAATCACCAACGGCCATTGTTCATCATGGGTGTAGATGCGCCCCACCAGGTAGGCGCCCTTGTTGCGATAGAGCACAGAGGAGAACAGTTCGACGCTCAGTTCAGGATCCTTGCACACCCAGTCCGGCAGGTTTTCCCGGAGCTGCGCTTCCAGGCGCCGCAGGTCACCCGGCAAATCAGCATAGGCCTCGCTGAAGCGGTAGTCGGCGAAAATCTGTTCGAGCATGCCCGACAATTCGCCCTGGGGCCGGTAGGTCCGGGTCTGCGCCGCCCGCGCCCGATGCAGCGAGGGCCGGGTGGTGTGGATAAACATGCAACCGTCGCTGATCAGGTCGTGGCTGAACAACCCGCAAAAGGTCGAGTTGTACCAGGTCTCCGCCAGCTCATCGTCGAAACGCAGGTCGATCAGGCTGATATAGGCGCTTTTCACCAGGGGCCAGAGCGTGACATCGAGCAAGGTACTTTCATCGAAGCCGGCGCGTAGCCGCGCATTGACCTCGCCCACCTTCTCTTCGTACAGGCTGATGCGCGCCGCCGAAGCCACCTGCGCTTCCTGCCAGCGGGCGCCTTCGAAACGGCTGCGGGCACCGTCGGTGATCTGGCGAAAGTGCTCGCGGTAATCGTCGAAGCCATCGAGGATCATGTGGGCGATATCAGCGGCCGGCCATGGCTGCGGCATAGTGGAACCCCTGCGCTATTGTTCGAAATTGTTCTCTCGCGACGCGCTTGAGCTTAGAGGCCAACCCTCGGGCAACGCAACCATTGCCTTGCCAGTTACATGCGGTGACACTTGCCCGCCCAACCCTGCCAAGGAAGCCACCGTGAGACCCGTCGATATTCTGCGCATGTTCATGCTGGCCGCTGTCTGGGGCGCCAGTTTCCTGTTTATGCGAATCATTGCTCCGGTGCTCGGCGCCTTTCCCACCGCCTTTTTCCGTGTCTCGATTGCTGCTGTCGGACTGCTGGTGATCCTCACGCTGATGCGGGTCAATTGGGACTTCAAAGGCAAGTTCAAGGTCTGCCTGATGCTCGGCGTGATCAACTCCGGGCTGCCGGCGACGCTGTACTCGGTCGCGGCGCAAGTGCTGCCGGCCGGCTATTCCTCGATTTTTAACGCCACCACACCGCTAATGGGCGTGCTGATCGGCGGCTTGTTCTTCCATGAAAAACTGAGCCTGAACAAGCTGCTCGGAATTTTCCTCGGATTGTTCGGCGTGGCGGTACTGACCCGTGCGGGCCCGGTGACCTTCAACCTGGAATTGCTGATGGGCGCCGCGGCGTGCCTGCTGGCAACCACCAGTTACGGCTTCGCCGGGTTCCTCACCCGCCGCTGGCTCGACCATCAAGGTGGCCTCGATCCACGGCTTTCGGCCATGGGCAGCATGTTTGGCGCGACCTTGGTGATCTTGCCGTTCTTCGGTTACAGCGCCATCGCCCATCCGCCGGCGAGCTGGGGCGGGATGAGCGTGTGGCTGTCGCTGCTGGGCCTGGGCCTGGTGTGTACGGCGTTTGCCTACATCATGTATTTCAAGCTGATCAGCGATATCGGCCCGGTCAGGTCGATGACCGTGACCTTTATGATTCCGGCGTTCGGGGTGTTGTGGGGCGCGCTGTTTCTCGATGAGCCGCTGTCGATGGCTCATGTGTATGGTGGGGTGTTGATTGCGCTGGCGTTGTGGCTGGTGTTGAAGCCCGGGGCGGCGTTGAAGGCGGCCAGTGGGGCTGAGCGCTAGTCATCTGACGATCTCCAGGTCCCCTTCGCGGGCAAGCTCCGCTCCCACAGGATCGCGTCACGCCGCAAATTCTCGGTCAGACACGGACACTGTGGGAGCGGAGCTTGCCCGCGAAAGGGCAGGAACCGGCGCAGCAGCATCCGGCCACCGCACCCATTAGCGGCGTTTAGCCAGCCCTGCGGAACACAAACACCAACCCGACGATAATCAGCCCCATCCCGAGCATGCTCAGCAGCGCCAGGCGGTTGCCGAAGATCAGGTAATCCATCACCGCCGTCACCGCCGGCACCAGATAGAACAGGCTGGTGACATTGACCAGGTTACCCCGGGCAATCAGTCGATACAGCAACAAGGTCGCCAGCACCGAGACCACCAGCCCCATCCACAGCACTGGCAGGATAAAGCCGCTGCCGGTTTCGAAGTGGAACGGCTGGAACGGCACGAAAACCCCGCACAGCAACAGCCCGGCCAGATACTGCACCGGCAGCGTGCCCAAAGGGTTATCGGTGATGCGCTTCTGCATGATCGAGCCCAAGGTCATGCTGGCCAGGGCCAGCAGACCGAACAGCATCCCGGCCAGGGACATGCCGGCCAGACCGATCCCCTGGTAAACCACCAGGATCAGCCCGGCCAATCCCAGTCCCAGGCCGAACATCCGACTCCAGGAACGGCGACGCTCCATCAGCACCGCCGTGAGGATCGGTTGCACCCCCATGATCGTTGCCATGACCCCGGGCGTAACCTTCAGGTCCAGGGCCAGCAGATAGAAAATCTGATAGGCCCCCAGCAACACCATCCCGGTCGCCGCCGCATAGAGCAGCGGCTTGCCCCTGCGCGGCAACTTGAGTTTGAACAGCGGGACCAACAACACCAGCCCCAGCAGGGCGATGGAAAAACGGATCAACAGGAAAGCGAACGGCGAGGCGTGGGCCAGCCCCCATTTGGAGAAAATCGCCCCGCTACTCCAGAGCAGAACAAACAGACTCGTCGAGGCCGCCGCGGTTGCGGATTGTTTGGAAAAAGCCAACATGGATACCACCCGTGATTCAGGCAAAAGCCGATTCAGCGCAAGGCTGAACATTCAGTAGTTTTTTTCAGGCGGGCACAGGGGAACGGCAAATGCTGCCGATCAGCCCAAAAAGCCAACACCCGGCGGTGATACGACTGCGTACACCGGCGTGCTACTGACAGGTGGGGGGTAATGACTGATCTGCGCGGGCTGTTGGTTCCCACACGGCACGACCACAGCGTTGACCGCTGAATCGACTACCGCATTGACAAAGGAAACCGGCATGGGCTGATCTTTTGCTGAGGAAGGTGAATCGATTGAAACACCGAGCGCCGACTATAACCAGCGCTCGGCTGCCATTGCAACAGGTTAGCCGAACAACCAATAACCGAGGGCAGCGAACACCACCACCGCCAGCACGGGACGCATGACGCGATAGGCCTTGGGATTGGCGCGCTTGAAGCGCTTGACCACACCGCTGATGCGGTCACTGAAACGCTTGCTCCAGGCATAGGCCTGGTTGATCCCGCCGACCCGCTCGTCATCGAGGTTCTGCGGTGCCGTGGCACGACCGAGGAAGGCGCTGACCCGGCGGTTGACCGCGGTCATCAAGCGGCTGCTCAACGGGCGCTCGATATCGCAGAACAGAATGACGCGGGTCTGCTCGGTTTCATTCTTGACCCAGTGCACATAGGTTTCATCGAACATCACGTCTTCACCGTCGCGCCAGGCGTAGACCTGGCCATCGACGAAAATCCGGCAGTCGTCGGAGTTCGGCGTCGACAGGCCCAGGTGATAACGCAGGGAGCCGGCAAACGGGTCACGGTGCGGGTTGAGGTGACTGCCGCCGGGCAACAGGGCGAACATCGCGCCTTTGACGTTGGGGATCGCGTTCACCAGCTCCACGGTTTTCGGGCAGAGCAACTCGGCCGATGGCAGCGCCTTGTCGTACCACTTGAGGTAGAAACGCTTCCAGCCTTTCTTGAAGAACGAACCGAAACCGGCATCGTTGTTCTTTTCGGCGGCGCGGATATAGCCCTCATCAAACAGATGCATGGCTTCTTCGCGGATCACTTCCCAGTTGTCCTTGAGCACATCCAGCTCGGGAAACTTGCTGCGGTCCAGATAAGGCTTGGACGGTACGCTGGAAAACAGGTACATCAAGGCGTTGTACGGCGCGAACGCGGCGGAATGGTTGACGAACTGGCGCAGCAGCGGCAAGCGCGCCTTGCCGCGCAGATGCACGTAAAGCGTACTGCCCAGGAACAGCAGCAGGACTGCGGCCTTGGCGGCAAAGGAAAAGCTCATTCAACACTCCTCGAAAATGGGCAACGCGCGGGTGCGCCTGTAGCGCTCGACTCACCCGACGTGGCAGCCGACAATGATAAACATTACCGGCGCCGGGAAAAACCCATGACGTCACAGATTCAGCGTTACCGATGCGGCAATAAAGCCTCTGTTTAACAAGAAACGCCTGAACGGTAGCTGATCCAGGTCAGCGGATCTCGAACTCCGTGGGAGCAGCCGGTCGACGCTCGATTGCTCGCGATGAGCATTAACGCGGTCGATCTGAAACACCGCATCGCCTGCATCGCGAGCAAGCTTGCGCCTACAAAAGCTCCTGTTCGCTGAACAAGTCGCTGAACAACATGCTCGACAGATAACGCTCACCGGAGTCCGGCAACACCACGACGATAGTCTTGCCCTGCATTTCCGCAGTCTGCGCCAGTCGCACGGCAACCGCCATGGCGGCGCCGCAGGAAATCCCGCTGAGAATCCCCTCTTCCTGCATCAGCCGCAGGGCCATGGCCTTGGATTCTTCGTCGGTGACCAGTTCCACCCGGTCGACCATGGTCAGATCGAGGTTCTTCGGCACGAAACCGGCACCGATGCCCTGGATCTTGTGCGGGCTGGGCTTGACCTCGACCCCGGCCAGGGTCTGGCTGATGACCGGTGAAGTGGCCGGCTCCACCGCCACCGAGAGGATCGGCTTGTGCTTGGTCAGCTTGATATAGCGCGAAACCCCGGTAATGGTCCCGCCCGTGCCGACGCCGGCCACCAGTACGTCCACCGCGCCGTCGGTATCGTTCCAGATTTCCGGGCCGGTGGTCTTTTCATGAATGGCCGGGTTGGCCGGGTTCTCGAACTGCGCCGGCATGAAGTAAAGGGCCGGATCGCTGGCGACAATCTCCGTGGCCTTTTCGATGGCGCCTTTCATGCCCTTGGCCGGTTCGGTCAACACCAGCTCCGCGCCCAGTGCTTTAAGCACCTTGCGCCGCTCCAGGCTCATGGAAGAGGGCATGGTCAGCAGCAGCTTGTAGCCCCGGGCGGCCGCCACAAAGGCCAGGCCGATGCCGGTGTTGCCGGAGGTCGGTTCGACGATGGTCATGCCCGGCTTGAGCTTGCCGCTGCCTTCGGCGTCCCAGATCATGTTGGCGCCAATCCGGCATTTCACCGAGTACCCAGGGTTACGCCCTTCGATCTTGGCCAGAATCGTTACGCCACGGGGCGCGATACGATTGATCTGAACCAGCGGCGTGTTACCGATGGAGTGCGCGTTGTCTGCAAAAATACGGCTCATGACGGGGTCCTTTTATGCAGCGTTGACGGGAATCTTCAAGGTTATGCCTCAGGGTTGCAGGCGTCCAGTCATGACAAACGGCCGGCTGATGGCCCGCGACGGACCGGGTCAGGATCTGACGCCCCATTCAGAGACTGAATAAGCCGTCTGCGTTCACACTCGACCGGGCGCCGCGTTATAGTCAGGCATGATTTTTTTCCGCCCGCCCTCAAACCGGCCGGCGTTATCGTCCGAGGAATTGCAGATGAAGTTCGAAGGCACCCAGGCCTACGTTGCCACCGATGACCTGAAGCTGGCCGTGAATGCCGCCATCACCCTGGAGCGTCCGCTGCTGGTCAAGGGCGAACCCGGCACCGGCAAGACCATGCTGGCCGAGCAACTGGCCGAATCCTTTGGCGCCCAGCTGATCACCTGGCACATCAAATCCACCACCAAGGCCCACCAGGGTCTCTACGAGTACGACGCGGTCAGCCGCCTGCGCGACTCGCAGCTGGGCAACGAGAAGGTCCACGACGTTCGCAACTACCTGAAAAAGGGCAAACTCTGGGAAGCCTTCGAATCCGACGAGCGGGTGATCCTGCTGATCGACGAAATCGACAAGGCCGATATCGAGTTCCCCAACGACCTGCTGCAAGAACTCGACAAGATGGAGTTCTACGTCTACGAGATCGATGAAACCATCAAGGCGAAGAAACGCCCGATCATCATCATTACCTCCAACAATGAGAAAGAGCTGCCGGACGCCTTCCTGCGTCGCTGCTTCTTCCACTACATCGCCTTCCCGGACCGCGTCACCCTGCAAAAGATCGTCGATGTGCACTACCCGAACATCAAGAAGGACCTGGTCAGCGAAGCCCTCGACGTGTTCTTCGACGTGCGCAAGGTTCCGGGGCTGAAGAAAAAACCCTCGACCTCGGAACTGGTGGACTGGCTGAAACTGCTGATGGCCGACAATATCGGCGAAGCGGTACTGCGCGAGCGCGATCCGACCAAGGCCATTCCGCCCCTGGCCGGCGCCCTGGTGAAGAACGAACAAGATGTTCAACTGCTTGAGCGCCTGGCGTTCATGAGCCGTCGCGGCAGCCGTTAAGCACGCTTTTTTTAACAAAAGCGGGGGCAATTGCCATGCTGCTCAACCTGTTCAATGAAATGCGCGCCGCCAAGGTACCGGTGTCGGTGCGCGAGCTGCTCGACCTGATCAACGCGCTGAAACAACGCGTGACCTTCGCCGACATGGACGAGTTCTACTACCTCGCCCGGGCGATCCTGGTGAAGGACGAGCGGCATTTCGACAAATTCGACCGGGCTTTCGGCGCTTATTTCAATGGCCTGGAAAAACTCGACGAGCACCTTCAGGCGCTGATTCCCGAGGACTGGCTGCGCAAGGAGTTCGAGCGTTCGCTGAGCGCCGAGGAGCGCGCGCAGATCCAGTCCCTCGGTGGCCTCGACAAGCTGATCGAAGAGTTCAAGAAACGCCTGGAAGAACAGAAGGAGCGTCACGCTGGCGGTAACAAATGGATTGGCACCGGCGGCACCAGCCCGTTCGGCTCGGGCGGCTTCAATCCTGAGGGCATTCGCGTTGGCGATGCCGGCAAGCGCCAGGGCAAGGCGGTCAAGGTCTGGGACCAGCGCGAGTACAAGAACCTCGACGACCAGGTCGAACTGGGTACGCGCAACATCAAGGTGGCCTTGCGCCGCCTGCGCAAGTTCGCGCGCCAGGGCGCGGCGGAAGAGCTGGATATAGACGGCACCATCGACCACACCGCTCGCGATGCCGGCCTGCTGAATATCCAAATGCGCCCGGAGCGGCGCAACACCATCAAATTGCTGCTGTTGTTCGACATCGGCGGCTCGATGGACGCCCACGTGAAGATCTGCGAGGAGCTGTTCTCGGCCTGCAAGACCGAGTTCAAGCACCTGGAGTACTTCTACTTCCACAACTTCATCTATGAGTCGATGTGGAAGAACAACCTGCGCCGGGGCTCGGAACGCACCTCGACCCAGGATCTGCTGAACAAGTACGGGGCCGACTACAAAGTGATTTTCGTCGGCGATGCAGCCATGGCGCCGTATGAAATCACCCAGGCCGGCGGCAGTGTCGAGCACTGGAACGAAGAAGCCGGTTATGTGTGGATGCAGCGCTTCATGGCCAAGTACAAGAAGCTGATCTGGATCAACCCATATCCGAAGGACACCTGGAACTACACCGCGTCGACCGGGATTGTTCGCGATCTGGTCGAGGACCAGATGTATCCGCTGACGTTGCGTGGGTTGGAGGAAGGGATGCGGTTTTTATCCAAGTAGAACGGTGTCGGCTGGACCGACGCATGCCCCACTGTAGGAGCGAGCTTGCTCGCGATGATAGCCCAGGTACCGCGGGGTATCAGGTGCCCCGCGTCATCGTTAACGACAATCGCGAGCAAGCTCGCTCCTACAGGGGGAGCGGTGTCAGGCGAACCTGCGCATGAACTCGACCTGCTGCCGATGCGCCGCCTCCTGCGCTACCGGCGCCAGCCTGACCGGGGTCCCCGGCAGGCATTGCGCCAAGCGGGCCAGCGACAATGGCGTCAGTGCCCCCAGGCGTGGATAACCGCCAATGGTCTGCCGGTCGTTGAGCAACACGATCGGCTGGCCGTCCGGCGGTACCTGGATCGCCCCCAGGGGAATGCCCTCGGAAATCATCGGCTCACCCTGGTACTTCAACGCCGGCCCCAACAGCCGAATCCCCATGCGATCCGCACGGCTGTCCAGGGTCCAGACACTGTTGAACGCATCGAACAGACTTTGCCCGCTGAACTCACCGATCTGCGCCCCAAGCACCACCTGCAACGGCGCACTGGTGCTGAAATCCGGCACCTGCGCACCTGACAAACCTCTGGGCGTCGACGCCTCCCCGCGATATTCCAGCCGCCCACCCTTGGCCAAAGGCCGTCCCATACCATCCAGTCCACCGAGCTCCTCGCGGACCACACAGGCGGCACTGCCAAGGACTTTAGGCGCGATAAAACCGCCCGGCGCCGCCAGATAAGCCCGCGCCCCCGACAGCGGCTGCGTCAATTGCAGGCGCTGGCCCTTCCTCAAGACAAAACTGCACCAGGGCGCCAGCGCCTGACCATCCACCCGCGCCCCCAGATCGGCGCCGGTCAGAGCCAGGCAGCAATCCTCTTCAGCCATCAGCGTCAACCCGCCGAGAGTCACCTCCACCACGACAGCATCCGGCGCATTACCCAGCAAATGGTTGGCCCAGAACATCGATACCCAATCCAGCGCGCCGCCCTGAGTCACGCCCAGATGACGCACGCCGAACCGCCCCGCATCCTGCAACAGGCACAGAGGCGTACTCGCCTCGATCGACAGATGGCTCATGCCAAGCCCTCCAGCGGCGTGTCATCGCCGCCCAACGTAATGAATTCAGCGTGGTCGATCGCGGCAAAACGCACCGTATCGCCCGGCTGCATCAAGCTATAGCCGTCGCGCTCACGGTCGAACAACTTGCTCGGTGTCCGTCCGATCAGGTTCCACCCCCCCGGGGAAACCACCGGGTAAGCCGCGGTCTGGCGCTCGGCAATCCCCACGCTCCCCGCCGCCACCCGCTTGCGCGGGGTACTGATACGTGGTGCGGCCAGCCGTTCGTCGACCAATCCCATAAAGGCGAACCCCGGGGCGAAGCCCAGGGCAAACACCTGGTACTCGCGCTCGCTGTGACAGCGGATCACCTCGCTGACCGACCAACCGCCGCGCTCGGCCAACAAGCCCAACTCCGGACCGACACTCGGGTCGTACCACACCGGCAACACATGACATTGGCCGCCAGCACCGCTGCTCGGCGCCAGGTCGGTCAAGGCCTCGGCAATCAGCTCCCGGGCCTGGGAAGGACTCAACGCCAGCAGGTCGTAATGCACCATCAAGGTGGTATAGGACGGCACCAGGTCGATCAGGTGCCCGGCAAACCCAGCTCGCAAACGCTCGCCGGCGGCAAGCATCCAGGGCATGTTTTCCTCGGCGATCACCTCGAACAGCCGCACCATCAGACAGTCGATCCCGACCACTTCGATCCGTGGCTTCATACGGCGGACTGCCGGTCCAGGGCCTCTCGGATACGCTGCACCGCAGCCACCGAACTGGCGTTGTCGCCGTGCACGCACAGGGTATTGGCCTGCAGGCGCAGCGCGCTGCCATCACTGGCGATAAGGTTGTCACCACGGGCAATGGTCAGTGCCTGTTCGACGATCAGCGCAGGCTCGTGATGCACGGCACCGGGCAACTGGCGCGACACCAGGCGCCCCGCGCTGTCGTAGGCGCGGTCGGCAAACGCTTCGAACCACAGCTCAACGCCGTACTCATCACCCAGGGCCTGGGCCGCGCTGTTGTCGCGCATGGCCAGCAGCATCAACGGCAGTTCCCGGTCATAGGCGGCAAGCGCCTGGATCACCGCCCGCAGTTGCTCGGGGTTGGCCATCATGTCGTTGTACATTGCGCCGTGCGGCTTGACGTAACTCACCCGGGCACCTTGCGCCCGGCAGATACCGTCCAGCGCGCCGATCTGGTAATGCAGCAGGTCCTGGATTTCCTGGGGGGTGCAGGCCATGGAGCGGCGACCGAAACCCACCAGATCGGGATAGGCCGGATGGGCCCCGATACGCACGTCGTTGGCCAGGGCCAAGGTCACCGTCTTGCGCATGATGCTCGGATCGCCCGCGTGATAACCGCAGGCCACATTGGCGCAATCGATAAACGGCATGACCTGCGCATCCAGACCCATGGTCCAGTTGCCATAGCTTTCGCCGATATCGCAATTCAATAACAAGCGGCTCACGGTGGTTGCTCCTGTGGGCTTTTAACTTTTCTTAATGTGGGACTTGTCGCAAGTACCCACAGATTACTGCGCTTCGAGTGCCTTGCCACGGGTTTCCGGCAGGCTCAGGGCCGCGAGGATCACCACGCCGTAGGACACAGCGGCAAAAGCGCCAATCCCCAGGCTCAGGGAAACTTTCTGGCTGAGCAGGCCGATCAGCAGCGGAAAAAACGCCGCCAGGGCCCGGCCGATGTTGTAGCAGAAACCCTGGCCGGAACCACGAATGCGCGTGGGAAACAGCTCGGTGAGAAACGCGCCCATGCCGCTGAAAATCCCCGAGGCGAAAAAGCCCAGGGGCAAGCCCAGCCAGAGCATGACCTCGTTGCTGACCTGCAGCTGGGTGTACAACAGCACAATGATGAAAGAGCCGACGGCGAACAGAATGAAGTTCTTCTTGCGCCCCAGCAGATCGGTCAGGTAGGCGCTGATCACGTAACCGATGTAGGAACCCGCGATAACCATCGCCAGGTAACCGCCAGTGCCGAGCACGCTCAAGCCGCGCTCGGTCTTCAGATAGGTCGGCAACCAGGCGGTGATCGCGTAGTAACCGCCCAGCGCACCCGTGGTCAGCAAGGAGGCCCGCAAAGTGGTGCTGAGCATGCCCGGGGCAAAAATCTCGTAGAAGTGCGCCGGGTTGCTCGGCGCTTCCTGGCTCTTGGCCTGGCGATAGACCTCGGGGTCCTTGACCAGGCGGCGAACGAAAATCACAAAGATCGCGGGCACGATGCCCAACACGAACAGCGCGCGCCAGGCGTCTTCCGGCGGCAACAGCGAAAACAGCAATGCATAGAGGATCGCCGTCAGCCCCCAGCCCAGGGCCCAACCCGACTGCACCATGCCGACCGCCTTGCCGCGGTCCTTGGCGCGGATCACCTCGCCCATCAACACCGCGCCGGCGGTCCACTCGCCACCGAAACCGAAGCCCATCAAGGTCCGGGCCACCAGCAATTGGTGGTAGTTCTGGGCGAAGCCGCAGAGGAAGGTGAACACGGCGAACCAGAGCACCGTCAGTTGCAGGGTCCGTACCCGGCCGATGCGGTCGGAGAGAATCCCGGCAATCCAGCCGCCAAGGGCCGAGGCAATCAGGGTGCTGGTGGAAATCAGCCCGGCCTGACCGGTGGTGAGGCCCCAGAGGGCGATCAGCGTCGGAATGACGAAACTGAGCATCTGGGTGTCCATGCCATCCAGGCCATAACCGATCTTGCAACTCCAGAACGTACGACGCTCCTGCTGATCGAGGTTGCGATACCAGGTAAACGGCCCGGGTGGGCCCTCGGCGTGGGTGACATCCAGCGAGCCGGGCGTAGTCATGGGGGAAATCTCCGCATAAAGCTTATTGGTATTGTTCTGGCGACCAGCGGGGCTTAGGCTTAGCGTGCCTGACCGGTCGAAGGCCATTTTTGGTTGACCGTGCCCTCTGCGTCCAACTAATTAAAGTCCTGCCCTGGCATAAGAAAAAGTTGATTGCATGAACCTCAAATTTCTCGAAACCTTCGTCTGGGTAGCACGATTGAAAAGTTTTCGCCTGACGGCGGACAAGCTCTTCACCACTCAGGCGTCCATTTCCAGTCGTATCGCGGTGCTTGAAGGCGAGCTCGGGGTGAAGTTGTTCCTGCGCGATTCGCGCGGCGTCAGCCTGACCCCCGAAGGACTCAAGGTGCTCGACTATGCCGAGCAGATGATGGACACCATGCAGGCCCTCAAGCATGCCATCGAAATCAGTTCGACCAAGGTCGGGCGCCTGCGCATCGGTGTGATGGACACGGTCATCCATACTTGGCTCAGCCCGCTGGTGGCGCAGATGTCGGACCGTTTTCCGCTGGTGGAAATCGAGCTGGTGGCGGATACCGCGCTGAACCTCTGCGATCAGCTGCAAAAAGGCTTTCTCGATCTGGTGCTGCAAACCGACCTGCTGCGCCAGGAATCGATTCGCAGCCTGAAGCTGATCAGCCACCCGATGGGCTGGGTGGTGGCCAGCAACTCGATCTATAACCGTGAATACGCAAGCCTGGCCGAGATTGCCCGGGAGCGCATCGTGACCTTCTCGAAAAACTCGCGGCCGCACCAGGAAATTCTCGGTCTGATGCAAGTCCATGGCGTCCCGACGCCGCGGCTGAACTGCGTCAACTCGGTGTCGGCGATTACCCGGCTGCTGCGCGACGGCTTCGGTATCGGCGCCCTGCCGTCGGTGTTGGTCAGGGAAGAGTTGATGCGCGGCGAGTTGACCTTGCTGGCCCTCGACGTACGCCCGCCGAACCTGGAAGTGGTGGTGTCCTGGCGGGTCGGCGTGGAGCTGGTGGAGGAGATTGTCGCGCTGTGCCAGGAGGTATTGCGCAGCTATGCGGACAAGCTGGGCGAGGAGTATGTGGTCCTGAGCAAGCCCACCCTCCCCGGTCAATAACCCCGTTCGCGCCGGGCCAGGCGTTCGCGCTGGCGCTTGCCACCCAGCACCACCCAGTCCACCAGGCGGAAGAAGCCTTCGATCACGAACGAGAACAGCAGCGCCGCGCCCATCGCCCAGCCGATCGCCTCGGGCGACAGCAGGACCTGGTAGGTGTAGCCCTGCAAGGTTTCCTGACGGATCGCCGGATCGGCCGCATACGCCACCTGCAACGCCCGCTTGTACCAGGGGCCTTGCATCGCCTGAAACTGGTCATCCAGCAGACGCTGGCGGTTGAGCAAGGTGCCGAGGCTGTCGGCATCGCTGCGAAACACCGGATCGTCACTGGCGCGGTAATGCGCCACCAAGGCCTGCAGGTCGCCGTTGAAGAACTGCTCGGCGGTTTTCTGGAAGCCCTGCAGGCCGGCCTGCGCCTCAATCAGGTGCGCTTCGACCCGCTTGGCGTAGTCGTTGATAAAGCCCGGCACCTGGACGCCGATCAACAGACCCAGGGTAAACAGAATCAGCCGCAGGTAACTCAACCACATAACGGACTTCCTTATTCGGTCTGGCCCTGGCTGACGCATTCGCCGCGCCGCCACAGGCTCCATTGGCCCGGTTCGTAGCGGGTCCAGGTTTCGTTTTCAGTCAAAGGCTCGGTGGCGATCACCGTCACCACGTCATTGGGCGTGGTTTCGGCCTGGAAGTCGACGATCACATCGACATCCTTCAAGCGTGCCGGGCCGAACGGCGCGCGTCGGGTGATCTGCGCCAACTTGGTCGAGCAATAGCAGAACAGCCAGTCGCCATCGCTGAGCAGGCCGTTGAACACGCCCTTGCCCCGGTACTCGGCACAGGCCTGGACCAGGGACGGCAGCAACGCCTCGATGTCCACCGGTTCGGGAAAGGCCTGGCGCACGCGGTTGAGCAGGTCGCAGAACGCCGCTTCGCTGTCGGTATCGCCCACCGGACGGTAAAAGCCGGTCGGCGGCCGGAAATCCGCCAACTGGCCGTTATGCGCGAAACACCAGTTGCGCCCCCACAGCTCACGGACAAAGGGATGGGTATTGGACAAGCAGACCTTGCCGACATTGGCCTGACGGATATGCCCGATCACCACTTCGCTCTTGATCGGGTAACGCTGCACCAGCTGCGCGACCTCGGACTCGCAGCTCGCCGCCGGGTCCTGGAACAGGCGCAAACCACGGCCTTCGTAGAACGCGATGCCCCAGCCGTCACGATGGGGGCCGGTACGCCCCCCACGCTGCATCAGGCCGGTAAAGCTGAAAACGATATCGGTCGGTACATTGGCGCTCATGCCCAACAATTCACACATGCTCGGACTCTCGCTTCAATGCAGGGACGCGGTTACAGACGCGGCTCGACCCGTGAACGGCCATTGCCACCGGTCGGCGGCTGACGGCCATAACGCTCGTTGCGCTCGGCCGCGGTGAACGGTTGATCGTCCTCCTCCTCGGGCTCGGCCGCCGGGGCGGTGCCGGCCGCTACGGACTGCGGACGACGGGCCTTGATGGAGCGTTCGATGGGCCAGCGGATCAACGCGAAGAGCAGATAGACGCCCACGGCGATCATCAGGTACATGAACAGATCGGAAACCGCGCGCCAGGCGTTGTTGCCGACCTTGAACATCAGGTCCAGGGCCGTAATGGCCACCGCCGGGGCGAATTTTCCCTTCACCGGGTCGATAATGGTCGGGCTGAACAGCAGCACCGCCATCACCACGCGCAGCGGCTCGCGCAGCCAGCGCCAGATCCAGCGGGTCAGGCGAAACCACACCAACAAGCAGCCCAAGGCGGCGAAGGCGTAGCAGCCCCAGGCGATCAGATAGTCGTTCTCGGTCATGGTGTCCATGGCAAGGCTGGCAAATAGATGCTTATGATAACGGCTTTTCGCCGGTCCGGCTGCCCCGCCGTCAGCGATCCGCCCACAGAGAGTTGCCCATGCCCCTCGATAACCGCGTCAACAGCGCCCCGATTGCCCGCCACGACGCGGGCGCGGACCCTTACGCCTGGTTGCAGGAACGCGACAGCGATGCCGTGCTCGACTACCTCAAGGCCGAAAACAGCTACCAGGAGGCGCAACTGGCCGGGCAAGGCAAGCTGCGCGAAAGCCTGTTCGAGGAGATCAAGGCACGGATTCTCGAAACCGACCTGTCCCTGCCCTCGCCCTGGGGACCGTTCCTGTATTACACCCGCACCACCGCCGGCGACGAATACCCGCGGCACTACCGCTGCCCGCGTCCGGCCGATGACAGTCTGACGGTGGACGAAAGCGCCGAAGCCCTGTTGCTCGACCCCAACATGCTGGCCGACGGCGGCTTCTTCTCCCTCGGGGCCTTCAGCATCAGCCCGGATCACCAGCGCCTGGCCTACAGCCTCGACACCAGCGGCGAAGAGGTCTATCGCCTGTACATCAAGGAGCTCGACAGTGGCGCGGTCAGCGAGCTGCCGTTCGACGACTGCGACGGCAGCATGACCTGGGCCAACGACAGCCAGACGCTGTTTTTCGCCGAACTGGACGACACCCATCGCCCCCACAAGCTGTACCGCCATCGCCTCGGCGACAACGCCGCCGAGGAAGTCCTGCACGAAGCCGACGGACGTTTCTTCCTGCACTGCTACCGCAGCAGTTCCGAACGCCAATTGGTGGTACTGCTCAACAGCAAGACCACCAGCGAAGCCTGGGCCCTGGATGCCGATACCCCGGCCCAGGCCTTTACCTGCCTGGCGCCACGGGTCGAAGGCCACGAGTACTTCGTCGACCACGGCCAGTACCAGGCGCAGTGGAGCTGGTTTATCCGCAGCAACCAGGACGGCATCAACTTCGCCCTGTTTCACGTCCCGGACCACGGCGTACCGAGTCGCGGCGACTGGCAATTGCTGGTGCCCCACGACGATCAGGTGATGCTCGAAGGCCTGACCCTGAACGCCTCGGCCCTGTGCCTGAGCCTGCGTGAAGGTGGCCTGCCGATCATCGAAGTGCGCCCCCAGGGCCTGCCGAGCTATCGCGTGCAACTGCCGGATGCCGCCTACAGCCTCTACGTGCAGGACAGCCTGGAGTTCACCAGCCAGACCATCCGTCTGCGCTACGAAGCACTCAATCGTCCGGCCCAGATCCGCCAGTTGACTCTGGCCAGCGGTGAGCAGAGCGTGCTCAAGCAAACCCCGGTGCTGGGCGACTTCGACCCCGATGCCTACGTCAGCCAGCGGCTCTGGGCCACGGCCGCGGACGGCACGCGAGTGCCCATCAGCCTGGTGGTCAAGCGCGAACTGCAGGGCCAGGCCACGCCGCTCTATCTCTACGGCTACGGCGCCTACGGCGAAAGCCTCGATCCGTGGTTCTCCCACGCCCGCCTGAGCCTGCTGGAGCGCGGCATGGCCTTCGCCATCGCCCATGTGCGTGGCGGTGGCGAACTGGGCGAAGCCTGGTACCGCGCCGGCAAGCAGGCGCACAAGCAGAACAGCTTCGACGACTTTATCGCCTGCGCCGAGCACCTGATCGCCGAGGGTCTGACCACGTCCAAGCAACTGGCTATCAGCGGCGGCAGTGCCGGCGGCCTATTGATCGGTGCCGTGCTCAACCAGCGCCCGGAACTGTTCCAGGTCGCCATCGCCGAAGTGCCGTTCGTCGACGTACTGAACACCATGCTCGACCCCGACCTGCCGCTGACCGTCACCGAATACGACGAATGGGGCAACCCCGAGGAGCCCGAGGTGTACGCGCGGATCAAGGCCTACGCACCGTATGAAAACGTCCGCGCCCAGGCCTACCCGGCGACCCTGGTGATCGCCGGCTACAACGACAGTCGCGTGCAGTACTGGGAGGCGGCCAAGTGGGTGGCGAAACTGCGCGCCACGAAAACCGACGAGCATCTACTCTTGCTCAAGACCGAACTGGGTGCCGGCCATGGCGGCATGAGCGGTCGTTACCAGGGATTACGTGACGTAGCCCTCGAATACGCCTTCGTGTTCAAGGTTCTCGACCTGGTCTGAGGAACTCTGCCCGGCGCCCTTGTCTTAACTCTGGGCCGCCGGGCTTCAATGTCCGCACAGAACAACAGGCAACAAGGAAAGACCGTGAGCCATGTCAGAACCGACCTTACTGAATAACGAAATCCGCGACATGCTGATGGACTGCGGTTTGTTCGCCAGCTTGCTGCCAGCGGATTTCCTCGCCGCTGCCGGCTACTTCAGCATCAGCAGCGTTGCCAAAGGCGCAGCCATCTTCAACGAGGGGGATGCCGGGACCTTCATGTGCATCATTCATCACGGCAGCGTGAACGTGCAGAAGAGCAACGCCGAGGGTCAAGCGGTGGTGATCGCCACCTTGCGCGCCGGCCGGGCCTTCGGCGAGATGGCGGTGCTCGATGGCGAGCGGCGCTCGGCCAGTTGCGTGGCCGCCAGCGATTGCCAGTTGCTGAACCTGGGCAAGGATTCCCTGGAAAAGATGCTCAACGATGCGCCAAAGATCGCCGCCAAGATCATTCGCGCCATCGCCATTGCGCTGTCCAAGCGACTGCGCATGGCGGACGGCCAACTGCTCTCGCAACAGATCTAGCTGGAGGTTTCCTTCGCCTTATCGGCTTTGTCGGTCTTGTCGTTCTGCTCCGGGCCCGGCAGGGTCTGGTCCTTGGGTGGCTGCGGCAATTCGATGCTCGGCAGCGGCTCGCCAGGCTTGGGCGGCGTGCGCGGGGTGATCTGCGGGGACGGCGTGGGGGTGGCCGTGCTCGGCGCTCCCGGTTTCGGCGTGAGCGGTACCGGCGAGAGATCCTCGGCCCGTACCGTGGTAATGGTGAGCGCGGTCAAGGCAATGACCGCTACAATAGCGCGTTTCATCAATGGCTCCGTTGCCAGACTTCTCTGTCTGCCATCAGGCTACTCGCAACGCGGCTATTTTGCCCCTCCCAATGAGATTTCCATGAAACGTTTCGTTCTGCTGGACACCACTCCGATTCCCGAAAACGGCGGTGCCCTGTGCCTGTTCGAGTATGGCGAAGACTTCGTGATCAAGATCCAGGGCGGTGACGGCGGGCAGTTGATGAACACCCGCATGCACGGCTCCGAGGATGCCCTGGCGGAAATCCCCTGCCGCAAAGTCGCCGGGCGGCCGCAATCGCGGGTGCTGATCGGTGGCCTCGGGATGGGCTTCACCCTGGCCGCGGCCCTCAAGCACCTGGGCAAGACCGCCGAGGTGGTGGTCGCCGAACTGGTACCGGGCGTCGTCGAATGGAACCGCGGCGCGCTGGGGGAAAAAGCCGGCCGACCACTGGATGACCCGCGCACGCTGATTCGCCTGGAAGACGTGGCCAAGGTCCTGCAAGCCGAGCCCAACGGCTTCGATGCGATCATGCTCGATGTCGACAACGGCCCCGAAGGCCTGACCCAGAAAGCCAACAGCTGGCTCTACTCAACCGGCGGCCTGAGCGCCTGCGCCAAGGCTCTGCGGCCCAAGGGCGTGCTGGCGGTGTGGTCGGCCAGTGCCGACAGCCATTTCTCCGACAAGCTGCGCAAGGCCGGCTTCAAGGCCGAGGAAGTCCAGGTCTACGCCCACGGCAACAAGGGCACGCGCCACACCATCTGGATCGCCGAGAAGCTCAAGAACTGAGCTAGACTTTGCCACATAACCGTCAATAACCCATTCGACAAGGTGACCCCATGAGTTCGGCCAACCCTCCCTCCCATACCGCCAAGCTGGACCGTATCCTGGCCGACGCGAAACGCGATAAAGAGATGGGCTATCGTGACAAGGCGCTGAAAATGTACCCGCACGTCTGCGGTCGCTGCGCCCGGGAGTTTTCCGGCAAGCGCCTGAGCGAGCTCACCGTGCATCACCGCGACCACAACCATGACAACAACCCACAGGACGGTTCCAACTGGGAACTGCTGTGCCTGTTCTGCCATGACAACGAGCACTCGCGCTACACCGACCAGCAATACTTCGGTGACAGTTCCCTGAGCAGCCCGAAGATCGCCAAGGCCACCCACAACCCGTTCGCGGCGCTGGCTGGGTTGATGAAAAAAGACGAGTAACGGCTACACCGTGAATCGCTGGACCAGCACGTTCAGATCGCCGCCCAGGCGCGATAGCTCCAGACTCGCCGATGCTGTGCGCGCACTCGACTGCGCCGACTCGTCGGCAATATCGCGCACGCGCGCCAGATTGCCGCTGATCTGTTCGCAAGCGCGGGTTTGCTGGTCGGCCGCCGTGGCAATCTGCGAATTCATCGACTGGATCAACGACGCCGACTGACGAATTTCGCTGAGCACACCGCCGGCCTCGCGTGCCAGGGCCACACTGGACAGGCTCATGTCCTGGCTCTGGCGCATGATCGCCGTGGCCTGCTCGGTGCCGCCATGCAGGGCCGCGATCAGCCCCTCGATTTCCTCGGTGGAGCGCTGGGTGCGCTGGGCCAGCGCGCGCACTTCATCGGCCACCACCGCAAAGCCGCGCCCTGCTTCGCCGGCACGCGCCGCTTCGATGGCCGCGTTAAGGGCCAGTAGATTGGTCTGTTCCGCCACCTCGCGAATCACCCCGAACACCCCGCCGATCCGTTCGCCATCTTCACGCAGACGCTCCATCGCCAGGGCGGAGCGATCGACATTGAGTACCAGGGCTTCAAAGTGCTCGATCGCCCGGGTCACCACGCGGTTGCCCTCGACACTGCGCTGCTCGGCCGCCTGTGCCGCCTCCGAGGCCTGCTGGGCATTACGGGCGATATGCTGGGCGCTGTCGACCATCTCGGCCATGGCGCCGGCGACCTCTTCGGTCTGCTGGCGCTGTTGCGAGACTCCCGCACTGCTGTGGGCCGTGACCGTCGATAAACCTTCGGCCGCCAGGGTCAGTTGACGCGTGCCATCGCCGATGCTGCCGATCAGTTGACGCAGATGCCCGGCCATTTCCCGCATGGCGGTCATCATCTGCCCCAGTTCGTCACGCCGATGGCTTTCCAGGTTACCGGTCAGGTCGCCCGAAGCGATCTGCCGGGCCAGGGTCAAGGTCCGCTTGAGCGGCGGAACGATCTGCCGGGTCATGGCCCAGGCCGACAGCAAGCCCAACAACAGCGCCAGCCCTCCCGCCAGCAACAACTCGCCACGGGCCATCCGCACATCATGACCACGCCCTTGCAGTTGCAGTTGGTAGACCGCCGCACTCAGTTGCTGCAAGTCCCCCGCCTGCGCCAGCATTGCCTGCTTCGCCTGCTGGCTCTTGAGCACGCTGTCGCGAAAGTCCACGACCCGATCCTGGTAGGTCACCGCCGCCTGCAACGCTCCGAGCAACGGCGTCTGCAAGGCGTCACCCGGCAGTTGCCCGTACAAGTCGTTGCCCTGCACGCGAATCCGGTCGGCCATCTGCGAAACGCGCAACTGCGCCTCGGGCTGGGGATCGGCGATATACAAACGCACCTGATCGCGCAATTGCGCCATCAGCCATTGCAGCTCGGCGACCGACTGTGCCTGATCAATGCTGACCGCCGGATCGCTGCGCATTTGCTGGAAGAGTTGAGTACGCAACCGCGTCAGCTGCTCGGCGATATTCTCCATCACCGGCACCATGGCCTTTTCCGCATCCCGGGCCTGGCGCCGGGCCGCGACAAACTCGGCAAAACTCTGTTGATAAGCCCGGGCCACCTCGCGGATACGCACGAGGGTCGTCTGTGCGTCGGTGTCCAGACTCATCTGCAGCTTGTCGACACCGGCATACAACGCCTGCATCTGCCCGGCATAGGCGTCGACCGCCGCGCTTTGCCCGGTGCGATCGAATTCGTTTTCCTGCAAGCGCACGGCGGCGATCTGCGTGTCCAGCGAGACACTGTCCACCAGCGCTTCGCTGCGCATCGTCAGTTGCCCGATGCTGTACCAGGCGATGCCGCTCAACAGCGCCGTGAGCAGCAGCACGATGCCAAACCCCAGCGTCAACTTGCGACGTACCGAAGCGCCCATCAACCAGTCGGCGACCATAACGAACTCTCCTGTGAGGCCGTCAGCCGGCCGAGGCAATGCGCCAAAAGCCTTGAGGCACGTTGAGATGACTGGCATTCTAAATCGATCGATCTAAAACACAAGGTCAAGATTTTTTCCAACAGCTGTAATTTAAAGCCCTATACCTTCTCAACAAGGCAAAGTGCCAGTGTGTGCGCCCCCTCCTTCTTCCTGTACCGAGAACGCCATCGATGAAGCTGAACCAATTGATTCAAAACCTGCTGGGCGCCCGTCAACCGGCACAGGTTTCGCGCCCGGAGCAGGAACTGCTGTCGAGCCTGCTGGTGATGGCCTGGGTGGTAGAGGCACGGGATCCCTACACCGGCGGGCATCTGTGGCGGGTGGCGCAGTTCTGCGAGTTGCTGGCGCAGAAGGCCGGCTTCGCGGTGGAGGAAGTGGCACGGATTGCCCTGGGCGGCTTTGTCCATGACCTGGGCAAGGTCGGCATTCCCGACGCGGTGCTGCGCAAGGCCGGGCCCTTGAGCGACGAGGAGTACGCCGTGATCAAGACCCACCCCGACATCGGTTTTCGGTTGCTGCATGCCCACCCGCTGGCCGCGCTGGTGGAGGACGCCGTGCGCCAGCACCACGAGATGCCCGATGGTCGGGGTTATCCCCTGGGGCTCAAGGCCGGTGAGATTTCGCACCTGGCGAGCATCGTCGGCATTTGCGATGCCTTTGATGCCATGACCAGCACCCGCCCTTATCGTGCGGGCATGCCACAGGCGCAGGCACTGCAGATCATCGGCAAGAACCTGGGAACCCAGTTCGACGCGCACTTCGGCGCCTTGTTTATCCAACTGGGGGAGTCGGGGGTCTTGAGCCCGATCATCGGCCATACCGACCAGGGCATTCCCTTGCGGCATTGCGGTATGTGCGGGCCGACGGTGGTACTCAAGCGCGCGCACCGCGCGGGCGATCATGTGTTCTGCGGCAATTGCGGCGCCGACTATCTGCTGCAGCAGAAGGCGCCGGACAGCCCGCTGGAACTGCAAGCCACCGGCGCCGCCGGCAGCGCAAAAGACCTCAGCCCCGAGGCCGATGTCGAGTTGATCGAGCGCCTGGTGCAGCGCCAATTCGCCCAGGTCCTGCAGGTGCGAGCCAGCTAATACATACAGCCATCCAGCGACGTCCCTCGTCAGGACAGACTATTTCAACAACCCAAAGACGGGTCGTACCAGCCCTTCCAACAATTCCCGTTCAGGCCTTGAACGGGCCAGCACCCGCAGCCCCATCAACACCCCCAGGCACAGGCGCGCCAGATCGTCCGCCGACTGCGAGGCATCGATACTGCCCTGGACCTGGCCGGCACTGATACAGCGCCGGAAAAACCCCTCCATCCCCTCTTGGACCGTGGCCAATACCGCCTTGAACTCCGGATCGTGGGGCGCCATCTCAAGGGCCGCGTTGACGATAAAGCAGCCCTTGTGCTCAGGGTCGCCCAGCGACAGTTCGATGATCTCGTTGAAGAACGTCAGGATGGCTTCGCGGGGGGGCAACTGCTGCTCCAGGCGCGTGGAGCGTTCGCAGAAGCCGCGCTTGATGTAGTGATCGAGGGCCAGGCCGAAGAGTGCGCGCTTGCCACCGAAAGCGTTGTACAGGCTGGCCCCGGTGATCCCCATGGCCAGCGCCAGATCCCGAACGGAAGTGGCCTCGTAGCCGCGCGCCCAGAAGCAGCGGATCGCCGCCTCTACTGCACTGGCCTCGTCAAATTCTCTGGGTCGCGCCATAACTCACACTGGGTTTCAAATTGAAGTGGCGGCGATACTCCTTGAAACAAACGAGAATTGCCACGCCACCGGGCTTGGCCTATTTTATAACACTCGATCCAAAACATCAGCCAGGACCTTTCGACATGATCCGTTTCTTTTTCCACCCGACGCCCAATCCGGCCAAAGTCGCCCTGTTTCTTGAAGAAGCGGCGCTGCCCTATGAACTGGTTCCGGTCGATACCAGCAAGGGCGAACAGCACAGCCCGGAGTTCCTGGCGATCAATCCCAACGGCAAGGTTCCGGCGATCCTCGATACCGAGGGCGCGGACGGTCGCGAAGTCCGAGTGTTCGACTCGAACGCGATCCTGCTGTACCTGAGTGAAAAGACCGGGCTGCTCGGCGGCGAGCCCGGCGATCGGGGCGAACTGTTGTCGTGGCTGATGTTTATCGGCACGGGCCTGGGGCCATTTTCCGGTCAGGCGGTGCACTTCCAGCATTCGGCCCCGGAAAGCCTTCCCTACGCAATCAACCGCTATCGCCGTGAAGCCGAGCGGCACTACCGGGTACTGGACCGGCATCTGGCCGGGCGCAGCTATATCGTCGGCGACAGCTATACGATTGCCGATATCTCGGCCTGGGGCTGGATCGACCGGGCTGCGCGTGTAATGAAAGGCGAAGAATCGCCATTGGCCGCCTACCCCCACCTGTCGGCCTGGTTCCAGCGCATCGACGCGCGTCCGGCCGTGGTCCGCGCCCGTCAAGTGGGCAAGAGCCACGCCTTCAAGCAGGTCAACGACGAGCAAACCCGCCGCGCGCTGTTCCCTTCGAACTATCCCGACACCACGAGCTGACGGAGATGCCGGTATAATCGCGTCTTTTTCCTGGAAGGCACCCGGCTCGTGGCAAACAAAAGGTACAGCTGCATTGGTTTGTATAACCCCAAGTCACCGGAGAACGTCGGCTCGGTGATGCGTGCGGCTGGCTGCTACGGCGTGGCCTCGGTGTTCTACACCGGCAAGCGCTACGAGCGGGCGCGGGACTTCGTCACCGACACCAAAAAAGTCCACCAGGACATTCCGCTGATCGGCATCGACGACCTGAAGAAAATCCTGCCCCTGGGCTGCGTGCCGGTGGCCGTCGAACTGGTGGAGGGTGCGCGCTCGTTGCCCGAATACACTCACCCGGATCGAGCGCTGTATATCTTCGGTCCGGAAGATGGCTCGCTGGACAAGGACATCCGCGACTGGTGCGAGGACGTGGTGTATATCCCGACCACCGGCTGCATGAACCTGGCGGCAACGGTCAACGTGGTGCTCTACGATCGCCTGGCCAAGGGTAATAACACCCGTTCCGGTCCAAAATTCTAGTCTTGCAGCGCCGGCAAGATCGCATCGCCAGCAAGCCGGCTCCCACAGGTGTGATGCCGTACGATAGATTGGAGTACGGCGAAATACTGTGGGAGCCAGCTTGCTGGCGATGGCGGCCTGACAGACGCCCCTTACTTCAGCAGATTGCTCGCCAGCACCTTCGACGGCTCAGCCATCACGCTCTCGCATAGCTGGATAAATTCCTCGGTGCTGACGGTATCCAGGCGCATCGCCGCCCGGCTGACATCGTCCAGGGAACGCTTGCCATGGGTCTGCTGGCGAATCTCGCGGTCCAGCGCCTGCAACAGCAACACCGCCCGTGCCACCGTCGCCCTATCCACCTGCTCACCTCGCAATGTGCTGACCTTGCCACTGACCCGGGTCAAGTGCACCTGCAACGCCTCGTAGCGCTCCTCGCTCATGCCGCCGGCGCGCCGCAGCAATTCGATCGCGTAGTACTGCGCCAGGCCTTCGCCAATCCAGTCACTGCGCTGGCGGTCATTGATCCGCCCGAACACGTGAACCAGTTCGCGCACCAGGGCACTTTCCCCGGACTCGCCGATCAGTGGGGCGGTACTGTGCAGGTAGATCGAATCCCGTGCCGCCCGGCTGCCATGGGCCATCGACTCAGCAGCACCGACCACCAGCAATTTGCCGGGATTACGCGGAAACACTTCCTGCAGCTTGGGCCAGACGAACGTCAGCAGCGTCAGCACATCCATGCGCCGCATACCCTCGCCCCGAGGCGCCGTGACCGTGACATAGGTTTCACCCAAGCGGGTCCGCCGGCTGCCCAGGTCGCCGGCCAGTATCCATCCCACAGGCCGGTCGAACAGGCGTGAGACGTTGTCGATACGAAAGCGCTGCTTGCCGATGCGCGGCCAGGCCGTCTCGACACTTTTCCAACCGGTGGGTAATTCGAATGCCAGGCGCGAGACCAGGTCAGTGCCATCCTGCTGATCCAGATGGGCCGGCGGCACCAGGTCCTCGCCACGCAACAGCGCCCAGGTCGGCGTCATGCGGGTCTCGAACGTGCCGTTGCCGCGAGGATGGTTGAGGCTGACCCGATAGCTCAGGCTGGCCTTTCCCGGCGCCGGGCGCCAGACACCGCGGCGGCTGTCCGGCGTCGAGCCGGGGCTCAGCTGCCATTGCCCGTCGGCCATGAAGTCACTGTAATAACCCTGGCTGCCGAGATCGAAATCCAGGCTGCGCACCGCCGAACCCTGGGCCAGGGTCAGACGCACCTCGGCCTGCTCGCTCTGGGGCAACAGGCGCACCTGATAGTCCAGGTCGACCTTCTTTCCGGCCCAACCCAGGCCGCTGAACAACATCAGCAACAGGAACACCGGCAGCCTGCAACGTAACGACATGGAGCTCCTTGGGATTTGCGGAAATCAGCCGGCGCGGAAAATCAGATGATCTTCCCAGTCCTCTTCCGGCACGCTGCCTTCGGCGAGCATGCGCCCGGACTGGGAAATCCGCTCGTGGTGCACCGCATCGCGGTCACCGCAAACCAGATGATGCCAAAGCGGCAGGTCCTTGCCTTCGCTGACCAGGCGATAGCCGCAGGTCGGCGGCAACCATTTGAACTGGTCGGCCTGGCCCGGGGTGAGCTGGATGCAGTCCGGCACCGTGTCGCGACGCTTGGCGTAGTCGGTGCACTGGCAGGTTTTCAGGTCCAGGAGTTTGCAGGCAATGCGTGTGTAATACACGCTGTTGTCGTCTTCGTCCTCGAGCTTTTGCAGACAGCACAGGCCACAACCGTCGCACAGCGACTCCCACTCCTCCTGATCGAGTTGCTCGAGGGTCTTGCGTATCCAGAAGGGTTCGACTTTCGCGGCCATGGTTCAGACATCTGCATCGGGGAGTGAAAAGGCCGCCAGTCTAGTGCCCCGCGCCGTTGCGGCCAAGCGTCGGCGACTGTCGGTTGAACAAGACTTGTCAGACCGCCTGCGGCGCAGTAGCTTTCTCGCTAATTTCCCCAGTCAGGACCGCGCCATGAGCAGCAACCCACGCATCGCCGATCACCCGATCGATCCCCAGTTCACCCAGCGCTGGTCGCCGCGCGCCTTTACCGGCGAGAGCATCCCGGAACAAACCCTGTTGAGCTTTTTCGAAGCGGCCCGCTGGGCACCTTCGGCCTATAACTCGCAACCCTGGCGCTTTCTCTATGCCCGTCGTGATACGCCGAACTGGGAACGCTTCCTTGGCTTGCTGAACGAATTCAACCGTGGTTGGGCGCAGCACGCCTCGGCCCTGGTGATCGTGATTTCGAAAACCAGCTTCACCGCTCCCGGTGCCAGCGAAGAAACCCCGGCTTTGTGGCACACCTTTGACACCGGCTCGGCCTGGGGCCACCTGGCGCTGCAAGCCAGCAACAGCGGCTGGCACAGCCACGGCATGGCCGGCTTCGATCAGGAACTGACCCGCCGCGAGCTGAAGATTCCAGAAGGTTATGCACTACATGCGGCAGTGGCCATCGGCAAGCTGGGCGACAAGGCCAGTCTGCCGGATTACCTGCAGGCCCGTGAAACCCCGAGCCCACGCCAGCCGCTGAGCGCGCTGGTGGCCGAGGGTGATTTCAGCCTGTAACCCAGAGGCTGTTCACTGTCACAAAGAAAATGAACAGCCCCTACTGTGGGAGCGGAGCTTGCCCGCGAAGGGCGCGCCGCGGTTTTCCTGACAAACCGCAGTGTCCCATTCGCGGGCAAGCTCCGCTCCCACAACGATCTCGCCCGACTCAATAGCCGCGTTCGAAATCCACTTCCCCGCGCAACGCTTCCCCGGCCTGATAGGCCCGCAGGTTCTCGACAAACAGCTGCACCATCATCGCTGGCGACGTCGGTGCCGAACTGTGGCCGGTCAACAACAGCCCCCAGGCCGTCCAGAATGGATGACGCTGTGGCAACGGCTCCTGCCGGCAGACATCGATCACCGCCCCCGCCAGATGCCCTTCCTTCAAGGCTTCCACCAGGTCCGCATCGACCACCGCCACACCGCGCCCGACGTTGATAAACAGGCCAGTAGGTTTGAAGCGCTTGAACAGCGCCGCGTCATACAAGTCATGGGTATTGGCCGTGTTCGGCAACAGGTTGATCACATAATCCACCTTGCCGACCCACTCACCCAGCGCTTCGAGCGCCGCCACCTCGATAAACGGCGCCTGCTCCCGCGCAGTGCTGGCAATGCCATACAACTCGACACCAAAGGGTTGCAGGAACTGCGCAACGCTCTGGCCGATATCTCCGGCACCGACAATCAACACCTTGCGCCCCGCCAGGCTCTGGCCCGCACGGTTATCCCACTTGCGCTCGACCTGGCTGACCAACCGGGCCAGGACCTCGCGCTCATGCCCCAGCATATAGGTCAGCACATACTCAGCCATCACCTGGCCAAAAATCCCCACCGCCCGGGTCAGGCGATAGTCACGGGGCAAGCCCTCGGCCAGCAGCGGCGTAACACCGGCCCAGGTCGATTGCAGCCACTGGGGTCGGTGCCCCTGACGCAGCAGGGTCGCCAGTAGATCCGGCTGCCCCAGCCAGACCGGACAGTCGGCGGCCATGCTCGACAGCGTGGCCGAATCGCCACTGGTCATGACTTCAAGTTCAGGGACCACCTGGCCCAGTAGGCGGGCATAGACAGCGTGGTCGTGTTCGGCAATCAGAACGCGCATGGTTCAAACCTTTCAAAAACAGTGCAGGCAGCCGCCGACGGAGTTCGCTCCATCGTCATCGGCCACTGCCAGAAAATACAGTCCATTTGAATCGAGCACTCCGGTCAGAGCACTCAGGGGTAGCCATTACATCGGATCATTGCGCCGCAACAGTTCTTCGGGCAAATGTTCGATGTATTCGTCTTCGGCCGGCGGCATCTGCAGGTGATAGCCCTGCTTCTCGAGGTTCTCCAGCACCTGGTGGATATCTTCGCGCGACAGCGTGCGCTCAGGTGTCAGGACCAGGTCGAAGGCATGGTGCGGTTTACCGAAGGCCAGCAGCAGATTCTCCGGAACACGCTCAAGGGCATCGCTCTTGAGCACGTAGAGGTACATTTCGTTCCGGCGCGGGCTTCTGTAGATGGAGCAAATACGTTTCAAGGCTGTTCTCCGGCAGTCGCCAGGCTGTCGAGCAACGCCTGGCCCATCAACTCGCGGCGCCAGCCACGCAGCGAATCGGGCAATTGGTAAGGTCCAGCGGGGAAGCCACTCTTGATCAGCGCTTCCAGGGTTTTCTTGCGCAACATCAACTCCGGCGCGACGTCCAGGCGCTCGGCTTCGGCCTGGCCGAGGGCACGCAGGCGCTTGACCAGTGCCGAGGCTTCGATCGGCAACGGCTCGGGCACCGCCGGCGGCCATTGGTCCATCGACGCACTGCCGGCCCGCTTGATCAGCTCCAGCAGGAACTCGCCGTCCTGGCGCACGGTACGCGGGTGCATATCCTCGATGCGGGCCAGTGCCACCAGGTTGTCCGGCTGGCTCTTGGCCAACGGCCACAAGGAGTGTTCACGGACGATCCGGTTGCGTGGCAGATCGCGGGCGCGGGCTTCGCGCTCACGCCAGGCGCACAGCTCGCGCAGCACCACCAATTGCGCGCGGGACAGCTTCCAGGCCAGCTTCGCCTCGCGGTAAACCTCGTAGGGGTCGACCTCGCGACGCAGATTGGCCACCAGTTCCGCGCCGTCTTCCAGGACCCAGGCGTACTTGTCGTCCGACAGCTTCGGACGCACGCGGGTGTAGACCTCGGCCAGATGCACGGCATCTTCGGCGGCGTAGCTGACCTGGGTTTCCGACAGGGGGCGCTGCAACCAGTCCGAACGGGTCTCGCCCTTGGGCAGCTCGATACCGAGAACTTCCTGCACCAGGCGCGAATAGCCCATGGAGAAACCCAGGTTCAGGTACGCGGCGGCGAGCTGGGTGTCGAACAGCGGCACCGGCAGGCTGCCGGTCAGGCGCAACAGCACTTCGAGGTCTTCACTGCAGGCGTGCACGACCTTGACCACCGCGGAATCTTCGAGCAATGCCGCCAGAGGCTGCCACTGGTCGATGGTCAGGGGATCGATCAGGTAGGCGCGTTCGCCGTCACCGATCTGAATCAGGCCGGCAATCGGATAAAAAGTGTCGACCCGCATGAATTCGGTGTCGAGGGCAACAAAGGGTAGCTGTTGCCATTGGGCGCAATGCCGACCGAGGCTATCGTTGTCGCGAATCCAGTGAATATCGATGGCCACACGGCTCTCCCTTGAAGAATGGCACGCAGTATATCTCGCCACCGGGCTTTGCGAGCACTCACTCTGCAAGTGCCATAGCGAAAGAACTGACTAAGCAACAAGAATAGTCCCACTCAAGGTCTTGAAGTGCTCAGGCCAGGATCAGCTGTTCTTGCGCAGCACATAGAGGCGTCGCATGGCGTAACCCGGAAAGAAATCGCGGTGACCGACGATGTCGAAACCGGCCTCGCGAAACTCGCCTTCGACCAGTGCCTTGCCGAACAGCATGCGCTGCGAGTCCTGGCCGCGTGCCTGAGCCTGGCGCCGCCGATGCCAGGCCATGACTTTGCCGTCCATCCATAACGAGAGGATCAGCGTGTCGCGGCTGACCCGATGGAATTCACGCAGGATCGCCAGCCGGTGCTCGCGGTCGCCAAGGTGCTGGAACAATGGCATGCAAAAAATGCAGTCCACCGCATTCTCCGGCAAGCCAATGGCAAACACCGAGCTCTGAAAGGTCCTGACCCGCTGGAACAGATCGGCAGGATGATGGAGCGCGCATTGATCCAGTATCTCTTGCGAGGGATCGGCTGCGAGGATCACCCGGTTACCGCGCTCGGCCAGTACCGGCCAGAAACGCCCGACACCGCAGGGCAGGTCAAGGACCAGGCCGGGCTCGCCGGCCAGCTTCAGCGCCTGGCGCACCCACTGCTTTTCTCGCGCCAACCCCAGGCGCCGGACCAGGCTGTCGGGAGCCTGCTCCAGCCGAGCCCGGGCACGCTCGCGCGCGCGCTGGCGGGCAAGTTCAAGCTCAACGGTTGAAGGTGGTTGCGCAGGCATGACTCGCGAACTCTCGACGGGGAACCTGTGTCGGGTGGATCGAACACACGGAATCGGTTTGAGGGATTGCCGGGAGCCCAAAAGCTCCACTCGGCAACGTTTCAAACCTTAGTCAGGCGCACATCAATATTTTGTGAAAAATTCCCGCCCAAGTTGTTCAACAGGTTACCGGGCGTTCAGGCGATTGCATTCAGTTTTGAAGAAGCGTGCATACGCACGGGCTAAACACTCCGCCACTCTCCCACCAGCGCCGCGAACGCCTCGCAGGCGGCGCTGCGCCAGGCGCCCTTGCGACTGAGCAGGGCCACCGTGCGCTGCGGTAGCGCCGGTGTCAGCTCCAGCGCGACCAGCCCCGGCTGCTCGCGGGCAATGGCCGCGGGCAGGATTGTCGCCAACTGACCACGGCGGACCAGCTCGACAATCGCACTGATGGAATTGGCCTCGACAGCGATACGCGGCACGATACCGTGCTGGCGGCAGTAGAGGTCGATGTGTTGGCGGGTGGCGAAATCCTGGCTGAGCAGGACCAGCGACTGCCGCTCCAGATCATGGCCAGTGAGAACCTTGTCAGCCGCCTGCGAATGGCTCGCCCCCACCATCAGGCTCAAGGTTTCACTGAACAGCACCTCACTCTGGATATCCACCAGGTGCATCCCGGTAAAGGCAATGCCGATATCCAGCAGGTCCTCGGCCAAGGCGGCCTCCAGGCGATCCTGGGTCATTTCCTGAACACTCAGGGTGATGCCCGGATAGAGGCTGTTGAAGCGATGCAACAACGGCGCGATGAGATAGGCGGTAAAGGTCGGTGTCATGGCCAGACGCAGGCCACCGCGACTCAGGTCCCGCACATCGTGCATCGCCCGCTTGCCCGCTTCCAGGTCCTGCAGGGCCAAGCGGGCAAACCGCACATAAGCCTCGCCAGCATCGGTCAGGCGGATGCTGCGTCCCGAACGATCGAACAGCGTCGCCCCCAGGCGCTCTTCCAGTTGCCTGATCTGCTGGGACAGCGTCGGCTGCGAGACATGCAAGGCCTCGGCGGCCCGGGTGAAATTGCGCTGTTCGGCGACGGCCAGCAGATAACGGATATGACGCAGCAGCATCGGGCACTCAACTATAGGCAGGACTTATGGCTTTCATAATAAGCCGGTCTTGGACGCTATGCCTGAAAACTTCCATCCTTGCCCCATCAGCCACACGCAAGGAGAAGCCCCATGCAAGCCATCATCGACGGATTCCTGAAGTTCCAACGCGAAGCCTTTCCGACCCGCAGCGCCCTGTTCAAGCAACTGGCAACCACCCAGAACCCCGGCACCCTGTTCGTCACCTGCTCGGACAGCCGGGTGGTGCCGGAACTGCTGACCCAGCAAGAGCCCGGCGATCTGTTCGTAATTCGCAATGCCGGCAACATCGTGCCCTCCTACGGCCCGGAGCCGGGCGGCGTCTCGGCCACGGTGGAGTATGCGGTGGCGGTGCTCGGGGTGCGCGATATCGTGATCTGCGGCCATTCCGACTGCGGTGCGATGACCGCCATTTCCACCTGCAAATGCCTCGACCACCTACCGGCGGTGGCCAACTGGCTGCGCCACGCCGAATCGGCCAAGGTCATCAATGCCGCCCGCAACCATGCCTCGACCGAGGCCCGGCTGGACGCCCTGGTCCGAGAAAACGTGATCGCCCAGTTGGCTAACCTGAAGACTCACCCCTCGGTTGCCCTGGCGCTGGAACAAGGTCGGCTGAACCTGCATGGCTGGGTGTACGACATCGAGAGCGGTTCCATCGCCGCCCTCGACGGCAGCACCGGTCGCTTTGTCTCACTTACCGAACAGCCGCAGGCCTGCGCGCTGTCGACACAATTTTCACAGGTCGCCTGACCTGAATCCTACTGACGAAAACGAGGAAATCACCATGTTGCAGTCCCAATTCGCACAAGCTCCACGCCTGGCCCTGGCTGATACCATCATCGACGCCAAGCAACGCCTGAACCTGTCCTGGCAGGACCTGACCGACGGCACCGGCCTGAGCCTGGCCTTCGTCACCGCCGCCCTGCTCGGCCAGCACCCGCTGCCGGCCAGCGCCGCCAACGTGGTCTGTGAAAAGCTCGGCCTGGACCAGGACGCCAGCCGCCTGCTGCAAAGCGTGCCATTGCGCGGCAGCATTGGCTCCGGCATCCCGACCGACCCGACGATCTATCGTTTCTACGAAATGATCCAGGTCTACGGCACCACCCTGAAGGCCCTGGTCCACGAACAGTTCGGCGACGGCATCATCAGTGCCATCAACTTCAAGCTGGACATCAAGAAGGTCGAGGACCCGGATGGTGGTTCACGCGCGGTCATCACCCTGGATGGCAAATACCTGCCGACCAAACCGTTCTGATCAAGGTCTTTCCCGCTGAAACACCGCACCTGCAGGAGCCAGCTTGCTGGCGATGAGGTCCTTGCGCCTTGCAGCGTCCTTGCGCACGCCATCGCCGGCAAGCCGGCTCCTACAGGGTTTGCGGTGTTGTCAGGAACGGGTTTGCTGCCGGATCAGAGCGTCACCTTGGCGTAAGACTCGCGATCCAGGTCCACCACTTCCACCGACAGTTGTACTTCGATACCTTCCGGCCAGTCACCGAGATCCTTCAATCCCGCCAGCAGGCTCTCGGAAAGTTGTGTCTTGATCTGTGCCGAGCGCCCGCTCAACAGCGCCAGCTTTACATGCACAAACCCCCGCTCGCCCAACCCCGTCCCCACACGAAACGCCCCCAGTTGCGTGGCCCGGCTCTTGATATCGAACTCGGCACCAAACTGACCGGAGGCCACCAGCGCATGGTTGATACGCAACAACGCCTTGTCGGCGTCGAAGTCAGTCAGGTTGGGGGTGTACTCCAGGAAAACGTGAGGCATTGGCAGGCTCCGAAACAGCGGAATGGGAAGGCGCACAGATATAGCACGCGGCCTTCGGGAAAGATCATGAAACGATAACGCATTGGCGCAATGGCCGCTCCTGGACCAAATACAAAGAGGTCTAGGTAAAAAAATAGCGTGGCCACTTTGAAAATCGTATCCGAACTACTACACTCAAAACCAACACACACCCTCATCACTACCGAGGTGTTTGACCATTGGCTGCGGCGACTGAAGGCCCCCCATCGCCAAGGCACGCATTCTCTCCCGCTTGATCTCGGCACAATTTGGTGCCCTGGGGGATACGAGGAGAGTCACCGACGGGGTGAGTGAGATGCGTATTCATACAGGCCCCGGCTATCGCGTCTATTTCGCTCGCCGGGGTGAGATTCTGATTTTGCTGCTGTGTGCGGGCGACAAGTCATCGCAAAAACGTGATATCCAACACGCCAGGCTGATCCTGAGCGAGATCGAACGAGGTGATCGAACATGACCACGCTGAAACCCTTTGAAGCCAGTGACTATCTGAGCGACGAGGCGACCATTGCCGAGCTGCTCAACGTGGCCCTGAAAGACAAGAATCCCGACGTATTTCTCGCGGCACTGGCCGCCGTCGCCAAGGCCCGTGGCATGACCCGGGTTGCCCGCGACTCCGGCATGGGTCGCGAGAGTCTCTACAAAGCCCTGGCTCCCGGAGCCAAACCCCGCTACGACACCCTGCTGAAGCTGGTTGACGCCCTGGGCGTGGAACTGGTGGTGCAGCCCACCTGAGCCAACCCCGTCAGGGCGCCTCACACCGCCACCATCAAGGCGCCAGGGGTTGCCGATCACTCATGAAATGCTCAAGCCGCGAGCGCAACCACCGTTCGGCCGGATCGGTATCGACGATACCGAGCCAGACCATCGACAAGTCCAGGTTGGGCACCTTGAACGGCAGCGGTTCATCAAACAGCAGTCCCGACGCGGCCATGGCCTTGGCCGTGTAATCCGGTAGGCTGGCGACCAGATCGGTGCCCGCGAGCAAGGCCGGCAAGGCGCTGTATTGCGGCACCGAGAGCACCACATGGCGCTTGCGGCCGATTTCCGCCAGCCACTCGTCGGCCAGGCTGCTGATATTGGCGGTGTGGGACACCAGGACATGCGGCCGCGCGCAGTACTCATCGAGGGTCAAGGGCGTCGTCGAGGCGTCGGCGCGCAGGATCATCGGCTGGATATGACGCAATAGCTTGCGCTTGGCATTGGCCGGCAGGCCCCGGGTCTGGCTGATGCCCACGGTAATATCGCCGGAGGCCAGCAGGTCGGGAATGCGCCAGTAGTCAACATGCTGAACCACGATCACCACATTCGGCGCTTCCTGGCGCAAGGCTCGCAGCAGCGTCGGCAACAAGCCGAACTCGACATCGTCCGACAGGCCGATGCGAAAGGTCATGGTGCTGCTGGCCGGGTCGAAGTCGTGGGTCAGGCTCAAGGCATTCGACAGCGAATCCAGCGCCGGCGACAGGTGCAGGATAATCTCCTCGGCCCGCGCAGTGGGCTCCATGCGGTGCCCGACGCGGATAAACAGCGGGTCATTGAACATTGCCCGCAGGCGATTGAGCGCCGAACTGATGGTCGGCTGACCCAGAAACAGCTTCTCCGCCACCCGCGTCACATTGCGTTCGAGCATCAGTGTTTCGAACACCACCATCAGATTGATGTCGGCTTTACGCAGTTCGTTGCGGTTCATCTATGGCCCCAGCTCCTCGATTGCGCCTCAGTGTAGGAAGGCAAGAACGGACGTGTCCAGACGACGAAGGGACGGGTTGTGCGGACAAACAACGGTACCCACGAAATAGCTGAGCATTGTAGCGTCGTTACCCTCTATTGGCTGATTAACAAACAAGCCCGATACAAGGACCGGGCTTGTTTGACGGCACCGCACCGAAACGACTAAGTGCCCAGCCATGACGGCAGACTCATCCAAAGTGTTTCTCAGCACCGGGGAACCCCAGGCTCCACGGTTGCGCCCGGGATATCGCAGTGGTAGTTGAATTCTTCATTGGGGAGCGCTTGACCGTTGGGGCGGTCAAGAACACACCTTACCGAACGTTCCCTTTCCGAGGCATCAAGCGGGGGGAATTTCTCTCCGGCTATCCGCACAGCCGTCGGCCGATATTCCTCGGCCTTGCGGCCAATAATATCCTGGGTAAGACCTTCCGGGCTGAACAGACCGTGAGTGTATTGAAATATACGCCCAGTCATCACTCGACTCGGCTGACCGTCACCACCTATGTACCTCATGGTGCACAGCCACTGAAAACCTATACCCGCAGGCAGCTCAGCAGAAGCCACTATCGGCCAAAGAGAGAGCACTGAAACGATAATTGCCATTTTGACAAGCGGCCTGGTCAATCCATAAATTGCAGACATGGGGTTTATCTCCGTTTATTCCTATAAACGCATCCACCGTCAGTAACGGTCATGCGTGTATGAATCGCGGAAGATAACCCACGGCTTGGCGACAGCCCTCAGGCGACAGGGTGAGTATAGATTAGCCTTTGGCGGAAACGGAAAAGCCCCTGAAATCTCGCGACTTCAGGGGCTTTTCTATGTATGGCGGAGAGATAGGGATTCGAACCCTAGGTACCGGTGAAGGTACAACGGATTTCGAATCCGTCCCATTCGGCCACTCTGGCATCTCTCCAACGGCGCGCATCATAACAACACTTTTGCCGGAAGCGAAGCCCCAATTGCAAAAAAATTACGTGCTATCAGATGCTTGCGTCGATTACAGCGGTACGCCCAGACGCTTGGCGACTTCTTCGTAGGCTTCGATAACATCACCGAGGCCCTGGCGGAAGCGGTCCTTGTCCATCTTCTTGCGTGTTTCCTTGTCCCACAGGCGGCAGCCGTCCGGGCTGAACTCGTCGCCCAGCACGATCTGGCCGTGGAATACGCCGAACTCCAGCTTGAAGTCCACCAGCAGCAAGCCGGCTTCGTCGAACAGCTGGCTCAGCACTTCGTTGACCTTGAGCGACAGCTCTTTCATCTTCGCCAATTGCTCGGCAGTGCCCCAACCGAATGCCACGACATGGGATTCGTTGATGAACGGGTCGCCCTTGGCGTCGTCCTTGAGGAACAGTTCGAAGGTGTAGGGATTGAGCTTCAGGCCCTCTTCCACGCCCAGGCGCTTGACCAGGCTGCCGGCCGCGTAGTTACGCACCACGCATTCCACCGGGATCATGTCGAGCTTCTTCACCAGGCATTCGTTGTCGCCCAGCAGCTTGTCGAACTGGGTCGGAATACCGGCCGCTTCGAGCTTCTGCATGATGAAGGCGTTGAACTTGTTGTTCACCATGCCCTTGCGGTCCAGCTGTTCGATGCGCTTGCCGTCGAACGCCGAAGTGTCGTTGCGAAACAGCAGGATCAAACGGTCGGCGTCGTCGGTCTTGTACACCGACTTGGCTTTGCCGCGGTAGAGTTCTTCACGTTTTTCCATGATGGGCTCCGCTTGTTAAGTTGTTGGGCCAGGCGATATGTCGCCAGTCGAGCCCTGAATCTTGATCGGCCAATTGCAGCCAGTCCGGGTCGCACCCAAGGGTGTCGACAAAACATTGCCGGGCCAGCCGCGGCAGGTTGTTCTTGCTGCTCAGGTGGGCCAGTACCAGGTGTTGCAGGTCTTGCCAGCCCAACTCGGCCACCAGGCTCGCGGCCTGGTGGTTGTTCAAATGTCCCAGTTCACCACCGACCCGTTGCTTGAGAAAGGCCGGGTAATGCCCACGCCCCAGCAGGTCGCGACAATGGTTGGACTCGATCATCAAGGCATCGAGACCGCTGTAGCTGTCCATGACCCGGCCACAATAGGAACCCAGGTCGGTCAGCAGGCCGAAACGCCGCCGACCGTCACTGAATACGTACTGCGTCGGCTCAAGGGCATCGTGAGCCACCGACACCACCTCGATGCTCAAGCCGCCAATCCGCAAGGTCTCGCCGCCAGCCACGAAACCCGCCGGCTCGATGGGCTTGCGCAAGCCGCGCAAGGTGCCACGGCTCAGATACACCGGTAGATTGTAGCGCCGAGACAGCAAACCCACGCCATGCACGTGGTCGGCATGTTCGTGAGTGACCAGAATCGCGCTCAACTGCGTCGGACTCACCCCGAGGCGGGCCAGACGTCGCTCGGTTTCCCGCAGCGAGAAACCACAATCGACCAGGATCAGCGTGTCTTCACTGGCGATCAGCGTGCCGTTCCCTTGGCTACCACTGCCGAGAACGGCAAACCGCACCGGATCAGCCCAGGTTGTCTTGAATCACGCCCAACACCCGACGGGCCACATCGGCCGGTGCCACGGTGTTGATGTCCTTCTCGACGGTCACCTGGACGTTGTCGCCGACCTTGCTCAGGCGAACCTGATAACGCACGGCACGGGTTTCGATCTCTTCCTTGCTCGGCTTGCTGCCGAACAGACGACCGAAGAAGCCAGGCTCGTCGTTCTTCTTCTCGGCTTTTTCCGCCAGGTTGATGTAGTACAGGCCCAGGCTGCGGTTGATGTCTTCCACGCGCCACTCACCCTGCTCCAGCGCACGGCCGACACTCGACCAGGCACGGTCGAGGTCTTCACCGACGTTGAGCACCGGGTTGCCGCTACCGTCCTGGCTCAGGCTGACACGGCTTGGGGTATCGAAATCACGCGCGGCCAGCAACGACACCGAACCGCCCTTCTCGGCGCTGCGACTCATGCTCGAGAGCATTTCGTCGACCAGCGCCGAATCCAGGCCGAGATTGACCGAACGCGGGGTGAAATCGACGTTGGCGGTGCTGCCGGCCGGGCGCTGGGCACTGACCACATAGACTTCACTGGTATTGCGTTGCACGCCCGGCTCGATCCGGACCCGCACGCGGGTTTCGTTGTCACCCGCCGCCAGGCGCTTGCCCATCACCGCCGAGAGCTCATCGGAGCGCTGCCAGGCCGTGGTGAACTCACCGGTCTGCGGGCGTTGCGCGTCGATCCGGAAACCGTTGTCCTGGAAGAACTGCAAGGCCACTGGCCAGACTTCGGCCGGGGTATGCTGGGCCATTACCCAACGCGAATCGCCGCTTTTCTGCAGGCTGTAGTCGCTGGCGCTGGCCGCGACCTGCAAAGGCAGCGGACGCGGCACTTCGTACGGGCCCTTGGCGGTGTCGTCAGCGACGTTGCGCGGAATCGGCAGCAAGGGGTCAAGACGCTTGCTGGTGGTGACATCCGCCGGCAACTGCATGGCCGGTGTCTGTTTCGAATCCAGGTAATCGCTGCCGCGGTCGCGGAAATATCCTTCCGGGCCCCACAGCCAGGCGCAGCCACTGGTGCTGGAGATAATCAAGGCAAGTGCAGAAAGTCCGGCCAATCGCTTCATGCGGGGTATTTCCTCAATTAAACCAGGACGCCGGACTGGCGCATGGCCTGCCGCAGCGGTTCGTGACAGGGCGCACTGAGCCAGGTGAGCGGCAGACGGATACCGTCCGGCATCAAGCCCATCTCATGCAGTGCCCATTTCACGGGGATAGGGTTGGATTCGATGAACAGGGTCTTGTTCAGCGGCATCAGTTTTTCGTGAATCGCCCGCGCCTCGTCGGCCTTGCCGGCCATGGCGGCGGCGCACAGGTCGCTCATTTCACGGGGCGCGACGTTGGCGGTCACCGAGATATTGCCCTTGCCGCCGAGCAGCATCAGCTCGACCGCGGTGGCGTCATCACCGGAGTACACCAGGAAATCGCTGCTCACACCGGCCAGGATCGCCTTGGCTCGCTCCAGGTCGCCGGTGGCTTCCTTGATACCGATGATGTTCGGTACGCTCGACAGGCGAATCACGGTCTCGGCCTGCATGTCGCACGCGGTACGACCCGGAACGTTGTAGAGGATCTGCGGGATATCGACCGCTTCGGCGATGGTGCGGAAATGCTGGTACAGGCCTTCCTGGGTCGGCTTGTTGTAATAAGGGGTCACCAGCAGGCACGCATCGGCGCCAGCGTTTTTCGCGTTGGTGGTCAGTTCGATCGCTTCACGGGTCGAATTGGCGCCCGTACCGGCAATCACCGGGATACGCCCCGCCACCTGGTCAACCACGCGACGAATCACTTCGATATGTTCGTTCACATCGAGAGTGGCCGACTCACCAGTGGTGCCGACCGCGACAATGGCGTTGGTGCCGTTTTGCAGGTGGAAGTCCACCAGTTTGCTCAGGCTGTCCCAGTCAAGACGACCCTGTGCATCCATGGGTGTGACCAGTGCCACCATACTGCCCGCAATCATGCAACCGCTCCTGCCGGAAAAAGAGAGCGGTAATGGTACTGGCGCCATCAGGCTTGTACAAGCGAAGTACTGTCTATGAGCATTCCCCTGAGCGCAGGTTTTCGCTACCCTTCAGACTTTGATCGGTACTGAGTCGCTCATGTGCCGGGTTCCAGCCTCCATTTTCGCTGCCCGAAGCCCGTTCCGGCCTGGCCGCCGCCCGTCCTCTGCGAGGCGGAACCCGGCACCAGCGCTCGATTCCAGGCCTCGCCATCCGCATCCGGATACCCGAACCCAGCCCCTGACCGCCCCCAAGGTACCGACCGCTCATCGCTTTAGGAATGCTGCATGTCCACCCCCACAGTCCGCGAACAATTCCTTGTTATCAGTGCCCTCGGCGCCAACCCCATGGAGCTGACCAACGTCCTGTGCCGCGCCAGCCATGAAAATCGCTGCGCCGTCGTAACCTCACGCCTGACCCGCCACGGCGAGTACAGTGCGCTGGTCCTGCAGATTTCCGGTAGCTGGGACGCCCTGGCGCGCCTTGAAGCCGGATTGCCGAACCTGGCGAAGAAGCATGCCTTCATCGTCAGCGTGGTGCGCAGCGGTGCCCTGGAGAGCCGTCCCCAGGCGCTGCCGTACGTCGCTTATGTCAGCTCGGCCTACCGCTCGGACATCATCAACGAGCTGTGCCAGTTCTTTATGGACCATAACGTCGAGCTGGAAAACCTGACCTGCGACACGTACCTGGCGCCCCAGACCGGCGGCACCATGCTCAACGCCACCTTTACCGTGACCCTGCCTGCCGGCGTGCAGATCAGCTGGTTGCGCGATCAGTTCCTGGACTTCGCCGACGCGATGAACCTCGACGCGCTGATCGAACCGTGGCGCCCACAGAACCCAATGTAAGGAAACCTCCATGGCCGTCGTTATCGATCAACCCGTCGCCGATTTCCAGGCACCGGCCACCAGCGGGCAGACCGTCAGCCTCGCGGGCCTCAAGGGCAAGCAGGTGGTGATCTATTTCTACCCCAAGGACAGCACCCCGGGCTGCACCACCGAGGGCCAGGGCTTTCGTGACCAGTACCCGGCCTTCCAGGCCGCCAACACCGAGGTCTTCGGCGTGTCCCGCGACAGCCTGAAGGCCCACGAGAACTTCAAGGGCAAGCAGGCGTTCCCGTTCGAGCTGATCAGCGACAAGGACGAGGCCGTCTGCCAGCTGTTCGACGTGATCAAGCTGAAGAAGCTCTACGGCAAGGAATACCTGGGCGTGGACCGCAGCACCTTTTTGATCGATGCCCAGGGCGTGCTGCGCCAGGAATGGCGCGGCGTGAAAGTCCCCGGCCATGTCGACGCCGTGCTCGCGGCGGCCCAGGCCCTGCACCAGGCCTGAGCCGACGCGCTGCGTCAGGCTTTACGCAACCAGTAACGATAAACGCCGGACGCTTCCTCTTCATGAATCAGGATGTGTCCGGCGAGCCTGGCGAAAGTCCGAAAATCGCGCTGCGATCCGGCATCGGTGGCAATCACCTTGAGCACCGCACCACTGGCCAGGCGATTGAGTTCCAGCTTGGCCTTGAGCAACGGCAGCGGGCAGTTCAGGCCACTGGCGTCCAGCTCGGCGTCGTGCTCTACAACTTCGGTCATTGCTTCACTCCTGGCGCGCGCCGGATGGTCGATTCGAAGCGCTTAGAATACCTCAAGTGGAAGCGGCTCTGGTGGCAAGCCCAGTGTCCGGCTACAGTAAGGACTTTGCCGACTCAGAGCCCTGTGCATGACCTTTCTGCGCCCCACCCTGTTGACGCTCGCCTGCCTGCTCGCCTCCCCCGGCTTCGCCGACGACCTGCCGTCACTTGGCGACGCCAGTTCCGCCATTGTCTCCCCGCAACAAGAGTTCCAGCTGGGTCGTGCCTGGCTGAGCCTGTTGCGCAGCGAGGTCAAGCAACTCAATGACCCGCAGCTCAAGGATTACGTCGAGAGCACGGTCTACAAACTGGCGGAAAGCAGCCAGGTCCAGGACCGGCGCCTGGTGTTCATCCTGATCGACAGCAACCAGCTCAACGCCTTCGCCGCCCCCGGCGGGATTGTCGGGATCAACGGCGGCCTGTTCCTCAACGCCCAGACCGAGGGCGAATACGCCGCGGTACTCGCCCACGAACTGGCGCACTTGTCGCAACGTCACTTCGCCCGCGGCGTGGAAGCCCAGCAACGCATGCAACTGCCGATGATGGCGGCCCTGCTGACCGGGATCGTGATCGCGGCGGCGGGCGGCGGCGACGCCGGTATTGCCACCATCGCCGGCACCCAGGCCGCGGCCTTCCAGGAGAAACAGCGGTTCTCCCGTCAGAACGAACAGGAAGCCGACCGCATCGGCATCCTCACCCTGGAAAAAGCTGGTTACGATCCACGCTCGATGCCAACCATGTTCGAGCGACTGATGCGCATCTACCGCTTCGACGCCAAGCCGCCAGAATTCCTCCTGACCCACCCGGTCACCGAGTCACGGATCGCCGACACCCGCAACCGCGCCGAGCAATCCAAGCCCGGCGGCATCGAGGACAGCCTGCGTTATCAGTTGATCCGGGCCCGCGTGGTGCTGTCCTATGAAGACTCGCCGGGGCTGGCGGCCAAGCGTTTTCGGGCGCAGTTGGACGAGAACCCCAAGTCCGAGGTGGCGCGCTACGGTCTGGCCATCGCTCAGGTCAAGGGCACGCAGTTGAACGAGGCGCGCGCGACCCTCAAGCCGCTACTGGACAAGTCGCCCAACGACATCACCTACAACCTGGCCCAGATCGATCTGGACACCGCAGCTAGTCGGTTCCCCGAAGCGCTGCAACGGACCGACAAGATGTTGCTGCAATATCCCGCCAGCTACCCGCTGAAGCAGGAGCGTATCGACCTGCTGATCAAGCAGAATCGCCCGGCCGAGGCGGAAAAGGCCCTGGACGACTTGTTGAAGACGCGCCAGGACGATCCGGATGTCTGGTATCAGCTCGCCGAAACCCGTGGCCAGTCCGGCAATATCATCGGCCTGCACCAGGCGCGGGCCGAATACTTTGCCCTGGTGGGCGACTTCAAGCAGGCGATCCAGCAACTGGACTTCGCCAAGCGCCGCGCACCGAACTTCCAACTGGCCTCACGCATCGATGCGCGCCAGAAGGAATTGATTGATCAGGAACGCATGGTCAAGGATCTGATGGGCGGCTGACAACATCAGCCCCCTGTAGGAGCGAGCTTGCTCGCGATGGTAACCCAGGCACTGCGGGGTATCAGGTGCCCTGCGTTATCGTTGACGTCCATCGCGAGCAAGCTCGCTCCTACAGGGGTGAGCCGTCGCCAAATGCCTCTCAGGCATTCCCCGCCAGTTTCAGGCGCGCCGCCTGGGTGAAATCCAGCATGCGCTTGAGTGGGCGAACCGCGCGGGGAATCACCGCCGCATCAACGAAGATCTCGTTGCTACCCTCGCGCAGGCACTGCAAGGTGCGCTCCAGGGTGTTCATGGCCATCCACGGGCAGTGCGCGCAACTGCGGCACGCCGCGCCGTTACCGGCGGTCGGCGCTTCGATGAAGACCTTGTCCGGACACAGCTGCTGCATCTTGTAGAAAATGCCGCGGTCGGTGGCCACGATAAAGGTCTTGTTCGGCAGGCGCTGCGCCGCCGCGATCAACTGGCTGGTGGAACCCACCGCATCGGCCAGCTCGATCACCGACTCCGGCGACTCGGGGTGCACCAGGATCGCCGCCTCGGGATACAACGCCTTCATGTCCTCCAACTGCTTGGACTTGAACTCCTCGTGGACGATGCAGGCCCCGTCCCAGAGCAACATATCGGCGCCGGTTTCCTTCTGGATATAGCGCCCCAGGTGCTTGTCCGGTGCCCAGATGATGGTTTCGCCGTTGTCCATCAGGCTTTCGACGATCTCCAGTGCACAACTGGAAGTCACCACCCAGTCGGCCCGCGCCTTCACCGCCGCCGAGGTGTTGGCATACACCACCACCGTGCGCTCGGGATGCTGGTCGCAGAACGCGGAAAACTCATCCACCGGGCAACCCAGGTCCAGCGAGCAGGTCGCTTCCAGGGTCGGCATCAGGATGCGTTTTTCCGGGGTGAGGATCTTGGCGGTCTCGCCCATGAAACGCACCCCGGCCACCAGTACGGTCTTGGCCGGATGGGCGGCACCGAAGCGGGCCATTTCCAGGGAGTCGGAGACACAGCCGCCGGTTTCCTCGGCCAGCGCCTGGATCACCGGATCGCAATAGAAGTGGGCCACCAGCACGGCATCCTGGGCCTTGAGCTCAGCGGCGATCTGCGCACGTAGCTGCGCCTCTTCGGCGGCACTCAGGGGTTTGGGGTGCTTGGCGTCAAGGTGGGCTTGAACCAGAAGGCGTTCGGAAATCTGCGTCATGTTCGCAAGACCTGCAAGCGCGAGAGCGCGAAAGTCGAGTATACCCCGGCCCCCGCCCCTTTCCGAGACGGGATATTCAGTGCAACGTACGGGCCGGGAAAGTGAATCCATCAGGCATGGACTGCTTTGCAGCGCCGCAAGGCTACAGAATATCCAATGAATTCAAAAGATTATTCTGATCTTCGGACAAGTGGGGGCAAAGCGTTGGATAATCCGCCCATTGAAGAGGCCTGGATGGCAACCGATGAGATCCGATGAGTACCTCGTAATGACCCGCAACGAGTGGGCGGAACTGCGTGCCAGCACGCCGTTGACCCTCTCGGAAGAAGATTTGTCGGCATTACGCGGCGTGAACGAAGACGTCTCCCTGGAAGATGTCGCCAACGTCTACCTGCCCCTGTCGCGGCTGATCAACCTGCACATCGGCGCAGCCCGCCAACTGACGGGCATCCGCGATACCTTTCTCGGTCGCCCAACCCACCGCGGCCCGTATATCGTGGCCATCGCCGGCAGCGTCGCGGTCGGCAAGAGCACCTTTGCCCGCGTACTGCAGGCGGTCATGGCGCGCTGGCCGGATCACCCGAATGTCGCCCTGGTCACCACCGACGGCTTTCTCTACCCCAACAGCAAGCTGGTGGCCGATGGCATCATGCACCGCAAGGGTTTTCCGGAGAGCTACGATCGCAAGCATATGGTCAAGTTTCTCGCGGCCGTGAAAGCCGGCGAACACAATATCGAGGCGCCGATCTACTCCCATGTCAGCTACGACATCGTGCCCGACCAGTACCAGGTAATCGACCAGCCGGACATCTTGATCTTCGAAGGCCTCAACGTGCTGCAGACCGATGGCGTCGACGGGCAGAAACCCTCCACCATCGTCTCCGACTTCTTCGATTTTTCGGTGTACCTGGATGCCGATGAACAAGATATCGAGCAGTGGTACGTGGCGCGTTTTCTGATGCTGCAGAAAACCTCGTTCCGCGCCCGCGGTGCGTACTTCCGCAAACTGGCCGACCTGACGCCCGAGGAGGCCCCCGAAGCCGCGCGCCAGATCTGGCGGGATATCAACCGGGTCAACCTGCTGGAAAACATTCTGCCGACCCGCGAACGGGCGGATCTGGTGCTGCGCAAGGCGGCGGACCATTCGGTCAGCGAAATCTGGTTACGTTGAGGCTGAGTCCCCATGAAGCTCCTCAGAGCATTGTTGAGCGTCACCTTGCTGAGCATCCCGGTCATGGCACTCGCCGAAGGCGGTAGCAACCGAGTGATCGCCCGCGCGCAAGCCCAGCGCGACGAGTCGATGGCACGCTTCCTCGAGCGTCAGGATGCCAAGGCGATTGTCAGCGCCCAACAAGCCGCCAAAGCTCGCCTCGCGGCTCGGATAGCAGGCTCGGCGCCCGTGGAAAAATCTGTAGACCAGCCCTGAACCGCGCGCCCGTGGCAACAGGCTCGGGTTACGCTGAATCCAGCGCCTGCTCGGCTTGCCATTGCCGTCGCCGCACCTCAGCGTGCGCCAGCCAGGCCAGGGTATCGGCGAAAGCCACGGGACGGCTGAAGAAAAAGCCCTGCACCTGCGTACACCCCAGGCTACGCAGGGCCTTGAGTTCATCCTGTGTCTCGACCCCCTCGACCACACACTCCAAGCCCATGTCCAGGCTCAAGGCCACCAGCGACTTGACGATCTTGTAGCTCGCGGGATTGACATGAATATCGGTGACGAAGCGGCGATCGATCTTGAGCTTGGTCAGCGCCAGGGCGTGCAACTGACTCAGACTGGAATAGCCGGTGCCGAAATCGTCCAGCGAGATACCGCAGCCCAGCTCGCGAAACTGCTCGATCGCCCATTGCACCTGGAGAATGTCCTGCATGACCACGGTTTCAGTGATTTCCAGGTCCAGATGCGCGGGATTGAAGCCACTGGCGTTGATCACATCGATGATCGACCGCACGCTGTCATGGGAGCCGCAATCGTGGACCGACAGATTGAATGAAAGCCGTATGCCTTCCGGCCAGGACCGCGCCATCTCCAACGCCTGCCGCAACAACGGTAGCGTGAGGCGATTGATCAGGCCGATGCGTTCGGCAATCGGAATGAACCGCACCGGGGAAACCAGGCCCAGCTCGGGGCTGTCCCAGCGGGCCAATGCCTCGAAGGCGACCGTCTCGCGACTGCAACTGTCGAGAATCGGCTGAAACAGCACGAAAAACTCCTTGTCCAGCACAGCCCTGCGCAACGCCTGCTCGGTGATGGCATCGCGATGCAGCTGCTCGCGATGGCTGGTCGAGAACAGGCACACCGACCCCGGACTATGGTGCTTGCCTTGATACAGCGCATAGTCCGCGTATTCGAAAAGCTCCTTGGTATTGGCGGCCCCCTGGGGAAACGTGGCGATGCCCAGAGTGCCGCCGATCTGGATCGGCACATCCACCAGCAAAAATTCCACGTGCAACTGCTCGCATACGGTCTTGCCGAATACCTGCAGCTCCTCGTCGCTGAGATCGCCTTCGAGCACCAGGGCGAACTCATCGCCACCCAGCCGCGCCACATGCACCGTGGCACCGGCCAACTGCAGCAACCGCCCACCGACCATGGTCAGAATCTTGTCGCCTACGCTATGGCCGTAGAGATCGTTCACCGGCTTGAATCCATCGAGATCGAGGATCCCTACCGCGAGGCGCGTTTCCTTGGCGAGCGCCTGGCTCATGGCGCTTTCCAGGGTGGTGAAAAACTGGCGCCGGTTGGGCAACCCGGTCAGGCTGTCCTGATTGGCCAGCCGCAGGTTCTCGTTGCTCAGCCGTTCGGTTTGCGCCTGCACATTCACCAAACGGGTGAAGTCGCGATAGTGATGCTGCAGGATGATCAACATCGCCAATGACACCAACAGGATGTTCACCGCCGTGGCAATAAAGGCCGGATTGTGGGTGGAGGCGAAAAAAATCACGAAGGCGACGTTGACCAGCAGTGTGGCGGTCAGCGCCGCGGGGCGCAGGTGCATCATGCAAAAAATGCAGACGATCACCGTAATCCCCATGAAAAAGGCGATTTGAGACTGTGAATAGGCGTCGCCGTAGGGATACAGGGCCAGGGACCAGGCGGTGAAAGCACTGGCCATAATCGGCACCAACTGATTGGTTCGCCGCAGGGACGCCAGGATTTGCGCATCGGCCGGCAAATGTCCGGAACAACGTAACCACATGCGTGCGCGCAGTACACAGATCAGCGTCATGATCAGTGGGATGACGAACGACAGCCAAAAAGGTGCGGTGCTCAGATGAGTGACGGCAAGCGCCCACATGTTGAGCAGCAAGACCAGGTACATCAGCGGCAGCTGCCGCGACAAGGCAACGTACTGGGCCTGAAGCAGCTTGGGGTTGTCATGGGGGACGGACAACAAGGTCCGCAGCGTATCCAGGAGCGTTCTTATCATTACAATGCCTCTCTGTCTGCGCAGTGAAGGCGTGCAGCGCTCGTCCGTTTCAGGTAGCTGACCAAAAATGAAGGCTTCCTCCTTACAACTGTCGGCGCTGGCGTTTCTTTCTTTAGAACCAACGGAGGATAAGCGTGTGGAAACGGACGAACGCACATTTCAAGAGACCGCTTGGGCGGTTCTCCTACGGAAGGCCACGATTCGTGGCAGGATCACTGTCCCCGCACTGACCGGGTTTGGCGACCACATCCAGTCGCTCAACTTCATCCAGCAAGCCGCAGAAGAGATCCACCAGCTGCGGGTCAAAATGCCGGCCAGCCTGTTCGCAGAGATATTCCCTTGAACGCTCGACGCTCCAGGCCTGCTTGTAGGGACGCGGCATCCTGAGAGCATCATAGACATCACAAATCGCCACGATCCGGCCCGACAACGGGATCGCCTCGCCTCGCAAACGGCTGGGGTAGCCGCTGCCGTCCCAACGCTCGTGATGGGCCAGGGCAATCTCCGCCGCCAGGTCGGTGACAGGAGAGCCATTGCTGTCATGCAATATTTCATAACCAATGCGCGGATGTTCCTGCATGACTTCGCGTTCCAGCGCTGTCAGCGCCCCGGGCTTTTGCAATATCGCGTCTTCTATGCCGATTTCCCCGACATCGTGCATCGGCGCCGCCATGCGGATCAGTTCACACCATTGCCGGGGCATACCGACAGCCTTGGCCAGCATGGCCGCGGAGTCGCCGATGCGACGGATATGACTGCCGCTATCGTGGTCACGGTAACTGGCGGCCCGGCTCAGGCTCTTGATGATCGCCTGGTAGCCGGCCTCCAACTGGGAGGTACGTCGTTCGACCTTGCGCTCCAGTTCGCCATTGGTGTCGCGCAACAACCGGGTGGCCTGGGCCAGTTCCAGGCAACTACGTACGCGCAACAGTACCTCCGGCAGATCGATGGGTTTGCAGATAAAGTCGTTGGCCCCCATCTCCAAGCCTTTGCGACGGTTCTTCGGATCATTCAGGGCCGTCACGATAATAATCGGCGATTCGATCCGACTGCGCTGCTTGAGCCGCTCAAGAATCTCGAAACCATCGGGTGCCGGCATATACAGGTCCAGCAGCAACAAGTCCCAAGGGTTGGACTGTAGCCAGGCAAGCCCTGAGGTGGAGTCGGAGAAAGTTCTGATGTTATTGAGTCCCGAGGCCCGCAAACACGAATCCAGCAGCCGGAGATTGAGCGGAACATCATCGATGATGACGATTTCACTTTCAGCGTTGACTTTGGAAAACATAAATCCGTCACTCCCATGGCCAGTGTCCCGTCGGAAGGAGCGCTGTCGATACCGGCAAAAGCACAGCAGATCCCCCGGGGCGGGATGATCCTGTGAAGCGGGGCGGTTTTCTTCGAAATGTTCGACGATATGGCATCAGCAACATAGCATCATATTGATATCATCCTATTCATACCTTAGACGTTTGTCCAAGCGGCCAACCGTCCTTCCGTCGGCAGAGGGGTCAAGACGCAATCGAGCCACTGGGCCCGCCTGGATCAGGCGCTGACCGGCGACCCCATGCCCCCAACCGAGCGGCTGTTCATACTATCGGGGGCTTACGCTATGCTCCAGACAGGATAACCGGGGGAAAGGCGAATGGATTCAACCGTGACAGCTGAGGTCGCTCCCACGCCAGGCGCGGAGGAAACCGATGCCCTGCTGCCGGGCCCCGCCGAGCAAGACTATCGCCTGGCCTTCGATTCCGCCGGTACTGGCCTGGCCTTGCTGCGCCTGAGCGGCGAATGGATCGCCGCCAACCAGATGCTCTGCCGGATGCTCGGCTACACCGAAGCAGAACTGCGCCGCACCTCGTTCCAGCAACTGACCCACCCCGATGACCTCCAGGTCGGCAGGGATGAAGTACCCAGGCTGGTCCAGGGCCAGCGCGCGAGCCTGACCCTGGAAAAGCGTTACCTGCGCAAGGACGGCAGCCTGCTCTGGGCGCGCTTGACCATCGGCGTCGCGCGCAACCCGCAAGGCGAAGCCCTTTACTACGTGTCCCAGCTCGAGGACATCAGCGAGCATCTGGCCTTGCGCCAGGCGCTGCTGAGCAACGAACAGAAGTACCGTTCCCTGGCGCAAAACTCGCCCAACATCATCCTGCGTTACAACCGGCTCGGACAACGTATCTACGCCAACCCCGAGTTCGAACGCACCCGCGGTTTTCCCGATGTTCCCGGCATCGAGCGCACGTCGTCCCAGGGGCCCCACACACAACCGATCGACGAGGATTTCCGCGCGCAGTTGCAACACACCCTGTCCACCGGCATCCCGGCCACCCAGTTGCTGGAAAGCAAGGATCCCTACTCCGGACGCTCCGTGGCATTCCTGTGCAGCCTGACGGTGGAACACGAGGATAGCGCCGAAATCTCCGGGGTCCTGGTCATGGCCCAGAATGTCAGCTCGTTGCGGCAACAGGAACGCGCGGAGAACGCCCGCTCGGCGATTTTCCAGGTGATGATCATCGACGGTGCGCTGCAGACAGTGCTGCCGTTGTTGAGCACCTACCTGGAGGTGCTGACACCCGAGTTTCGCCATGCCATCGTGTTCAAGACAGAGCCCGGCAGCAGCAACCCGCCCCTGCCGCCCGATGACCCGCGGTCGCTTCAGGCCTGCCTGGCCGCGGACCTGAACCGCTTTCCCGGATTCTTCGAGCAACGCCGGTTGATCGACGACCTGAGGACCGATGCCGCGCACCAGAGCTTCAGCGCCCCCGCCCTGCTGGCCGGCTATCGGGGCTGCTGGCTGGAGCCGGTGGTCAATAGCAGCGGTCGGACGCTGGGAGTCATCGTACTGCTGATCAACGCGGAACAGGCCCTGCATGACCAGGACCGCAAGTATGCACAAATGGCCAGCCATATAGGCTCCATTGCCTGGGAACGTTGCTCGGCCCTGGATAGCCTGGCGCAAAGCGAACGCCGCTACCGCGAAGTCTTCGATCACACCCAGGACATGCTTTGCCTGCTGGCCATCGATGCCGACCAGCAACTCAGTTGCCTGGAGGCCAATCCGATGCTCTGCCAGATGCTCGCCAGGAAACATGCGGACCTGATCGGGCAAGCCCTGGACCAATGGCTACCGGGCGAAGCCGCGCAAGTGGTCGAAGCCATCTGCCAACACTGCATCGCGGTCGGTGCCCCCATCGAGCTCGATGCCCACCTGCCCTGTGGTGAGCGCTCGCTCTTTATCCATTTCAACCTGGTGCCGGTCGCCGACGCCAACGGCCGCCTGCACCGAATGGTGTGCATCGCCCGAAACATCACCGACCTGCGGGAAATCCAGCGTAACGAACGGGCCCGCCAACAGGAAATCGGCACCCTGGTGGAAAACTCCCCGGATGGCATCGCGCGCCTGAGCCCGTCCGGCAAGCTGCTGTTTATCAATCCGGCGCTGGAACGCTGGCTTGACCGGCCCAAGGCCAGGTTGCTGCATAAACGCCTGCCGCAGGTTCTGCCCCGCAACCTGCAAAGCCAGCTGCTCCAGGATGCGCTGATCGAAGCAGTGGAAACCGGCCAGCCGCTGGAGCACGAGTATGTGCTCAGCGGCCAGCGACGCTTGCAACGGGTCTACCACATCAGCCTGGTTCCGGAACAGGACGTCCAGGGGCGCATCGGCACCGTGCTGGTGGTGGTCCGTGATATTTCCAAACTGCGGGTGGCCGAGCGGCGCCTGGTCACGCTGAACAATCAACTGCGGCAACTGATGTCCAGCCGGGAAAGTGCCCGGGAAGAGGAGCGCAAGCTGATCGCCCAGGAAATTCATGACGAACTGGGGCAGCACCTGACGGCGATCCGCATGGGCACTTCGCTGCTGCGCTTTCAGTATGGCGAGCAAGTGCCGCAACTCAGTGAGCAGGTCACGCGCCTGCTGCAACTGATCGATCAGACCGTCCAGGTGGTGAGAAACATTTCCACCAGCCTGCGCCCGTCGATCCTCAATATGGGACTGGTGCCCGCCCTCGAGTGGCTGACCGACACGTTCAGACAACAATGGGGCATCGTCTGCGACTTGCAGATCCCCCGACAACCGGTGCAACTGGAGGATGCCGCCGCCACCGCGGCCTTTCGGATCGCCCAGGAATCGCTGACCAATATCGCCCGTCATGCCGAGGCCAGCCGCGTCAGGGTGACGTTGGAAAAAACCGTCAGTGGCTGGTCGCTGGAAATCACCGACAACGGCAAGGGCTTCGAGCAACGCGGGTTATCCGGCAAGACCCTCGGACTGCTGGGCATGCGCGAACGTGGCCTGACCCTGGGCGGCACCACCCAGATTTCCAGCAAAATCGGCGGCGGCACCACCGTGCAGCTGAAGGTACCCGACTCAAGGACCCACGACTCATGATCCGACTGATGGTAGCCGACGACCACCGAATAATGCGCGAAGGCCTCAAGCAGCTGTTCGCCCTGGTCAAGGACTTTTGCGTGGTCGCCGAAGCGGAGAATGGCGCCCAGGTCCTGGACCTGCTGCGCCACACCGAGATCGACGTCTTACTGCTCGACATGACCATGCCCGGTAGCAGCGGCGAGGATCTGATCGGGCGTATCCACGCCCACTACCCCAAGCTGCCGATGCTGATCCTGAGCATGCACAACGAAGCCCATATCGCTCAGCGGGCCCTGCGTGCCGGGGCTTCGGGCTACATGACCAAGGACCACGATCCGGAGACCCTGCTGGCCGCCATCCGCAAGGTCGGCGGCGGCGGTCGCTACCTTGATCCGGAACTGGCCGAACAGATCGCCCTGCAAAGCAGCGGCTTGTCCCCCGAAAGCCCGTCGCAAGCGCTTTCGGCACGGGAATTCCAGATTCTGCGCATGCTGGCACAGGGCCTGAGTGTCAATCAGATCGCCGAACAACTGGTGATCAGCAACAAGACCGTGAGCACCCACAAGACCCGGTTGATGGAGAAGATGTGCTTCACCACCAGCACCGACCTGGTGCGCTATGCCCTGAGCCAGGGACTGGTCTGAGCCGGTCCCGGGCTCCTCAGCGAGCGTGTCCGCAGATGCCGAGGATCGCCCCGGCAATCTGCTCCAGCGGCAACTCCCGCTCGACCGCCCCCAGCTTGAACGCCTCCCGCGGCATGCCGTAAACCACACAAGACGCCTCATCCTGGCCGAGGGTCCTGGCGCCGGCCTCGCGCATTTCCTTCAACCCCCGGGCGCCGTCATCGCCCATCCCGGTCATGATGATGCCCAGGGCGTTGCTGCCGGCGCCACGCGCAACCGAACGGAATAGCACGTCGACCGAAGGCCGGTGCCGGCTGACAGGCGGACCTTCGACAATCTCCACCTGATACTGCGCACCACTGCGTTTGACCAGCATGTGATGGCCCCCCGGGGCGATCAACGCACGCCCCGGCATCACCCGGTCGCCGTGCCTGGCCTCACGGACTTCGATCGCGCAGACCTGGTTAAGGCGTTCGGCAAAAGCCTCGGTAAATTTTTCCGGCATGTGCTGGACGATGACAATCCCCGGGCAAACCCGCGGCAACACCCGCAGCACCTGCTCCAGGGCCTGGGTGCCACCGGTGGAAGTACCCATGGCCACGATGCTTTCGGTCGTGCGTAGCATGGCCGTGCTGCCCGCTGGCAGGATGGCGTCGGCCGTGAGCCTGGGTGGGACCTCGGGAGTCAGGACCCGCTTCATATTGGCCTTGGCCGCAGCCTTGACCGCGTGTATCAGTTCTTCGGCACTCTCGGTCAGGAACTGGCGCAGGTTGGACTGGGGTTTGCTGACGATACTCACCGCTCCCGCCGCCAGGGCCTGCAAGGTGGTCTTGGCGCCCTTCTCGGTCAGGGTCGAGCAGATCACCACCGGGGTCGGCCGTTCAGCCATGAGTTTTTTCAGGAAGGTAATACCATCCATGCGTGGCATCTCCACATCCAGCACAATCACGTCCGGCCATTGCTTGCTCATCTTTTCCATGGCGAAGAGCGGATCGGCCGCGACACCGATGACTTCGATCCCGCTGGCCTGGCCCAGGGTCGCGCTCAAGACCTGACGCACCACCGCCGAGTCGTCGACAATCAACACCTTGATATCCGTCATCTGGCGCGACTCCTCGGGGGCTCGGTCGGGCTTGGGGCCGAGTCGGTATGGTTGAGTTGCAGACGACCGCTGGCGACATCGAACACCAGGCTGCGATAACCCTGGCCACCCACGTGATACACCTCGCAGCGCAGGCCATGGGCCTGGATCAGACGCCGGGCGGCATTCACATTCAGCTCGCCGATGCCGACACCACCCTGCCGCCGGACACTGGGAAACATGTCGCCGCCGCCAAAGACACTGACGACGAACTGCTCGGGCCGCGCCTCGGCCTGGCGAATGAAGGTGAACAGCAACGCCAGCGCGTCGCTCGCGTAACGACCGTTGAGGTCGCCCGAGCCCCGTCCATGGCGCAGGGGCAACATGTAATGACACATCCCTCCCAGTAACCGCTGCGGATGCCACAGCACCAGGGCTACGCAGGACCCCAACAAGGTCCGCAAGCGCAGTTGCCGTCCGCCGAACACCACTTCGCCGGGTTGCAGGAAATGCTCCACCACCTCAGGCGCTTCACGCTGCGGGCTTGCGGTAGACGGAGGGTTTGACCAACTGCACATCATCGGTAATTCCATTCAGGCTCTCCGAATGGCTAATGACGAAGTAACCACCGGGTTTGAGGTGCTTGAGCAGACGCTGCACCACCTGAGACTTGGTCTGGTTGTCGAAATAGATCATCACGTTGCGCAGGAAAATCACATCGAACTGACCCACCGCGGGTATCGGGTTGTTCAGGTTGAGCGCGGTGAAATCGATGCGCGATGTCAGCGCCGGATCCACCATGAAAATGCCGGAGTTACTGCCGACACCTTTGAGGCAGTACTTGTTCAACAGCGCTTCGGGAATGCCCTTGATGGCATCCAGCGGGTAGCGCCCGGTGCGGGCCTTGTCGAGGACCCGGCTACTGATATCCGAAGCGAGGATCTCCCACGGCCGCGTGCCCAGGCTATCGGCCAGGACCATGGCCAGGGTGTAGGGTTCCTCGCCAGTCGAGCAGGCGCCACTCCAGACCCGCACCGGAGCCGGCCCCCGTAACTCGGGGAGAATGACCTCCTGGAGGAATTCGAAGTGCCTGGGCTCGCGGAAAAAATAGGTTTCGTTGGTGGTCAACAGGTCCACGGCCATCTGCAGTTCGGCCTTGTCTTTCATCAGCAGGCGATAATAGCCACCATAGGTGGTCAGCTTGAAAAACTGCAGGCGCTTGGCCAGACGGCCACTGATCAACTGTTTCTTCGCATCGGACATGCTGATGCCCGCGATCTCGCGGATCATCGAGCGAAACTGCTGGAACTCATTGTCTGAGAGAATCACATTCATGACGCCAGTCCTTGTGCCAGCGCACCCTGGGGTTGCAACACCGACCAGTCGTCCGCGCTGAGAATCTGCTCGATGTCCAGCAACAGGACGAAGCCACTACTGAGCTTGCCAATGCCCAGGACAAAGGCCGGGCTCAGGCGCCCATTGAGCGCTGGCGCGGGTTCGATCTGGTCCCGGGCGATCTCCAGCACCTCGCTGACCGCGTCGACAATGATGCCCACCAGACCGGAGCTGCCCGCTCCACGGGTTTCCAACATGACGATGCAGGTGCGTGCACTCTGCTGCGTCAGGCTACCGCCGAAACGCAGCCCCAGGTCCAGCACCGGAATCGCCGCGCCACGCAGGTTGGTCACCCCGCGAATGCTCGGCGGTGCCAGCGGCAGCGCGGTAATCGGCCCGTACTCGACGATCTCGCGGACACTCAAGGTGCCAACGGCAAACATCTCCTGGCCCAGGCTGAACGTCAGGTACTGGGTCGGCACCGCATCCCGTGGGGGCCGCAGCGGCGAATTGGATTCAGACATGGCTCACTCCCGGGGGCCGGCCGTGAACGGCCGGTCCCTTCTCAAGATTGGACAGAGGCACCCGCTTGCCCGGCGCCCGATCGACAGCACTCAGTGCAGTTGGCCGGCGATTTCGCTGACGCAGAGCACCTGGTCGACTTGCAGCAAGGTCAGGAACTCACCCCGGACCCGGACCATGCCGCGGATGAAATCCCCACGGATCCGGTTGCCGATCACCGGGGCCGGCTTGATGTCGCCCAGGTCGATCTCGATCACCTCGCTGACCGAGTCGACGACGATGCCCAGCACCTGCGCGTCGCCCTCCTGGTACACCTCGAGGATCACGATGCAGGTACGACTGCCCTGTTGCGTGGTGCCTTTGCTGAAACGCGCCTGCAGATCGATCACCGGTACCACAGAGCCTCGCAGGTTGATCACCCCACGGATAAAGTCCGGCATCATCGGCACCTGGGTGACCTGGCCGTACTCGATGATCTCGCGCACGCACAAGGTATCGATGGCGTAGGCCTCCCTGGCCGAGGTGAATGTCAGGAACTGCGCGGGCTCGCTCGCTCCCGGGTTCTGCGCCTCCGGTTCGAGGACGCTGGCGGCGACTGGGTTCATGGCTTAACTCCCGAAGCGAATGAAACCGCCCTCATGGGCATGCTCGCGGTCCTGCATGCCCCGCTGGCTGGAAGGGGCCACTCGCAGCGCCGGGGCGACCGTCGCACCGCCCTGCAGGGTGAAAAAGCCCATCAGTTCCTGCAACTGCTCGGCCTGGCTGCTCATTTCCTCGGCCGTGGCCGCCAGTTCCTCGGAGGCCGAGGCATTCTGCTGGGTAATCTGGCTCATCTGCGACATGGCCCCATTGATCTGTTCGGAGCCAATCGACTGCTCCTCGGAAGCGGCGGCAATTTCCTGGACCAGGTCGGAGGTCTTGGTGATCGAGGGCACGATTTCATCCAGCAGGCTGCCCGCGCGCTCGGCCAGGGCCACGCTGTTTTTCGCCACCTGGCCGATCTCCTGGGCCGCGATCTGACTCCGTTCGGCCAGCTTGCGCACCTCGGCCGCGACCACGGCAAAGCCCTTGCCATGCTCACCGGCGCGGGCCGCTTCAATCGCCGCGTTGAGCGCCAGCAGGTTGGTCTGATAAGCAATCGAGTCAACGATGCCGATCTTCTCGGCAATGGTTTTCATCGCCGAGACAGTGTCTTTCACCGCCTGCCCACCTTCGCTGGCTTCCTTGGTGGCCTTGCCCGCCATGCCGTCGGTGACTTTGGCGTTCTCGGTGTTCTGGGCAATCGAAGCCGACATCTGCTCCAGCGACGCCGAGGTTTCCTCGACCGAAGCCGCTTGCATCGACGCCGACTGGCTGATGCTTTGCGCGGTGGCGGAAATCTCTTCCGAAGCACTGGACAGCGAATCGGCGGAACTGCGCACTTCACCGATGATTTGCGAGAGCTTGCCGACCGTCTCGTTGACCGAGTTTTTCAGGTCTTGCAGGCTGCCCTGATAATGCCCCTTGACGCTGCGGGTCAGGTCGCCGCCGGACAGCGCCGCCATGACTTCCATCGCCTCGCTGAGCGGGGCGACGATCGAGTCCAGAGTGCTGTTGACGCCCTCGACGATGCGGCGGAAGTCGCCCTGGTGCCGAGCGCTGTCGGCGCGGGTGTCGAGTTTGCCGACCACGGCATCCTCGCTCAACCGGCGAGTGTCTTCGACCAGCGCCTGGATATTGCTGCGCAACTGCTCGATGTGCTCGTTGATAAAGGCTTTCTTGCCGGGGAAACGGGCCAGGGGCGCCGACAGATCGCCCTCGCCGAACGCGCGGATACAGGCCATGGCTTGTTTCTTCACGCTGATGTGGCCGTTGACCATATCGTTGATGCCCTGGGCGATCTGACGGTAGGAACCCTGGAATTTCTGCGCATCGATCTGCACATCGATGTCGCCTTTCTCATGCTCGTCCGACATCCGGCGCATCTCTTCGATCAAGGTCATGATCGTGCTGCGCAGGTGTTCGATGGTGACATTGATAAAGGCTTTCTTGCCGGGGAAAGCCTGGAGCGGCGCGCCCAGATCGCCCTCGCTGATCGACTTGATGCAGGCCATGGCTTGTTTCTTCACGCTGATATGGCCGTTGACCATAGTGTTGATCCCCTGGGCCATCAGTCCGTAGCTTCCGGCGAAACGGCCGGCCTCGATCTGCACCTCAATGTCGCCTTTATCGTGCTCGGCGGACATGTGGTTCATTTCCGTGATCAGCTGGTTCAGGGTGCCGCTCAGTTGCTGCATGGAACCCAGCAAGCCCGAAGCGGTTGCAGCATTGCCACTGGTCATGGCTTCCAATTGACCGGTGACCAGGCGATCGGTCAGAACCCGGACTTCATCCGGCTCCCCCCCCAGGGTGCGCAACAAGCCTCGAGCCAGGAAAACGCCCAGCAGGATGGTGACCAGCAGGGTGACGCCCCCCACCAGGACCACGGTATAGAACGCGGTCTGCTCCGTGGCGGTCGCGGCCTGGGCCGCCTTGCTGCCCAGCTCCAGGTTGTACTGGCGCATATCGCTCAAGGCCGCGGTGACTTTATCCAGAGCCGCTTCGCTGTCGAGCAACAGGCCGCGCGCCGCTGCCTGATCACCCCCTTTGAGCAGGCTGTCGAAACGTTCCAGGCCATGGTTATAGCCATCGATGCGACTGCGCAGGCTATTGAGCAACGCCGTGTCATGATCGTCGGAAATCAACTCTTTCTGATAGCGATCCAGTGCCTGGGTCACCGACGCCTGAGCCTTGTCGAGCGGCGAAGAGCGGCTGTCGAGCGGCGCGGAAAGACTCTGCCACTGATGAACGTGGCTATCGGCCAGGGTCTCGGCCACCTGGTCCAGCAAGACCACACTGGGAACCGTATTGACTTGGGCATAGCTGGCCATGGTTCTGACCCCGCCCATCAGGTAGAGGCTGACGGCCCCCAGGATCAGGATGCCCAGCAGGGCGGACGCGACCAACAGCGAGATATTCTTTTTGACGGTCATGAGGCTGCACTCCAGGGTGAAGGCTATTGAGTCAGTTCAGGGCTGAGGGTCGTGCCGTGCTTCTGCTGGCTGGCGACTTGCCCAAGTAAGTTGGGAATATCCAGGATCAGCGCCACCGCGCCGCTCCCTAAAATGGTGAAACCGCCCAATCCATGGGCCCTGCCGAACAGCTTGCCCAGCGGCTTGATCACGGTCTGGAATTCACCCAACAGTTGATCAACCACAAGCCCCACCCGAACGCCGGCGTAATGCACTACCACAATGTTTTCACGGCCATGGTGCGGCTCGTTGATGGCAAACATCTCCCGTAGCCGCAGGACCGGCAGCACCGAGCCGCGCAGGTCCAGATAGTCTTGGTTGTTGCGATCATCGGCGCTCAGCTCGATACACTCCTCGACCATGTCCAGGGGCACCACATAAGAGGCCTTGCCGACCCCGATGAGAAAGCCATCGATGATCGCCAGGGTCAGTGGCAGACGGATGCGCACCGTGGTGCCGACGCCCTCCTCGCTTTCCAGATTGACGCTGCCGCGCAGCGCAAGGATGTTTCGCTTCACCACATCCATGCCCACGCCGCGTCCGGAGAGGCTGCTGACCTGCTCGGCGGTGGAAAAACCCGGCTCGAAAATCAGGTTGAGAATGTCCTTGTCCGCCAGCACCTGCCCTTCGGCCAGCAGCCCCCGCTCCCGGGCCTTGGCCAGAATCCGTTGTTTGTTCAGGCCACCACCGTCGTCGGAGACTTCGATGACAATGCTGCTGGCCTCGTGATAGGCGTTGAGGCGAACGCAGCCCTGCGCCGGTTTGCCCCGCTCGCGGCGCAGTTGCAGGGCTTCGATGCCGTGATCCATGGCGTTGCGCACCAGGTGGGTCAGGGGGTCGCCAATGCGCTCGACCACGGTCTTGTCCAGTTCGGTTTCCGCACCGTTGACCTCCAGGACAATGTCCTTGCCCAGTTCCTTGGAGACATCGCGGACCACCCGCTGGAAGCGGTTGAAAGTGGCGCCGATCTGCACCATGCGCAGGGTCAGGGCACTGTCGCGCACCTCCTCGACCAGACGCGACAGGGAACTGGCGGCCTCGATCATCTCGCCGATACCGCTACGCACCGCCACCAGGTTGGCACCGGCGCCGGCGATAATCAGTTCGCCCACCAGATTGATCAGTTGATCCAGCTTGCCGGCATCGACGCGAATCAGGTTGCCCTCGACCGCGCGCGCCTCCCTCGGAGCCTTGGCACGGGACTGCCCGTCAGCTTGAGGTAGCGGTGGGTCCAGCACGGCTTCGGGAGCCGCTGCTTGAGTCGCCTGCAGCCAGTCCTCCCGGGTCAGCGAGCCACAAGCGATGAACGCCTCCAGCAAAACCTCCGGGTCGCTGCCCAGGCGGCCGATCAGCGCCTGGAAGTCCGCGACTTGGCGTGTGGGCGGCAGCACGCAGATCTGGCTGTCTTCACGAACGAAGTCGAAGGCGCTTTCGATAGTCGCCTGATCGGCCTCACTGACAAACCCCAACTCGAACCCCAGGTAGCAGCTTTCCGGGTCCATGGCCGCGACCTCGGGCAGGCGGTCGGTCATGCAGACGACCCCGGTGATCTGCCCGAAACTCTTGAGGTAACGCAGAAAGGACAAGGGATCCATGCCATTGCGCAGCACATCGGCGCCGAAACGCAGCGACAGGTGCCAATGACGAAATCCATCCGCCGAATCGCTCGCCGGCGTGTCCACGGGCGCCGCTTGTTCCGGCGCCAGCGACGGCTGTAGGTAACGATTGAGCCGGGCAACCAACGCGCTGCCCTGCCGCTCGTGGTCGGCGGTGAGACCTTGCAGGTCGCCATGGCTGGCGAGCAGGTCGATGAGTTCGCCCAGGTGGTCGCGAACCTGCAGGAACAACGCACTGAGTGCTTCGTCGACCCGTAGCTCATTGCCGCGGACCCGGTCCAGCACGCTTTCCGCCACATGGGTGAAGGCGACGATGGGGGTCAGGCCAAACAGGCCGGCAGAGCCCTTGATGGTGTGGGCCACGCGAAACAACGCATTAATGGTGTCAACGTCATCGGGGACCTGCTCGATCTGCAGCAGTGCATCCTCCATCAGCAACAACAGCTCCTGGCTTTCGGCGATAAAGGTCTGCAGCACATCGTCCAGGTTCATCGGCGAGGTCATGGCGTCAGCCTCTCTGCGCATGAGCGGCAAGCGGCTCAGCGAAATAGTGGTGCAAGCCGCTCAAGTCGAAGGCCTGGAGTACCGCGGCGCTGTGATTGCTCAGGATCAGGGTGCTGCCCTGACGGATCGACTCCTGCTTGGCCAGCACCAGCAACTGCAGGCCGGCGGTGTCCAGTTCGTCGACACTGCCCAGGTCCATCTCCACCTCTTGCGCCAGGGGAAACAGTTCCAGCAACAGGTCCCGGCGCTCGGTCGCGGTGTAGATGGTCAGCGGTCCCTCAAGAACCAGGATCCGGCGCAGGCAAGGCATGGTGTGTGGCATGACAATCTCCTTTCCAGGGCGTCCCGGACGGCTACGGCATGATCAATTTGGACACGGCACTGAGCATCTGGGCCGGCTGGAAGGGCTTGACCATCCAGGCCTTCGCGCCAATGGCCTGGCCCTGCTGTTTCATCGATTCCGAAGCTTCGGTGGTCAACATGATTACCGGCGTGAACTTGTAGGCCGGCAGCTGCTTGGCGGCCTTGACGAAGCTGAGGCCGTCCATGTTCGGCATATTCACGTCGCTGACGATCAGGTGGATCTTGCGACCGTCAAGCTTGCTCAGCGCATCTCTGCCGTCACAGCCCTCGATCACGTCGTAACCGGCGCCCTTGAGGGTGATGCTGACCACCTGGCGAATGGAGGCGGAGTCATCGACGATCAGAATGGTTTTGTTCATGGGGGATACTCCCTAGAAAAAGGTGATGTCGGATGAAGCATTGCCAGCCAGGGACTTGCCGTGATGAATCGCGTGCTGCTCTGGCATGGTGTAGGTACTGGCCAGTTGCTCGAGCCAGTCATGGGCGCCGATTGGCGGCGGCGTGACGCCGGCCTGGCTGAGTTGTTGACGTTGGTTCATCTGCTCATGCAGCTTGCCGAGGTCGTTGTTGACCAGGTTGAGCATCTGGCTGACCCGATCCTGAAACTGCAGCGCCACCAGCACATCGGCAATCTCGCTCGCCACGTTTTCGCTCTGCTGCTGCAGGGAGCTGCTGGTGTCGACGATGGCCTGGGCGTTGTGCCGGAAATGCTCGATGACCTGGGACACCAGTTGTTCGGAATGGGCCAGGGTTTGCGAGTCCTGCTGCGCCTGATGCCGGGACAGCTCGACCGTCCTGGCGATCGCCGCATTGACCGTGTTGACTGTTTCGCTGATTTTCAGACCGGTATCACCGGACAGGCTGGACAGCTTGCGCACTTCATCCGCCACCACCGCGAAACCGCGGCCGGCTTCACCGGCGCGGGCCGCCTCGATGGCCGCGTTAAGCGCCAGCAGATTGGTCTGCCGGGCGATATCACCGACAAATTTGGCCATCTCCTGCAACTGCGAGGTGAAGTCGGACAGCATCAATACTTCCTTGAGCTCCGACTCCTTGCGCAGGAGGGCGCCGCGCAACGCGACCATAATCGCGTCCAGGTCACGTTGACCGACCTCGAGGATCGCCACCAACCGGGTCCCGGAAGTCTGCCCGGCGTCCCTGGAAGCTGAAGCGCTGATGTCACCCGACAAGGTGGCGAAACGATTGCTGAGCTTGAGAATCGACTCTTCGCTGAGGCCACGGGCCGCGTCGATCTGACGGCACCAGATCGGCAGGACCTGGCTGCATACCTCGCCCAGTCCCTCATCCGGCGACACCGGCGCTGGCTTGCGCCATTGCTCAAGTTCCTGTTCCTGATGGCGTTGCCCGGCGCTCAGGGCACGCAAGGCAAGCGTGCCCATCAACAGCGCGCCCAACAGCACGGCGACACAGCTGCCGATGGCCAGACCGCTCAGGCCCATGCCGAGCAGGATCGCCAGGCAACCGAGCGCACCGCTCAAGACCGCAGGTAGCAGAGTCAGATTCACAGGGGAAGATAGCGTCTGTCCTTTCACCTTCGTCTCTCCAGATCAGGGCGGGTCAGAAAACCGGAAGACCGGTCGCGCATCAGGTAAAAGCGCTGTGCCGGTATTTCTGGTGGCCTGGAGAAAGAGTGGCCCAGCGACATCAGCGCAACTATCGGAGCATCCCTATTTCAGGGTAGGGATGATGGGGAACGGGGTAGGAAAATCCCTAGCCCCGTTGAAACGGAGCAGGTTCGGGGTTCTGCCGATTCAAAACCTTTATTCAGGCATTCCCTGTCGACGGATGGTTTTCATTGTCGGCGTTTCGGAAACTGCCGGGGGTGACACCGACTACTTTCTTGAACGCCCGGCTCATATGGCTTTGATCGAAGAAACCGCAGGCCAATGACGCTTCGGCGAGGCTCGCCCCAGTGCGCAGCAGGCCCTGGACCCGGGCAATTCTTTTCTGGATCTGATAGCTGTGCGGGGAGACGCCAACGTGCTTCTTGAACACCCGGATCAGATAGAGCGGCTCAAGATTCACCCACCGGGCTAGTTCTTCCAGGGAGATCGGCTGGTCGAACTCGTCTTCGAGTTTCTGCTTGAGTCGTTTCACCGCGTGCTGCTCAGCCGCACCGACCGATGCACTGGCCGCGTCGCAACGCTCGAACAATTGAGCCAGCAAGTCCAACAGGATAGTTTCCCGCTCCAGGCCGGGAGGGGACTTTTCAATGATTTGATGTTGACGCAAAAAGGTTCGGGCAAAGTCCGAGGCCGGACCCAGGGCTGTTTGAAACAGGTGGATGTGATCGCTCGCATAACGCCCCTGGAACACCACCCGATTGAGCCATTGCGGGTCGATGTAGAGCATTCGGTACATCCAACCCTGGTCGTACCCTGGCAAACCGTCATGAATCTCGCCGGGGGTAATGGTGACCAGACTGCCGGCGCCCCCCAGGGAGTGGCTGCCACGGTAGAAAAGCTTTTCAACACCGCCACTGATCACGCCAAGGGCATATCGATCATGGGAATGCCGGCCGAAGGATTGAGTGCTGTAGCGTGCGGATAACAGCTCGCAATCACCTTCAGCGATGCGCCAGAACCGAACAAAGTCTTTGTCATCACCAGGGGCTTGGTGACACGGCGTTTCATGCATGGCCTGTCCAGTTTTGTACAAGACGGTGGAAAACCCGGCGGCCAAACTTAGCACCTCGTTCATCACACAAGCTAGAGGGAACAATGTCCATCAAACTGGTTATTGGCGACTTCAATAAATCGTCGTGGTCATTACGCGCATGGCTGGCTCTTGTGAAGGCCGATATTTCATTTGAAACCCTTCAGGTCAAATTGGAACAGAGCACGACCCGGCAACATATTCTTGAGTATTCGCCCTCCGGCAAGGTGCCGGTACTGCTGCTCGATGACCTCGCGATCAACGACAGCCTGGCCATCTGCGAATACATTGCCGAGACCTACCCTACTGCCCGGCTATGGCCCGAGGAACCTCGGCTCAAGACTTTGGCACGGGCCGCAGCGGCGGAAATGCACGCGGGCTTCAGCGACCTGCGCACTCAGATGTCGTTCGGCCTGAACACCGGCGATATCCCTGAAGAGCTGAGCGCTGATACCCGGGAGGATATCCAGCGGGTTTTCGCCATCTGGAACCATCTACGCGAGGTCAGTGGTTCAACACAATTCCTCTGTGGTGACTTCGGTATTGTCGATGCGATGTTTGCTCCGGTGGTCTTCCGTTTCCGCCGTTATGGGATTGCCGTGCCCACCACTTTGCAGGGCTATGTAGACAATGTATTGGCTTACCCGCCGATACAACAATGGCTGGCGTTGGCCGCAGAAGAAGCTGCCTACCCCTGATCGACGCTTATATCTTCACCAAGTTGATAACAGACAACGGACCAAACGGAAGTTCAAACAACCTCCCGCCCGACTCCAGCGACCCCAGGTCGATGCCCGTCAGGTCCAGTTGCCCTATCAGCTTGGCGACATCCGCCTTGGCATCGGCATCGTCACCGGCGAGAAAAAACACCCGCTGGCCATTAGGCACGTCCAGATTGGCCAGCACCTTTGCATCCAGGTGATTGAACGCCTTTACCACACGGGCACCAGTTCCGAAGACACCACGCGGGAGGATCTGCCACCGATATCCAGGGCCTTGATGCCCTCAGCGACTCCGGCCCCCGGCTATTGGCAATCAACGCGGGGATACCCTTCTTGGCCAGTGCCCGAGCAAATCCACCGCCCAAGTTGCCTGCTCCAATGATGCCTATGCTCATGCCAACACCTCACAAGTATGTCACCAACACAGTTACATTTATCAGTAAAAACTCACCACGCCAAAGGAATGGTGAATTTGCCCAGCCGTGCCACTTCCTCGGCGATGTCGGCAACGCTGACCTTCGCCAATTCCATCTCAAGCGCCTGACGCGCGCGATCCAATGAAGGTTGTATCGCCGCCAGGATATTTCCGCCAACCGCGCAGCTTTCGCAGGGAGGCGTGCGGTGCAAGGAAAAAAGCTCCGGAGCTTCTACCGCTCGATACACGTCCAGCAACTTGATCTGCGCCGCCGGCTTTGCCAGCAGCGCACCGCCGCCAGCGCCCAGTTGAGAGGTCGTAAGTTTTGCCGCGCTTAGACGCGAAAGCAGTCCACGGATCACCACAGCGCTGGTGTTGGCGCTATAGGCGAGGTCTTCAGAGCGCATAGGCCTGCCACCACTCACGGCAATGGCTGCAAGTGTGTGAATCGCGACGGCAAAGCGTGTGCTGGTAGGCATCGCGGACACCCAAACTGTGTGTAACCAACACTATTACATTTATATTTTTTGCCGTCAATTTCTAACTCAGCCTCAGCCGTCATCGGTTTTTCATTGCCAACAAGACAACTCGCTTTCCCTTGACTGAAATTTCCTAGAAAATCCTGACCGCTTGCGCGTGCCTTCTCCGCTGGCTAGTCTCCTGTCTGGTAGGGGCAAGTCCAGCCTTTATGGTCTCATCTCCATCCTGTGGTTCTTGGTGCAACGAATTGGGCCAAGTAACCCGCGCATTTAATGCTCTCGGCTGAGGCCACTTTGCTAGATAGCGCTCGCTACCGAAGCCCAGGTGTCGCCCTGAAGGATCAGCTCGATCAGGGAAGAGTGGTTTCGCTCGCTGTATTCTCGAAGACAACAGGCACCGACTTGAGCGCTCCGTCCAGGTTGCGATAGCGGTGGTATCCATCGGAAGAAGGCAGCAGTTGTCCACGCTCGACGATGCGCTGGCCATCAAGTACGTAACGGATGGTCTCCTCGCGGCTGAAATGGCTATCGGTGACATTTAAATCCTGCGTCAACACACGCATGGCTTCGGCAATGCACACTTGCAGCTGCTCATTCACCCTGGCCTGATCCAGGTGCCCGTCATCCACGCACTGCTCGCCGCAACGACGGAATGGCTTGCCCAGGACCTCGATCCGCCGCTGATAGAGAACCGAACCCGCAATGTCCTGAACCTGTGTTCGGCTGACCAGGACAAAACGGCTGCGATCAGCGCTGAGCACCAGTTGCGCGGTAATCAGCAACCGTGCGCTGACCAGTCCTTGTGCTTACCTGAGTCCGGCAGCCTGACTCGCTTCTCGATAACGTCGCTGCAGGACGTCTTGCAGGCCCTGGTCGTCAAGCAGCGCGGCCATGGGCCGAGCGTCATTCTGTGCGCTGGCCCTGGCATCGCGCTCGAGTGCACCGACACCGGTTCGGGTATTGATGGCGCTGGCCGCCAGCAGGCCTACCAGACCACCGGCATTGACCGCACTTCGCGTCAGGGTGTCGCTAGTTTGCATGGCGTTTTGCGCAGTCTTGGCGTCAATGACCATGCTCGCGGTGACAAAGCCCTCGGGCGGCAGCTGCACCTCCACACTCACACCGTGGGCATTGACGTAAGGCAGTGCGGATGGATCGTCGAAATCGGGTTCGGAAACTGAATGTTCGACACATCCCGTCAGCAGCACGCCGCCGGCCAACAGGAATGCGCAATACCAGATCTTCATTGTGCGAAAGGAGTAATCACCAGTTGGCGACTGCTGTCCACAGCTTGATAGAACGCGTTGGACAAGTTGCTGTAGTTCGGTTGGTCCCATTCGCCTTGAGCGGGGTGGACAACAGCGAAGGGTTTGTACCAGAGCAGGTGATTGTCATGCAGATCTACCACCGCGCCGATGCCGCCTACTTGCGGAGTGGGGACACTTGTGGGAACTATGCTGTAGTAACTGCGAAAGGCACCGCTTGCGGTGTAGGAAATAAGCAGCAAGCGATCCACGCCAAACTTTGCTTGAAGCGGGGTCAGGTCGCGTCTGAAAAAACCATCGTGAAACGCAGTCTCCTTATAGACCTTGAGGTCGACTACCTCGTCCACTTTCTTGGCTTTGTAGCCCTTGGCCAGCAGCTTGGCAACGATTTCGTCGGGAATGGTAGCGGCATCATTCAGTTTCCAGGTAGCAACCTGATCGCTGAGCTTGCTGTTGATGCCTTTGTTGATCGCCAGATCCAGCAGCCCTTGATTGCCTACCAGGGCCAGTTCCGAAGGTGGCAGGGTCGTCATAGCCACACCGATGCTCTGGCTCTTGTCGCCCCAGAACTGCTGGTCAAGCTCGATGGGCTTCTGGAGGGTGGAGGCGCAACCTATCAAGCCGAAGCAAACGAACAGCAAGGCAAGGGAACTCAGAGCGACGCGTAGCGACATTGGCAAATCCTTTTGAGGGTGAAGTTCGACTTTCTACAACGGCTGATCACACTCGCGAGAGCGAGAGTACGTAGCAATAGGCTCAGCGGCAGCGTCTTGTGGAGTGCTTACTCAAACAGCTCTCGCCGCGAGGCCCGCCAGCAACAGATGTCATAATGACATCATTGCAGCGGGGCATGCTAGATCGTTTGAAAAATGGCGTCAAGATTCCTGCGAAAGAAAACATCGCCCGCTAAAGGCTGAACGCGAAAACCGGGCCAACTGCTGACCGACCCTGCACAGACATCAAGGAAACATTCACGCAGACGAAAAAAAATCCGGAAACCCTCACTTTCGTGGGTTTTCCGGATTTTCTTCTACTGCAAATATGGTGGGTCGTGTGGGATTCGAACCTACGACCAATTGGTTAAAAGACAATTGGACTAAAGGTTAGCTGTAGGCCCCGTAAAATAAGGCTCTCCACGATACGAGCATGGCTTCGCAGCCTCTAATGACCCCCACATTAGAGGCTTCAAAAATGAAAATCACATCGGTCGTTTCGACCAAAGGCGGTACCGGCAAGACCACGACGTCTAGCAATCTCGGCGCTTTGTGCGCGGATGCTGGGCTTCGAACCCTCCTCATAGACCTGGACCCTGTCCAGCCCTCCCTTTCGTCGTATTACCAGTTGGTAGAGGAAGCTCAGGGCGGCATCTACGACCTGCTCGCCTTCAACGTGACGGATTTTGATCGGATCATTTCAAGCACCTCAATCCCGAACCTCTCCCTGGTGCTGTCGAACGACGCCAATAACCAACTCATAAACTTGCTGCTACAGGCACCCGACGGACGGTTGCGCCTAGCAAGCCTAATGCCGGCCTTCAAAGATCATTTCGACCTGGTGTTGATCGACACCCAGGGCGCCCGCTCGGCCATGTTGGAAATGGTCATCCTAGCCTCTGATCTGGCTATATCACCACTTCCGCCGAACATGCTCGCTGCACGGGAGTTCAGCCGCGGCACTATGCAGATGCTGGATGGGCTGCGTGCTTACGGGCGTCTCGGCCTCAACATCCCTCCTGTTCATATCGTGGTCAACAACCTCGACCGGACTAAAGATGCACAGATGATCGAACGGTCTGTGCGTGAAATCTTCGAGGACAACCCTGAAATCAACGTCCTGGAAACCACCGTCCCCGCGGCCGTAGTTTTTCGCGAAGCCGCCTCCCGGGGCATGCCTGCCCACCGGTTGGAGTACAAAAAGCCTGCGGATCAAGTTGCTCCGTCGGCACTGACTACCATCCGTAACTTGGCTATCGAGGTCTTCCCTGAATGGCGTGATCGCTTCGAAGCCCTGACCGAGGAAAGGGTAGCCAAGCTGGTGAAGGAGGGTCGTTGATATGGCGAAGCCATCCATTACCGACGCCAGCGGCATTACGCCTGAAGTAATGCAAAAACTGAATCAGTCCTACAGCTCAAAGGAGCTACGCGCCGTTCAGACCAAACTCACTAACACAGCACGCGAAATCCGCAAGCTTAGCGACGGCCGCTGGAAAATGGGCACTGGTGTATTGGGTCGTCTCAGCGAACACCTGACCCCAGAGCAGCGCAAACTCCTGCAGGATGCAGCTCATCTCATCTACTCGGTGAATACTCAGGTCGAGCATGCGAAGGAAAAGCGCGTGCGATCAGAAAAAGAGTCGAAACGTCGCCAGGAAGCACGTCTTGCTCGGGCTAAACAGCTTGTAGCCAGTGCTTACCCCCTCCCAGCCGAGACCAATGAGCAGCAGCTGGACGTTATCAAAACTGCGCTCATCCTCAATCGCGCAAGACAGCACCACACCGTGCGTAACGCGATCGAGTTCAATCTCTACGTCAGAAATGAACTCAAGGAACCAGCTCGTCTATATGGGTGGACGATCACGCAATACCGCATAAACAACCTGACCTCGATCCGGTATGACGTCATCCACGACATAACAAGCCATCTCGCCTATGACGACGGGTCAACTGTAGAGGATCGACTCCAAGCCATTCAGGAAAAAGTAGCTGATGCCATCGCCCTAGTCGCATTGACGTCGGATGAACGCGAGACCCTTCGTCTGTGGAAGGACGCTTTATCTCCTGCATGTGAAAAACAGGAGGGTCAGGCATGAGCGCTCAAACGGTTAGCCAAGAGCAACTCAGCCTTCTTTGGCACACCCTCGGCTTGTCGCCCGACAACCGATATCGACGCACGGTGAGCCGAAACCACTTTCTCACCAGTCCTGGTTGCGACGACGGTCGGCACCTCGACGGGCTGGTCGCTGCAGGCCTCATGTCGTGCGGAAAGCCCCCAGCCTTTTGCCCACAGGATGAGGTCGTGTACCGCGCGACCCGGGATGGCGAACGCTTCGCCTTGGCTCATTTGCCAGCACTACCGAAGCCAACGCGCTATGAGCAGTTCCAGAGCGAGGACACCGGGCTGAACTTCCATGAGTGGCTGGGCATCGAGAAACCGAAAGTCGAGTATCGGGAGAAGTGCCGCATTTCTGGCTACGAAGCGGGATACCGCATGCGCACTAGCCGCGCCACTGGCGAGTGGTGCAAGACGCAGAAAGAGGCGAAGGCCAGCTACAAGACTGCGTTGGCAGCAACGAAGGCCAAACGTTTGGAGGCTGCATGATGGACAAGCAGAAAGTCTTGGACAAAGTCGCCAAGTGCTTCGCGCTGGCGAACTCCAAAGGTGCATCACCAACCGAGGTCGAAACTGCACTGCGTCAGGCCAGAGCGCTGATGAAGCAGTACAACCTCGAATCCCTTGAGGTGGTGGCACACTCCATTGATGAGGTCAGTGTAGCGACCGGAACTAAACGTGCACCGCAGGACTGGGCGCACCGCCTGGCATCTATCTGCGCACAGGCCTTCGATGGCTCTTACCTGGCCTACTTCAACGTATTGAAAGGATGGTCCTTCAAATTCCTGGGAAAGGGGATCTCCCCTGAGCTAGCAGCACATGCCTATTCGGCACTCCACCACCAGTTGGTGGCTGCTCGGCAAGAATTTGTTGCCCAGCAAAAACGCTGTCAGCTGAAAACCAAACGCCGTCGCGGTCAACTGTTCGCTGAAGGTTGGTTGAATGCTGTCAGCTACAAAGTGGCTGAATTCGCCGGGGCAATGGATGAAAAGACTGACCAGGAGATCAAAGCCTACCTGGAGTTCCACCACCCTGCCCTGAGCCTCAAGGAGATTGAACCCCTTGAGGCTAAGGGCTACGACACTGGCTCGCTCAATGCGGGCTGGACACAAGGTCAGAAAGTCCGCCTACACCGAGGTGTAGGACAGAACGCTAAAGCTGCACTTCCAGCTGGGGGTGCCAGATGACAGCCACTGTCAAACTTTCACCTTTGGCAAAAGCCGCAATGGAGCGAGCGCACGCAGCAAGGATCAATAGAAGCCGCCCTGTACCCCGCCGCCGCCAATGGACCCTGGCCGAAGAGGCCGAACTCACAGCCCGGTATGCGGACGAACCCACGGAATCGATCGCCGTTGATCTTGGCGTGACTGTGCCGCAGGTCTACAAAAAAGCAAATCAACTGGGTTTGCATAAAAGCGAGGAGTACCTCAAGCAGAGCCTTGCCGCATGCGGCCAACAGGTGAATAAACGCGGCGAAGCCAGCCGATTCCCCCTTGGTCATCGACCATGGAACCAAGGCCTGAAGGGGCTTCCCGTAAGAGGCCGCGCTGCTGATACGCAGTTCAAGAAAGGTAGCAAGCCAGGGAACTGGCTCCCGGTTGGTAGTACCCGAACTACACCCGAGGGCTACCTGCAGCGCAAAGTCACCGATACAGGTTATCCACCAGCCGACTGGGTATCCGTGCATGCCCTGCTCTGGGAAGAACACAACGGTCCGATACCTACCGGCCATTGCATCTGTTTCAAGGACGGCAACAAGAACCGCATCGTTCTTGAAAACCTGGAACTCATCACCCGTGCAGAGCGCATGAGGCGCAACACCATCCACCGCTATCCAGAAGAGCTGAAATCAGCCATTCGCGCCGTCGGCAAGCTCAAGCGCGCCATTCGTGAGGTCGAGCATGAAAAACAAGATTGAGGATCTGCGTAACCACTTGTTCGTCACGATCGAAGCCTTGCTTGATCGAGACAAACCGCTGGAGATCGAACGTGCCAAGGCCGTCGCCGAGGTTGCCCAGGTGATGGTCAACTCGGCCAAGGTCGAAGTGGAGATGGTCAAAGCACTCGACGCCCGCGGCGGTAGCGGCTTCCTGCAAATCGAGCAGGAGGCACGCAAATGAATCATCTCGATCTTTCACCGCCTCATTCGCTCGAGGCAGAACAAGGTGTCCTGGGCGGTCTATTGCTGGATAACAACACCTGGGATCTTGTCGCGGACAGGTTGCTGCCCGAAGACTTTTTTCAACATGAGCACCGGTTGCTGTTCAGAGCGATAGCCACGCTTTCCAGCAAATCCGTTCCGTTCGACATAGTGACGGTGCATGACGCTCTGGAAACGCCTTCCGAGGCGGGAGGGTTACCCTATCTGGTCGAGTTGGCCAAAAACATTCCGTCGGTGGCCAACATTGAGCATTACGCACACATCGTGCGCAATCGCTCACAGCTTAGGCAACTGATGTCCGTGGGCTTTCAATGCTCACGCGAAGCGACTGACCCGCAGGCAGATGCAACCGAGGTTCAGGAGTCGATTGAACAACAACTGTTCGCCCTCGGCGAAGGCAAAAACTCATCAGACTTTGTGAACGTCAACCAATGCCTGAACACCGTCGTCGAGCAGATCGACGAGCACTTCAACGGTAACGTCACGGTCACGGGCGTGCCCTCGGGATTGGATGATCTGGATGATATGACCTCCGGCTTCCAGGAGGCAGATCTCATCATCGTTGGTGCTCGACCGTCGATGGGCAAGACGTCCTTGGCACTAAACTTCGTGGACACGGCCTTGCACAAGAAGCCCGACCGGACGGTTCAGGTCTTCAGTGTAGAGATGCCGGCAAAAGCCCTCCTCTATCGACTGATGGCAGTTCTCGGACACCTCGATCTCGGGAAACTGCTGAAGGGCACGCTCGATGATGAGGACTGGCCGAAACTGACGTACGCGGTCGGACGAATCAACGATTACGGCGAACGCCTGGTAATCGACGACTCCTCAGACCTCACTCCTGCGGCGCTGAGGGCCAAATCGCGACGCGCAGCACGTCGGTTCGGCCACCCGTCTCTGATCATGATCGACTATCTGCAGCTTATGCGCTGCCCAGGTCAAGAGAACAGGGCGAATGAGATCGGCGCCATATCTCGATCGCTCAAGGCTCTGGCCAAAGAGATGAATTGCCCGGTCATTGCCCTTTCCCAACTCAACCGGGAGCTGGAGCGCCGCCCGAACAAACGCCCTATCAACGCGGACCTGCGTGATGGAGGGGCAATTGAGCAAGACGCCGATGTCATCCTGTTCGTATACCGCGACGAGGTCTATCACCCGCAAACCGAGTTCAAGGGAATCGCCGAACTGATCATCGGCAAGGCTCGTAATGGCCCTACCGGGACCGTGCGCACCGCCTTCATTCCTCACCAAACCCGTTTTGCGAACCTCAGTGCCAGCAGCGGCTGGCAAGGAGCAGGAGTATGACCATCATTGATACGAATTCGATAACGCACTGGTGCCGTGGCTGCAATTCCCACTACCAACTCAACCAGGTGCGTCACTGCATTCCAGCTCCGACCTCTCCCGACGGCGAGGTCGAAGTCAACATCTGCCCGCAATGCGGCAGCTACGACGTCGTGGAGCTCAAGGACGAGGTGTCCCATGCACTATAGCGCCCCCCTCTTCCCATCAATTCCAGCCAACACACTCTTTGAGGCTTCGGCTGTCGTTCATGCTCACAGAACCGGTATCAATCCCGTGGAGCTGGACGCTCTCGCCCAGGCGATCGGTCGTCTGGCTCGCGATCACAGCACCGTGGTACCGGCAAGCATGAAAAACGACCTGCTGGAGTTCAAACAACTTGGCTACATCGACCTGGCCGTCACGACTTGCGGAACCCTCTCTGTTGACCTCCTCTGCGCCGGAGCATTGATCTCCAGCTACTTCTGGTCAGTGTGGATACCCCGCCACCTACAAGGCTGTGCATTGAAAGTGGCAGTCATGCCCCACCTGAAGCCCCAGGTCGATGTTCAACATTGCACGGTAATTTTCCGCATTCCGGGTGCTCGGGAGGCAACACGACAGTTCCTCAATGACCTCGGTACCCACTTCCCTGGAGACGAAGCCGAGATCATCGCCATAGAGGTTGGGAATGCACTTGCCGGTGAAGTCGACCGCAAGCAGACGGGAGAAAACGCCCATGCATAGTCCTTTGCTCACTCGTAAAAAACACCAACAGTTGGTGGAGTTTGCGATTGCCAACGGCTGGACCGTCACCCGCACTCAGGGCGGGCATATCAAGTTAACAAAGGTCGGTCGTGGATCGATCTTCACCTCTTCGACGGCCAGCGACTACCGCTCAGGCCTGAACGCAATCGCCCGCGCTCGCCGCGCGGATCGCATGCCGACACAGCATTCGCAGGAGACAATCTGATGCCTATTCGCCACGCCATTGTCCATTTGATCGACAAAAAACCTGATGGCTTGCCCGCGATCCTGCACGCCCGTGACTCCGAACTGGCCAAGTCCCAGGCCATCGAGCACCTGCTCGCCGAGCTCAACGAAAGCTACAACGCCAAGCAAGGCAAAGCCTGGGGCTTCTTCCATGCCGAGTCTGGTGCGCATCCGTTCAGCGGCTGGCTGAAGGAATACCTGGACGGCGGCAAGGACTTCACCGCGTTCAGCCGGATTGCGGTCGAACATCTGCAAAAGCTGATGGAGTCCAACCTCTCGGTGGGCGGCTATGTGCTGTTCGCGCACTACCAGCAAGGCATGACCGACTACTTGGCGATCGCCCTGCTGCACCACAGCGAAGGCGTGACGGTGAACGCCGAGCTGGACGTGACCCCGTCGCGTCATCTGGACCTTAACCAGCTGCACCTGGCGGCTAGGATCAACATTTCCGATTGGCAGAACAACAAGCAATCGAAGCAGTACATCTCATTCATCAGGGGCAAGAACGGTAGGAAAGCCACGGAGTATTTCCGCGATTTCATCGGCTGCCTGGAAGGCGTCGACGGTCCGGCCGAGACCCGCACCCTGCTCAAAGCCTTCAGTGACTTCGTGGAAAGCGAAGACCTACCAGAGGACGATGCCCGAGAAAAAACCTGGACCCTGGTCGACTACGCCAGTAGCCAGGTAAAAGCGGGGGAGCCTATGGGCCTGGAAGAACTGTCCGGGCTGATCGACGAGGATCGTCCACGGGCGTTCTACGACCATATCCACAACAAGGACTACGGCCTGTCGCCGGTGATCCCAGTGGATAAGCGCACCATCAACCAATTCCGTCGCTTCACCGGCCGAGCCGAAGGTCTGTCCATCAGCTTCGAAGCCCACCTCCTGGGCTCGAAGATCGAGTACGACGAAGAGGCTGGGACCCTGATCATCAAGGGGCTGCCTACTCAGCTCAGTGATCAATTGAAACGCCGTTGAACCCAACTGAATTTGGAATTGGAGAATGCTATGACCGCCCAACAACGTCAACTTGAAGAGAAATTCGTCGTCCGTCTTCCGGATGGGATGCGGAACCGAATTGCACAAAACGCACGAGCCAACGTTCGCTCTATGAACTCCGAGATTATTCATCGCCTGGAGCGTTTCACCGAGCTTGAATCGGCTCTTGAGCGAGCCAACAAAATCATCGACCAGTTGCTGACTGCCCCTAGCTCAGCCGTTCAACCTGGATCTGAAGCATGAAGCCCTCTCCTTCTATCGCCTCAATGAAAGAGCAACTGCTGAAGCCGGCGTTTCAGCAGAATGCCCCTGTAGCTCAACGTATGAGCGATCCCATCGTTGATACTCCCATGTTGCTGACGCTGGATGAAACGCTGCCCTACGACGATAACCCACGCACAACGCGCAACCCGAAATACGACGAGATCAAAGAATCGATCCGGCACCGCGGGCTTGATACACCTCCCCCGGTGACCCGCCGTCCTGGCGAGGAAAAGTTTCGCATCCGGAATGGTGGTAACACGCGCCTGGCGATTCTCAATGAGTTGTACCGTGAAACCGGGGACGAAAAGTTCTTTAAGTTCCACTGCCTGTTTCGTCCATGGGATAGTGCTCGTGGGGAGATCATCTCCCTCACCGGACACTTGGCTGAAAACGATCTGCAGGGTCAGCTACTGTTCATTGAGCGTGCCGTTGGGGTAGAAAAGGCACGAGCGCTTTACGAAGAGGAGTCTGGGGGCGCGATATCCCAACGAGAACTTGCACGACGTTTGGGGGCCGATGGGTACCCAGTATCACAATCACACATAAGCCGCATGCAAGACGCTATCCGTCACCTATTACCCGCAGTTCCCGGCCTACTCTATTCGGGACTAGGAGTAGATAGGATTGCAAAACTGCTTGCTCTACGAAAGACCGCTCATCAATGCTGGGAACGAAATTACCAGGAGCAGGGGCAGCTCCTAGACTTCGACACGATCTACCAAGATGTCCTGTCCCAGTTTGAGGGTGATGCCGAAGAGTTTCTGTTCCAGCGCTTCCAGGACGAGCTGATTGATCAACTCAAAAAGCCGCTGGACCTCGGTTACGAGAAAATACTACTGGAAATCACTCAGAGCCAGGATCAGCTCCGCCGCTCTACTCCAGTACTCGAAATGCCTCAGAGCACATTTTATGGCTCAGAATCCGGGCAGGTAGCGCAGCCCCTGACAAGAAGTGAGAACACCAGCACGCCAGGTACCGAACAAAAGCCACCTACGTCCCAAGAATCGAAAACACCAGGAAGCCTCACTCAACACAAGCAACCACTCACCGAGCCTACTCCACCTTCACCAATGTCTCCGGTGGAGCGGCAAGCCCGTCTGGACGGTCACGTAGCTAGCCCTGTTACGACCTCGGCTCGCGTTCAGAACATGAAACAACGACTCGCTGCAATCGACGGTGAAGAGCTGCCGGACTTCGAGGCAAACGCACTGGTGGCAATTCCTGTTCAAGCCGGTGGGCTGCACCCGATTTCAGATCTTTGGTACATCGAGCGAGAGATCGACACAACGGACCTACTCCGTCTCCACATTGCTCAACTCGCCCGGGAAATTGCCAGCTCGGTAGGTGCACCTGGAGAAATCATCGAAGTCGAAGGCGGGATTGGATTCAGCTACCGGCATCCAGAGGATGAGCTTGAAGTCACTGCTACAGCTCAGCACACATTGATGCTGCTCCAGTCCTTGAGCGGTTCGATTGCCATCGCACTGAACATGATTCAGCAAAAGCCCGAACTCCAGGTGGATGCACTGACCGATTTCGAATTCGCAGCTGGCCTTGGCCAGTTGCTGCTGGGACAGCCCGTCACTAAAGACCAGAAGCCAAGCGACTCCGGCCGGCTGAGCGATGGAGCCTTGGTGAAATTATTCCGGATCATTCGCCTAGCCCGACGGTTAATTGATCTGGAGATCCAGTCACTCACTGACACCACACCACCGACTGACAGCGTATAGCGGACGATCATGGGAGGGAGTCTAAATGTCCAAGTCACCAATCAATGAAGCCATTCTGTCTCAGATCTTGCACAACATGCGCAATGGCCAACTGAGACGCTGTATTGAGATGGGATTGGAGCCAGAAATACTGGCCCAGCTCCAGCAACCGTCGGTATTGAGTCTACTGCTCAATACCCCCGTGTCCTGGTGCACCGTCACCATTGATGGGGAAATTCTGAAGAAACTTCTTACAGGAGCCGAACGATCCAACGAAGAGGTACGCATGATTGAGCGTGCGTTGCGTCTGGGGGCAACGACTCAAATGCTACAACAGTTCTTCGGCCTGTCACCTCAGGATGTTGCCCTGCAACGCCTGATCATCGGGGTAACGGCACGCAGAGGCCGGTGGCGGGAATTCAGCGAAGAAATGGATGCCCTGCTCTGGTACAGGTGGACCCACCTGATGAGTGAACATCAGGTCGTCGAACTGGAGGACAGCGTTCAGTTGCTCGATATCGCCATGCTGGTTGCCGAGGAACTGAACTCACCGCAGGACAGCGACACTGATGAGAGTTCGGAAAACCTGAGCTTGGCCATCATCTGGAACAGAATCCAGAGCTGGATCAAAGAGGGACTCTACCCACCCGCTCACGGAAACGCTTGGAGCCCACGTAAGCTCCAACTCGTCGCATCCAATCATCAACGACAGCAGCAACCTGTAGTGACTTCGGCGGAAGGTGATTCCGAACTATGAAGTTGTCTCGGTTTCCATTGTCGTCGCTTTTGGACTCGGCTTCAGGTCACCTTGAAGCACATTTGCGTCAGAAAAAGGAGTCGGCGCCGCCGGGGATTGCCGGCTCCGCGCCTTACTCCGGCATCATCTTCAGCGGTAACCCTCACGAGACGGTTCCTCGTCGTCTGCTCTTGGACGACAGGCTGACACCGCTTGAGAGAAACACCTGGCAGGTGTTTCGCCTACTTATTAACGATGACGGTTTAACGGCGTTCCCCACCTATGACCAATTGCGGCCATACCTGGGCATGCAACCCGGAAAACCGGCGTCACGTGAAACTATCTCAAAGGCACTCGTGACTCTTCGCCTGACTCGCTGGCTCAGCTTGGGTCGACGCGTTCGCAATGACCTCAGTGGCCAAGTCCAGGGTAATGTCTATTTACTCCATGACGAACCGGTGACCCCGGCGGAAGCCATGGAGTGCGACAAGGACTACCTGCAGCTACTCAATCAGTCCATGAAGCATCCGACCAAGGTGATACGCGAAGTCGCGGAAATTGCCTGGAGCGAATTCTCTGCCGATCCCGACGTCGGTCAGCGCTTACCGAGTCGACTGGACATCGTCGAAGATCGGCTGAACAGCCAGTCATGGGTCAAGGTGCAGGCAGCTTCTGCCTTGAGAGAACCTGAGTTCGGTATCCGAACTCAGCAAGATCCCTCTCAGTTGTCACTGAGTTCGGCATCCGAACTCAGTGACAACTCAGCTAAGAGCAACGCTTTGGACCAGAGTTCGGAATCCGAACTCAGCCGGAAAACACTGAGTTCGCACTCAGTTCGGCATCCGAACTCATATAGTACGTATACAGATACAAACAACGTTGTTTGTAAAAGCTCTGTACATGTACAGCCCGATGCTAATGAAACTGGTGCTGATTTGCTCCAAGCCCTGCATCGTCTATCACCGGATCAAAAACATCGCGCCGTGGCGGCGATGCAGAATGTCCCGCTAGAGTTGAAACCCGCAGTCATCAAGCATTGGGCACACCGCTGCGAATCCGGAACGGTTCAAAACCCCTTGGGTTACTTGCTGTCACTTGTCGGACTGGCCGCTCGTGGCGACTTCAACAGCAGTTGGAGCCCTGATGACAAGGCAAACAAAAAACCTGGGGATCCGCCTGCAGTCCCAAAGCTTGATACTCCCTCCAGGCAGACATTTGACCAGCCGGCAAAGGAAGCGGCTCCCCCACGTAGCCCTGAATCGATACAGACTGCAAATCAAACGCTCAGCGAGATGCTGCATCTGCTGAAACCTCGCCAGAGCAAACATCCATGACTTCAGCCAGAAGCCAAATGCGCTCAGATGTTGTGGCCCACAACACTCAGCCAGGATCCGTAGTCGGTGCCGGCAGCGCACTGAGTGGTGCGGCCCGCATCACTCGACCAGGATCCGACACCGGTGCTGGCTGCACACTGAGTGATGCGGCCCGCATCACCCGACCTGGATCCGACACCGGTGCTGGCTGCGCACTGAGTGATGCGGCCCGCATCACCCCTTCTATATATAGATGCAGTTACCGCAACAAATCCCCTTCCGTCAGACAATCTATTTCTTGCTGCACCCGTAGTAGCCGAATTGCAGCATGGGCACGTCACTCCTCTCCCCAAGGAAAAACTGCACCATGGCTGATAATTTCCGGCTCAACATCGGTTCCCTGCGCAGTGATGTGAAGCTCACCCTTCATACACACCACGCCGCGCGCATCTGGATGGGACGCCAAAAAGACGACCTCAAGCCCGGCATTATTGGACTCTCTGGTTTCTGCAACGTAGTCAACAAAATGGCCCGCGGGGCCAGCCAGGACGATCCCTACTCCGATTGGTGGATGATCCGGATAGAGGAAAAAATCAGCGAGTCCAAGGAGTCGCTGAAAGCCATTGAAGAACGCCTCGATACGGCAATGGCCTCCCTGCCACCCGCGATTACTATCAGCCAAAACCTCTCCATCCAACCAGTCAGCCTTCCGCTTTACATCTCCAACCCCCTCGGTTTTCAGGCCGTCTACCTGCTGACCAGCTACGACGAAGTCGTTCGCCGTATCTTGCTGGCCCAGCATGTCGGTCTGGTCGGGCGTCGCGATATGGAAGCCTGGATCGATGAAGGCGCCGCAGTGCTACGTAGGCTCTTTGCCCTGGCCCAGAACTATCGCTTCTCGGGCGCATCGCGCGATGACTTCGCCGCGAACAATGCGAAGGCTGAAGCAGCACGCAAGATGTACGAACGCCATGGCGAAATGCCCCAGGACATCCTGGAAGGCACACGCCGGTCGGACTTCGCCCCACCCATCATTCGCGGCCAACAGCAAACCGAAGTGGAAGACCACTTCGATGACGCTGGCGAGGAGTGATGGGCGTGGGCCAGACCAACACCGACGATGGAGTGCTGCAACAGACGCCCTTCCGACCACTGCAACAGGAAGCCTTCCAGCGCCTGCAACAGGCAGCCTCACTAAAAGGCCTTTTAAAGCCTTTTAAAGGTAAGGGGGAGCTGACCCAGTTTGCCGAGCTATGTCGAGAGCAGGAGTCGGGGCTGAAAGCGTTTGCCCAGGAAGTGCTGGTCCAGGCCCGGCGATATCCCTTCACCCGCGTGCCCGTTCGACTGACCGAGCAAAACACTCAAGCCGGCACCCAGTTCCTCAGGTGGCAACAGGTCACGGACCGCCGGATGGGCGTCGGTGTCTGGGCGGAGATGATGGGCTCTTCAAGAACACCCGAATCGCTGCTGCATGACCTCTACGCCATGGAACTGCAGCGCATCACCCTGAACATGCAAATGAGCTTGCTGCACTCGATCGCCAAACAGGCCTTCGAGTGCGCCGAAAAGATGGGCCAAGCAGAGGCCGTGTACATGCGCCGCCTGCAGCAGCACACCAACCAATCGCAACACCAATAACCTCGGAGACTACTCATGGGTACGCCCGTACAAGGCTGGGAAGGCAACATCGGCTCCACTCCAGAATTCAAGGAGTTCCAGAACGGCAACAAAGACCCGCGTAGGCTCCTGCGAATTAACGCCTACTTCGATAACTCGATTCCAGACGGTAAAGGCGGCTATGAAGACCGTGGCGGGTTCTGGGCTAACGTCGAGTGGTGGCACAAGGACGCGGAGCAATACGCCAAACTGTTCCAGAAAGGTATGCGGGTATTGGTCATGGGCCGGGCTGTAATGGATCGGTGGGAAAAAGACGGCAGCGAGTATGAAGCCCTGAAAATCCAGGCATCGCGAATCGCCATTCTTCCCCATCGCATTTCGGAGGTGACCCTGGCACCTCCGCAAAATCAAAACTCGCAACAGCCTCGCAGCCCTCAATCGAGTCCGCAACCGCAATCGCAGCCTCAGTCGCAGCCAGCACCTGGGCTGGACGAGTATCCAGACCCAGATATCCCGTTCTAAAAATTTCGGCCCGTTCGTGAGGCTATCGGTGCTGGGGGAGGCGCTTCATCGCCTCCCCCAACTTCATTCAGCAATTGCTTAAAGTCGGAGTCGCAGATGAACAATGATCAGAGGGACATAACCAGATACGTTATCGTGGGTGCGAAGCGTCCAGTTGTGGGTCCCATCTTCTGGTGTTACTGCGATGAAAGCGACGTCAACGCCCCGAACTACTACGGTTTGACAACGTCCCCAGACCATGCGGCACGCATTCCTGTTCGCTGGATCTGGACGGTTGAGTGGCTGGATGAACCGGCCGTTTGCATGACCGACTGACAAACGATTTACATTGAAAAAAATCGCGCCATTCGTGTAGTTTCTGGATTTATTTACCCGACTTTCGGCAATCTACTGCTCTGAAATTCCATTTTTTTCTATTACTCAGAAAAATCGCCCAATCGTGACACTGCTGTTTTATTGATCCGTTCTGCGGGGAACTCGACCAATGGAGCAAACATCAACGCCTTCGAAGCCGGTGGACAGGCGTCAGTTCAATAACCCCCACGCTGCCGTGCATACTGCCGGTGCTGCGGCCGCCCGGAAAGGGCTACGGGTGTGCAGCTGCCCCTATCATCACCCCGCGATGCGTGCGTCGTGGCTAAAGGGCTTTGCCCAGGCACAGCAGCTGACGCTTGACCTCTAGCCGCTGAAAGCCCCCCTCTCGGGTTGACCATTTCCCATTGAAGCTCCACCCGCGCAGCAGCGAGAGTCCCTCTCTGAACAATCGAGAGGGGGCAACCCATGAAGCTGATGATCATCGAGGCACCTGGCAAGCTGAAGAAGCTCCGGCCGATGATGGCGAAACTGCGCCCAGGCGAGGACTGGCAGGTGATCGCCAGTGGTGGGCATATTCGTGATCTCCCGGCCACTGGCCAGGACAACACAATGATCACGACCGGCGTGCGCAAGAACTACGCCCCCGTGTACGTGATCCTGGACAAGAGCGCCAAGTCAGTTGGGGTAATCAAGGCCGCGGCAAAAAAAGCCACTGAAATCTATCTGGCTACTGACCCGGATCGCGAAGGTGAAAGCATCAGTTGGCACCTCCAACAGGTTCTGCAGCTTGCGAACTACAAGCGCATCACTTTCAACGAAATCACGATGAAGCGCGTGCAGGAAGCCTTGGCCAACCCTCGGCAAATCGACCTGAACAGGGTGGCATCACAAGAATGCCGCCGAGTCCTGGACCGTATAGTCGGCTACCTGGTGAGCCAGGAGCTTCGCAGGCTGATGGGCAAACCGACCTCTGCTGGGCGCGTGCAATCGCCTGCCGTGTACCTGGTGGTGCTACGCGAACGCGAGATTCGCAACTTCCAAGTGATCGATCACTTCGGTGTTCGATTGAACTTCATAGACCTGGACATGGGCATCGCTTGGTACGCTGAATGGCAACCGATACCTGACTTCGCGAGTAAGGACCACCCCTACATTCAGGATCACAACCTGGCCCAGATCGTCACGGCGACTCGCAACGTTGTGGTCGAGTCCTGTGAAAACCGCAAGTCCGAGAGCAACCCACCTGCCCCATTTATCTCCTCCTCTCTACAGCAGGCGGCGAGCAACGCCCTGAAGTGGGATCCGGATAAGACTATGCAGGTCGCGCAGCGCCTGTACGAACAGGGTGTCATCACCTACCACCGAACCGACAACCCCAATATTCCAGACGAAGCCATGGAGGACATTCGCCAGGTAGCGGCAGCTCTTCGACTCAAGGTCGTCGATGAGCGACGTACCTTCAAAGCCGCCGAAGGCGCCCAGGAAGGCCACCCGGCTATCACACCAACCCACTGGGCCGAGGAGTCAGCCGGTGAGGACGCAGATGAACGGGCACTGTACAAACTGATCCGGATCCGTGCGCTGGCCAGCCAGCTCGAAGCCGCCATTTACGACGTGAGAACTGCAAAACTCCTTGCCGTCGGTCCTGGCGGCAAGCCTCTGCGTTTCACGGCAACAGGCAAAACGCTGTGCTATCCCGGCTGGATGAAGCTGCTCCAGGGCGACGACACCGACGATGACAAGGAGCCTGAAGCAGACAACCCGGTCCCCTCACTCTCCTCAAGGCAGATCCTGTCGGTGCACAACAGCGAATTGCAGAAGAAGAAAACCAAGCCGCCGGCACGCTACACCAAGGCCAGTCTCATCAAGGAAATGGAGCGCCGCGGCATCGGGCGTCCCAGCACCTTCGCCTCGATTATGAAGAACATCACCAGCAAAGGCCTGATCGAGGAGAAAAGCCGCAAGCTGGTGCCCGCCCCCTTGGGTGAAGAGACGATCACCAAGCTTGAAGGGTTCTTCAGTTTCGTGGAGCTGGACTTCACACGAGAACTGGAACGCGACCTGGACAGGATCGCCCAGGGGCAGGACACCTACGGCGCCGTAGTCGCCCGAATGCACCGCCGTCTGGAAGACGAACTGTCGAAACAGCGCGGCATGCCCAGCGTCCCAATGGCATCGGCGCCCAGGGCTGCTCAGACGGGTGCAACGTTCAACTGCGGCAAGTGCGGCCAGCCCCTGGCGAGACGGCAAAAGAAAGGGGACGGCGGTTATGACTTCTGGGGTTGTAGCGCGTACAAAGCAAGCGGTTGCCAGGTCAGCTACCCCACGCTGAATGGCAAGCCCGAATTCAACAAACCACGGGGGTTGTGAGTCACAACAAGGGCAGGCAATCGTTCTGCCCCTTCTTGCAGGGTGTGAAATTCACCCTCTCTCCATTGTGTATTTGCCATAGCTCCCATCCCCTCTGACGACCGACAGTGCTGCGCGTCGACAGAGGAGATGATGCGTGGCGACTGTGCTGGAAACACCGACAACCAATCAACCGTTGCTTGATCCAACCCTCCAGATCTACTCCGAGCGGCAGCTTGCCGTCGCGGGCACCTGGGCCGACCACTTCGAATTGCATGAGCAAGATCGAGCACCGTTCATTCGGCACTACCTGCGCTCCACCTCGACAACCCGTTGCTGGTGCGTTGCCCTGGGCAAAGCTGATGATCAGATACGTCCAGCTCTTGCCCGTTTTGGTAACCGACTTCAACTCTTCGATGGCCAATCGATCTGGACAAGCAGCTTCAGCGATGGCAACCGCATCTCACTGACCGAACCCACCCAAGCTGCCGCTGCCAAATTGATTTCCTGCTTTAGGCACGGTGGCGGAGAAGCGATTCTGACCTCGTTCAGCAAGGATGCACGGGACTTGGCGCTGATGATGTCTAAAGCTGACCTCGGCAAATACCAGCGCAAATACCAAATCCACCCTATTGGCCGAAACAATCGCTATTTCGGGACTCGAAACAGGTTCTACCTGACTCAGATCGGCGGTGCGTTAAAACGCTTTTGCCGGTATCTCGACCAGGAGTTGTTATTCGCCGTCCGTTCGGCAAGCTGTCCATCAGCCCAGCTTTACAACTGGCTGGCTGATGGGAACCGTCAACGCAGGCTCCAGGCGCTAAAAGCACAACCAGTAATGATTCCGTTACTGGTTCTCGCAGAATCGACTCCATGGCCAAGCTGTGACGTCGCCCCCTGGTCAGAGCTCAGCGCCTGTGAACCAGAGATCTCCGAAGAGGGCATATTTGGCGTAGGTGGGGAGACAATACTGGGTGTCGCAGCTGACGCTGGGTTGCCTCTCAACGAGGTGATTGCCTGGCTGTTCGGAGTACCGCAATCGTCTATCCGCTACCTGGGAAGGCAGCGCCCGTTCCACATCGGAAGCTCACTGACCCACTTCCAGCGTGAAGGGAAAGACACCGGCTGGAACGCGCTGCTGGCCGGTGCGGCCCTGGGAAACCGTCGACCTTCGACCAAACCGCAATGGAAATCGTTTTTTTCAACCTGGAGCAAGCTGCCGTGGCAAATCACGCAGCGCGTCTCCAACCTAAATCATCTGTTCACAGGCTGCCCGACGGACTGGAATGATCCCACCTGGCCTCATATCGCAGCGCGCTTATCCGACCTCCAGGACTTGTTCAATCCTCTCTCAGAGTACGTGTTTCCGGAAAGCGAACGTGCGAAAAACCTCCTGCAAGCTTTCGTGTCCCGAAGCTCATATCACCAGGTCGGCCGGCTCGTAGATGATTTCCACCAAGCTCTGAATGATATCCGCGAGCAAATGGACAGGGAGTTGGGGGCTCGCAAGGAATCCGATGAACACACCCTCTGGCCAACGTTCCTCGTCAATGGCGCATATGTCGATTGCCCGAACGGGCTACAGATCGTCGAACTCACCTGCCCAGCCGAGCTTTCGGCAGAACACTGTGCACTGGACCATTGTGTCGACACCTACGACTACCGCGCTTATCACGGTAGCTGTCGCCTGCTTTCCGTTCGGCACAACGGTAAGTCCTTAGCCACAGCCGAGGTGGTCTATGAGCCCCCACATTCAGCGTCAACCCCAATCCAGCGCATACCTCGCCATCTGGTGACACAGCAACTACGGGGTTTTCAGAACGACCTACCCGCTCAGCACTCGCCAGAACAGAAGGCCTACGATTGGTTCTGGCTCCGGGTTAAGACGGAAACCATTGCCGTGAACCTTGATTGGCCGGACATGACCAGGACCATGACACGCTTTGGCGATAACGGTTACAAGTCCCGACATGCTCAAGCGGTCGTCCAGTGGATCGTTCAGCGCTTGGATAACGCATGAGCCGGCCGCGTCTCATGAATCGGCCGCCCGCCCTACTCGGCAGAGCAGTGTTCGACGGGTATGACTTCGGCTTGCAACTCCAGTTCGTCGAAGGAGCCAACCGCCTGCTTCTGGAGCGGGAAGGATTCTACATACGCCGCTCGGAACATCCCCTCCACCGCTACTGGCGCCTACCCAAAGGCAAGTTGCTGGAAGACCTGGATCTGGTCTTTCACCGCCTGATGGAATTGAGCGAAAGTCGATTCAGTGAGAGCTGGCAGACCTTCTGCGAAAAACTGGAGGCAGCACAACGCGCGCCCGAGCGACAAGCTTTCACCTGGGGCCTGGTCTTCCGGATCGCCCCGCTTGCCCATGGCGGAGTGCTGCTGGCAGGCGACTACCACCCCGGAGTGGTGGCAGTCTCCAGGCGTATGCGCGGAGTCTTCCTCGGGCAGTCCCGCTCCTGGCGTATTGACGCCAGCGCCGAGCTGGTGCGTAGCAACCTGATCCTTGAGATGGGTCTTTCAGAGGATCAATTCGAGATCCTCGATACCGTCCAGGAACTGCTGACCGATGGATCTGTCGTTCCCGCCGAAACCATCACTCGAATCAGCCTCGGCGGCCCGCCTCAGGAACGCGCAGCGCAGCTGGTTGACGATGATGTATCGACTGACATCTATCTCGCCGCTGTACCCTCAGTTACCGCTCAAGGAGTTCTGCGAACAGTTCGCCGGCAACCAGGACTTTCGCAAAAACTTGCGCGAGGCGATCGGCGACTGGATGCTGCGCCGGCGCAAAGACGTACTGCCCGGTCTCAAGGGGAAACAGCGGCAGACCCTGCCGGTCGAGCTCTCCGTCGAGGAACGTAAGGAATATGATCGGATTCGCCTTGAAGACAGGCCCAGCCTGGCCAGATTGGGCTCACTGCGTCAATTGCTGGAGCAAGTGAAAGTCCGGATCGTGATGGAGCTGGTTTCCGAGCTCGACATCGAGGACAAGGTGATTCTGTTCTGTGAGTTCAAGGACACGGTCGGGACTTTACGTGCTAAGTGCGAGGAGGCCGGCTATGGCTGCGTCACCGTAGTGGGGAGCGACTCCGTCACCAAGCGGCAGAAAGCGATCGACAAATTCCAAGGAGATCCCGATACGAGAGTCTTCGCCGCAACGACATCCGCCGCCGGTACCGGAAACAATCTGACGGCCGCGAACTACGTCATGTTCCTCGGGCTGCCGTGGACGCCTGGTATGCAGGACCAAGCCGAAGACCGTGCCTATCGTAATGGTCAGCTCCGCTTGGTCGTGGTAAAAATCCCGCTCGTGGAGAACACCATCGACCAGATGCTGTGGCAGATGCTGCTCGATAAGCGGCAGCTAACACAGGATCTGATTGAGCCTGACGCCGCTGCTGCGAACAGGGCAGAGCTTACTGCATGCTTGTAGTTGCGATATGATGGCCACCTTTCCGCTGGGCAGCACTCGCAGCACTGAAGAGGCAATTGGGTCTACAATGGCAGCTAAGAAGGGCGTCAAGGGGAAGGATCCTGTCCTCAAGAAAATCTCGCACTCTGACATCATCCCTCAGAAAAAAGGCAATGGTCAGTTGCGAATCGAGTACTTGATCAACGAAGCGACAGGGGAGGTTCATACGTATAGCATGGCCTATATCAACGATGCGATCTGCTCTGTCGACAATGGCAGAGTGATCGGGTACGACAATGCACATGGTCAGCATCATAAACATGTCATGGGTGCCTACATCCCCGTTGAGTTCGAATCACTGGAAATGACGCTTGAGCTCTTTCACGAGCAATGGCAGCAATATCTCAGCAAGAGGAGAAGCAAATGAAGACAATCATTAGGCACGAAACCCAAGAGGATTTTTTCGCCCGGATGACTTCGCTTGCCCAAAAGCTTGATCGTCGCGAACCAGTAGAAGAGTGCGACAGCATCAGCTTTGAAGATCATGATGAGATGAAAGCATACCAAGCAGATCAGGAGAAAAAGGAGCGTAAGGCTTCATTCACCTTGATCGCTGGTGGTGGCAAAAGGAAGCCCAAGGCCAAAGGTCTGGATTACCCTCAAATGCCTGTTTACAAATTCAAGAACGCAAGGTGGCTGAATGCCTCTGCCACATTTGAGCGTGATGCCGCGAAGTTTGTGAAAAAATACACCATCACGGTGGACCTCTCTGTGAATGGATTGACTGTTGTCACAGGAGTACGCTCTGAAGCCGACAGAGCGCATGTGACCCTCAGAGAGAAATGAGCTAATCTTCAGACCATCCAAAGCCCGCTAAGCCAAGCGGGCTTTTTTCATCTTCTCACTTCCAGATTTAGAAACCGTTGGATCGCGGCCTATAGCAGCGCTATAAAATTATTCCAACCTGAAGAATCTATTTCCTACTGCGTCATAGCACCTTGCCTGCCAACGTGTCCCCCATCATCAAAGGGGGCCTCTCGGCACATGATCAGGCACTTCACCACACTCTCTCTGCTCGCGCTCGTCGCCAGCTGCACGACCCAAACGGCGCCGGCGCCCAAGCCAACGTTCGACAGCAGCCGCAATCCGGACATGCTCGCGCCGGACCTCTACCCCAGCGGTGCCGTTCCTGAAAAGGAGCCGGTCGTTCGCTACGGTCGCTACACCCTCGTCAGCACCCTGCCCGACTCCGGCCAGCGCGACCTCATGGCCCAGATCATCGACGTGAACATTCCGGCCAACATGCACCCGAATGTCCGCGACGCCATGCAGTACGTCGTGGATCGCTCAGGTTATTCGCTGTGCTCTCCGGACACTGACCACGTCAATATCCTCTACACCCGGCCACTGCCAGCAGCGCAGTACAAGCTCGGCCCCATGACCTTGCGCAACACCTTACAGGTGCTGGCAGGTCCAGCCTGGCAGGTGAAGGTCGATGAAGTGAATCGTCAGGTCTGCTATGTCCTGCGCCCAGGCTATCAACTGCCAGAGTCGCCTCGCATCGCCACCACTCTCGTCGCCAAACAGAACGCGGAACTGTCGGCAGGATCGAAAGCAGTTACCCAGGTCCCTCCAGTAAGCAAAGACCTGGCTGCCAGCTCAATCACCAGCGGAGCAGTCACCGTTGCAGCGGTACCGACACAACCAGGTATCACAACATCTCCAGCTCCTGTTTCGACTGCGACCCCGATCTCCGGCGCAATGTCCCAACCTGTTACCACCCCAGTGGTACCCGCCAAGGATGGCCCTTTATCGCAGAGCAAGCCGGCGACAGCAGTCGCCCAGGCAGTTCCCGCGGCAAAACCGCTCGCAGCGCCGATATCCGCATCAACAGTCGCCGCTGTCGCGCGCCCTGAACCAGCCCACCCTGTGCGCGCCCCTGAACCAGCCCCTCTACCCCTGAGCTGGACTGCGCCAGTCGGCAGCACTTTGCACCAGACCATTGCTGACTGGTGCAAGCGCGCAGGGTGGCAATTGATCTGGCCTCAGGAGGACCTGGACTACCCGATTGAAGCCTCTCTGAATTTCAAAGGCACCTTCGCCGAAGCGATTGCCCAGATTTTCCCGCTGTACGACGGCGCTCCTCGCAGCTTCATCGTCGATGGCAATTCAGGCTCCAGCTCAAGCCAGCGAATCCTTTACGTTTCTGAGAGGAAGAAGTGATGAAGTCGTTCTTCAGGATGAGCTGCGCAGCCATCGCATTGCTGCTCTGCACCAGCTGCTCGCTCCAACGCGTGACCGAATCATCTCAGCGGGCCGAGCAAGCAGGCGCCGAAGGTGCCCGCTACGAGGCCATCGCACGGAATCAGCAGCCAGAACCAAAACGCGAGACGGTGATCTTCAGCGACAAGCCATGGGTTTCTACTCAACCAGTCGTTGCCAAGCGCGGCCTACCCGCAGCGCTCGACTGCGAACGCGGTTTCAGGCCTGGCGGCAGCGTAACCATCAATGACGTGGCGCAGTTCATCACCAACGAATGCGGCGTCCCCGTTCTTGTTTCGCCAGACGCGGTCAATCCAGGGCTGAACTCTGTGGCGGCCGGAGGTGGCCAAGCCCAGTCGGGACCAGCCACCGTACCCACGCAGAATCCTGTAAATCCAGAAAGCCTTGCCGGGCTGTTCCCTGCCGGTTTGACACCAGGCCCAAGTCAGATGGGTGGTGCAACCGCCAGAGGCTTTGACCCGTCGGGATTCGCCATCCCAACCACCGTCAGCGGTATCAAGTTTAATGGCCGGATTTCGGCTCTGCTGGATCTGGTGACTTCCCGCTTGGGACTTTCCTGGCACTACTCGCCGACCGAGCGTGCTGTGCGCGTCAACTACTTCGAAACCCAGGTCTTCGACGTCTACGCCTTCGGCGACAAGCTTGAAATCGAATCCACCGTAAAATCAGGCATGACTACTACTTTGGGCTCCGGCTCTTCCGGAAACGGGGGCTCCGGACAGACCTCAGGTGCCAGTGGTGAATCGGGCAGCAATCAAAGTACCAAGGTCACGCTTAACACGTCGATCCTCAACGACATTCAGAATAATGTGCGGTCGATGCTCAGCCAGTCACCACCTGGACGACTGTACCTAGCACCTTCGACCGGTACCCTCACTGTTACGGATCGCCCGGATGTATTGGCCCGCGTCGAAGCCTACCTGAACAAGACCAACACCGATATCACACGCCAAGTGCTCTTCAACGTGAAGTTGTTTGAGGTCACTCTGACCGATAAAGATCAACTCGGTCTGAACATGTCAGCGGTCTACAAGTCACTTTCCAACAAATTTGGCTTCTCACTCAAAAACACCGTCACGGGTTTCAGCAGCAATGCAATCTCAGGTTCGGTGGGGATTGTCGACGGGTCGAATTCTGCTTGGGCTGGCTCGACCGCAATCATTCAGGCCTTGTCAGAGCAGGGTCGCGTCTCTAACGTCCGGTCGCCCTCTGTGACCACGCTCAACCTGCAACCGGCCCCAATTCAGATCGGGAACGTCAAGGGCTACATTCCTTCCAGCTCGAGCACAGTTACCCCTACCGTGGGTTCAACTACAAGCCTGAACGCAGCCACTATCACCTCAGGCTTCAACATGACCCTGCTGCCGCGAATCATCAAGGATGATGACTTGCTAGTCATGATCTCGATCAACATGACCTCCAAACCCACCTTTGAGCCGTTTACCAGCGGCGGATCCAACGCACAGGTCCCGGACTACGACGCGAAAAGCCTGGGGCCCAAAGTCAGGCTCCGCAGTGGACAGACGTTGATCCTGTCCGGTTTTGACGAGATGAGCGAAGACGCCACCAAGAGCGGCGTTGAAAACCCAGGCTTCTTTGGTCTCGGTGGTTCACAGGTTCGGACCTCCACTCACAGCGTCCTGGTTGTGCTGATCACACCGATCCTGCTGGGTCAGGCTGTGAATGATGAAGTCTTTGGTCGGATCGCCGCCTTGTCGCCGGCGACCGCCTTGTGGGTCGCGTAGCTCATGGCTATTACGGTAACAACCGCCAAGCTGGCGAAAGTCCAGGTCCTGCCTTACCACGGTAATTCGTTTGTCACCGGTCTGTTGTGGCACCCCTTGGGCAGTCTGACCGGCTACATGCGCGAGGCCCGACAGTTCGGACGAGATGAGAAGATGGATATTGTGGCCATCCGGGCCGACCAATCGATCATCCAGGCCGGATTCGTTTCCAACAGTGCCGGCGCCGTGAAAGGCATGTACTCACTCGCGTCGACACTCGCAGGCCAGTTGGGCGACTCATGGATCGCAGCATGGCGTGTATCACTGGATGAGGATCGATACGCTCTGGTCGCTGTCGACCAGGGCGCCGTGCTTCCCGGTTGCGACCATGTCGGTACCGCCGAGGACATCCAGCGCAAAGTCGCCCAGATGCTCAGCAGTACGATCGTCTTCAAAGATACCTACCTGCCCCCAGAGTTCGGACGCGGTGGTGACGTCCTTGATGTTGAATCACTGCTCCAGCCGCGAAATCTGCGCCGTGAATACCGGTTACGCCCCCTGACCTTCGGGTTGTCCAGGAGCGAGTTGATTCGCCTATCGCTGGCTGGGACCCTGGTCATTGGAGCTCTTATTGGCTGGCAACAATGGGAGGCGCATAAAACGCGCCTGGCCCGGGAAGCAGCCATTGCCCTTGAAAAGCAGCACCAGGCTGAGCTCGAAGCACTGAATGCCCGCTCCAATCAGCCGCAAACGCTGCAGGCGCTGGAACATCCCTGGGCAAAACGGCCCGGTATCGCGGACTTCATCGCAGGGTGCAACGGATCCATTGATCAAATTCCTCCGAGCATCGAGGGCTGGATCTTCACCTCCGCCCAGTGTGATGGCGGCCTGGTCTCCGCTACGTTCAAACGCACCGGCAACAGCACCGCCAGCGGGTTTATCGCGGCCACGCGTGGCCACTTTGCCGATGAACCAGCTTTCTTCGATGGCGGTAACAGTGCCGCCGTGAAGGTCAGCCTAAAGCTGGATCTCGCCGGCGACGAGCCACTGCTCGAAGCAAGTGAAGCACTGGCACTCATGACCTCCTGGTTGCATGGCCAAGGCCTGGAGCCGACGATCAAAGAGCTACCAGTGCAGGCACCCGCGCCTGCGACGCTCCCAGGCGGTAAAGCCCCACCGGCACCACCTCTCCCCAAGTGGAAGCATTTCGAACTGCAATTCAGCAGCCCACTGCCTCCTGCCATTGTCCTGCGAAATGCACCGGGCACAGGGCTTCGGTTACGCGAAATCAAGACTCAACTGCAGAGCGACCAGCTGACCTGGTCGGTGACTGGAGACCTCTATGCAAACTAAATACGTATTCCTGCCAGCACTGTTGACCATCACCTGTTTGTCGGGAATGAGCCAGGCATCAGAAAGCCCGCCCTCTGCATCCACTTCCGCCGGCATCACCGTGGGGGAGCTCTCAGCCGTGCAAAGCGAGACCTTCTTGTACAAGGCAAAGGCCGAACGGGCCAAGGCCATTCGGTCTATCGATGGGGATAGCCCGCGGACCGACGCATCGCCAGCCCCGGCCTACCAACCACCTCCCTTTGCCCCCGACCAATTCGGTTCGGGTTTAGGGGAGCAACTTCCGGTTGTGAAGCTGGTGTCCGGTTCCAGCCGAGCGCTGCGTGCCACTTTGCTCTACAGCGGAGGTTACGAAGTCGACGCGAGCGGTGGTCAGGATTTGCCCGGTGGCTACAAGCTGGAAAGCATCAGCCTGGACAACGTGGTCCTCTCTCGTGCCGGGAAACGCTTTCCCCTTGGCTTCTCCTCCAGGGCGCCGTCGGCCAGCTTCGATTCAGGTCGCATGCCTGCTTCAGGGCTACCAGGAGCAGGAATCCCAATGGGGCAACCGTCTCCTGTCACCCTTTCCGGTCAACGTTGAGGCGCTTTCACCATGACAACATTGTCACAGCAGCAGATCGCTCCGGTGCCGATTGCCGACGCTCACACTCTCAATCTGGGTAGTACGTCAACGCCGCGCCTGACACTGGCAGATCCAGAGACTCCGGCAATCAATCAGGAACTGGCGGGTGACTTCTCCATCGCGGTTGGGCGAGTCCTGACAGCCGTCGGAGAAGTCTGGGAGCTCAAACCCGAGCTGCGTCAGCTCTGCGCATTGACCGATGACGGACACCTCTACGTTTCCACGCAACACCTCACAGACCACTACGTAATGGCGTTCATGGATCGTCTTGAGCGGCATGACGTCACCTTCGAAGTCAGACCGTCGAGCATGAGCGAGATCCTGGCGATCTACCAGGCGCAGTCCCTGACCGACGACTCACCGACCTCCACCTTGAGTAGCACTCAGCGACAGCAGGAAGTCATTGCCCTAATGGGCCGTGCTCACAAGGCAGGTGCCAGTGACATCCACTTCGTGGTCGACCACGAAATCACTCGGATCTTCTTCCGTGTGCATGGCCTGCTCAAGAAAGCCGGCGAAATCCCCAGTTCAAAAGGGACCGAGTTGTGTTCTTCGCTCTACAACAGTATGTGCGACGTGTCGAAAGAGCACTACCAGCCAGAGATTAGCCAAGACGCTCGCGTTAGCCGGCTATATGTCGATCAATTGGGCTTGTTCGGCGCACGGGTTGCTACCAGGCCGCTGGTCGCAGGGCCACTGATGGTGTTGCGACTACTGTCTGACGACAAGTCCAAACAGACTATGGAAGACCTAGGCTTCCTGCCGGAGCAGGTCACTCAAATCAAACGGCTGTATCGTTTGCCCTATGGCATCACCTTCATCACCGGCCCAACCGGCTCTGGCAAGTCAAAAACGCTGCAGGTCAATATCAATCTTTTGGCTAAGGATACGCGGGGCACCCGGCACATCCTGACCGTCGAGGATCCACCTGAGTACCCACTGCTGGCCAATCAGTCACCAAAAAGCAGTGACGAAACCTGGGCGCAAGCCATCGCCAACTCGATGCGTCTGGATCCGGACATCCTCATGTACGGCGAGGTACGTGACCTGGAGTCCTGCATCGCCGCCTTCTCGGGCGGCCTCACGGGCCACTTGGTGTTATCAACCTTACACACCAACAACGCGGTCGCTTCGCTACAACGTCTCATCGACATGGGCATGGACAGAAGTCTTGTCACCGACCCCGCCCTTCTGACAGGAGTCGTGAATCAGTCACTTCTGCCGGTCCTTTGCGAATGCTGTCGAAAACCGGCTAAAGATCATCTCAATGAACTGGACGCCGATTTGGTAGCACGCCTGGAAATGCTGAAGATCGAGGATGCGTATCTCGTGGGGGACGGTTGCGAGCGCTGTGAAATGCTCGGAGTAACTACCCGAACTGTGGTGGCTGAAGTCTTGGGGAGCACTCACGCATTCATGAAAGTCTTCAACGAAAAAGGGGCCAGTGAAGCCCGTAATTACTGGGTCCAACAGATGGGGGGCATCACCAAGACAGCTCACACCCTGATCAAGGTCAAAGCCGGCCTCATTGATCCTCGAATGGCAGAAACCATCGTAGGGCCTCTCGACTTCGATAACTACATCCTGGAGCAAAAGCATGCTGGCTAGCATCGTCGACTATTGGTCGATGCTGTCCGAGCTCTGGTACAGCAAGCAGTTCGGCGGCAAGGAGCGTATCCAGTTCTACGAGAGCATGGCCGCCCTGCTTGAGAACGGAGTCGGCCCCAACGATGGGTTGGTCGAAGTCGGCAACGTCTACAGCGATGGAGGCAAGAACCCGAATCACCCGATCGCGCTGGCCTGCTCGGCAATGAGCTTGAGTGTCAGCAATGGCAAGAAACTGGCCGAGGCCTGCCAAGCCTGGATGCCTTACCAGGAAGTCGCGATCATCGCCGCCGGTGAGAAGTCAGGCAACCTGCTGCAGGCGTTTTTCGAATGTGTGCGTATCATCGAGGTCAGGCAGAAAATCACATCTCTGATCCTTTCCTCATCGCTCTATCCATCGCTGCTTTGGGCATTGATGGCCTACCTGCTGCACATCATCGCAACCAAGATGGTCCCGGCAATGGCTCGCAGGTCCGATCCCGAGTCGTGGACCGGTATTCCCTCCCTGCTGTATTCAATCTCGACATTCGTCAACAACTGGGGCCTGGTGACGCTGATCGGCTTCGTGCTGTTCGTTGTCATCTCAATAGCGACCTTGCCTTATTTCTGCGGACCGATCCGAGTGCGCCTCGAGCGTTTTCCACCTTGGTCAATCTATAAAGCCCTGCACGGCAGCACTTTCTTGCTCAACATCTCGGTGATGCTGCGATCGAACATCAACCAGATCGACGCGCTGGACGCCTTGAAGCTCAATGCAAAGCCCTGGTTGCGCGAGCGGCTTGCCGCCGCACGCTACGGCGTCCGCATGGGCAAGAACTTCGGCATGGCCTTGAAACTGGCCGGCCATGACTTTCCGGACAAACAGGCGGTTCAGTTTCTCTGCGTTCTTGCCACCCGCAAGGGCTTCTCAGAAGCCATCCATCGCTTCAGTAACCGCTGGCTAGACAACTCACTAAAGAACGTCGAGCGGTACTCCAAGAGCCTGCTGATCTTTTCGTCTGTGGCCATTGGCGTGCTGATGATCCTGGTCCTGATTGGGACGTACAGCATGCAAGCCGACATCACCAACACGATTCAACGCTGACCCATCACGAGGACCTTCCTATGCAACACAGCACGCGCAACCGGCAACACGGTTTCATCGACCTTTCTATGCTCTTCGTCCTGATCTGCATCGCGATTGGTATCGGCTACGCAATCTACAACGGCAGCTCTTTGCTCTCCAACTCAGATATCAGCAACGAACAATCGAACATCAGCCAACTAATCGTTAATACGCGAAAACTCAAAGGCAGCGCAGGGTACGGCGCCTCTGGCACCGACCTGGTAGCGCAGCTCGTTGCCAGCAAAGGGTTGCCCAATATGAGCTTCTCGGGGTCGACTTTGTACAACGCCTGGAATGGTGCCGTTACCGTTGTATCTGGCGGTATGAACTTCGTCATTACCGCAAATGGCCTGGCCCAGGACGCTTGTATGACCCTGGCAACCAAACTCAGCCGCGGACAAAAGGGTACAACATCGATCAACGGCGGATCAGCGATTACTGGTGAAGTCACCTCCGCAAACGCAGCCGCCAGTTGCACTGACACGAGCAACAACACCCTGGCCTGGACCGTATTCTGAGGAGCCCCCATGAGTCGGATCACTGAGGCAGACTTCGTCGACCTCTACCTGGGCGAAGGCTTCAGCGACGTTAAAGGGTTGGACGGAGCTGAGACCAAAAGGGTCGAGGCTCCAGCGGACTGGACCGAAGACCTCGCTCGTTTGAAAGCTCAATGCTCCGCTTACTTTGCTGAGTTTCAGGATCCGGAGTTTTCGCTGATCGAGGATGGTGTGGTGCTACGTGTCACACAGATCGTAGATTCGATGGGTAAGGAGGTGTTTGCGATATCGAAAGCAAAACCGACAATCCTGCGATTTGACTTACTTGGCTTCCCTGACGATTTGGTCGCCACTTTGTTGAATGATACTTCCAGGGGGTTAGTTATTTTCTGCGGTGAAATGGGCGCCGGTAAAACATCTAGCGCCGCTTCCCTAGTGGTGGCGCGATTGGTGGAGTGTGGTGGGATCGCGTTCGCTATCGAGGATCCACACGAAACCAACCTCAACGGCAAGCATGGCCAGGGACGATGTATTCAAATACAGGTTTCCCGGCGTACAGGTGGTTATGAAGAAGCCTTCCTCCGTGCATTACGTACTCGCGCCGATTTGCTGTTTGTCGGAGAGATTCGTGATGCACATACCGCTGCCTTGGTTGTGCAAGCCTCAATCAACGGTCATTTCATCGTCACGACTACGCATTCCGGGTCACCCTCACAGGCAATTGAGTACATTGCAGCTCTCGCTCAGCCGAAAATCAGTAATGCCCGGGAGATTCTTGCTCAGGGATTGCTGGCCGTTGTTTTTCAGACCCTAGAAAAGGATCGTGGAAGATCGACGCTCAAGGTCAGAAGCCTACTGTTCACAGGTGAGGACGGCCCGGGAATTCGCGAAAAAATCCGAACGGGACACGTAAATCAAGTGGACCAGGACGTGGCGAACCAATCTCAGAGGGGGGTATGGGGATGAACACCAAGCTGAGCTGGCAGAAACAGCAACGGGGTTACGTTGCGATTGAGTTTCTATTCGCGATCATCGTTTTCAGCCTGATGAGTGCGATCGGCGCCAATCTACTCAGTCAGCGGATGGACTCGCAGAACTACCAGATCGCGGCTCAGCAGCAACAGGCAGTGGCCGACGCTGCCGCGAAATACCTGAAGGACAACTTCAGCGCAGTGCTTGCCTTGGCCACCCCCACCGTCCCGGCCCAAATCACCGTCGCAATGCTACGCAGCACGAACTACCTGCCAGCAGGCTTCAGCGACACCAACGCTTTCGGGCAGACCCTCCTTGTGCTCGCTCGTGCCCCAGCGCCTAACCAGCTCGAGTCAATCGTGATCACCACAGGTGGCGAAACGATCGATGAAATCGGCACTCGTGAGATCGCTGAAAATCTGGGAGGAACGGGAGGATTCATCCCCGTCAGCAACGCGAGCATCGTCCAGGGTGTGCGAGGAGGATGGCAGATCACGCTCAGCAACTACGGTATGAACCCGGGCGTCGGGCACACCGCGAGTGCACTGTTCCTACAGGACGGCTCGCTGGCCAACGACTATCTCTACCGCAATGCGGTACCTGGTAAGCCCGAGCTCAACCGGATGAAAACCGCGCTGGACATGGGAACCAACGACATCAACAACGCTGCAAACGTTACAGCCTCCGGGACTGTGACTGCCGGTGGAGACGTCAACGCTGCCGGCACCGTAACGGGGGCCACTGCGAGGATCTCGGGAGAAACCTACACAGGAAATTGGTTTCGCACTCAAGGAGACACGGGCTGGTACAGCGAAAAGTGGGGAGGTGGCTGGTACATGTCGGACTCAAACTGGATCCGTGCATACGGCAACAAAGGGGTCTACACACCTGGTCAACTCCGCGGGGGAACGGTCACGTCCGAAGGGCGGACGGAGGTTGGCGAATATCTGCAGTTAGACGGCGTCGCCGTCGAGGGCACCCCTTGCGGCGATATACGCCTCATGGCCAAGAACGCCGTTGGTACACCACTGTCTTGCGAACCTGGAGGATGGACGGCCGGCAGCGGATTTGGCGGTACCTTTGCAACCAACATTTACACGGGTTGTTTTATTTCTAACACAAAGACCGGCGGGTGCTCTTGCCCTGGCGGAACAACGGCAAGGCCTACTGGGCAGTTCTCGGCATTTACAGGATCTGACTCTAACGGATACATCTGCTGGTAACTATCACACCTACCAAAACCTAAAAATCCGAACTAGGGGAAACCAAACCTTGTGTGACTTAAACAGCAAAATCACCCTGGGAGTTTCAGCAGCCGCAATCTTAATTTCTATTTTTGCACTTCTGAAACGGGTCTCAAACAGCACCAAGGCAGAGGACGGTTACAGCTGTGACTGCGTTAACTGCAAGAGACTGCGAAAGCAATCAGCCTGAACTAAATCCCCATCGCATTTGAGGTATTCACCATGCCCCTTCTCTGGGTCATATTGCTGGTAGCAGGCTTCGTATTAGGCACATCGAATGATCTTTTATACCGAGCCGAAGAGTCCTCCCAGCAAGCTGAGGAAACCTCAATTGCATACAACCTGCTAGCGTACAGGAATGCGTTGGCAAACTACGCTCAAGCCAACACTGGAATCACTGGCCGAGTTGCCGACGCCTCTCTATCACTCCCTTCGTGGTTCATACATCTACCGGGCGTCGATGGCTACATCGTCGCCGGCAACAGCTACGCATTCTATGCATCACCGCCTGCCGGCCTGGTTGCAGAGCTTGCAGTGCTGACAGATGCCTCAACCTCTGTGGGCTATGTTTCGGCAGGGCGCTTGATCAGCCCCGCTGCCGGGGCCACGGCGATCATGATTCCACCCACCATCCCCGACGGTGCGGCAGTGGCCTACAGATAGCTGCGTCATCGCCTTGCTCGGGCTCTCTGGCAGCGCGTAACACGTTGTGCCACAATGTCTACAGTAACAGTTCCACCCCGCTGGCTACTGACGGTCATCAGTAGTGCCCGGTGATGCGGTTCGCCCATCACCAACCCAATAAGCACGCATAGCTCCGGGAAGGGCGTGCGGACCTGGTTGAGGATCTTCCCTGTGTCTCCCTGTTCCAGCCAGACACGCAGCCGTCAACTCGTGAATAGCGAGCTCAAAGGCACATAGGGTTCTCTTGAGGTTCGAAGCATCGTAATCCAAGGGCCACACCGGTGTTGTGGCCCACACTTTTTAAAGCTCACACAATGGGTAGCCTGATGGTCTTGTTCCAGGATCATCAGGCTACCTTTTGGTAGCCGCTTTTCCCTGCCGGTGGCCCACCGGCGATAAAAAGGGCTCCCTTTGTGCGCGGATGCGTGCCTTATGTTTGCTGGCCTCAGCCACGATAATCGGCCAGGTGAAGAAAATGAGACGTCCAGATCACAGCCCAGGGATCAATGACGCTTCAACCTCTCACAGGTGGCATTATTCTCTACATTTTTAATATCACCAAAGCCGAGAGTGACTGCTGACCCAGTTGCCTCGGTAGATTCTCCTTTTGGCTTATTTCTGCATCATCCCCCCGTAATTCCCCTCCCCTGCTTGACACATCCCATTCCCTATTTGAGTATATGGACGTGCCCTGCTGACGTCGTCAGCAACATGCCCAGACAGTCAGGACCTTAAAGACTGTGACACGATGTTTGTGTTTGATCCGCCCAAGGCCGCTTAGCTTCTGGTAGCGCGACCAGTCGACAACCGTCGATAGAAGCATCTGACGCAACTCACCTCGCGGGGAATCACTTCCCCGACAGGGCCAGTGCTTTCTCCGCATCTCAACCTGCAGGAGAAACACCATGTCCAAAGTCACCTTCAACATCGGTTACGCAATCGGCACCGTCGCCCGGGAATTCCTGCGTACACTGAAAACAACCAGCGCATCGCCCGTCCCCCAGGCCAAGGCTGTTCCTTGCGTTCAACTACCGCCGCCCTGTGTTCCAGACAACGTCCTGCGTGACATGGATCGCCAGCCGGCAATGCTTCGGGCATATGACGGTATCGATCTAAATCTCTGGTATGAGGCGAACACCCGAGTGGTCCAAAAGGCCCCCCGTAAACGCCGTTCCAGGAAAACAGATGCTGACCAAGTAAATACAGCTCTCGTTGGCTCACTGACACCAGCTGCTTGCTGAGTTGGTGCCACTCACCCCAGCCGGGAACCTTCCCGCTGGGGAGGCTTCCCTGGCAGTTTTTTTGCTGCAAAGGCTTGACAATCGATAGCGGCATTTCCATTCTGTGTACATGTATCGCTGACGTCGTCAGCAACATGCCCAGGTAGTCAGGATCCTCAAGACTACGATGCGGTTTACCGCATTGATCTCCCCTTAGATCGCCACAGCTTCCGGTAGCGCGATCAGTCGACTTCAGTCGATGGAAGCACCTTATCCCACCCACGACGGGCCTTTCCCGTCTGGGCAGGCCTCTCAGATTTTTTGGAGGTCTGATGAAAACCGAACTGGCTCTCTACCAAGCATTGATCTCGATCAATGTTCCGGAGCAGAAAGCTAACGCAGTCATTGATGCTTTGGAGAACGACATGCATTCGCTACTCGCGACCAAGGCTGATATTGCGAACCTTCGTACTGAAATCAAGACTGATATTTCGGCACTCGAAGTCAAACTGACTCTGCGTATGGGCGTCATGCTGTCAGCTGCCGTTGGCGTGCTGATCGCTGCAATGAAGCTCGTACACTAAGCAACACATTCAAGCTCTACCCACCCTCGCGGGGAATACTTTCCCCCAAGGGCGAAGTGTTTCTCCGCTTTCTGCTTTTTCGAAATTGGAGATTCACCATGAGCAACCAAACCAACGAAACCAAGTTCTTCGACCTGCACACTACTGGCATCGGTTACCTCAACCGGATTCGTGAAGTGTCGGTTCGAAAAGGTAAGCCATTTATGGCTGTCACTGTTGCAGCCTTGCGGGGTTCCTCTGATGAAGTGGAATATACCTATATTGACTGCAACGTGGTCGGTGAAGAAGCAGAAAGGCTAATTCGCCGTTGCCAAGATGCAGTTACTAATAAAGGCCAAAAGGTCCTCGTGAGCTTTCGTATCGGCGATATCTGGCCTGACACCTTCACTTACGACAAGGGCGATAAAAAAGGACAAACAGGAATATCCCTCAAGGGGCGCCTCCTTTTTATCGGCTGGATCAAAGTAGATGGAAAAACAGTCTACGAAGCCAAACCTCGTGAAGTAGCACCAGTTACTGATCAAGGTCAGGACCAAGTCCCTCTTGAAGCACCACTCGAAAGCAGCGATGCTCCCGAGCCGGTCGTAGAAGAACAGGTCAAGCCAGCGCCTGCCAAACGGCAGCGGAGAGCTTCCTAATTTACTTAAACAAACTGCAAGGCACCTTCGGGTGCCTTTCATCATTATTTACAAAAGGACTTTCACTCAGCGACGGAGTGGTTGGCTGACAACAGGCATCGAGTTATTGCCTGGGAACTCATCGATGAGGCCACTGACGACGTCGTAGCTAATGGTCGTAACCGACCTATTGGTTAGACCAAAGCCCAACTGAAAGATTCTCGTCTAAAAAAGACATACATGAAGGGAACACCACCCTTCGGGAGCTGGTGACTTCCGTTATTTGGAGACTCACCATGCTGCATAACCCACATCGCTTGCCGTTGATTATTAATATCGGCCTCTTAACTGCACAAGCAAACGTTCACAGAAGGTTGGACGCAAAATTTCCTATCATCGGAGATTCCTCTCATGAACACCCACACTACTGTCTGCAAGAGGATCTTTGGGCGTCAGTTCATGATTTGCTCACTGACCTGGCGTTGATGGATCACCAAAACGGTTTTTCTCCCGATGCCAGCGCCAGCCCGCTCTTAACCGAGTACGGCTTGTTGCAGGAGTACTGGGACATACGAAACCGCTACGAACCTGCACTCGAAGATTACGATTGGCCTTGATAGCGTAATTTTCTAACACCTGTCGTCTTGGATGAAAGGCAACAACAACCACATAACTGACAAACCGTATCGGGAAACCACCTCCCGGACGGGCCAGGTGTTTCCCATACCTGGAGAACACTCATGTCGAACACACCTAAGCAGTCCGCAAGCTACTACAAGTTCCCTGTCGTTTTGACCCCTGCTGCATGGCTCGAATCGGTACACGTCGAAGAGCCGCGACACGACTCTGAAAGCAGCAGTCGGCTCGCAGAGGTGGTCATGGCTGCTTACAAGGAACTGCACTTACAGCCCGATGCCGAACATATCAATTTCGGCCTGTATCGGTTTCCCCCCAAAGGCGACCGTTTTGAAAGGGTCTGGCTGGATCTCACTCTGCGCTTGGTCGTCGCAACGACGGGCATGATCTACATACACATCGCTCTCAAAGATGAAAAGTCAGAACTCTGGATCTGACGCCACACCCCACCATCCTCTCTGAGCCCGACATCGTCGGGCTCTTTTTCTCCCTGCGAATACCCGCCTCACGGCGGTTACTCGCTGCGATACGGAGTACCCCATGATCAATATCCCGGGCCAGCTGGCCATCCGGACCATTACCGGTCGCAACGGAGACTTCAACGTCGGGCGCCTCTCAACCTCTATCGGCGAGTTCGTGATCAAAGACGCACTCTTGGAACAATACAGCGAAGGCAAGTACCGGGGCGATTTCGCGATTAGGGGAATTCAGCCTGCACACTACTCAGCAGGCGGTCGCCTAGTTGTCGAGATACGAGCAGTGCTTGCAGGTATGTCACTTGACGATGTGGACAAGCTGACGATTGAAGACACTGCTCGACTGACCACCAATGAACCGGACCCACTGGACGAAGAAACACCGCGTTCCAGCACAACACAACAGCCTCGAAAACACCGCCCGGCCGCACCGGCCACAAGCATTCAACCATCTGCTGATGACGCGCCATTCGGCATTGAGTCGTCAAGCACGACCGCCATCGACGATGACACCGAACTCTTCGGCACCATCTGGCCGCTCGGAAAAACCGTCAGGCTGGACACCACCGTCGATCGTCAGCGCCTGCGCGCCCAATGCACCCGCCTGGGTGAGCTGGGCTACGTCCACGACTTCAAGCAGCAATCCTGGAACTGCCAATCTCCGACATAGAGGAAACCTCATGAATAACCGCTACCACACCCCTGATGTATCTGATGCACTCTTGCTGACCTGCTCTGCTCTGAGGGAAGTTGGATTTGACGAAGTTGCCGATCTTTTCCGAGAGGCACTCTTTGATCGTCAACTCGTAGATCTGGCGCTGGAGGCACTGCAAACGCTCGTTAAGAACGCCTCAAACGCTGATGACGGCCAGTTCGCAAATGAAACAGCCTACCGGCTGTATCAAAGACTTAACCGTCAGGGGCTCTCTGCACAGAAGCCCCAGCACCAAGGAAGTACTCCATGAATCTGATCTTCTCCGATATCGGCGAGCACATCCTGCTGACCGTCGAAGACCAACTGACCAACAACGAAGTGTCCGATGATGATGAGATGCGCGAGCACTTTATCGAAATCGGGCTGACCGAAGCACAGGCTGACGCGGCCTTGCAACTGCGCTCCCTGTATCAGGTCAACCTCTACATGATTGGTCAGTCACCTCTGTTCCAGGGTGACACAACCACTTGCTTTGACCCACACACCCGCTCATTCAAGCGCGATCGATAACCGACCATCTATTCACCCCGAGGGGCAGCCTCCTGCCCTTCCGGGGCGGGGCTGCCCTCCGATCCGGAGACTGCTCAATGCCCACCCCATCACCCACACGGCTGTATCAGGTCGACGAATGTCCTGACCTGTACGTCGATGCATGCGTCTGCGATGAACAGCGCAACCTGGTCTTCTTCTCCGCCTGGGGCCGCGACACGGCCCTGCAGGAGTTCCTGGCCAGGCTGACACTCGGCTCAGCCGAAAACGGTCTGGATCAGTTCCACATCGTTGTCGACGACCGAAGCCTTCCGGTCTTTCCCAACACCGATCTGCTGGAAAAACGCACCACTCGCCAATTCCGCGGAACGTTGTTCGGCAGCCTCCTGCATCTATGGCTATTCGACCGGCGCTGCGCCCAGCCCGATCGTGCCAATCACTTCGCCTACGCCCTCCTCGAGGATGGCCAGGCACCTCAACAACGGCTCTGGCCACTGGTCACCGAAACTTGCCCGTTACCTCTACTCCAACACTGGCGCGAGCCCGTGCTGGACGCCCTGACTCGACACGGCATGTTGCAACCACTACCCAAAGGACAGGGCTCGATCAGGGCCTGGCGTCTGTCACTGCAACTCGACGTGCTCGAACCCGCCTTGGGCGATCTGATTCGCCAAGGGCAACTCACCACCGAAGCCCGGAATTAATCCCGGGCCACACCTAACTCAAGGAGGTCTCAATGGCTTTGATGTTCCCACGCCTGGCGCGCAACTTCGCCCGCAATGGCTACTACCCCACCGACGAAGTCACCCTGGAGCGAACGCTGCAGGCCCTGGCCCCCTCTTCCACCGGCAGAATGCGGATCTTCGATCCCTGTGCCGGCGAAGGTGTGGCCCTGGCCGAAGCTGCGCATGCCCTCGGGCGTGACAACGTGGAGACCTACGCTATCGAATACGACCGAGAGCGTGCCGATCACTCCAGGACACTGCTCGATCGCGTGCTGCACAGCGATCTGATGGACACCATGATCTCGCGCCAGGCCTTCGGCCTGCTCTGGCTCAATCCACCCTATGGAGATCTGGTGGCCGACCACTCCGGTGCTTCGCAGTATCAGGGCAACGGTCGTCGTCGACTAGAGAAGGCCTTCTACCAACGGGCACTTCCTCTGCTGCAGTACGGAGGCGTCCTGGTATTCATCGTTCCGCACTATGTCCTGGACGAGGAACTCTGTGGCTGGCTGTGCAATCACTTCACTGAACTGCGGATCTACGCTGGATCAGACCCGACCTTCAAGCAGGTGGTGATCTTCGGTATCCGTGTCCGACGCCAGGATCTGGCCCGGCCGCGGGAGGTTACCCTGGTGCGTGAACGTCTTCTGACGATCGGCGCCGACCTGCGGAACGCCGAGACGCTCCCGGTCATTTGGCCATGGGAACCGTATCGGGTGCTGCCGGCATCGACCGACCTCGAGCACTTCTACCGAATGACGCTCGAACCGGACCAATTCCAGCAGGAGGTCACACGGTTGAAAGGCCTTTGGCCCGACTTCACCTTGCATTTCGGTCAAAACGGAGTCCCATCAAGGCCTCCCGTACGAGCCCTATCACGTTGGCACCTGGCCTTAGCGCTGGCTGCCGGCGCGATATCCGGTGTAGTGCGATCGAAGTCCGGACGTACCTTGGTACTGAAGGGCGACACCTACAAGGATAAGGTCCGCAAGACCGAGTTCACCGAGGACGAGGACGGTAACGTCTCTGAGGTACGGATCCTGACCGACCGCTTTGTGCCCATCATTCGGGCATGGGATATGACGCCAGGCTCCTGCAACCATGGCCATGTACTGACCATCAGCTCGTCCCCGAGCACCGTGGCCGATCCAGATACGCCTGCAGCGATTCCAGAACCTCCAGCCTACACAGGCTCGCTGTTCGCCCCAGGCCAACTGGCACTGGCTCGGTCCGTGCAACACCTGGTGGAGCACGGTGCACTCGACCCTACTTCCTACCTTCGGCGTCATTTGACGGGGGATTGGGGGGAATTAAGCGACGAAGACTGGAACAGCAACCAACAAGCACTGAACACAGGCGATCGACTGTTCTCCGCCTATGACATCGACACCGCCGATGAAAACAGGCTCTGGATCATCACCGAATCAGATCGCAGCGTGACCACCATCCTGCTGCCTTCCGACTACTAACTCACCCATACGCCACCCAGGCGTTTCCTCTACCAACCCGCAGGGTATGCACATACCCGCCGGGGTGTCGTGCATGCCCTGTTTCCGCCTCCCAGGAGAAACACCATGAACGATCTGTCCCAAGGCTCTCAAGCCCCTCTTTCACCCCTGACCATTGGCCTGACTGAATTCATTGATGAATTCGGCGACGAGCTGCTGGACTCCCTCAACCGCTCCAATCCACCGGTTTATGCCGGGAACCTAAACGCCAATCGCCAGCTGGTGATGGACGGACTCAAACGCCGTCCCTTCCCGGCCCAAGCTGATGTCGTGCAAGCGGTCTCCGCGTTACTGCTCGATCGCAACGAACAGGCCGCCATCATCAACGCCGAGATGGGCACCGGGAAAACCATGATGGCCATCGCCGTGGCGGCGGTCATGCACAACGCCGGCTACCGCAGAACCTTGGTCATATCACCGCCACATTTGGGCTACAAATGGCGACGGGAGATCCTCGAAACCCTACCGAACGCCCGTGTCTGGGTGCTCAACGGACCTGACACCCTGGTCAAACTGCTGAAGCTGCGTGACCAACTGGGCGATGCCTATGACGGACGACCGGAATTCTTCATCCTTGGGCGCGTGCGGATGCGGATGGGGTTTCACTGGCGCCTGGCATGCTGGCCACGTCGGTCTACCGGCGGACGCCTGCTGGCCGGCTGCCCCGATTGCGGCCAGGTCCTGGAGGACCTGGAGGGCAATCTGATCACACTGGATGAATTTCACCGAGAAGAACGCCGGCGAACCTGCCCACGCTGCGCCGGCCCACTCTGGACACTGATACGCCCCGGGAAAGCGGACACCGGTTCCCGGCGCTCCATCATCCTGAAGTCAATGTGTCGGATCCCGACCATCGGCCCAGTGCGTGCAGAACGGTTGCTGAGCGACTTCGGGGAGGACTTCCTCGCATCGATGCTGATGGATAACGTCAGCGAGTTCATCAACCTTATGGACGCCAAGGGCAACTTCATCTTCACCGACCGCCAAGCCAAGCGCATGGAGCGCGCGATGGCCAACATCGAGTTTGGCTTTGGCGAAGGGGGTTACCAACCGACGGAATTCATCAAACGCTACCTGCCTGATGGATTTTTCGACCTGCTGGTAGTGGACGAAGGGCATGAGTACAAGAACAGCGGATCGGCCCAGGGCCAGGCCATGGGGGTGTTGGCAGCGAAAGCGCGGAAAACCGTGCTGCTGACCGGCACCTTGATGGGCGGTTACGCCGATGATCTGTTTTATCTCCTGTTCCGGATCCTCACCCGAAGCATGATCGAGGATGGCTACCGACCGAACGCCCGGGGCAGCATGGCTCCAGCGGCCATGTCGTTCATGCGTGATCACGGCGTGCTGAAGGACATTTACACCGAGCGGGACAACGAGTCGCACAAGACCGCCAAGGGCAAGAAGCTCTCGGTTCGAACGGTGAAAGCTCCGGGCTTCGGCCCGAAAGGTATTCATCGTTTCGTGCTGCCTTACACCGTATTCCTGAAACTGAAGGATATCGGCGGCAACGTGTTGCCGGCATACCAGGAAGAGTTCGTCGACATCACCATGTCTGCAGAGCAGGCCTCGGCCTATCAGCAACTGGCCGGAAAGCTGACACAGGCGCTTCGCCAGGCTTTGGCCCGACGAGACACCACGCTGATGGGCGTGGTGCTCAACGTGCTGCTGGCATGGCCGGACTGCTGCTTCCGGCCGGAGATGGTCAAACATCCGCGCTCCAGGGAGACATTGGCGCTCGTCCCTCCGATTTTCGGGGATGACGATCTGATGCCCAAAGAACAGGCGCTGGTTGACCTGTGCCTTGCGGAGAAAGCCAAAGGCCGCAAGGTGTTGGCCTACACGGTTTACAGCGGAACACGCGACACCACCTCTCGGCTGAAACGGCTGCTGGACCAGACCGGTTTGAAGGTGGTGGTGTTGAGGGCTTCAGTGGACACCATGCGGCGCGAGGATTGGATTCTCGACCAGGTTGACCGTGGGATCGATGTGCTGATCACCAACCCGGAGCTGGTAAAGACCGGGCTGGATCTGCTCGACTTTCCGACCATTGTGTTCCTACAGACGGGGTACAACGTGTACACCCTTCAGCAAGCAGCGCGGCGGTCGTGGCGGATTGGACAGAAGCAGCCGGTTCGGGTGGTGTTCTTCGGCTATGCAGGCAGCTCGCAGATTACCTGCCTGCAGCTTATGGCCGCGAAGATCGCGGTGGCTCAAAGCACGTCAGGAGACGTACCGGAGTCTGGGCTTGATTCGTTGAACCAGGATGGGGATTCGGTTGAGATGGCGCTGGCAAGGCAACTCATAGCTGCATGACATAGAGGCCACCTGACGGTGGCCTCTTCTCAATTAATTGTTTCTGATGGTATACCTGGCGCTCATCAAGAAAGAGCAACTGCTAAAGGCTCACTAATTTCACTCAAACGACGCACAGTCATGATTGAAAAATATCGTCGAAATAGAACCAAAGTATCTTTAGATAAATCACCGGCGGCCTGGACCCCTGAAACAAACCCGTCAGCAATGGCACCAGCAATTTTGACTTCTAGATCGTTCGAAGCCATATAGATGGCGCTTTCACGCAAGTCTGCTTCTGCACGCACCGATGCGGGAAGAGAAAGATTATCCAAACTACCTGGATCATCCTCTGCATGAAGATTCTCTGCTGCGTTAAAAGAGGACCATACATTAGCCGACTCAGGTAGAAGACTCATTTACATTGACTTCCCACTACAAAAAAATGATTGACCTAAAACCATCCAACTAGAAGAAACATACATTTCAAAAGCCAACACTAGATACTCTGGGAGACATGGCTTTAAGTGCCTTTAGAAAAACCAAGCAGCTCGAGTACGAAGATGGTCGAATGAAACACTGAAACGGTAGCAACCCTCGGCGCTTTGGATGACCCAGTCTTGATACCCAGCAGGACTATCCTCCTATCAGACTACTCACCCCATGACGCCATCCTTGAAAATCGGTCGTGTCTGCAAAGTATTTTTCAGATGGTGGCAAAATGCAAGCATAGATTAGCCTGAACCAGGCTCTAACCACCTTAAAAAAAACACATCGATTGGAAAAAGTATTTCCTACTGCACCATTTAAAACGATTTGAGAGGGTGTCCATGTTTCCGCGCGAGGACGCCCATGAACCTACCACGCCCTACTCGTACCACCCTGATTCTCAGTCTCTGCCTCATCGTCCTGGCAGGCCTGCTGGGCTACGAGCACCATCAACTATCCAAACTCAACAACAGCCTGGCCGCCACCGCCGACAAGGATTCGCTCGATGCCATCCTGACACGACTGGGCAAGGTCGACGAACGACTGGACACCGTTGACGGCAAGCACCTGGTCTCCAACGATGACTTTCGTTCGGGTCAACAGGCGCTCTCCAACCGCATCGACGCCGCTCAGGCCTATGCAAAACAAGCGACTGAGACAGCCCAGGACCTCTCTCGTAACGCGGCATCTGCGGGCGAGCTCGTAATGCTCAAGGCCAGCATCGAAACCGTCGATAGCCGCCTCCAGGAACTGAGCAAATCCCAGATAAAGCCTCCCCCTGATGCTGCCCTCAAACCGAAGGCCGTTGCTCGGAAAGCACCTCCAGCGCCAAAGCCCAGCTCCAGCGCCGTCACGCCACAGGCTCCGCCTTTCACCGTGGTCGGCATCGAATACAGGGGCGGTGAAAGATTTCTGTCCGTAGCCCCACCAGGTAGCACGCAGTTGAGTCAGATCTACCTGATCCGGCCAGGCGATGCCGTGGCGGGTACTTCCTGGCGGCTCAACGCTCTGGATGGAAAATCCGCACGCTTCGACGTCGCCGGCACTCCGCAAACTGTAACCGTTGCGCAATAGGACCTCGACATGCACATCGCCATCACTCTCCGCAGAAATATGAATCCTCTGACCGCAACACGATTCCTTACCGGTTTGGCTGCTCTCGCATTTGCCTATGGCTGCCATGCTGCTCCAGCCCCTGCGACATCAACCGTACAGGCCTCCATCGAGTCCAAGAGCACACTCGAAAGCCCCCACCAGACAGAACTGGCCCGCGAATGGGGTCTGACACCTCAGGAGTGGAGCCGCTACCAGACCGTCATGGAGGGCCCGCGCGGCATCTATTCGCCAGGCCTCGACCCGCTGACAGCACTCGGTATAGAAGCCTCCAGCGCTGAAGAGCGCCGACGATATGCCGAACTGCAGGTACGGGCAGAGCGTCAGCGTATCGACAAGGAGTTGGCCTATCAGCGGGCCTATGACCAAGCATTCGCACGGCTGTACCCCAGCGAGAAGGTCATCCAGATCTCCTCGCTCCCAAAAGCGTCTCCTGCAGGTGGTCAGCCGGTACTGAAGAGCGATGGGCGCCTGGCGATATTTGTGCAGGAAAACTGCACAAGCTGTATCGCACGAGTGAAAGATCTCCAGGCACAGAAGCAGTCCTTCGACCTCTACTTCGTCGGCAGTCAGGGCGATGACGAGAGGATTCGCCGCTGGGCGATCCTCGCCGGCGTCGAACCCACCAACGTCCGCAATCGGCAGATCACCCTGAACCACGATGCCGGTCGTTGGCTCGGTCTCGGCCTCGGCGGCGATCTTCCGGCAGTCGTTCGCGAGGTGAATGGACAATGGCAACGACAGTAGCCCGGACAGCTATGGCCGGCAGCCTACTGCTGGCCAGCGCACTCGCCAGTGCGTTCGAAATACCACCACCGGCCTATCAGCTGATAGCCCGGCCTGCTGGCGTCCCATCTGAGGTTTTGTATTCGGTCGCGCTCCAGGAAAGCGGCACTCGTATCCGTGGCCAGATTGTCCCCTGGCCTTGGACACTGAACGTCGCCGGCGCCGGATACCGCTTCGCCACCCGGAGCGATGCCTGCCGGGCGTTGATCATTGCAATCCAGACCGCCGGCCCCAGCCGGGTCGACGTCGGTCTGGGGCAAACCAACGTCGGAGCCAACGGCCACCGCTACAGCAGCCCCTGCGAGGGGCTCGATCCATACAAAAACCTTTCAGTGACCGCGCAGATCCTCGCCGAGCAGAAATCCAAAGGCGGCGACTGGATCACTGCGGCCGGACGCTATCACCGCCCTGCCGGCGGCGAGCCAGCAGCACGGTATCGCCGTGAATTTGCCAAACACCTCAGCCGCGTTACCGGCATCAACCTAATGGCGAACAACCCATGAAGCGACTGCTGAACGTCACAATTTTGCTATGTCTGACCTCGCCCTTGGCAGCTAATGCGGGCTCTCTGACCGTTGTCGAAGATCGAGGCGGTGTTTCCGCGCTGCCCTATTACCAGGATCTGGTGCCAGAACCCGATACCCAATCCGCGCCACCACCGAACCCTGGCGTCCGCGGTGCAGGCGCCTTTCCCGTGCGCTCCCCTCAACTGACACCCGGCGAAGCGCAGGGACGCGTGATCAATGCACCAGGGCTTCAACCTATGTTTCTTGTAGGGGATGACGAGCGCTCCAAGGCTTGGCTGTCGCAACGTCACAATCAACTGCAGCAAATGCAGGCCGTGGGCCTGGTAGTCAACGTAGAGAGCGCTAAGCGCTTTAACGAAGTACGGCGCTGGGCAGGTGATCTCCAGGTAGTGCCAACGCCGGCGGATGACCTGGCTGGACGCCTCGGCATCCACCACTACCCATTGCTGATCACTGCCACAGCCATTCAGCAGTAGGAGCGCCTGATGCCACCTCGGAGTCTCACCATGGTGATCCGACAGCCTGAAGATCCGCGAGCTTGCCAGCTTCTCCTGGAGCAAGTGGCTCACGTGGTCTGGCTCTACGGTGGCCGCGTGACCTCGACTGAGCACGGAGACGCCATCGCGCTCCGTCTGAAGCTGGCAGAGAAGCTACCAGCTCATGAGGCCGAACAGGCCAGGCAGGAGCTGGCCAACCAGTTCCCTAAACGAATTCGACAACCGTAAGGATATGGAACCATGGCCAGCACCTTCACCATCGAAGCGCTGCTTAGACCCGCCGTTGAGCTCTACACGGTACTTGTCTGCGTTACTGCAGCCCTGCTGTGTGTCTTCGCTCCCTGGACAATTGCCCTGACGCCGTTGTTCGGAGCGGTCGCCGCCGCGGGCTTCCTGCTACTTGGCTATATCCGTCTGAGACAGGCCCTGCTTGTGCTGCGCTATCGAAGAAACATCCGTCGCCTGCCGCACTACAAGATGACAAGCAAGGACATACCGGTCAGCAACGAGCGCCTGTTCATCGGGAAGGGCTTCCGCTGGACGCAGAAACATACCCAGCGCTTGATGGACACCTATCTGCCCAAATACGCCGAGTACGTAGAACCGACACCGCTGTACCAGATGGCTCGTCGTATTGAAGAGCGGCTTGAGTTCGCGCCCTTCCCACTCAAGCTGCTGAGCAAGGCCACCGCCTGGGATGTTGCGCTGAACCCTGTCCGCCCGCTCCCGCAGGTTGGCGGATTGCCCCGCCTGCACGGTATTGAACCCTACGAAGCAGACGTCAGCCTGCCTCTGGGCGAACGTGTCGGGCATTCCCTCGTGCTGGGCACTACACGGGTGGGTAAAACCCGTCTGGCGGAACTCTTCATCACTCAGGACATTCGACGCACTCGGCAGCGATCAAGACCACGAGTCCGGATGGGACGCCGCGTACAGCCTGTTCATCGCAGAACGAAGCAGAACACGGAAATGAACCTCGATCGTGAGGTGGTTATTGTCTTCGATCCCAAGGGCGATGCCGATCTCCTGAAACGCATGTACATCGAGTGCAAGCGCGCTGGCCGACTGGACGAGTTCTACGTGTTCCACCTCGGATGGCCGGATCACTCCGCGCGCTACAACGCCGTCGGCCGCTTCGGCCGAATTTCCGAAGTTGCGACACGAATCGCTGGCCAGCTCTCCGGAGAAGGTAACTCAGCAGCTTTCCGCGAATTCGCATGGCGGTTCGTGAACATCATCGCCCGCGCCTTGGTGGCCCTCGGTCGCCGGCCGGACTACGAGCAGATCCGCCAGCACGTAATCAATATCGACGCGTTGTTCGAAGAGTACGCCCAGCAATACTTCGCTGAGCACGATCCCAAAGCCTGGGAAACCATTGTTGCGCTTGAGGGAAAGATCGATCGCAAGCAACTCAGCTTCGCAATGAAAGATCGGCCGCTGCGCGTGATTGCGATCGACATGTACGTCACACAAAAGCGCATCGCCGACCCGGTTATGGAAGGCCTGCGCTCGGCAGTTCGGTACGACAAGACATACTTCGACAAGATCGTCGCGAGTCTGCTCCCTCTCTTGGAGAAGCTGACCACGGGCCGTATCGCGGAACTGCTCTCTCCCGACTACATGGACCTGGAGGACCCGCGCCCGATCTTCGATTGGATGCAGGTCATCCGAAAACGCGCAGTGGTCTATATCGGCCTGGACGCTCTCTCCGACACCGAAGTGGCCGCTGCCGTGGGCAACTCCATGTTCAGTGACCTGGTGTCGGTCGCTGGCCACATCTACAAATTCGGTATCGACGACGGCCTGCCCGGGGCCACGAGCGGCAAGGTGGCGATCAACGTCCATGCAGATGAGTTCAACGAGCTCATGGGCGAGGAATTCATCCCGATGATTAACAAGGGCGGGGGTGCCGGCATGCAGGTCACCGCGTACACCCAGACCATGAGCGACATCGAGGCGAAGATCGGCAGCCGCGCGAAAGCTGGCCAGGTGATCGGTAACTTTAACAACCTGTTCATGCTCAGGGTCAGGGAGACCGCAACCGCCGAGCTGCTGACCAATCAGTTGCCGAAAGTTCAGGTGTTCACCAGCACGCTGGCGAGCAGCGCCAATGACGCGATCAACGGGAAGGCAGCATTCACTTCAAACACACACGACCAGGTCCAGAGCGTCAGCGTTCCGATGCTCGAGCCCGCGCACGTCGTCGGGCTGCCCAAGGGGCAATGCTTTGCGCTCATCGAAGGTGGCAACCTTTGGAAGATTCGCATGCCGTTGCCGGCGAACGACCCTGATGAGGTCATGCCCAAGGACCTCCAGGCCTTGGTCGAGGGCATGCGCAACAAAGGGGCAGGAACAAATAGCGAATGGTGGCAAGCACCAGGCTATCAGTCGCTGAGCGAGTCGCTACCCGATGATCTGGTGGACGACTTCCGGCAGATGGCCAACGGTGAACGAGCCGCATAAGCAAGCAAACGACTCTTGGAGAAACGCGATGAAATTGACGTTTTGGGATGTAGTGTTCGGATGCCTGTTCGCAACACTGAGCGTCGGAGGATGGAATCTGTACCACGATGTGGCCCTTGATGTGGTTGCCAAACAGGAAGGAGCATGGGTGCTGTTGTGCGCTGTTTGCCTCGGTCTGTGGGCCACCTTCAAAGCACGCATGACCCACCAACAAGTAGCACCGACCGATACTAAACCCGATCACCTGACCCGGCCGCTGCGCGCCTACTCGGTCGGCGAGGAGGATATATGGGCCGCCGAAGATGAGGCTCAGGCGCTGCGCTTGGCCAACGACCTGCAAACACGCTTGCAGGAGAGGGAGGGTCGGATCAATGAATTGCAGGCTCGTTTGCTTGATTCGGAATTAGCCCTGCACAACTTTGTGAATGCACACCGGAGCAAGCTTGAGGCGGCCTCTGTCTTCTGTTCGGCTGGGGAGGCTGCATATGCTCATACGGTTGATTTTGAAGAGTCCAGCCAGGATTGGGCTAATGCCAATCAGGATCTATGGGAAGAGGCGGCTTGCGGGGCGATCCTTTACGGCAATCAGTATGCCGCACATGCGCAAATCGCCTTCTTCAAACAAGGAGCGCGTGTTCCCTACTACATAGGTGAAGGTGAAGCAGAAGGGAAAGTCTTCACAGCACATCTCACTTCCCCTGATTCAGGAGGCGTGACTATCAGCGTCGATGGGGAAGAAGTGAGGCATCTCCAGACTGAAAATCTAGAGCATGCAATTCGCTGGTTCACGAACGTCGTTAAAGCCCCTCCCGGATGGATCATTTTTTGATCCGTCTGACCATCACGAAAAAAAAGTCGCGACCGGCCAGAGTGGCCATCCGTAGTGTTTAAAGGACAACGCCATGGCCGACATCGCCGAGAAAGCCCAACAGCAGCAGGAAGGTCAGAAAACAGTCCTGGGCATGTTGTTCTCGTTGCCCTTCCAGTTCATCGGGGTCATGTTCGGCTCATTGATGGGAGCGATCCTGGTCGAGTGGATATGCCTCTACTTATTCTGGCCAGATGCAGGCTGGCAGCATGCCCAGCAGATGTTCGAGCACGAACTGAGCTGGCTGTCCCAGGACTTGCTGCACAGCGTCGTCGTCCAAGAGCCTGGCCGAACCGCAACCTGGCTGGCTCAACGGGTGTATGACTGGTTGATGGTGAAAACGGGGCTGCAGGACAACATCAATGCGCTGACACAGTATGCCCGCACCACTTCTTCACAGAAGGTGGGCTACTTCGACCTCCGCTACGAAATCGGCTGGGCGATGATCAAGTTTCAGGACTACGGCCTCGCAGCGCTTTATACCGTGCTGACCTTCTGCATTCGCATGGTGATCCTGACGCTTACGATCCCGCTCTTTTTAATGGCCGCGTTCACCGGCCTGGTAGACGGGCTGGTCAGGCGGGATCTGCGTAAATTCGGCTCAGGGCGAGAGTCCAGTTACCTCTATCACAAAGCACGCGGAACGATCATCCCGATGGCCATCGTGCCGTGGACGATGTACCTAGCCATCCCCGTTAGCATCAGCCCACTGCTGATCCTGTTGCCGTGCGCCGTCCTACTTGGCGTGTCCATCTACATCACTGTTTCAAGCTTCAAGAAATACCTTTAGGAGTTGCAAATGCAGTGGACTCAAGAGCAGCAGCCCATTATCCATTCGAACAGCGACAAGCTGCTGGTCCAGGCATTTGCCGGTACCGGGAAAACCACCACGTTGGTGGGCTACGCCAATCACCATGCGTCAGTGAAAATGCTGTACCTCTGCTACAACAAGTCCGTCGAGTTGGCAGCCAAAGGGCGCTTTCCACGCAACGTCATCTGCAAGACAGCCCATGGCCTGGCCTATGCGGTCTACGGCAGCCAATACGCCGCCAAACAGGCGAATAACCTGCGCCTCACTGATATTGCCCGGGCAATCAACAGCCAGGACTGGGAATTGGTCCGCGACGTGCTCAGCACGCTGAACAACTTTATGGCCAGCGCCGACATGGAACTGAGCAGCGCACACTTCCCTCGATTCCAAGAACAACGAATGCTGACCAGCGCCCAGCAACGTTTCCTGACCAGCGCCCTGGGCGTTGCCCAGTCCATCTGGAGCCGGATGATTGACCTACAGGACACAAGCGTCGCGATTACACATGACGGTTACCTGAAGCTGTACCAGTTGAGCAAACCGGACCTAAGTGAACGCTTTCAGGCAGTGCTCCTGGATGAAGGCCAGGACGTGAACCCGGTGATTGCGGACCTCGTGAAAACGCAGCGCATCCGCAAAGTGACGGTTGGAGATCCTCATCAGCAGATCTACCGTTTCCGCGGCGCCGAGGACGCGCTCAACAGCGACTGGATGGCCGACGCGGAACGCCATTACCTGACCCAGAGCTTCCGCTTCGGCCCTGGGGTTGCCCACGTGGCCAACGTCATCCTCTCTTATAAGGGGGAAGCCCGGAAACTGGAGGGCCTTGGCCCCAACACGCGAGTCAAACGCGCACTGCCGGAGGATCTCCCCCACCGCACCTTCATCCATCGCACTGTCACTGGCGTAATCGAGAACGCGTTACGGCTGGTCACCAGCCAGCCGAAAATCTTCTGGGTCGGGGGAATCAACAGCTACTCGCTACGCGACCTCGAGGACCTGTACTTCTTCAGCCGAGGCCGCAATCAGGACGTCCAGAACAAGAAACTGTTGCGTGATTACCGGGACTTCACCCAGTACGAAGAGATCGCGGAGGTCAGCCAAGACAGCGAGATGCTCCGATCGATCAAGATCATCGCTGCTTACCCGGACCTGCCTCAGCGCATCCAGACCCTGCGTTCCCGCTCAGTGGATAACGAACTGGACGCGACCGTGACCCTCACCACCGGGCACAAGGCCAAGGGCCTCGAATGGGACTTCGTCAGCCTCTACGACGACTTCACGGCGGACCCGCTCGCCCCCGATATCGATCGGGGCCGTCGGGATGACGAACTTAATCTGCTGTATGTTGCCGTGACCCGAGGAATGAAGATCCTGGCATTGAACTCCATGGTCTTGTCGATCATGCAGCGCTACGTCGATGCTCGTGCCACTCCGCAGAAATCCAGGGCATAGCGACCACCTATTTTCGATTGCCCGCACGCCCACCGCGCTGAAAGTCTGTCGACTCCGAACATTGAGGTTGTTGACATGAGCCACCAGGCATTCGAATACCACTCTGAATTCGCTCCCCTTCTCTACCGCGTGCATACCAAAAGCTTCCTGATGTTCAAAACTGAAGAGCCGACAACCGAGCCAGACATCCAGGCCTTTCTGCAAGACTCGGAGCACAAGGAACGTCTTACCCGACTGGGTCGCGAGGGCTGGGAGCTGGTCAGCGTCCAGCCGGTGGTCAAGGGAGAAATCAAGATCGGCAACCACAATGCGCAAGGGTGGGCATATGGGATCGCCCTGCCCACCGGCTACCTGCTGTTCTTCAAACGCCCAATTCATGGAGATTGAGAGACTCGACACCGCATGAAGAAATACATGACGAGCCGGTTATGTATTTCTTGCGGCTAGCGCCTGGCTGAACCCGGCAAGCTGTTGGCAACAGGAATTACCAGAGCCCAGCCGTGAACCCGTATCAGTCCCTCACTGCACTCACTAACCGCCTTGCCCGGGCAGGCCTGATCGTACTGTTTAGCTACGGCTTGCATATGCCCCAGGCGTCTGCAGCCTCTGCGTCAGAACAGGCCAACCTGGAAGTGATGATCCGCCAGCTGAATGCGCTGGAGGACACTGCCCGCCGAAGCGCTCAAGTCGCCGATGAACCTGGCAAGCGCTACTTCTTCGATTACCAGCGCTTCGCCGGTGACATTGAGCACATCCGCCACGGCCTGGAAGGCTACTTGACCCCAAGTCGAGCCCAGCCACGTGACCCTGCCGAGCTTTCTGGCAATTACACGAAGCAAGGACGTAAGCCATGAGCATGAGCGGCGCCCAGTCCTCGGCCTTTCAGGCTGCCGGCGGCTTCTCGGCATCTACCAGCTACACCCTTTTCGTTGGCGTTGCTGTGGCCGCTACGTTTCTTTGGGGCGCCTGGGCGATCTACAGCTGCTACCGAGGCTGGGCCACCAACAACCTCGATAGATCAATCGCAGCCCCCTCAGTGATCCGCATCCTCGTGCTCTGCATGCTCATCACTGTTTTCGTACTCAGCTAACCCCCAACTGGAGTTCAACCATGTCTCGACTCAAACAACCCTTCTGCGCCGTTGCAGGGATGATCACGCTCCCGCAACTGGCCGTGGCGGCGCTTCCGCAAGCTCAGACGCCCACTCGTGGTGAGGGCAACAATATTCTTCAAACCATCCAGAACTGGGGCTTCGACGGTTTCATGCTGATGGGTTTGATCATTTTGGCAATGATGTTCCTGGGCGTAGCCTGGCACGCTTTCGGCGTGTATCACGAGATTCACGATGGCAAGAAGAAATGGCGAGATCTCGGGGGCACAGCCACTGCCGGGGTAGCCATCATCGGTGTCGGGATCTATCTGGTCACCAAAGCCACCGGCATCTTGTAACGGGAGCTGGATATGGCAGACGTACTTGATGACGGGACCTTGAGTTTCCTGCCAGTCCGGCTGAACAACCAGCCGGTGGTGATGGGTGGACTCACAGCCGACGAAATGTGGGCAACCATTTTGTTCAGTGGTATCGCCGGATTAGTCCTTGGCATTCCCATGGCGATCCTGACCCATGTTTGGGCACTCATCATCGCCGGGGCTCTCGTCGGAGGAGTGCTCGGCCTGACCGTCGCCAGTCGCATCTTGCGCCGCATTAAGCGCGGTCGACCAGAGACGTGGGTATATCGCCAGCTCCAATTGAACATCGCCCGACACTTCCCGACCTGGAACGCCGCCCGCCTCATCACACGCACAGGTGCGTGGACCTGCCATCGCACGGAGGGTGCATGAGCTATCGCAAGAAAGTGGATTCGCAGCAGGCTCATATCTACAGCTTGCGCCTGATCATTGGGATGCTGGTGCTGCTGTGCATCTATATGGCGTATGGATGGCAAACCGCACCGCGCGACCTGACCATCCACGTCCCACCGGATCTCCGATCGGGCAGCACCAGGAAATGGTGGGATATCCCACCGGAGTCGGTTTACTCGTTCGCTCTGTACATTTTTCAGCAGATGAACCGCTGGCCAACTGACGGTGAAACGGACTACGAGGACAACATCGTTCGTCTGACCGGTTATCTGACGCCCACTTGCAAGGCCTATCTACAGAAAGACTTCGAGTTGCGCCGCAACAGTGGTGAGTTGCGCAAACGCGAGCGCGGTGTTTTCGAGATTCCAGGGCGTGGAATCGACGATCAGCAGGAGCAACATATTGAGCAACACAGCATCAACGATTGGACGATAAACCTGGATATCACCGCCGATGAGCATTATGGCGGAGAACGCGTGAAGCGGGCCTTTGCACGTTACCCCCTGCATATCATCCGGTCGGACGTCGATCCCGAGAAAAACCCCTTTGGCCTTTCCTGGGACTGCTACAGCAGCAACCCACAACGCATCGAAGCCTCCGTCGAATCAGCCACAGGGGGACGCAAATGATTATGCGACCCTTACTGATCGCCGGAGTCCTGATTGCCAGCCTGGCGGGATATGCACAGGCAGTGGAAATTCTGCGCTGGGAGCGTATCCCACTGGCCGTGCCACTGATAGTCGGCCAAGAACGGATCATCTTCGTCGATCAGAATGTCCGCGTCGGGCTCCCACGCAACCTGGTCGACAAACTGCGGGTGCAAAGTACCGGGGGAGCCCTGTATTTACTTGCCAAGGAGCCGATCGAGCCCACCCGTCTGCAACTGCAGAACATGGCCTCGGGAGAGATCATGCTGGTCGATATCGCCGCGACCACGGGACGCGCAAATCAACCGGCTCTGGAGCCGGCCAAAATCATCGCCGGCGAGAGTCCAGCCATCCGCTATGGACAAGGCAGCGCCCCGGCCAAGCCTGCGGGCAATCGCACCGCCCCACCTCCTGCTGCCAGCGAGCAGGATACGAGCGAGGATCCTCCACCCGTCCGCCGCGAGACACCAATACCCGTGGTGATCACTCGATACGCCGCCCAGATGCTGTACGCCCCGCTGCGCACGGTAGAAGCCGTGGAAGGCATATCCCAGGTCAACATTAATCGACGCCTGGATCTCGTCACCCTGCTACCCACGCTGCCCGTCGAAGCGACAGCCTTGGGCGCATGGCGGTTGGACGGTTACTGGGTGACAGCCGTGAAGCTGCGCAACACCAGCGCCCAGCACCTGACGTTGGATCCCCGGGATTTCATGGGAAACTTCGTGACAGCCACCTTCCAACATCCCTATCTGGGCGCAAAGGGTGACGCCAGCGATACGACGACGGCTTATCTGGTCACCCGTGGGCATGGGTTAGCGGAGTCTTTGTTGCCATCGGCTATCGGGCAAATCGACCCGAAAGGAGGCCGCCGTGAAGAATAATCCGCTCATCAAATTTCTGGTCATTCCGTTCGCAATCTTGGCCATCGTCATCGTGATCAAGATGTTCAGCGGCGGAAGCCCCAAGGCGGAAGGACAAGACCAAAGCAATCCGAAGTTGACCTCAGGCCAAGCCAAGACACTGGGCGTCGACGGCGATACCCCAACTGACACGCTGCGGACAATTGTCGCCGAGAGCCGGCAGCTCAAAGACCAGGTCACCAAAGCCCTCAAGAACAATGACGATTTGAAGCAACAGAACGAGGACCTTCAAAAACGCCTGCAGGGCATCGACAAGAATATGGACACCAAGCTGCGGATCGCTCAGGACTCGCTGAAGCAGGAGTCTCAGCAACAAAACCAGACCATCCTGGATACGTTGCAAAAGCAATACAACACACTGAGTAACAAGCAAAACATCGGGGCCTCCTCTGGGTCAGACCTGCCCATCGGTTTCGGGGTACAACCTGGTGATGGCCAAGGCTTCCAAGGGGCACCCGGTCTCGACATCGTCTGGATCGATCCTCAGGACGCCAGTCCGGTCGACGTCAACGGCAAACCGATTCCAAAGGGCTCGAATCAGGCAGCCAATGGATTCAACTTCCCCACATCATTCGGCCCAACCCTCGACCGAGGTCAGAATGCCCTGAGCACCGGAGCACAGAACGTGGCGAACGAGATCTCGCCACAGGATGCCCGCAAGCAGGTCCGCAAGGTCTATACCCTGCCCCAAAACTCAACCCTAATGGGTTCGGTGGCCATGTCCGCCTTGATCGGCCGGGTACCGATTGACGGCACCGTCAACGATCCCTATCCATTCAAAGTGCTGATCGGCCCGGACAACCTGACAGCTAACGGAATCGACCTACCCGATGTTGCCGGTGCCGTGGCCAGCGGTACTGCATCCGGCGACTGGACACTCTCTTGCGTGCGCGGGCAGATCCGGAGCCTGACCTTCGTTTTCAACGATGGCACCGTTCGCACGTTGCCGGCGCCGCCCGAAGAGACCAATAGCAACCAGAACGGCAACCAGAACAACGGCAATCAGCAATCAATCCAGGGCGGTCTGGGCTGGATCAGCGATGCGTATGGTATTCCCTGCATCAGCGGTGAACGTAAAAGCAACGCCACCCAGTACATCGGATCTCAAGTACTGATCACCGCCGCCGGCGCCGGTGCCGCGTCTCTGATCAAGTCGGACCCTAGTGGCAGCACATTCACCAACACCCAAACCGGGACAGTAGGGACCGTTGGACTGTCCGGCAGCGAGGCCATGGGCAAGATCATCGGCCAGGGCGTCAACGACGTATCCAGTTGGGTGAACAAGCTCTACGGCCAGGCCTTCGCCGCCGTGTACGTCCAGCCCGGGGCCAAGGTCGCGGTGCACCTGGATCAGCAGTTGGCTATCGACTACGAACTCAAGGGCCGCAAGGTCAATTACAACACTGGAGCCAGCCATGTCTCTGAAAATCTCGACTGAGTGCTGTCTGAGGGTTTGCGCCTGCCTGGTCTTTGTCTTGGCCGCTTCAGGGTGCTCCACCAGCAAGGAAGAACTGCTCCCTCACGGAGACAACAACATGCTTGATGTTTGGAACCAGGGCAGTAACGGGTCAGGAGGCAGTGCCGGGAATCGTCAGTTGCTCGATGCACGTCAGTCCCTGCGCAGACCGTTGGACATCAACCAGGCGCACCCGCAGGAAGACAACGCCACGTTCACCCGCACAGCGCAGAACGAGATCTACAGCCAGTTCAAGCGCCTGCCGAATCCCGACCTGGTGATGTATGTATTCCCCCATCTCGCCGGTTCAGACCCGGCCCCAGTGCCGGGTTACACCACTGTGTTTCCACTTTACCAGCGCGTGCAGTACGCCATGCCAGGCGAACGGACGGAGGAATACTGAATGGGGCTGTTTGAACGCTTCAAAGCACGCCAGGGCCACGACCGAGTAGAGCCTGGCCTTCAATCGAGTGACACAAACAACCGTGAGATCCCATTCGACGTCAATAAAGAGGCCGTTCGCGAGACACCTTCGAAGGAGTCGTTCGAAGCCGCCACCGAGCGCTACTTTGATCGTCTCTCCGCTCTTGGCATCCCATCTCCAGATGACTGGCGGAATCCGAAAAAAAAGCCGGCGACAACCTCAGATGTGGCTCGCATGTATGAGGTCAATCCCTCGTTCGTGGACCTGCTGCCCTGGGTCGACTACCTGCCTGAGGAAAAAGCCATGCTCCTCGAGGACGGTGTTTCCCGTGCCGCGTTCTTCGAGCTGACGCCCATCGGAACCGAAGGACGAGATCCCGCATGGTTACGCAAGGCCCGTGATGCGCTGGAGAACGCCCTGCAGGACTCATTCGATGAGCTGGAGACCTCACCGTGGGTCGTGCAGCTCTACGCCCAGGACGAGACCACTTGGGACGATTACCTGCAGCAATTACACGACTACATTCATCCACGGGCCAAGGGCAGCGCATTTACTGAACTCTACTTGAAGCTGATGAAGCAGCACCTGGAGGCCATTTCCAAGCCTGGTGGTCTTTTCGAGGACACAAAGGTCAGCCAACTGCCCTGGAGAGGCCAGCAGCGCCGCGTGCGGCTCGTCGTCTATCGACGCACCAAGGGTAACAACGCGGACGTTCGTGGCCAGGCTCCTGGTCCTTACCTGAAGGTGATTTGCGATCGTCTGGTGGGCGGTCTGGCGAACGCCGGCATCAGGACCAAACGCATGGATGGTCATGCCATCCGCCATTGGCTTATCCACTGGTTCAACCCCCATCCGGACCATCTTGGCCCCTCAGACGCAGACATTCGTCGGTTCTACGAGACAGTATGCAAAGAGGCCCCGGCGACAGAGGAAGACGAACTGCCGCTGGCCAGCGGCACAGACTTCTCGCAAAACCTGTGCTACCGAGAACCACTCTCGGACACAGACACGGGGCTCTGGTACTTCGACGGTCTCCCACACCGGGTAGTCATGCTTGATCGATTGAGAGAGCCCCCCAAGACCGGCCACATCACCGGCGAAACCCGTAAGGGTGGCGACGCACTCAATGCGCTGTTCGACAAGATGCCGGAAGACACAATCCTCTGCATCACTCTGGTCATCACCCCTCAGGACACATTGGAGAGCCATCTGGAAAATTTGGCGCGCAAGGCCGTCGGTGATACTCAAGCATCGAGCCTGACCCGCGATGACGTGAGAACCGCTCGAGAGTTCCTTGGGCGAAAGCACAAGCTGTACCGTGGCAGCGTAGCCTTCTATCTGCGGGGGCAGGATCACGCTCAACTGCAAGAGCGGAGCCTGCAGCTCAGCAACGCACTACTGGGTGCAGGCATGGAGCCGGTGGACCCGAGCAATGAAGTCGCCCCCCTGAACTCCTATCTGCGGTGGCTTCCAGGAAATTTTGACCCGAATGAACGCCGAGCCCTCCAGTGGTATGCCCAACTGATGTTTGCCCAACACATCGCCAACCTGGCGCCAGTGTGGGGGAGATCGACAGGTACAGGGCATCCTGGGCAAACATTTTTCAACCGCGGCGGAGCCCCACTGACTTTCGATCCGCTGAACAAGCTCGATCGGCAGATGAACGCGCACCTATTCGTGTTCGGCCCGACCGGCTCTGGCAAGTCCGCCAGTTTGAATAATTTGATCAACCAGTTGATCGCTATTTACCGACCGCGTCTTTTCATCGTTGAAGCCGGCAACAGCTTCGGATTGACCGGTGAGTTCGCACAGCGCCTGGGCCTGACCGTCAATCGCATCAAGCTATCGCCTGGCTCTGGCGTCAGTCTGGCTCCTTTTGCGGATGCAGCGCGCCTGGTTCAAGCACCGGATCAGGTCAAAGTCCTCGACGCGGATGATGTGGACTCCTCAGACGCACACACCATCGACCAAGACGGAAGCCAGGAGGATGATCAACGCGACATCTTGGGTGAACTGGAGATTGCAGCGCGGCTGATGATTACCGGCGGGGAAGAAAAGGAAGAGGCACGCCTCACCCGAGCGGATCGAAGCGCTATCCGCCACTGTATCCTCGCGGCTGCGAAAACTTGTGTGGAAGCTGAGCGTACGGTTTTAACGCAAGATATTCGCGATGCGCTGCAGGCGGCGGGTATGGCAGAGGGGATGCCTGAAGCGCGCCGGAACCGCATGTTGGAAATGGCCGAGGCCATGGACATGTTCTGTATGGGTGCCGACGGTGAAATTTTCAACCGAGAGGGCACACCTTGGCCCGAGGCAGATATCACCATTGTCGACCTGGCCACCTACGCCCGAGAGGGCTACAACGCGCAGTTGTCGATCGCCTACATCTCACTACTGAATACAGTGAATAACATCGCCGAACGTGATCAGTACAAGGGGCGTCCGATCGTCAAACTCACTGATGAAGGACACATCATCACCAAGAACCCACTGCTATCACCCTACGCCGTTAAGATCACTAAGATGTGGCGAAAGCTCGGTGCCTGGTTCTGGCTCGCTACACAGAACGTCGACGACCTTCCTCCAGCAGCGGCGCCGATGCTGAACATGATCGAATGGTGGATCTGCTTGAACATGCCTCCGGATGAGGTGGAGAAGATCGCCAAGTTCCGCGAACTGACCCCCTCTCAGAAGGCCCTGATGTTGTCGGCCCGCAAGGAGAGCGGCAAATACACCGAAGGCGTGATCCTGTCCAAGTCGATGGAAGTGCTATTCCGAGCGGTTCCTCCGAGCCTTTACCTCGCTCTGGCAATGACCGAACCCGAAGAGAAAAAACAACGATATGACGTAATGCTGGAGCTGGGCGTCGACGAGCTGGGCGCCGCCATCAAGATCGCAGCCGATCTAGATCGGCTTCGCGGTATCGAGCCCCACATCATCACCTTCCCTAAACAAACGACGGCAACGACGGCCTTGGAGCGCCTGGTATGAGAACACTGAATACCCTGACTCAGAACTTGATTGAAAGCCTGACCCAGTTACTTAAAACACCCGGGGAGGACGCTCTGCAGTCCCTGAAGGTGTGTGCCCCTGTGCTGATTGAGCAACTGGAACAGGTATTGGTGAGGGCCGTGGACCGGCGTGATATCGAAGCACAACTGCGTACCGTCCTGGACGAATGGTTTAGACTACATCCCCAACCCGAGGCAGAAACCTCGCTGATAGAAGCTTTGCGCAAACACTCGCTGCTGCCAGCGAAATGCGCCAGGGCTCCGGCATGACGCGTCCTAACAAACGTTGGGTGATCTTGGGAGCACTTCTTACCAGCCTTGTCATTGCGACCTTGGCCTGTTCAGGCTTTGTCATTGCGACCATGAACTTTCTTTCTCATATCCAAGATCAGAGTCTACCCCGAAACCATATCGGACCATGGGTACTCGGCCCGCCTAATGCGCGGTGGACGATCACCGAATTCGCGGATCTGGAATGTCCCTTCTGCAAGACCTACACCCCGGCGCTGAAATCATGGGTGCAGCAGCAGAAGGACGTGAACCTCCAGTGGCACCACCTGCCGCTGGGGGTTCACGGTTCTGCTGCCGTACACGAGGCACGACGTGCCGAATGCGCCGGCAAGTTGGGTGGATCAGGTGCATTCTGGCAGGCCGTGGATCAGACCTTCGAACGGACACGTAGCAATGGCCTGGGATTCACCGGCCATCTTGACGTCGCCGGTATCGATAGCAGCGAACTGGAGTCCTGCACAGTGAACGACATGCAGGTCGCGTCACACGTTGGCCAGCAAGCCCAAGAAGCAACCTCACTCGGTGTAGAGGCGACCCCAAGCCTGGTCATCAGGGACAACACAACCGGCAAGTCAGTGAAGCTTGAAGGGCCGGCTGATGGGGTTACACTGCTGTCCGCTATTGATTGGCTAGCCAGCAATAGTAATAGCGTTACAACTCAGCGCTGAAGGTCCACAAGTGTGCTAGCCCAAGTACGCGCACGGGACGGATAGATAGAATGCCGCGGCGTCCCCAACCTGCCCGGTAAAGCTCTCACGCACCGCTTGCTGGCTGACCGAGGCTTAAGTTTTGGGGATTGTTTAAAACCTCAAGAATGTTATGGTTGCTAGCGAGCCGCGAGTTGGCCAAAAGCTTACTCACAGTGAAAAAATCCGCCCCAGAGGAAAAAAACATGACTGACATTTTGCTCGTGATTATAACCATTCTCTTGGGGGTTATATGCATCCTTGGTTTTGGAATACTCTTCAATGTTTCCCAAGCCAAGATCGGTATCTCCTCACTTATTCGGATCATCGGTGATCTCCACGACACCAATGCTAACCAATGCAAGGAGCGGTTTGAGTTGACCATTACTCAACTTGAGCAGTTGGTCGAGACTTCCATCAGCACCGAGCAAAATATTTCGGACATCAAGAAGGTTACTGATGTGATTTATCGGTACAAATTACCAAACGCTGCAGAAAGGGAATTTTTGGATCAGATTGATATCTGACAATGAGGTGTCGAATGGTGTTCTGAAGTCCGGCTGATAGCAGCCGTAAGTTGATTTAGTAGGCGCGGAAGCCTACAACGAAATCAACTGACCACGGAAAAATCGCTACCCCACCTGCAGGAAGAGGCAAAATACAACACCGACCGAAATCCTATTTTTTGCTGCGTCCGATGCCCCCATCCGGTTTCCTGCACCTGAACCCATTTCAGGTACGGCGTCATGACCCGGCATCCATCTCTACAACGCAACTCAAGGCGCAGGCTTCTGCCTCTCGCCCTGATGCTCATATCAGCTCTTGCACAAGCTGAGACCTGGGTAATCACCGACCGGGGACATCCGGTCACGGCTCCTGCGGGAACCCGCATTATCCTCGTGGATGAGCAGCGACGCATCGAGGAACAACTCTCGCACGAGCTCCCCGCAGATCCGCGCCAAGCTGCGACATCCATTCAACGCTATCTGGCCACCCCGGCCGGGAAGCAACTCCAGAAAGATCTCGCCAGTGCCCAGCAAGGCGTTACGGACGCCTGGAGCCTGGGAATCAAGAAAATCCCAGCAGTTGTTGTCGATCGCAGCTACGTCGTATATGGCGAGCCCGATGTGGCAAAAGCGGTGGGGCTGATTGATCGAGCACGGAGCATACAACGATGAGACGCCACCTGCTCCGGCCCCTATCGATGGCCATCACCTTGAGCCTGTCGTTCACCGCATCAGCCGCGATCAACACAGCCTCTATCGTCGCCTCGACACTCTCCCCCACCTGTCTTGAGTACCAGGTAGTTGGCATCTGTTACTGGTTGCTCTGCACCCCTTTTGGATGCACGGTCAAAACCTCGACGAAAGTCCGCCACTACGTTCCTGACGCCGTGGTGTCCGCCTACTCGAACACAGGAATGAACCCCTGGATAGAGATGTCCCCTCTTGGCTCGCCGAACCCGATGGCCCAGGCCGGCAACGACGGCACCACGAACCACGTTGCTGAAAACAACATCACGAAGTTTAAAGAGGCCGATGTCATCGGCCACCCAGGTGGTGCCACATTCAGCCAGTTCGCCAGCGCCTCGGGCTATGTCTGCAAGGGAGCGACCTTGCCGCTTGTCCCCTACTTCCTCAGTACCCTCGACCCCATTGCCTGGCGATATGGTGTACCCGAGGCCGTATACCCCGAAGCACTCATTCCGGGGATGCGTGAAGTCGGCAGCCTGTTCACCGCAAGTACCTGGGGAAGTGTCTACCCGCGTAGTGGCTTTCTCCATCAAGTGGACGACTACAAGACTGGTGCCGTCATCGCGCAACGCGCCGGCGACGTCACCACCCGCCTTGGTCAGGTTCACGTCTACCTACCCATGCTCGCCCTCCCCCAGCCCGGTTACTGGCCGGCAGGCGAACTGCGAGAAGGCGATGCTTCCACCGGAAAGTGGCAGGAGCTGACCCCGATCCTCAACCCCACCTGCGCAACCTTTCCCAGTTTTGGCCCCAACATCGATGCACAGGATGGTGGATACGCCTGGGCACTCTGGCGCCCGTACTCCTGCTGCGAACGGCGCGGGCAGGACTTTCTCGGCAGCACGGACTTCCTATGAACTCTAGCGATCGGAGCACGACATGAAATCCACATCTTGGGCGATCGGACTCGTCTGCAGTCTCGCCAGTGCAGCAGCTTTTGCTGCTGGGCCCATCAACGCTACGTCCTCAGGTAGCGTCATTGGTGACAACGTGCTGTACAGCATCGGTGGCGGTAATGCCGTGACAATGGGCAGCGCCGGCAATATGGACAGCATTTCCGTCGGCGGCGGTTGGAACAACAACCTGATCTGCGGAAACATGAACCTGAGCAACACGCTGGAAAACCAATTGAACGGAGCCACCTCCGGATTCCAGAACATCATGACCTCGGTGGTACAGAACGCCACTGGTGCAGTTGGCTCCCTGCCGGCGCTGATTCTCCAACGGGCGAACCCGGCGCTCTACAACCTGATCACCAACGGAATCTTGCAGGCCAGGCTGGATTTCGATCGGTCGAAAGGCACTTGCCGAGCAATCGGCGAAAAGATGGCAGACATCGCTGGAGGTCAAATGGGCTGGGGCAAAATCGCCGAAGGTCAGGCAATGAGCCAGACGCTGACATCGAATACCGATGCGGTATCCGCCGTCGAGCAGGTTGAGCAGAAAAGTGGTAACGATGGTGTCACCTGGGTCGGCGGTGACCGAGCTGGCGGCTCTGGCCAGCAACCGATCCGCATTGTTGGGGACGTCACCAAGGCGGGTTACAACCTGCTGAACAAACGTGCAGCGACCGACACCTCCTCAATCAGTAAGGACACCTGCAACAACGGCCTGGTGTGTAATGTCTGGTCCTCCCCCCAGGAGGCCAGTACTTTCGCCAACCGTGTCCTGGGCGAGCAGCAACAACAGACCTGTGACAGTTGCCCTAAAACCGTCACCGCCGCCGGCGTAGGTCTCACCCCACTGATCCAGGAAACCTACGACACCAAGCTGCAGGCGCTGCAGGATCTGCTGACCGGCAACAAGAGCCCATCCGCGGAGAATCTTGACGCTGCGAGCAGCAACTCGCTACCGATCACTCGCGGCGTCGTTGCCGCGTTAAAGGATGAACGTGATCAGGACGTCCTGGCCCGCCGGCTGGCCTCGGAGGTCGCGCTCTCCGACGTCCTGGAGAAGGCCCTGGTTCTACAACGCACACTGTCGGCCGGTAGCAAAGAGCCCAATGTCGCAGCCAATGACCTTGCCGTTCAGGCAGTCAATCAGCAGAGTTCATCGCTGCAACAGGAGATCGGCAACCTGAAGATCGAGCTGGACATGCGTCAGCAGCTCGCGAAGAACTCCCCAATGACAATCATCGAGCGTGGCAACGCGCGGGCTGAAAACTCGCGTGGGGTATTCCAGGGAGATCCGGAGACGGGTCGGCTGATTCAGCTGCAGGCACCTGCGAAGAGCAAGCAATGAGGATCCGGTCATGACCGATATTCAGGCGTCTTCAGAAACTTCGAGCCGCTCCCTCACCCGTAGGATTGGCCTGGGCATGCTGATCTGCGTGGCCGTTCTGGTCTTCCTCACTGCGATGGCGCTCCTGCTGAACGCTGTCTTTCTACGCTTCTTCGACAATATTCAGCAATGGCAGGAGTGGCGTGCGGATCACTACTGGCACCTTCTGGCATGGCGGCTGACGCTTTACACCGTACTGGCAGTGACCTGGTTCAAGTTGAAGTCCCGTTTGTCCGAGTCTGAGCTGCAACAGAGCCACAAGCGCCTGTTGAAGGTCGAGATCATGGTGGTTCTGCTGGTACTGCTGATCGAGGTGAGCAAAGTGCTGCTTCATCCCGGAGGTCTGCTGTGACCCTCTATACAAACGACTATCTGGAGTATTACCTGACCCTGGTCGGCTGGATCATCAACAACGGCATCTGGGACATGATCCAGGACACGGGACTGTTCGCCCTGCCCTTCGCCATCATCGTGATACGAGAATGGCTCAAGGTCCGTGGCGAAGGGGCAGACGAAGGCAACAAGGGCGTGCTCTCTCTGGCAAGGATCGAGACAAGTATCTATGTCGGATACGTGGTCGTTGCCTTGTGCGGGGTTCCTGCTGTGAACGTGAGCTTCGATACGCTGCAGTTTGACCAGACCCGGGCACAGCAATGTCAGTACAACCTGCCGGCGCCGGCGGACACGGGATGGAACACGTCATTCAGCTCTCTGGCCGGCAAGAGTGCCCAGATGCCAGTCTGGTGGGCTTTTATGCATGCGCTGTCCAAGGCGTTCACCAACGGGGCCGTAGCAGCGATTCCGTGCGGTACCGACCTCAGGCAGATGCGTATGGAGGTCGACAGCACCCGGATCAATAACCCGCTGCTCGCCCAGGAGGTCGCGGACTTCACTCACGACTGCTACGGCCCTTCTCGTGCACGCCTGTTTATGCGACAGCCAGACTTAGGTTCGGCAGCGAGCAACTCCGACACGCTCAAGGATCTTAGTTGGATCGGCTCGCACTTCTTCCTGAACACAGCCGGTTACTACGACACCGATTATTCCAAGACGCCAAGAACCTCATGGCCCTACAACGCGACACGTGATGCTGGGCTTCCTGAGGTCACTGGTGGTGGCGGTTATCCGACATGTAAACAGTGGTGGTCGGATGGCAGCATTGGTTTGAAAGATCGGCTGCAGGCCCAGGTAGATCCAGACCTAATGACAAAACTACTCGGCTGGGCGAAGTGGATGTCGTCCGATCAAGTCAACGAGGCTGTCATTCGGCAACTGGTGTCCCCCACCAGCCAGGTCCAAGGCGACGTGTATACCGACTATGGTGGACAGATCGGAGGGACAGTATGGAACGGTGCTGCTCGTGCAGGTGGAACGTTTGGCGTTGCGCTGGGTTCACTCGGTTACTTTCCGGCCATGGATATGGTTCGACAAGCGCTACCAATGATCATGGCCTTCTTGAAAATGGCAATGGTGATTTGCATTCCGATAGTCCTAATTATCGGTGCGTATCAATTGAAGATAGCCATGACGATGAGCGTGGTCTTCTTCTCACTCATATTCGTCGACTTTTGGTTCCAACTGGCTCGATGGGTCGACAGCACGATCCTGGACGCACTTTACGGCTCAGGCTCACCACACCTTAGTTTCGACCCTGTTATGGGATTGAACACCGCAACGCAGGACGCGATTCTCAATTTCGTCATGGGGGCAATGTTCATCATCCTTCCCGTTTTCTGGGTTACTGCGCTTGGATGGACTGGATTGAACGTTGGCAGCTATCTGGGTGGTCTGGAGAAAGGAAGCGCTGGAGTACGTAGCGCAGGAGGGAAAGGTGGAGAAATGATAGAAGGGGCGGTCAAGAAGTAGAACTTGATGAGCCTCTGGATAGAGGCTCTAAATTACTGATCAGGCCATTCACCCTCAACGTTCCCCCAGCAATCAAGCTCCCGACCGAAAACATCGCGGCCATGGGGAGCTTTGATTGCTTCGGAATTGGATATGCCGCGCAGAACAGAGGTATCGCCTTTCACTGCCGCGAACAGAATAAGTCCAAAGCTCACGATCGTCATGACCGCGCCGGCAAGCCAGTGAAAAGTGAATGTCGAAACAAACAGAATGGCTGCAAAAAGCACCAGCCTCTTTGTCCACCGCAGAACCACGTTTTCATCCTGCAGGAAAAAACGCACACCCCGACCGAGGCCGTAGCCCAAGCGGTTTGCAAGTCCCTGAGAGGTATGTGCAGTCATGGTGGTGTCTCCTTTGCCCTTTCTCATAGAGGCGTCTTGACATCAGATATACGCCAGATTTGGTGAACTTGCAAGCCTACTGGCATAATATGCCAACATCGAAAAACATCTCTTCCTCCCTCCACTGGAGCACACCATGGCCACTCGAAATGTCGTCCTAACCGACCACCTGGAACAGGTCGTCAACAACCTGGTGCTCTCTGGCCGTTACCAGAACGCCAGTGAGGTACTGCGCGAGGGCCTCCGTCTTCTGGAGCAGCGCGAAGCGGAAGAAGCCGCCAAAGTGGAAGCCCTGAGACATGCCACCTCGATCGGACTGATGGATCTGGAACAAGGTCGATTTGTGGAAGTTGATGGCGAGGAGCTGGGCAAGCTGCTGGCGGACATCGGTGAAACCGCCGCTCTCTCCGTCGCCGAGAAACACTGAGCATGATGCAGTATCGAATTACGGACACCGCTTTAGCGGACATAGCCGATATCCTAAAGCACTCACAGGTGCAGTTCGGCACAACAGCTCGGCTCAGGTACCAGGAGCTCATCCGCACAGCGATAGTGGACCTTGCTACCGCGCCGAATAGGATCGGTAGCAGTCTGAGAGATGAGATCACTCCCGGCCTGAGGAGTTTTCACCTGTACTACTCCCGCAAGCGCGCAGCTACATCCAATGGCATGGTCCAGAAACCTCGGCACGTCATGTTCTACCGACTGGCCGACGACCAGGTCATTGAGGTTGTTCGGCTGCTACATGACGCAATGGAGGCCAGGCTGCATCTTCCCGAGGATTGATGGGGCAAATGGTCCAAAAGGGAAAGGGTTCTTGAAAAGCGAATGGAATGGTCCAGAAGGGTAAAAGCCCTACCTGAAAGGGCTTGGAGCAAAGGGTATGCACTCTCATGAACGGAAATGAAATGTCCGTACTCCGCTCGTGCATGTGGCTCAGTCACTTCGCATTCCGTGAGCCGAATAGCAACACACGCACAGACTACGAAACAGAAACTGGTAAAATCAGCTCAGCTCCCTGATTTCTGGCATTGCCAACAGCCTTTCCAACCGGAAACCATTCAAAGTCGGTCGTCGGCAGGCACAAGTCCTTGGCTATCTCCTCTGCTCGCGCTGGTGCGAGTTCGGGGTTGATCCACTCCCTGGCGTGTTCTGGCGCCAGCACCAAGGGGCGCCGGTCGTGGATGTCGAGCATGCCCTGGTCACTGGCGGCGGTGATAATCACGAATCCGTCGCCTTCGTGGGGTTCAAGCCCGGGGTGAACCTGGGCCAGGGCTGCGAAGAACATCGGTGCCTGGCTCTTCAACCGAATGAAGTACGGCTGTTTCTTCTTCGGGTCATCGAGATCTTTCACCCACTCGTACCAACCGTCGGCCACCACCAGTGCTCGTCCGTTTGGCCAGAGCTGTTTGAAGAACTTGCCGGTGGTGACCGTTTCGACGCGGGCATTGATGGGATCAGGTCGTTTGCCCTTGGCCCAGAAGGGCGCCCAGCCCCAGTGCACGGGATCGATTCGCAGACCTTCCTCAACGCTGTGCAGAATCAACACCCGAGTGGTGGGAGCAATGTTGTAGCGGGCGATCGGTTCATTGTCGTAGCCGCCGATGACGTCCTGCTCGGCCTCAAGCTCGCGCAAGTAATCCGCCATGCCCTGGTACTGCGCAAATCGTCCGCACATGCTGAGCACCTCCGCTTGTCGCAATCCCCCTCAATGGAATTGACCGCAAGGCTCCTACAAAGTTAACTGTATATTCGTACAGTTATATCGGAAGTCGTGCGTCATGAGCTTTACCATTCTAGGCCCTCTCGCAGAAGGCGGTGTCGCGCTGCCTCTGTGTTCCTTCAAGGTGCCGGCGGGTTTCCCGTCGCCGGCGGCTGACCATATCGAGCAACAGATCTCACTGGACGAGCTTTTGAACATACGAGCACCCCATGTGTACCTGGTGTCGATTGAGGGGGACAGCATGCAGGGCGCTGGGATTTTCGACGGCGACCTGGCCGTCGTGGACCGGTCTATGGAGCCGCTGCATGGGCATATCGTCGTTGCACTGCTGAACAACGACCCGGTCTGCAAGCGGCTGTGCAAACAGGGACCCGAGGTGATCCTGAGGTCGGAGAACCCACGGTACCCGGCCCGTTACGTCATGGAAGGCGATGAGCTGTCGATCTGGGGGGTAATTACCTTCAGTGTGCGCAACCATGCCCATTAACCCCCATGAACCGGTCTTTTCGCTGATCGACTGCAACAGCTTCTATGCCAGTTGCGAGCGGGTGTTTCGACCAGACCTTGCGCATACGCCCATCGTGGTGCTGAGCAACAACGACGGCTGTGTGATTGCCCGCTCCGCGGATGCCAAGCCGCACATCAAGATGGGCGAGCCGTATTTCCAGATCCGGGACAAGCTCCGTCAGCACGGCATAGTGCCGTTCTCCTCAAACTATGCGCTGTACGGAGACATGAGCCAGCGGGTCATGACCGTGATCGAGTCCATGGTGCCGGCCGTGGAGGTCTACAGCATCGATGAGGCGTTTGCTGAGCTCACCGGCATGACCGAGGACCTGGAGCTGCTGGGACGCCGTATACGGGCCCAGGTGCTCAGGAGCACGGGCATTCCGGTGGGGGTGGGCATTGCCGGTACCAAGACCCTCAGCAAGCTGGCCAACCACGGCGCGAAGAAGTGGCAGGCGCAGTTGGGTGGTGTCCTGGATATCCGGGCACCGAACCGCCGGGAGAAGTTGCTCAAGGCCTGCGACGTCTCGGATGTCTGGGGCATTGGCCGCAAGATGACGGCGCACCTGGAAGGAATGGGCATCCGAACAGCCTGGCAGCTCTCACAGGCCGATCCCTGGGTACTGCGCAAGCACTTCAGTGTGGTGATCGAAAAGACGGCCCGTGAGCTGGCAGGGACCCAGTGCCTGGAACTGGATGAGCCCGATGCACCCAAGCAGGAGATCTGCTGCAGCCGGATGTTCGGTCAACGGCTGAAGACATTGCCGCCGATCAAGGAAGCCGTGGCCACCTACATGATGAGGGCCTCGGAAAAGCTCAGGGCTCAACAGTCCATGTGTAAGAAGATCCGCGTCAGCATTCGGACGGGGATGTTCAACCCGGAAGAGGCTAAATACGCCAATGGGGTAGTGATCGATCTGCCTTACCCCACGGACGACGTACGCCTGCTGACGAAAATGGCGGTTGATGCCCTAGACCAACTCTTTCGGCCTGGCTTCAAGTACAGCAAGGCCGAAGTGATGCTGTTGAACCTCTGCCAGAGGGGCGAGTACACCGATGATCTATTCGCGGCCTATCAACCGGCAGAGGCCTCGAAAGTGATGGCAGTGCTGGATCAGATCAATGGCAGATGGGGACGCGGGACACTAAGAACTGCCGGAGTTCCCGCAAATCCAGACTGGGGGATGCGCCGAGAAATGATGAGCCAGAGCTATACAACAAGGCTGGATCAGCTTTGGCAAGTTCACTGCAATTAGACTTGGGGGCCTGAGCGGCTACGCCCTGAACTCCGTAACTCGTTGAAAAACCTTGTGACCTTGCTCTTTTCATCGTCCATGAGCGCCATAGCTGTCAATACGTAGCTGACGTTAGGTGGTTCTTGAGCAAGAACCAACACATTTTTCCGTTGTTGTGGAGCTGAGACTTATCCTGGCTATCGGTGGTACTGAATGAGCTGTTCAATGTAGGGGGGAAGTGCCCCCCCCAAATCCTCATTTCCATGAAAATAGTCTTCCCATGCTTGGCACGTTTTGAAGAAGAACGTCGTCAGATCAACCAGATCACCTCCTGGGCGGCGAATTTGGTAGACGTCTTTCATCGCCAACGACCCCTCAATGGGTTGACCATCGAGTCCTATGGCCACCACAACCTCTTGCGCCGCATCAATACGGGCCTCTATAACCAGCAGGTGCTTTGACGCGTTGGCGATATCGGCGCAATCCCCGAATAAGCCATCAGCCATGGCTCGCCAAGCAGAATTGAATGCATGGTCCCCCTTCGGAACCTGCTTGGTCTTCATGACCCAGTCACGCAAGGATGAATTGGTGACACAGAAATTGAACAGGTGATCAGCCATGGACTCGAGATCGGTCGCTTTCCAGGTGCGGCCTGCCTCTCGGAAAAGCTTCAGAGCAATATCTCTGGGAACGCGGTAAACGGGGATCATGGACATATCCTTTCTATTTAACTGCTTCCTGGATGTGATACCTGTCGATATCATTTAGCCACCAAAAATACTATTCGATGCTAATGATGTTTTCTCATTGAGCAACACCCACCAGATAGAGGAAAAGCCCGCTCCATGATTCTTTCGTGGAGTTGGCTATGTTCTCAATCTTCCGGCGCGGCAAATCCCAAGCTACCGCGGCCTCCTCCCCTAGCGGCTACATACAACCCGCCCAAGGCCTGGACCTACTAGCGACTCCGCGTCGTCAAAAACTACTGGAAAACATCTGGCAGCGCGCATCGTTATCCCGCCAGCAGTTTGTCGAGCTTTACCGTCGTCCACTTGAGCGCTACGCAGAATTGGTCCAGCAGCTCCCCGCCTCGGAGAACCACCACCATGCACACCCTGGTGGCATGCTTGACCACGGGCTGGAAATCGTAGCCTATGCGCTGAAGATCCGACAGACCTACCTACTGCCGATCGGCGCACCACCTGAGTCGCAATCGGCACAAGCCGAAGCCTGGACTGCGGCGGCGGCATATGGGGCACTGATTCACGACCTGGGGAAAATCGCCGTCGATGTTCACATCGAGCTGCAGGGAGGTAAAACCTGGCATCCGTGGCATGGTCCCATCACCCGCCCCTACCGATTCCGCTATGTGAAGGGACGCAATTACCAGCTCCACGGCGCAGCGGCCGCTCTGATCTATGCACAGGTGCTCACACCGGACATCTTGGACTGGCTCAGTGACTTCCCGGAAGTGTGGTCGCAGTTGATCTTCATCCTGGCCGGTCAATACGAGAACGCCGGCATTCTGGGTGAAATCGTAGTGCAGGCCGACCAGGCGTCGGTCGCCCAGGAACTCGGTGGCAATCCTGCCCGAGCACTCGCGGCCCCCAAGCAATCCCTGCAACGGCAATTGGCAGATGGCCTGCGGTATCTGGTGCGTGACAAATTCAAGCTGAACCAGCCTGACGGACCTTCAGATGGATGGCTGGCTCAGGATGCCTTGTGGCTGGTCAGCAAACCGATCGCGGATCAGCTACGTGCCTATCTGCTGACACAGGGTGTCGATGGAGTCCCTACCTCGAATGCACCTTTTTTCAACATGCTCCAGGATCAGGGCGTCATCCAGACCAATGCCCAAGACAAGGCGATCTGGAGGGCCACAATCGACAACGGGAATGGCTGGCGCAACACATTCACCTTACTCAAGCTCTCGCCGGCACTGATTTGGAATGATGCGAGCGACCGTCCTCCGGTTTATTCGGGCACCCTGGAAGTCGATGCTGGCTCACCCGCCGAAGAGCCACAGGAGATCAAACAACCCTTTGAGCCGAGCCCGCCCAAAAGCAACAGCATTGGTCCAGCTCTCCACGCTACAAACGTTTCAGCCCCTGTACTAGAGCCTTCAGAACAGCCCACCAACGACCCTGCCGAAATTGACGCGCTTATGGCTCTCCTGGGTAATATCACAACGCCACTAGAAGGCCACCCAGAAGATCCACCCTCAGCGGCGCAGACCGCACCTTCGAGATTGGAGGAAATCCAGTCCATCGAGCCTTCAGTAGCGGGAAGTGAACCTGTAGCGAGCACCGAAAATATGGCTCCGATGCCGAGCCATAAGACCGAGCTGGGTCAGGGATTTGTTGAATGGCTTAGGAATGGCCTCGTCTCCCGGCGAATCATCATCAACGACACCAAGGCACTGGTGCATACCGTATCGGGAACCGCAATGCTGGTAACACCTGGAATTTTCAAACGTTTCGTACAGGAGTTCCCTGCCGTCGAAGCACAGGCTAAGGCTCTGAAAGTGGAAGCCTGGCAGTTGGTGCAGCGAAGCTTTGAAAAACAGAAACTTCATCGGAAAACAGCGAAGAGCCTCAATATCTGGACTTGCAACGTCATCGGTCCGCGCAGCACGAAAAAGCTGAAGGGGTATCTGCTGATTGACCCGCTGACCGTGTTCAGCGAAGTGCCATTCGACAACGCGAGTCTGAGCCTGATCACTGAATCAGTGGAGGGTGTTGAATGATCGCGCCAATGGAACTGGCACAAGACTACATTTTCACTCACGACCTCAGGAAATCGAGTGGAAAGATCTATCTGGCGGCCACCAGAGCTTTACTCAGACACTTCGGTACGGACATCTCAGCTACCGCGATTGATCACCGTGGCATCCTGGGGTGGAGAAGAGCGGTATTGGAGAGCGGCCTCTCCAAGCAAAGCTGGAACACCTACTCCAACCACCTGCGCACCGTATGGGGTTACGCACTGGAACAGGGAACGCTGACACACACGACAGCCAATCCGTTCAAGAAGACTACAGTGATCCCGCCAAAGCGACCGAGTAAGACGATCGCGCGTGACGCGATTAAAAGTGCACGCGACTGGCTCAGAGCAATGGTTTCAGAAGAGCGCTGCTCAAAAAAACGCAGCAAAGTGACGCCGGCATGGTTCTGGCTCACCGCCTTCGAGATGTTCTACTACACGGGCATTCGACTCAATGCGCTACTAACGCTTCGCTACCAGGACATCGACTGGCTCAACAAGTTGATTCGGGTACAGGCCGACACGGAGAAGACCCACCGTGAATTTTCCATACCGATAATGTCGGGCCTGGAGCCTCATCTACGACGTTTGCTGGATGCAGCGAACGAAATCGGGTTCGCCCCCACCGATCAGTTGTTCAACGTAAACCGATTTTCAAAGCACTACCGCTCCAAGGTCATGAACATCGACCAGGTGGAAGGTATGTATCGCAAGCTGACCAGTGCACTTGGGGTACGCATGACCCCTCATCGATTCAGACATACGCTGGCCACGGACCTGATGAGGCAGCCGGAGCGCAATATCCACCTGACCAAGAACCTGTTGAACCATTCGAATATCGCGACCACCTTGAGCTACATCGAGGTCGACTACGATCACATGCGCACCGTGCTACATGAGCGCAGCCTGGTTCAGGGAGCAATCGCGTTCGAAAGGCGTGTCGACGAACACATTCCCGCCGCCCCTGTCGCCACTTTGCCAGCTCCTGATGAGTGCGCGCGGATCCCTCTCATTCCAGAGATCTCGCCGGCGCCGGTGAACGTTGAAGCGGTCGAGATCTGTACCAATCTCCCACAACTACCCCCTGGCTCACCGCCGGCATCGAAGCTACTAACTCATGTCGAAAGTATCCGCTCAGAGCGTTACTCACTGGAACAAGCAATCCTTCCGGTAGGTACCGGACTCAGCCACGAGCTCACATGGGATGGACCAGGAACCTGGTGGGAGGACCTCGGCATACCTCAGCCCCCATCCCAGGATGAGGGGCATGAGTCTTCCGTGTTGTTCACGCTGATGATCAGCAGAGTGGGTATCAAGAGCTACAGCTGGGGCTGAAGCAGCTCTTCATCAAGAGAGCTGTTACAGCTACTGTGTGAAAGAGAACCGGCATCATCTGTCCGGGCGTGCGCTGCTGCCTCAAGGAAAGCAAATGTGCCTTAAGAATGGGCCTTCAGGCCTTTAGGAAGCGTCCCAACCTAAGCGGTGGTGTCATCGAGCAGACAAGCAACCGATTGACAAACCCCTCTAGCCTCGCTCCTGAAAGTCGGCTATTCCATATTGACATCACGTCAACTCGAAACTAATGTTCGAGCCAGACGGCTGCATGTCAGCAAGTAAGTGTTGTGCCCTTTACGACTTCAGAACCGCTCAACGTGCCATTTTGTAGGCAAAAAAAATCCGGAAATCCTCACTTTCGTGGGCGTTCCGGATTTTCTTCTACAACAAATATGGTGGGTCGTGTGGGATTCGAACCTACGACCAATTGGTTAAAAGCCAACTGCTCTACCAACTGAGCTAACGACCCGCTGTGTGGTGGCGCGTATAATACTGATTTCTAACGGGAATTCAACACCTTAAATGAAAAAAATCAAAAATAACGTGTCGGATCACTGATTCCAGCCGCGGCGAAGCCTTCAGCACGCAGCCGGCAGCTGTCACATTTCCCACATGCAAAGCCGTTAGCATCCGCTTGATAGCAGGATACCGTCAGTGAATAGTCGACTCCCAGCTTGATCCCGGCCTGGACGATATCGCCCTTGCTGAGGTTCTGCAGCGGGGCCTGGATACGGAAACCATTGCCCTCGACACCGGCTTTGGTCGCCAGGTTAGCCAGGGTTTCAAAAGCCTCGATAAACTCGGGACGGCAATCCGGATAACCGGAATAGTCCACCGCGTTAACGCCGATAAAGATGTCATGGGCGCCGAGCACCTCGGCCCAGCCCAGGGCCAACGACAGGAACACCGTGTTGCGCGCCGGCACATAGGTCACCGGAATGCCTTCGCTCGGCGCCTCGGGCACATCGATGCTGCTGTCGGTCAAAGCCGAGCCACCGATACCGTTGAGATTCAGGCCGATAACCTTGTGCTCGATCACCCCGAGATCACGTGCCACCCGCTCGGCCGCCTGCAACTCGGCACGGTGCCGCTGGCCGTAGTCGAAGCTCATGGTGTAGCAGCTGTAGCCCTCGGCACGCGCCATGGCCACTACGGTGGCCGAGTCCAGGCCGCCGGAGAGAAGGATTACCGCTTTCTTGTCAGTACTTGCTTGGGTGGTCATATCAGCGCCCCGGCTCGTCATTCCATAGATATTTGTGCAACTGCAGCTGCAGGCGCACCGGCAGATTGTCCGCGACGATCCAGTCGGCCAGCTCACGAGCCGACAGATCATGGTGGCTCGGCGAGAACAGCACTTCACCCGCGCGCTTTTCCAGACCGTACTGAATCAGCTTGGACACCGCCCAGTCATAGTCCTCCCGCGAGCAGATCACAAACTTGACCTGATCGTTGGCGGTCAGCAACTCGATATTCTCGTTGCGGTTGCGGTGCGATTCCTTGGAGCCCGGCGTCTTCAAATCGAGCACGCGGCTGACCCGGGTATCCACTGCCGAGATATCCAACGCCCCACTGGTTTCCAGGGATACGCTGTAACCGGCATCACAGAGCCGCTTGAGCAAGGGAATGGCATTGGGCTGGGCCAGCGGTTCGCCGCCCGTCACGCAGACATAACGCGGACGGTAATCGGCGACCTGCTTCAGCAGGCTGTCCAGGGTCATGAGGGTGCCGCCGCTGAAGGCGTAGGCACTGTCGCAGTACTGGCAGCGCAGCGGGCAGCCGGTCAGGCGTACGAAAACGGTGGGCAGCCCAGCCGTTCGCGTTTCACCCTGCAACGAGTAAAAAACTTCGGTGATTCTCAATGTGTCTTGCATAGTCGCCACGGGCGTAACAGCTAAACAGGCCGTCCGCCTCAGTCAGGCACTGCAATGAACCTGCAATCGCACAGTCCAGAACAGCGTGTTTCATAAAAAAGGGGATGAATTCTAACGAAAAAACCCGCGACAAGCGCGGGTTTCTTCAAGCAGGCCATCGGCCGTCACATGCGCTGCAGATCACGCTGTGCCAACTGCGCGGCGGAAGTCCCCGGATATTGGGAAACCACCTGCTGCAGAATGCCTTTGACCTTGTCGGTATGACCCAGGCGACGCTCGACATCCGCCAGCTTGTACAGCGAATCCGGCACTTTGGCGTGCTTGGGATAGAGCTGGCTGACCTTGGCAAACGCCTGACCGGCACCTTGCAGGTCGCCTTTGGCCAGGTTCACTTCGCCCAACCAGTACTGTGCGTTACCGGCGTACTGGCTATTGGGGTACTTGCGCAGGAAAGCGCTAAACGCCTGACTGGCCTTGTCGAAGTCCTTGGCCTTGATCAGGTCGAAGGCTGCATCGTAGTAGAGCTTTTCCTTGGCCGGATCACCCGGTTCGCTGCTGGCCGCGGGGGCCTGGGCAGCAGGTGCAGCACCGGCGGCGGCATTGACATTGCCACCGGCTGAAGAATTATCAGGAGCCGCAGCCGCCGGAGCGCCGCCACTGCCTATACGCCGATCAAGATCCTGGTATCGTTCCAGGTTTTCCTGCTTCATGCGCGCAATATCATTTTGCAGAACTTCGATCACGCCTTGTTGCTGCGCGAGTTGTTCCTGCATGCGTTGCAATTGATTGAACAGCTCGCCCTGTGCCGAGACAGGGGCCGAAACCCCTCCCCCGGCATAGGCGCCGTTCGTACCGTAACCCGCAGGCGGATAACTCCCACCGTTATTGCCGGAGTTGTCATCGACCACAGGAACCGCAGCCCACGCCGCAAGCGGCATAAGGCTGAGAGCCAGAACAGTTACAGCACGACGGCACGTTCGCATGACGAATTACTTACGCAGTTCGACGCGACGGTTTTGAGCCCAGGACTGCTCGTCGTGGCCAGTAGCTACTGGACGCTCTTTACCGTAGGAAACCAGTTCCAGCTGAGCTGGGGCAACACCTTGCAGTACCAGGTAGCGTTGAACGGCTTTCGCACGACGCTCGCCCAGTGCCATGTTGTACTCGCGAGTACCACGTTCGTCGGTGTTACCTTCCAGAACGACTTTAGTGCCGTTAGCTTTCAGGTCCTTGGCATGAACGTCCAGGGAGCGCATGGCTTCTGGCTTCAGGTCCGAACTGTCGTATTCGAAGTAGAAAGTAGTGATAGCGCGCAGAGCAGCTTCTTCGCTCAGGGAGCCGTCAACTGCGCCAGTGTTAGCGCCGTAACCAGCGTTTGGGTCTACAGCGCCTTGACCGGCATTGTCGCCGCCTTTGGACGAGCAACCTACAGCTACAGCCATGGCCAGAGCCAGCGCAGCAAATTTACCAAACTTCAGCATTTCCATCGTAAAACTCCTAATGAACCCCAGTGTGTTAAGCAAAATCGTAAAGCGCCGCGTCAGTTCAGGTAAGGGGACCAGGAAGGTTCTCTGACTTCGCCTTGAGCGGTAGGAAGCGGGAGCCTTACGCGTCCATTGATGGACACGAGCATCAAGACTCCCCGGCCCTGCTGGGCGGTGGCGTAGATTACCATGGTGCCGTTGGGTGCGACAGTGGCTGACTCATCAAGGTTGGTGTCTGTCAGTATTTTTACTGTCCCACGCTGCAAATCCTGAGCGGCCACACGGAAATTGGTGAAGCCATCCTGGCGGTGAATCATCACCAGAGTCTTCTCATCCGCCGACAGTTTCGGGTTGGCGTTGTAGTTACCGATGAAGGTCACTCGCTCCGCACCGCCGCCATTGACGTTGGTCTTGTAGATCTGTGGCTTGCCGCCGCGATCGGAGGTGAAGTAGATGGTCGAGCCATCCTTGCCCCAGAACGGTTCGGTGTTGATGCCCGGGCCGCTGGTGACGCGACTCATCTGGCGCGTGGCCATGTTCATCACGTAGATGTCCGGATTGCCGTCCTTGGACAGCACGAATGCCAGGCGGTTACCGTCCGGCGACCAGGCCGGCGCACCGTTGAGGCCTTCGAAGTTGGTGATCTGCTCACGGCGACCGGTGTCGATGTGCTGGACGAAGATGCGTGGGCGCTTCTGTTCGAACGACACATAGGCGATACGCTTGCCATCCGGGGCGAAACGCGGCGACAGGATCGGCTCGCGCGACTGCAGCAGGGTCACCGCGCGGGCACCGTCATAGTCCGAGCGTTGCAGGGTGTAACGGGTATTGTTCACCGAGAAGCGTTCAGCCGTGACATAGAGCATGCGCGTGGAGAACGCACCCTTGATGCCGGTGAGTTTTTCAAACGACTGGTCGGCAATGTAGTGCGACATGTCGCGCAACTGCTCGACCGTGCCCGAGACGCTGCCGGTCAGCACTTGCTGCTCGGTGGAGACGTTGAACAGCGCGTACTGCACCTGCAGGCGACCGCCCGAAGGAACGATGCTACCGACCATGATGTACTGGGCGCCCAGGGCTTTCCAGTCACGGTAGATGACTTCGCTGGCCTGGGTCGGCAGGCTGATCATGTTCTGTTTCGGAATCGGCGAGTAGTAACCGGAGTTACGCAGGTCGTCGCCGATGATCTGGCCCATGTCGTCCGGCAGGACGCTACCGCCCTGCCAGCCGAACGGAACGACCGCGATGGGCGTGGCCCGATCGCTGCCACTGGTGACCAGAATGTTCTTTTCATCCGCCATCGCCATCCCTGCCAGGCAGCAGATCACGACAAGCATTGTTCGAAGAAGGTTTCTCACAAGGCTAGATCCTCAGGTGTGAATGTCATCTTGAAGGAACGATAGGGCGCAAAGTCGCTCGGTTTCATTCCCTGCATTTCCGTCAAACGACCAATATTCTTGACCGCAGCTACCGCCGAGGCATCAAACGGGCCGTCGCCACTGGTCTTGGCCACCGAGACCGTGGTCACGGTACCGTCCGGCAACATGCCGATTTGCAGCACCACCGTCATGCCTTTACGCGCCGAAGGAGGACGTGCCCAGCCTTCCGCCGCCCGCGAACGAATCAGATCATCGAAACTGCCCGCCGTTTCATCACCCTGCTCATCGGCCAGGGCTTGTTGGCGTTGCGGCGTATCGGAAAGCAAGTCTGCCAGGGCCTGGGCCTTTTTATCTTCGGCGGACTTACGCGCCGCATCCTGCGATTTCTTCTTCGCAGCATCGGCAGCGGCTTTCTTCTTCGCGTCTTCGGCGACTTTCTTCTTCGCCTCGTCCGCTTCGGATTTCTTCTTCGCGTCTTCCGCGGCTTTCTTCTTGGCGTCTTCGACGATTTTTTTCTTCGCGTCTTCAGCGGCCTTCTTGGCCTCTTCTTCAGCGGCCTTCTTGACTTCGTCGTCGGCTTTCTTCTTGGCTATATCAGCCAATTCCTTTTTCGCCTCGGCAGCCTTCTTCGCGTCGTCGGCTTTCTTGGCCTCTTCGGCCTTTTTCGCCTCGTCCGCTTTCTTGGCTTCGTCTGACTTCTTGGCTTCGTCGGCCTTTTGAGCCGCTTCCTCTTTCTTTTGTTCCGCAGCCTTTATCGCTTCCTGCTCGACCTTTTTCTGTTCCATCTGTTCGACTTCGGTCTGGCGCGCGGCGGATTTCTTCGCCTCACCCGCAATCTTCTGATTGGTCTGGGTGGTCGCCTGACTTTTCGATTTCAGCTGATACAGGGTCGCCTGGACAATCGGCTTGGCCTCCGGCAATTCCGGCGTCATGGCAAAACTGACGAACAGCATGCCAAAGATCAGGATATGCAGGCCAATCGCCCAGACGCTGGGCCAGAAGTAGCTTTCCGAAGCGGACGGCTCTCGCTGTTGGTGCATCAGGGGGCCTCGGTAATCAAGCCAACATTACCGACGCCGGCCTTCTGCAGACCGCCCATGGCACCCATGACGGAGCCATAGTCGACGGTCTTGTCACCCCGAATGAACACTTGGGTACGCTTGCCGCTGTCGGTGCCGGCGCGAATGATCTTGGTCACCGCGTCGGTCATCTGCGGCAGAGTCATGGCCCTGTCCTGCTGTTTTTCGGTGTCGACTTCGCTGCCAAGGTTCCAGTAGTAGGTCTTGTCAGCCTTGATCGAAATGGTCAGGACCTGGGTGTTGTTGTCCTGCGGCAAGGCTTCACTGGAAACCTTGGGCAGATCAACCTTCACGCCCTGATTGAGCATCGGCGCGGTCACCATGAAGATAACCAGCAGCACCAACATCACGTCGATGTAGGGCACCACGTTCATCTCGGCGACCGGCTTGCGTTTGTGGCGAACTCGGGCCATGGGGATTTACCTGCTCACTCTTCGCTGGTGTGCACTTTACGGTGCAGGATCGCCTGGAACTCATCGGCGAAGGTGTAGTAACGGCTGATCAGGGTCTCGCCACGGGCCGCAAAACGGTTGTAGGCGATAACCGCAGGAATCGCCGCGAACAGGCCGATGGCGGTGGCCACCAGGGCTTCGGAAATACCCGGGGCCACGGTGGCCAGGGTCGCCTGCTGGGCGGTGGCCAGGCCACGGAACGAGTTCATGATCCCCCAGACGGTACCGAACAGGCCGATATACGGGCTGACGGAACCGACGGTGGCGAGGAAGGGTAGGCTCTGCTCGAGCTTTTCTTCTTCACGAGAGATGGCCACGCGCATGGCACGGGATACCCCCTCCATGACCGCTTCCGGGTCAACGCCCGGTTGCTGGCGCAGACGGGAGAACTCCTTGAAGCCTGCGCGGAAAATCTGCTCCACGCCCGAGTCCGGGTCCGGGTTGCTGCCGGCCTGACGGTAGAGCTTGGACAGGTCGATACCCGACCAGAAGCGCTCTTCGAAGCTCTCCAGGGCGCGGCGACCGGCGCGCAGCAGGTTGCTGCGCTGAAAAATCATGATCCACGAGGTGACCGAGGCGGCCACCAGGATCAGCATGACCAATTGCACCACGATGCTGGCATTGCTGACCAAGCTCCACATGGAGGAATGGTCGACGACGTTAGCTTCCACGCTTTATCTCCTGCTCTAAGTGAGTACCCGCGCCGCTTGTGTCGGCAAAGGCCGAACGCAAGGCTTCTGGAATGGCCCGGGGTTTTAAACTATCGGCGCGCACACAGGCCACCAGGAACCGCCCTTCACAGAGCAGCGTTTCATCATCAGCCCGCCTGACCTGCTGCTTGAAGCGCAGGCTCGCACGGTTCAGCTCAATCACCTCGGCGCTGATCAGCAGTTCGTCGTCCAACCGCGCCGGCACGTGGTAACGCGCTTCGCTGGAATGCACGACGAACAACAGGTTCTCCCCTGCCAGCGACGATTGAGCAAAGCCCAACTCCCGCAGCCGCTCGGTTCGAGCCCGCTCCATGAACTTAAGGTAATTGACGTAATACACGATGCCGCCGGCATCGGTGTCCTCGTAATAAACGCGACAGCGATGTGCGAACGACTGAACCCCGTTTTGCGCGCGCATACTCTAGTGCTTACTCCTCAGGTTGCCAATCCGGCCAGGCAACTGTTTTTCATCCTTCGACGACTTTTTGCATGAAGATTCGTGACACGTGCCCATCGGACAACGCAAACCGCGAATAAATCAGCCCCAATCCTGCTTTTACTCGTCCAGCGCATCCAGAAACTCGTCTACCACGGGCATTTCACCCAAGCGCGACGGAATGTTCAAACCGAAGTGCAGATAGGCATGCCGGGTTACCACCCGTCCACGCGGGGTGCGCATGATGTAGCCCTGTTGGATCAGGTAAGGCTCGAGCACATCTTCAATGGTGTGCCGCTCCTCGCTGATCGCCGCCGCCAGGCTGTCCACGCCCACCGGACCGCCGTCGAATTTCTCGATCATGGTCAAGAGCAGGCGCCGGTCCTGGTGGTCGAAACCGTGTTCGTCGACATCCAGCAGGTTCAAGGCCAGGTCCGCCACGGCCTTGGTGATATGGCCCTTGGCCCGCACTTCGGCGAAATCACGTACCCGGCGCAGCAGCCGGTTGGCGATCCGCGGCGTGCCGCGGGCCCGCCGGGCAATCTCGAATGCGCCTTCCGGGTCCAGCGGCAAGCCGAGAATCCCCGCCGAACGGGTGACGATGGTCGCCAGGTCCGCGGTGTTATAAAACTCAAGACGCTGGACGATACCGAAGCGGTCACGCAATGGGTTGGTCAACATGCCGGCGCGGGTCGTCGCACCGACCAGGGTGAAAGGTGGCAGGTCGAGTTTGATCGAGCGCGCCGCCGGTCCCTCGCCGATCATGATATCGAGCTGGAAGTCCTCCATCGCCGGGTACAGGACTTCTTCGACGACGGGCGACAGACGGTGGATTTCATCGATAAACAGCACATCGTGGGGCTCGAGATTGGTCAGCAGCGCCGCCAGGTCTCCGGCCCGCTCCAGTACCGGCCCAGAAGTACTCTTGATCGACACGCCCATTTCCTGGGCGATGATATTGGCCAGGGTGGTCTTGCCCAGACCCGGTGGGCCGAAGATCAGGGTGTGATCAAGGGACTCGCCGCGCCCGCGCGCCGCCTGGATAAACAGCTCCATCTGCTCCTTGACCGTCGGCTGGCCGATGTACTCGGCCAGGCTCAACGGGCGGATGGCGCGATCCTGGACTTCCTCGCGGTCACGCCCGCCGGAGGCGGTTATCAAACGATCAGCTTCAATCACTTAGATCATTCCCTTCAGGGCGCGACGAATCATGTCTTCGCTGCTCAGGTCTTTGTCTTTGATTGCCGACACCGCCTTGCTCGCTTCCTGGGGCTTGTAGCCCAGGGAAATCAGCGCACTGACCGCATCGGACTCGGCGCTGGCCAGCGGCAGCGCAGGCGCGCCGTCCGGCTGATTGGGCACCAGGGCAAACATGCTCGGCACGGTTTCCCAGGCCTTGAAGCGGTCCTTGAGCTCCACCAGCAGGCGCTCGGCGGTCTTCTTGCCGACACCGGGCACGCGCACCAGCGCCGAAGTGTCCTGGGCCTGCACGCAACGCACCAGTTCATCGACCTCCAGGCTCGACATCAGCGCCAGGGCCAGCTTCGGCCCGACACCATTGAGCCGGATCAGCTCGCGGAAAAAGTCGCGCTCGCGCCTGCCGACAAAGCCATAGAGTAACTGGGCATCCTCGCGCACGACCAAATGGGTGTGCAGGGTCAGCGGCTCGCCGACCGACGGCAGGCGATAAAGCGTGGTCATCGGCACTTCCAGTTCGTAGCCGAGGCCATTCACATCAAGGATGAGGTGCGGCGGCTGCTTTTCTGCCAGGGTGCCGCGCAAACGTCCAATCACGTATCAAATCCTTATTTCTGGCCAGACCGTTGGCTGACGACTCGGAACGATAGCGCACTACCTTATCCGGCGTGACGCTATCGGCAAGCAAAATTGTTTGAGGCGATGATGCTATCAGAGACGCAGGCGACCACCACGGCTACGTGCAGCGCCCAAGCCATGAGGCAAGAGACTGGAGCGGGTATGTGCGTGGCACAGGGCAATCGCCAGGGCATCCGAGGCGTCGATTTGCGGTTTGGTGGTGAGCTTGAGCAAGTGCATGACCATCATCATCACCTGTTCCTTGTTGGCGCCGCCCGTGCCGGCCACGGCCTGCTTGACCTGGGTCGCGGTGTACTCGGCGATCTCGAGGTTTTCCTCGGCCCCGGCGACAATCGCCGCGCCCCGCGCCTGGCCGAGCTTGAGCGCCGAGTCGGCGTTTTTCGCCATAAACACCTTTTCGATGCCCATGGTCACCGGACCGTAGGTCTGGATCACTTCGCGCACGCTGCGGTAGACAATCTGCAAACGCTCATGCAACTCGCCGCTGCCGGTGCGGATGCAGCCCGAGGCGACGTACACGCAGCCACGCCCGGTATCGCGCACCACGCCATAGCCGGTGATGCGCGAACCGGGGTCGATACCAAGAATTAAAGTCATAGCGCCTGCGTTTGGGTCAGCCGAGCTGTTCGGCTACCGATTCGGGAATATCGGCATTGGAGTAGACGTTCTGCACATCATCCAGGTCCTCGAGCATATCGAGCAGCTTGAGGACCTTTTCCGCGCCCTCCAGATCGAGTTCGGCACTGGTGGTCGGCAACATGACGATTTCCGCGTCAGCCGCCTTGAATCCCGCAGTGTCGAGGGCGTTACGCACCGTATAGAAGCCGGCAAACGAGGTGAACACGTCAATCGAGCCGTCTTCATGGGTGACCACGTCATCGGCGTCGGCTTCCATCGCCGCCTCCATCAGCGCGTCTTCATCGATGCCCGGGGCGAAGGACAACTGCCCCTTGCGTTCGAACAGATAGGCCACGGAACCGTCGGTCCCCAGGTTGCCACCACACTTGCTGAACGCGTGGCGCACGGCCGCCGCGGTGCGGTTGCGGTTGTCGGTCATGCATTCAACCATCACCGCCACGCCACCGGGGCCGTAGCCTTCGTAGCTCAGCTCGACCATATCGTCGGTATCGGCCGCACCGGCACCGCGGGCCACCGCGCGATCAATGATATCGCGGCTCATGTTCGCGCCGAGGGCCTTGTCCAGCGCCAGGCGCAGACGTGGGTTGGAGCCTGGATCACCACCGCCCTGACGAGCGGCGACGGTCAGCTCACGAATCCACTTGGTGAAGATCTTGCCCTTCTTGGCATCCTGACGTTCTTTGCGGTGCTTGATGTTCGCCCACTTGGAATGACCTGCCATAACTCGCTCCGAATTCTCTTTGTGCTCTTTGAAACGTTGCCCGCCCTGCCCTGTGGCAGCGGCCGGCAATAAAAAGTCTCGACCTTGAAAAAGGGCGCATCCAATGGATGCGCCCTTGGGTCAGTCTTACTCTGCCTTCGGGGTTTCGCGCAGGCGGATATGCAGCTCGCGCAGTGCCTTGGCGTCCACCAGCCCTGGCGCCTGGGTCATGACACAGGCCGCGCTCTGGGTTTTCGGGAACGCGATCACTTCACGAATCGACTGGGCGCCGGTCATCAGCATCACCAGGCGATCCAGGCCGAAGGCCAGGCCACCATGGGGCGGAGCACCATATTTCAGCGCATCGAGCAGGAAGCCGAACTTCTCTTCCTGTTCCGCTTCGCTGATTCCCAGCAGACGGAACACCGCCTGTTGCATTTCCTTGCGGTGGATACGGATCGAACCGCCACCCAGCTCGGTACCGTTCAAGACCATGTCGTAGGCGCGGGACAGGGCGGTGGCCGGGTTGGCCGCCAGCTCTTCAGGCGAGCACTTCGGCGCGGTGAACGGGTGATGCAAGGCGGTGAAGCTGCCGTCTTCGTTCTCTTCGAACATCGGGAAGTCGACGACCCACATCGGCGCCCATTCACAGGTCAGCAGCTCGAGGTCGTGACCGACCTTGATCCGCAGCGCGCCCAGGGCCTCGCTGACGATCTTGGACTTGTCGGCACCGAAGAACACGATATCGCCATCGACCGCGCCGACGCGATCGAGGATCACGTTGAGGTTGGCCTCAGGAATGTTCTTGACGATCGGCGACTGCAGGCCTTCGACGCCCTTGGCGCGCTCGTTGACCTTGATGTACGCCAGGCCCTTGGCCCCGTAGATGCTGACGAACTTGGTGTATTCGTCGATCTTGCTGCGCGGCATGCTTGCCGCGCCCGGGACGCGCAAGGCGGCCACACGGCATTTCGGGTCATTGGCCGGGCCGCTGAACACCTTGAATTCAACGTCCTTGAGCTGGTCGGCAACGTCCACCAGTTCCAGCGGAATACGCAGGTCCGGCTTGTCGGAACCGTAACGACGCATGGCCTCGTCCCAGGTCATGTGCGGGAATTCGCCGAATTCCAGATCCAGCACTTCCTTGAACAGGTTGCGGATCATGCCTTCGGTCAGGCCCATGATGTCTTTTTCATCGAGGAAGCTGGTCTCGATGTCGATCTGGGTGAATTCCGGCTGGCGATCGGCCCGCAGGTCTTCGTCGCGGAAGCACTTGGCGATCTGGTAGTAACGGTCGAAGCCGGCCACCATCAGCAGTTGCTTGAACAACTGCGGCGATTGCGGCAGGGCGAAGAAGCTGCCGGCGTGGGTGCGACTCGGCACCAGATAGTCACGGGCACCCTCGGGGGTCGCACGGGTCAGGATCGGCGTCTCGACGTCGAGGAAGCCGTTTTCGTCCAGGTAACGACGGATGCTGGTGGTCATGCGCGAACGCAGACGCAGCTTCTCAAGCATTTCCGGACGACGCAGGTCGATAAAGCGATAGCGCAGGCGGGTTTCTTCGCCGACGTCGGAATATTCGTTGAGCGGGAACGGCGGGGTTTCCGCTTCGTTCAGCACTTCCAGCTCATAACCCAGCACTTCGATGGCACCGGAAGCCATGTTGGCATTGCCGGCACCGGTCGGACGCAGGCGGACCTTGCCGGTGATCTTGACCACGTACTCGCTGCGCACGCGATCGGCGGCGGCGAAGGTGTCGGCGCGATCCGGGTCGAAGACCACCTGGGCCAGACCTTCGCGGTCACGGATATCGAGGAAAATCACCCCGCCATGGTCGCGACGACGGTGGACCCATCCGCAAAGGGTGACTTCCTGGCCTTCCAGGCTCTCGTTCAGTTGGCCGCAATAATGGCTGCGCATCATGGTCGTGGTTCGCTTCTAGTCATTCGAATTCGGTGGAGGTCTTGTCTTTGCAACGCGACAAGCGCCCGCTCGTGTCGCTTATTTCAGTCGGCTTTATCGCCACCGGCCAGGTTTTTCTTGCTGCCGGTCTTGAAATCCGTCTCATACCAGCCGGTGCCGCTGAGGCGGAAGCCTGGCATGGAGAGCATTTTCTTCAATTGCGGTGCCTGGCAGGCCGGGCAGTCGACCAGCGGTGCATCACTGATCTTTTGAATGGCTTCCAGTTGATGAGCACAGGAAGCGCATTGGTAGTCGTACATGGGCATGGGGCGTCTCGGCACTCAGATAACGGCATCACTGCTGCCCGAGCCCGGGACGGGCCATGCAGCAAAGAGCGGGATTATATCCGTTAAATCGAGCCTTTGCAGCCGTGGACCGGTCAGCGCCCCAGCCCATGCCGTCTCGCCAATCCATCGAGACGCCCGGGCAAGCCTAGAGGGCCCGGGACAAACCGCCCAACGTCAGCAGATGAACGACACAGACCACCCGAATCAAGCCACTGAAATTTTTCACCCCGCCATAACGCAGGTGAACCTCCATATCCACATTGGACAGCAAGGCATTGACCGTACATTCATGGGTATTGGCTATATCGGCCAGTACCTTCCAGTAAACCTCCTCCAGACGCAAGCAGGTGGCAAAACCATTCAAACGCACCGAGCGCGAAACTGGCTTCGCCAACCCAATATCGAAATCCAGTAACAGGGGATCCACCCGGGTCTTGCGCAAACAACCGGAACTCCCCACCTCATGCCCTACCCACTGAACCATTTTCATCGCACTCCGTCGCTGCACACCTTTGAATAAAGGCGCTCCTGGCAAACCTCCTGACATAAAACATTAAGTAAAAAACCCTATCCAGCAGACTGCACTACAGCCTCCGTAGGAAGAGTCCATTAATAAGGAAGAACAACGAAAAGCCTGGGGCCGGGCCTGGGCGAAGGCCTGCGCCGTCGCGAATACCACGGGCTCGCTGGTGCCCACGGTTCGAGCTGCCATGGCGACTGCGACAAATCCGCCACGCCCCCCCCCCTGCCAGGTGTCTGGCCCGCGGGCTGTGTCGACACGGGCCCCGCCCCGCCGCAAGTTCTCCAACAGTGGCCTGGCGTCGAAGTTTGAGAAGGCAGGGGCTTTGCTGTTAAATAGAGGCTGTGTCGTGACTGTCGAATCTCTGACAGTGACGCATAGGCGGATGCCCACACGTGCCCAACGCCTCACCTTTTTTCCAGAAGCGAACCGTGTGCCACCCGCTCTTCCTTGTGATCTGTCTTGAGTGAGTCAATTAAAATGTTGAAAATCGTCCACCTGCTAACGGGCGCCGTTGCCCTGCTGCTGTCCTTTATCCCCAGCCTGCGATCCGAAGCCCTGCCTTACCTGCAACAACCCGACGCGCTGTACCTGGCATTCTTCGGCTTGCTCAACCTGACCCTCGCGCCAGTCATTCCTTACTGGAACAAGGGTCCACGGCATCAACTGCAAATCCTGGTCAGTATCCTGCTGATCGTCGCCGTGGCACTGCAAATCCTCACCCTGCTTGCCCCCCTGACTCTGATCGGCGGTCAACCCGCCGTGCTTCCGAGTCTGCTGGCCGCCGTGCTTGCCGTGTTGCTGCACCTGGCGGTGAGTTTCTACAAGAAATCTTCCCCGGCGGCGGCTTCCCACAGCTACGACATGAGCAATCGCGATACCGGTACCGTGAAGTGGTTCAACACCTCCAAGGGGTTCGGCTTTATCTCGCGGGATTCCGGCGATGATATTTTCGTGCACTTCCGCGCCATCCGTGGCGAAGGCCACCGCGTCCTGGTCGAAGGCCAGCGCGTGGAGTTCTCGGTGATGAACCGGGACAAGGGCCTGCAAGCCGAAGACGTGATCGCGGCCCTGCCGCGGCGCTGATCGGCCACAAAAAAACGCGAGACAGCTTGGCTGCCTCGCGTTTTTTTATGGTCGAAAACCTGTAGGAGCCGGCTTGCCGGCGATGGCGTCCGGATGGACGCTACAAGGCTCATCGCCGGCAAGCCGGCTCCCACAAATCTGCGTATCACCGCAAAATATCATGAGGCCTTCAATAATGCGGCGGCGGAGCTTCTTCCTCGAAGGAATCGAACTGCCCCATCATTTCTTCATGACGCTTGAGCAAAGCCGCCATCTGCAGTTGCAGGCGCTCGACCACCCGCTGTTGCTCCACCAGCACATCATTGAGGGCCTGAATGGTGTCATCCTGAAACGCCTGGCGACTTTCCAGTTCGGTCACGCGATCTTCAAGATTCATACGCCCACCTGCACAAAACGCGGGTCATGCCGGAACGCCAGGCGCAATTGCTCGCGAATCACCCCGACTTCCCCATCGGTATAAGGCCGCGCCGGCTGCTTGCCCCAGACCGGTGCCGGCCAGGCCGCGTCGTCACGGCGACGCACGATCACATGCATGTGCAACTGGCTGACCACATTGCCCAAGGCCGCGACATTCATCTTGTCCGCCTCGAAGGTGACCTGGAGCAACTGCGCCAGCTCCGTGGTCTCGCGCCACAATTGCTGCTGATCGGCCGCCTCCAGCTGGAACACCTCACTGATATCCGCGCGCCGTGGCACCAGAATGAACCAGGGATAGTTCGCATCATTGGACAGCAGCACGCGGCACAACGGCAGGTCGCCCATCGGCAAGGTGTCTTGTTGAAGGCGCGAATCGAGAACGAACACCGTGAATACTCCTGCGTGACGGATAGGTTTGCGCCCGGCGAACGCCCGGCGACAGGCGATCAGGATACCCGTGATCGGTCGCCGGTTCACGGGCCACGCAAGCGCCGGACGCAAATGCGCGAATACGGAGCACGCACTGCGCCAGAATGGAACAAGCGGTGCTTTTTCATCGCCACAAAGACCACAAAATTACACATTGGCAACAAAAAACCCATGTAGCCACAAAAATGTCACCTTTTTCTGAAATCCTTGACCTACATCATCGACGGTGAAAGCTGACTCAAGGGATAAGAGAAGACTTCTTGCCAGTACCCGATGCCCGCATCGAAACTGTTGATCAACTTTTTGCACCAAAACCGCACACTGCGGCTACTATCAGTGCACGTTTCAGCCACGACTACCCAGTCGCAGTGTGGACCGGTAACGTTTTTGGCTTTTCATGGATTTTCAATGGATTAGCAGCACAAGGAAAAGCACTACGTCAAGCCCCGGCGCAAACGCCAACCGCCCTAGGTTTCATAAGGGTTTCAGCGTGATGACGGAGGCGGATAAAATTTTTCTCACGAATTTTTCACTTTGTGCATGCTTGTTGCATTGGTGAGTAAATAGTCGCGACAGAGGGTCAGCCCGGACGCTGAAGCCCCTGCGACACCGTAACAACGCAGCACAGTGCGCCCATGGAGAGTTCAGGGCTTGAACATAGACGATTTGTTTCTATGCTCATGCCCTTGAAAACAGCGCTGAAGTTGTGCAGCCGCGGCACAAAGGCTGTGAATTTGCGACATGGAGCTAGCTTTTTGCGACAGGCTCGTAAAGAAGCCGCAAGGATAGGTGTGCAAGTATCGCCAAGTTTGTCAGCGTGATATAAGTTTGCGCCGACACAAAAAAGAAAGAGCCGCCCAGACAAAAATACAGGTGGGACGGCAGTACTCTTCCTAAAACCAAAGGAGCAAATCACGATGCGCGTGATGAAGTGGAGCATGATCGCCCTGGCTGTTTACGCAGCAGGTTCGCAAGTGGCTATGGCCGACCCGTTCGTAACCCCTCAGTCTGACGCCAAGGGTTTCGTTGAAGGTGCTTCGGCTGGTGTGGTTCTGAAGAACTACTATTTCAATCGTGACAAGACAAGCGGTCACGACCAAGTCGACTGGACCCAAGGTGTTCTCGGCAAATTCAGTTCGGGTTACACCCAAGGCACCGTCGGTGTAAAGGTTGAAGGCTTCGGCGATGCTGGCTTCAAGCTGGACGGCTCTGACGGCAAAACCGGCAGTGGTAACATGACCACCTCATCAACCGGCGAAGAAAACAACAGCTTCGGCAAAGCTGGTGCCGACGTTGCAGTTCGAATCTCCAAAACCGAGCTGAAATTCGGTGACTTCAGCCCGAGCACTGCACCCGTATTCGCCGTGGGCGGCAGCCGTCTGTTCCAACAGACAGCTCGTGGCTTCCAGCTGCAGAGCAGTGAGATCAAAGACCTTGACCTCGAAGCCGGTCATTTCTATGCAGGTAGCAGCCAGGACAAAACATCGCTGCAAGGCGGCCTCTGGACGCAGTATGGCGGTACGAAGGTTGAGAGCGCCGACTACGTGGGTGGTAAATACGCCATCAATGAAAACCTGACCGCGTCCCTCTATGGCGCCAAGTTCCAGGACACCTGGAACCAGTACTACACCAACGTGAACTACACCCTGCCAGTGGCGACTGACCAGTCCGTTAACTTCGACTTCAACCTGTATCGCACAACCGATACTGGTGCGGCGAAGGCAGGTAAAATCTCCAACACCGCTTTCTCGCTGGCAGCCGCCTATTCGTTCCTGAAGGCACACACCGTTACTGTGGCGTTCCAGAAGGTCAACGGCAACGAGCCATTCGACTACGTCGGTGTGGGTGACAACAACCGCGGTGGCGACTCGATCTTCCTGGCGAACTCCATCCAGTACTCCGACTTCAACGGCCCAGGTGAAAAATCCTGGCAAGCCCGTTATGACATTAAAATGGCTGAGTACGGCGTCCCAGGCCTGAGCTTCATGGCTCGTTATGTCCATGGTGATGGCATCGACGGCACCCATATGAACGCTGCATATGCTGCCAATAACGGTTATGGCGATGACGGTCATCACTTCGAAACCAACCTGGAAGCTAAGTACGTTGTCCAGTCTGGCCCTCTGAAGGACCTGTCCTTCCGTGCACGCCAAGCTTGGCATCGTGGTAACGCTGCAGATGGCGATCAGAACATCAACGAGTTCCGCCTGATCACCGAGTACCCAATCACCATCCTGTAATCACCTGATTACTTGCTTGATGATGTAACACTCGTTTGAAGAAAGGCCCATCCTGGTGATGGGCCTTTTTTTGTGCACCCAGTATGGATGCAATCTTGTGGCTGAACGTCCCGCCAACGGCTGAAAAAGTCAAAAAACATCGTTCGGAACAGCTCTTAGTACCAAGAACAGTTCGCTGAGTATGAACTCGTTGAGTTCCTGCCGCCCGCACCTACCCCGCTTCTTGCCAACTTCAAAGCCTCATAACCTTATTGCGTCACAAGGATGGCTTTGCGCAGTGTAGCCATCAATCAAATCATATGGCCTCTGCCTGACACCTGAAGTCAAGAAACAGCTCAAATACCAGCTCAAGCTCAACAGCCAAAACAGGGCTTCCAAAATGAATCGGACAACCTCGTTTTCCTACCTCCAACGGCAATGAAGCTCTATCTGGAACACCGACAATCTCGGTGCCTACGCGAGGGTTGGACCTCACACCCATTTCAGCCCGCACATTGCCATTTACGACCAAATTGTCGCGAAAGAGTCATAAATCGCCACTACGATTGCGCAGGCGCAGCGCCGACAGTAGTATGCAATTGAAGTTCTGAAAGTTACATTTCTTTCCTGTACCGCCAGCCTAGGCTAGGTGTCGGCTGATTGTTTACATAATAGATGTAATGACCTTGCCATTGCGCCAAGGTGATTCGCTGTGCCCTGATCTTCCGCCGTCAAACTCCCATCTACCGGACACCGAAAAGGAAGTGATATGCCACGTCAAACATTCAAAGTCCTTGCTCTAACAGCAGCCATCCCCGCGGCTCTAGTCTGCGCACAAAATGCATCGGCCGCATCGGCGGAACTTGTCGCAGCAGCCAAGGCAGAGGGCGAGCTGACAGTTATCGCCCTGGCGAACTCCTGGTGCGGTTATGGCGACCAGATCAAGAACTTCAAAGCCAAGTATGGCATCAAGGTCAACGAACTGAACCCTGACGCCGGTTCAGGCGACGAACTCGAAGCCATCAAGGCGAACAAGGACAACAAGGGCCCGCAAGCACCTGACACCATCGACGTGGGACTGTCTTTCGGCCCCCAGGCCAAGGCTGCCGGCTTGCTGCAGCCCTACAAAGTAGCCAGTTGGGCGACCATCCCTGACTCGGTGAAAGATCCGGAAGGCTACTGGTATGGCGACTACTATGGCGTGCTGGCTTTCGAGGTCAACACCGACCTGATCAGCTCGATACCGGCCGACTGGAGCGACCTGCTCAAAGCTGATTACAAGAACTCCGTGGCATTGGCGGGCGACCCGCGTTCCGCCAACCAGGCCATCCAGGGCATCTATGCCGCCGGTATTGCGACCGCTGGTGGCGATCCCGCCAAGGCCGCCGCCGCCGGCCTGAAGTTCTTCGGCGATCTGAACAAGGCCGGCAATTTTGTGCCGGTGATCGGCAAGGCCGCCTCCCTGGCACAAGGCACGACCCCTATCATCATCCGCTGGGACTACAACGCCTTGGCCGACCGCGACGCACTCAAGGGCAACCCCAATGTGCAAGTGGTGGTACCCAAGTCGGGCGTGGTCGCGGGCGTGTATGTGCAGGCCATCAGCGCTTATGCACCACACCCGAATGCCGCCAAGCTGTGGCTGGAATACCTGTATTCGGACGAAGGCCAAGTGGGCTGGTTGAATGGCTACTGCCACCCGATCCGCTTCAACGACCTGGTCGCGAACAACAAGCTGCCCAAGGCCATGCTCGACAAGCTGCCACCCGCGGAAGGCTATGCCAAGGCCGTGTTCCCGACTTTGGACGAACAGAACTCGAGCAAGGAAGCCATCACCAAGCAGTGGGACAGCCTGGTTGGCGCCAGCGTGAAGTAACCGGCCTTCGAGGGCTTCGCACTGGCATGGCCTTCACCGGTCATGCCAGTCATTTTATGGCTTGGATGGTTGCTTGAAAGGCGGGCTTCACTTGACTGATTCCTTGAGCTCTGCAAAACCCGTGGCACCGTCCATACCGGGCCGGTCGCTCAATTGGCACTGGCTGGGTGTGCTGCCATTTCTGGCTTTCGCCGTCCTGTTTTTGATTTTGCCCACCGGCTATCTGATGGTGGGTGCCTTCCAGGACGCGTCCGGCCATTTCACCCTGGCCAATATCGCCGGCTTGGCGGACCCGAACGTGGTCAGCGCCTACTGGATCAGCTTTCGCATCAGTGCGGCGTCGGCCCTGGGCGGTGGAATCATCGGCTTCCTGCTTGCCTGGGCGGCAGTCCAGGGCAAACTGCCCGAGTGGATTCGCCCGACCTTGATGACGTTCTCGGGCGTGGCCTCCAACTTCGCCGGCGTGCCGCTGGCCTTCGCTTTCCTGGCCACGCTGGGACGCGTGGGTCTGGTGACGGCGCTGATGAACAAGTACCTGGGCTTCAATCTCTATTCCACCGGTTTCAACATCCTCAGCTTCACCGGATTGACGCTGACCTATCTGTACTTCCAGATCCCCTTGATGGTGCTGATCGTGTCCCCGGCACTTGAAGGACTAAAACGCGAGTGGCGCGAAGCTTGCGATTGCCTGGGCGGTAACGCCTACCACTACTGGCGTTATATTGCGTTACCGGTGCTGTGGCCCAGCATCATGGGCGCCATGCTGCTGCTGTTTGCGAACGCCTTCGGCGCGGTGGCCACGGCCTATGCGCTGACCGGCAGCTCGCTGAACATCGTGCCTATCCTGCTGTATGCGCAGATCCGCGGCGACGTGTTGCACAACCCGAACCTGGGCTACGCGCTGGCGCTGGGCATGGTGGTGATTACCGGGGTATCCAACGCGGGCTATATCTGGCTGCGCAGCAAATCGGAAAAGGCTCGCAAATGAAACCCACCTCTCGCTTGGGTGCCTGGATCGCCATCGGCGTGGGCACCAGTTATTTCCTGATTCCACTGCTGGCCACCTTTGAATTCAGCCTGCGCATGCTGCGCGGCGAATACAGCTTCGAAGCCTACCGGGTGGTGTTCAGCGATCCTCAGTTCCAGGCCACGTTTGGCTATTCGATCCTGATGGCGATCGTCACCATTGTGGTTGGCGTGCTGCTGGTCGTGCCCACCGCCTATTGGGTGCAATTGCGTCTGCCCAAGCTGCGCCCACTGGTGGAGTTCATCACCTTGCTGCCACTGGTGATCCCGGCCATCGTCATCGTGTTTGGCTATCTGCGCATCTTCGGCAGCAACTCGTGGATACCGCTGACCGGCAACGAGCGGGCGACCGACTTCCTGCTGGTGTGCAGCTACGTCACCTTGTCGCTGCCCTATATGTACCGTTCTATCGATACCGGCTTGCGCACCATCGATGTGCGCACCCTGACGGAGGCCGCCGAGGCCCTGGGCGCGGGCACTTTCACCATTCTGTTCAAGGTGATCTTCCCGAATCTGCGCTCGGCGATTCTCTCGGGGGCGTTCCTGACCTTTGCAGTGGTGATCGGCGAGTTCACCATGGCCAGCCTGTTAAACCGTCCCGCGTTCGGGCCTTACCTGCAACTGGTGGGTGCCAACAAGGCATACGAGCCGTCGGCGCTGGCGGTGATGGCCTTCATGATTACCTGGGCCTCCATGGGTTTGATCCAGGTGTTCGGGCGCAATGCCAAGAACGCGAAGCCTTAAGCACATTCCCGGGTGGCATGCGTTCTGGCTACTGAGCCGAGTAGCAACCCCTACATTGACGGAAAAAACATCCCATGGCCTTCCTTGAAATCTCCCACCTGAAAAAAGCCTTCGGTGTTCAGACCGCGGTGCATGACTTCACGATGGACATCGCCCGTGGCGAGTTCATCACCTTTCTGGGCCCATCGGGTTGCGGCAAGACGACGATTTTGCGCATGCTGGCCGGATTCGAGAGCCCCTCGGGTGGCACCATCAAGTTCGATGGCAAGGATGTGACCCACACGCCGACCAACCAGCGCAACATCGGCATGGTGTTCCAGTCTTACGCGCTGTTCCCCAACATGACGGTGGCCGAGAACATCGGCTTTGGTCTGAAGGTGGCCAAGATGCCTGTGGAGCAGATCCATGAGCGGGTCACCGAAATGCTCAAGCTTATCGGCCTCGCGGCCCTGGGCGCGCGTTATCCCTCGCAGCTGTCGGGCGGCCAGCAACAGCGTGTGGCCCTGGCCCGCGCGCTCGCCGGCAAGCCCCAGGTGCTGCTGCTGGACGAGCCCTTGTCCGCGCTGGACGCCAAGATCCGTGTCTCGCTACGGGAAGAGATCCGCGCCGTACAACGCGAGCTGGGCATCACCTCGGTCTTCGTGACCCATGACCAGGAAGAGGCCTTGTCGATCTCGGACCGTATCGTCGTGCTGAGCGAAGGCCGGGTGGAGCAAATCGGCACGCCGAGCGAGGTCTACAACTTCCCGCGCACCCGCTTTGTGGCCTCGTTTGTCGGAACGCTGAATCTGCTGTCCGGCGTGGTGGTGGATGCCGCTGCAGGCCAGATCTCCGTGGGCGGTCAGCCTTTGGTGACATCGAACCCTATCGTTGATGCCGCCGCAGGCCAAACCCGTGCGTTGGCGATCCGACCCGAGGCCATCGTGCTGGAGCCGCCGACATCGGGGCGCAACTCGCTGGCGGCGACGGTGGAAGACGTTGATTTTCTGGGCGCCGTAGTGCGTATCCGGGTGCGCATGGGCGAGGTGGTGATCTCACTCGACGTGTTTAACGATCCACACCATGCGCTGCCCCAGCGCGGCGAGGACATCACCCTGGGCTTCTCATACGATAATCTTTTGGTACTGGAAGAAACGGCCTGAGCATGACGATCGACAACTTTGTATTGCCTGCGGAACCCGCGGGCTGGTCTGCAGCCAACCGGCGGGCGATCAACCAGCTGCTGCAAACCCGGGGCTGCGCCAGTAGCGATTACAACCCTGCCCAAAAACCGTATGCGGTGTTCGACTGGGACAATACTTGCATCATGAACGACACCGAGGAATCGCTGTTGTTATACCAGGCCGAAAACCTGCTGTTCAAGCTGACGCCGGCCGAGTTTGCCGAAGTACTGCGCCAGGATGTCCCAGGCGGCTTGTTCCACCCGGACTACACCAATCTGGACGGCCAGCGTGTCTCGATGGAAGACCTGGTGGCTGACATCAACGACGCCTACCAGTGGCTGTACACACACTGCGCCGTACTGGGTGGCACGCAGCCCCTGGAGGTCATCCGTGCCAGCGCGCAGTTCCAGAACTTCCGCGCCAAGTTCTACTTTTTGTACGGTGCGCTGTGCGATACCTACCCGATGGAAGTGGGCTACAAGTGGATCATTTATTTCTATAAGAACTTCACCACGGCCGAGCTCCAGGCGATGGTGTCCGACTCCATTGAATACAATCTGGCCGAGGAATTGCGCCAGGCGCCTATCCACAGCAGCGCGCAGCTGCCTGGTCGCGCCGGCCGGGTTGCTCCGGTGCACTTCTACGGCATGCGCGTGCATGCCGAAATTGTGGTCTTGATGGCTACCCTGCGGACCAACGGTTTCGATATCTACATCTCCACCGCATCAATCGACGACGTGGTGCGTGTTTTTGCCTGCGATCCGAAATACGGCTACGGGCTGCCGCCGGAAAATATCCTCGGCCTGAAGCTGGAAATGGTCGATGGAAAATACGCCAATGTGTATAAAAAGGACTGGCACTTCAACTGGGGACCGGGCAAGACCGTCGGCATCCAGAATGTGTTTGTAGCCCAAAAAGGCTACGGCCCGACCCTGGTGTTCGGCGACAGCGATGGCGACGCCTGGATGATGAAGGACTTTGCCGATACACGCCTGGGGGTGATCATCAACCGCCTGCAAAAAGGTGTAATTGGCGACAACAGCCAGCAGGCGGCCGCCACCTTGGGCCGTTCGGACGCCCGCTTTGTGCTGCAGGGCCGGGACGAGCACACCGGCCGCTTCAACGCCGATGAAAAAACCCTGCGCTACGGCCACAGCGAGGCCCGGCTGCTAGCCTGAGCTCAGGTTGATTGAACAGTCCCTTTGACCACGGTTGTAAAAAAGGGGGCTCTGGCCCCCTGTATCACCCGAATTCCCGATCCTTGATGCCCGCCCCACCGGCCAGGCACCAAGACCTCGCTTACGTCGCCGACTCTTGCGCGAACATCCGCACCACCTGCTGCGGAAGCGGAATATCGATCCCCGCCGCTTTCAGGCGATCGCGCACCTGCTCATTGAACATGAACAGCACATCCCAGTAATCCGCGGTATTGACCCACACCCGCAAGGAAACCGTGATCGAATGCGCCCCCAGCGCGGCGACGACCACCGCCGGCGCCGGATCGCTCAACACCCGCCCATCCTTGGCCATTTCCAGCAACACCTCGCGGGCTTCCTGCAGATTCGCCTGGAAATCCACCCCGACATCGAACACCACCCTGCGGGTGGCCTGACGGTTGATATTGGTAATGATGCCGTTCGACAGATTGCCATTGGGCATGATCACCGTCTGGTTGTCGCCGGTACGCAGGATGGTGTGGAAAATCTGGATACTGTCGACCGTCCCGGTCACCCCCTGCGCGGTGATCGTGTCACCGAGCCGAAATGGCCGGAACAGCAGGATCAACACCCCACCGGCAAAATTCGCCAGGCTGCCCTGCAACGCCAGGCCAATGGCCAGCCCCGCCGCACCGATGGCCGCGACAAAGGAGGTGGTCTCCACACCGATCATCGAGGCCACGCTGACAATCAGCAGCACCTTGAGGATGATGTTCGCCAAGCTGCTGATAAACCCCTGCAGCGCCAGGTCGGCATTGCGCAACGCCAGCAACTTGCCCACGCGGTGGGTCAGGTTGTTGATCAACCACCAACCGATGCACAGGGTGACGATAGCCAGCAGCACACGGCTGCCGTATTGCATGATCATCGGGATCCAGGCCTCGGAGGCCTTCACCAACTGATCCACTTGTGCGTTCAAATCCATTGTTCTCTCCGGTTACCATGCGATGAGCCGGCGAAACGACTGGCGCACCGCGCCACCCATCGTTTCACCGTGGCTGGGCCCTCCGACGCCGATAACTCCCAGAGGTTCCCTGACAGACTAGACTCAGTCGCGGAAATTGTTGAATTGCAGGGGCACGTCGAATTCCTTGGCCCGCAGGTTGGCAATGGCCTCCTGCAGGTCGTCGCGCTTCTTGCCGGTGACCCGCACCTGCTCGCCCTGGATGGCGGCCTGGACCTTGAGCTTGGCATCCTTGATATGCGCGACGATTTTCTTCGCCGTATCCTTGTCGATACCTTCCTTGAAGGTCGCTTCCTGCTTCATCAGCTTGCCGGACGCATAGGCATCCTTGATTTCCAGGCACTTGACGTCAATCTTGCGCTTGACCAGAGCCATGCGCAGGATCTCCAGCATGGCTTCGAGCTGGAATTCGGCTTCGGCGGTCAGGGTGATGGTCTGCTCTTTGTCCTTGAACTCGAAGGTGCCTTTGCCCTTGAGGTCATAACGGCGATCCAGCTCCTTGACGGCGTTCTCGACGGCGTTGGTGACTTCGTGCTTGTCCAGTTCGGATACCACGTCGAACGACGGCATCGTATTTCTCCAAAATAAAATCGGCGCGGCTCAATACCGATGGAGCGCGCCCGGTTTGACGGTTAAAATCCGCGAGCATTATAGCGGTTCTTCCCACTCATTCACTTGTGAGTCACCCATGCCGAACCCGGATCTGAGCATTTTGCTGGTGAGCGATGAGAATCTGGCCAGCAGTACGCTGGGCGGCAGCCTCCAGCGCGCGGGTTATCAGGACATTCGTCAGGCCAATGACGGCGTCCTGGCACTGGAACAACTCGACCAGCGGGCCGCCGGCCTGCTGATCTGCGCGGGAAGCGCAGGTCTGGCGCTGGCCGCCAAGGTCCGACAAAGGGACGAGATGAACGATCACTACACCTACGTGATCCTCATCAGCGAACAATCGCCCTCGGTCCTGCTGGACGAGACCTCGGACAACGACATCGATGATCTGCTCGCCCCCGTCGATGTCGAGCGTCATCTACTGACTCGCGTGCTCGCCGCCGATCGCCTGTGCAACACCTTGCAGCGCCTGCGCCAGGAAAACCGCCTGCTGCGCCAGAACATTGCCAGCCTCGAGCAGCGCAATCAGGTGGACTCCCTGACCGGACTGGGCAATGCCCGCTACCTGCGCCAGAAGCTCAGCGACAGCCTGCGCCAGGTCCAGGCCCGTGGCGGTGCCATCTGCTACTTGCTGATCGGTATCGAACAGGCCGATTCGCTGCAACGCCAATATGGCAACGACCTCTACGACGAACTGCTGCAGGCCATCGCCCGACGCCTGCAACAACTGGTGCGGCCACTGGATGTGCTGGCGCGCCTGGACGAACGGCACTTCGTCCTGATGACCTTGCCGGCCGACCTGCAGGAATGCGCCCCGAGCAGCTTCAAACGCCTGCATGAAGGCCTGAACCTCAAGACCTTCATGACCAACGCAGGTCCCATCGAGCTCAAGGCCGGCATCAGCCTGATCGGCCTGGACAGCAAGTGCTTCCCGCTGGATCCGCAAACCTTGTTCGACGAGTCCGAGCGCCTGCTGCTCGATTCCTATGCCGAAGGCGTGGTCAGCGCCAAACGCCTGCCGGCGCGCAGCTGATGAGTACCCACTGGCATGTACTGGGCGCGGGCAGCCTGGGCAGCCTGTGGGCCTCCCGGTTGGCCAGGGCCGGCCTGCCGGTCACATTGATTCTGCGCGATGCGGCGCGGTTGGCGGCGTACGCAACGGCGGGTGGCCTGACCCTGGTGGAACAGGGTCGCGAGCAACACTTTGCGATACCCGCCCAGAGCCTCGACGCCGACACGCCCATCGAGCGCCTGCTGGTCGCCTGCAAAGCCTACGACGCCGAAGCCGCGGTCGCCCGCCTCGCCACGCGACTCAGCCCCGGTGCCGAGCTGGTACTGCTGCAAAACGGCCTCGGCAGCCAGGACGCGGTTGCGGCCCAGGCGCCGCATGCGCGTTGCCTGTTCGCCTCCAGCACCGAAGGCGCCTTTCGCGACGGCGACTGGCGGGTGGTGTTCGCCGGGCACGGCTTCACCTGGCTCGGGGACGTCGCCCATCCGCAACCGCCGTACTGGCTCGATGACCTGACGCTGGCCGGCATTCCCCACGAATGGAACACCCAGATCCTTACCCGCCTCTGGCGCAAGCTGGCGCTCAACTGCGCCATCAACCCGCTGACGGTGCTCTACGACTGCCGCAATGGTGGCTTGCTGGAACATCATTGCGAAGTCGCCACGCTCTGTGCCGAGCTGGCCGAACTGCTCGAATGCTGTGGTCAGCCGACTGCCGCCAAAGACCTGCACAGCGAAGTACAGTGGGTGATCCAGGCCACGGCGGCGAACTACTCCTCCATGCACCAGGACGTCGCCCAGGGCCGGCGCACCGAGATCGGCTACCTGCTGGGTTATGCCTGCGCGGCGGCGGCACGCCATCATCGCAACCTGCCGCACCTGAGCCGTCTGTACAACCGCCTGGTGGCCCATCTGATGGCAAAGGGCTTGCCGAGCACCTGAGTGGGTCACCATAAATGGGGGAGCGGTGCCTGGTCCGGGCGGTGTTCCGACGAAGCTTTTGGCGGCCTCAAGAGCCTCTTCGTGGCGGTCCGGCGTTCCGCTAAATCCTGCTCCCACAGTTTGGTACACTCATAGATGGCGCGGCGGTCGAATTCCGCGCGCCGCCATTCGTCTCTCGAAACAGGACAACCGATGCCTCTGCGCCAGCGTCTCGAAAACCTGCCGGTCGGCCAGAAACTCCTCGCTGCCCTGCTGGTCCTGCTGACCACCGTGCTGCTGGTCGCCAACCTGACGTTCATCAGCGCCGCCTACTGGATTTCCCAGGAGAGCATGGCGCCCCAGGCCCTGCAGACCATCGGTCGGCTGGTGGCGAGCCCGAACCTGGTCAGCCAGGCCCTCGACTCACCGCAAGCCGCCGAAGCCCTGCTCAAGGAACTCGACAGCTACTCGCCGTTGCGCGCCGCCGCCATCTATGACGGCCCAGGCAATCGCATGGCACAGCTGCAACATGGCGATCAGTTGAAACTGCCGGAACGCTTTCGCCATATCGAAGCCTGGCGCCTGACCGAGTTTCGCAGCAACCAGGTCATCGAGATGCCGCGCCCGGGTGCCGCGCCCGGGCACCTGCTGCTGGTCGCCAGCAGCGAACTGCCAGTGGCCTTCTACACCGGCACCCTGACCGCCAGCCTCGGCATCCTGATCTTCAGCATCCTGCTGTGGCTGATCATCGCCCGCCAGATCAAGCGCCTGATCACCCGGCCGATCCACGAACTCGAAGAACTGTCGCGTCAGGTCACCCGCGAGGAGAACTACGCACTGCGGGCCTCGCGTGGCAACCACGACGAAATCGGCAGCCTGGCCGAAGCCTTCAACACCATGCTGTCGCGGATCGAGGCCCGGGAGCAGCAGCTCAAACGCGCCCGTGACGACTCCCAGGCCGCCTACGACCAGGCCCAGGGCCTGGCCGAGGAAACCCGCCACACCAACCGCAAGCTGGAACTCGAAGTCCAGGTACGCAGCAAGATCGAGAAAAAGCTCACAGGTTTCCAGAACTACCTCAACAGCATCATCGACTCCATGCCCTCGGCCCTGATCGCCCTGGACGAGCAGCTCTACGTCACCCAGTGGAACCAGGAAGCCAGTGCCCTTTCCGGCACGCCGCTGGACGAAGCGCTGAACCAGCCGATCTTCCTCGCCTTCGAACCGCTCAAGCCGTTCCTGCCGCAGCTCAAGGAAACCGTCGAGCAACACAGCGTGGCGAAGATCGAGCGGGTAACCTGGATCAAGGACGACGAAGCCCGCCACTATGCCCTGACCTTCTACCCGCTGATGGGCGGGGCCGGACGCGGCGTGGTGATCCGCATCGACGATATCTCCCAGCGCCTGTCGCTGGAGGAAATGATGGTGCAGTCGGAAAAGATGCTCTCGGTCGGCGGTCTCGCCGCCGGCATGGCCCACGAAATCAACAACCCCCTGGGGGCGATCCTGCACAACGTGCAGAACATCCGCCGGCGCCTGTCCGCGGAGCTGCCGAAGAACCTCGAATACGCCCAACAAGCCGGTATCGACCTGGATATCGTCAACCGCTACCTGCAAAGCCGCGAGGTGCCGCAACTGCTCGACGGTATCCAGCAGGCCGGTGCGCGGGCGGCGAAGATCGTCACCCATATGCTCAGTTTCAGCCGACGCAGCAACCGCGAGATGGCCCCCTGCGACCTGCCGGCCCTGATCGACCAGGCAGTGGAAATCGCCGGTAACGACTTCGACCTGACCATCGGTTTCGACTTCAAGGGCCAGGCGATCGTCCGCCAGTTCGACCCGCAGCTGGGCCCGGTTCCGGGCACCGCCAACGAATTGGAGCAGGTGCTGCTGAACCTGCTGAAAAACGCCGCCCAGGCCATCCACCAGCGCGAGAACGACAGCGAACCCGGGCGAATTACCCTGCGCACCCGCTTGAATCCGCCCTGGGCCGAGATCCAGGTCGAGGACAACGGTGTCGGTATGCCGGAACACATCCGCAAGCGCACCTTCGAACCGTTCTTCACCACCAAGGAAATCGGCCAGGGCACCGGGCTGGGCCTGTCGGTGTCCTACTTCATCATCACCAATAACCATAAAGGCCAGATGGAAGTGCAATCGGCACCGGGCGCGGGGACCTGCGTCACCCTGCGCCTGCCGCTGGCCGGCAGCCAGGCGGCGCTTCCCGAACTGAGCAAAGCGGAGTCTTGAGCATGGGTTTTCGTCTGTCGAAGATTTACACACGCACCGGCGATGCGGGGGAAACGGGACTGGGCGATGGGCGTCGGGTGCCGAAAGACCATCCACGGATCGAAGCCATCGGCGAAGTCGATATGCTCAACAGCCAAGTGGGGTTGCTGCTGGCCGGGCTGGCGGAGCTGGTGGTGATTCATCCGGAGCTGAATGAACTGATCGAGGTACTGGCACCGGTTCAGCATCGTTTGTTCGACCTGGGGGGTGAATTGGCGATGCCGACCTACCAGGCCCTCGATACGGCCGAGATCCAGCGTCTGGAAACCGCCATCGATCGCTGGAACGAAGAGTTGGGGCCACTGGAAAACTTCATCCTGCCGGGTGGTTCGATGCTGATTGCCCAGGCGCATATCTGCCGCAGCCAGGCCCGTAGCGCCGAGCGGCGTTGCCAGCAGTTGAATGCCGTTGAACCTTTGAGTGGGGTGGGATTGGCCTACATCAATAGACTGTCGGACCTGCTGTTCGTCGCGGCACGGCTGATTGCGCGGCGCGAGAAGATTGCCGAGATCTTGTGGGAAGCTGCGAAAAAGCCGGTCTCTCATTGAGGGACGAACACCACACTCTGTAGGAGCCTGGCTTGCCAGCGATGAGGCCCTCAAGTCTTGCATCGACTGTCCGGCCGCTATCGCTGGCAAGCCAGCTCCTACAGGGGGATGTATAAGCCGTAATTATTGCGGCCAGAACGCCCGAATACCGGCCACGCCCTGCGCGCCGGTTTCCCAGGCACGTTGCAACTCGTTCGGCCCAACCCCGCCCAGCAGATACACCGGCTTGTTGAAACCCACGATCAACTGCCCGGCCTGCTCCCAACCCAAGGGCTGCGCCTCAGGATGGGTCTGCGTCGGCTGCACCGGCGACAGCGTGACAAAATCCACGCCCATCTGCTCAGCCAAGGCCAGCTCTTCAGCGTTATGGCACGAAGCCGCCAACCAGCGCTCCGCCGGCAACGGACGCCCGGCACTGGCGTACTTGCGCAACTGCGCGGATGTCAGGTGCCAGCCCGCCGACGGGAAGTCTCCCAGCCATTCGAAGGGGCCCTTGAGCATCAGTTGCGCCTTGCCCGCGCACAACCCCACCGCATCCACCGCCAGATCGCGGTATTGCGGGTCATAGCCGTTCGGCGCCCGCAGCTGAACCAGCTTGATCCCACCGGCAATCGCCTTCTGGATCCCCTTGAGCAACTGCGGGGTCTCCAGGCCGTCCGGGGTAATCAGGTACCCCGCCGGCAAACGCGCAGCCGCGACAATCGGTTGGTTGGCCGCCGGAAATTCGTAGTCCGCCAACTCCCGCGCACTGACCCAGGCCAGCGGTTGCCCTTCGGCACCGTGGGGTTCGCCAGTAAAGGCCGAAACCTCCCAGACATCCAGCAACACCTGTTTGTCCGGGTAATCGTGGCGAACCTTGATCAACGGACGGGCGGCACTGACCACAATGCCCAGTTCTTCCTGAAGCTCGCGGGCCAGGGCCACCTGGACGGCTTCGCCGTCCTCGACCTTGCCGCCGGGAAACTCCCAGAGACCACCCTGGTGCTGGGTGTCCGCCCGACGGGCAATCAGGATGCGACCGTCAACACCACGGATAACCGCCGCCGCCACATGGATGCGTTTCACGTTGCAACCTCCTGCTGGAACCTGTGGATCAAGTGCGGTATTCCGCGTTGATCTTCACGTACTCGTGGGACAGGTCGGTGGTCCAGATGGTTTCGCTGCACTGGCCGCGACCCAGTTCGATACGAATGGTGATCTCTTCCCGAGCCATCACCGCCGAACCCTGCTCTTCGGTGTAGCTCGCCGCACGGGCACCGCGGCTGGCGATGCAGACTTCGCCCAGGAACACGTCGATCTTGCTCACGTCCAGGTCCGGCACACCGGCACGGCCGACCGCGGCGAGGATACGACCCCAATTCGGATCGGAGGCAAACAAGGCGGTCTTGATCAGCGGCGAATGCGCCACGGTGTAACCGACATCCAGGCATTCCTGGTGGTTGGCGCCGCCGTTGACTTCGACGGTGACGAACTTGGTCGCACCCTCGCCGTCGCGAACGATGGCCTGGGCCACGTCCATGCAGACTTCGAACACGGCCTTTTTCAGCGCGTCGAACAACGGACCGCGAGCCTCGGTGATTTCCGGCAGCCCGGCCTGGCCGGTGGCGATCAGCATGCAGCAATCGTTGGTCGAGGTGTCGCCGTCGATGGTGATGCGGTTGAACGACTTGTTGGCGCCGTCCAGCATCAGGCTGTGCAAGACCTCGCGGGACACCTTGGCGTCGGTGGCGATGTAGCCGAGCATGGTCGCCATGTTCGGACGGATCATCCCCGCGCCCTTGCTGATTCCGGTGACGGTGATGGTCACGCCGTCGTGCTGGAACTGACGGCTGGCGCCCTTGGGCAGGGTGTCGGTGGTCATGATCCCGGTGGCGGCAGCGGCCCAGTTGTCCACCGACAGGTCATCCAGGGCAGCCTGCAAGGCGCCTTCGATTTTTTCCACCGGCAACGGCTCGCCGATCACCCCGGTGGAGTACGGCAGCACTGCGCTGGCGTCGACACCGGTCAGTTCGGCCAGCTTGGCGCAAGTCCGCTCAGCGGCAGCCAGGCCCGGCTCGCCGGTACCGGCGTTGGCATTGCCGGTGTTGGTCAGCAGATAACGCACGCGGCCCTGGACACGCTGCTTGGCCAGGATCACGGGCGCGGCGCAAAACGCGTTGAGGGTGAACACCCCTGCCACCGTGGAACCTTCGGCACAGCGCATTACTACCACATCCTTGCGCCCCGGGCGCTTGATGCCAGCCGAGGCGATACCGAGTTCAAAACCGGCAACCGGGTGCAACGTGGGCAAAGGACCAAGACCAACAGCCATGAATGCGCTCCTTTCAATGTGATGTCTGCACTGCCGTCACAGGGGGCAGTGTTTCAAATGGAAAAACGCCGCGACGGCATGCCGGTCGCGGCGCGGGTATTTCAAGGTTCAGACCCGCAAGGACTTAGCTGATCTGACCATGGCAATGTTTGTACTTCTTGCCCGAACCGCAGTAGCACAGTTCGTTACGGCCCAGCTTCTGCTCGTTGCGCACTGGCGCGGCGGCCAGGGCGACATCGACTTCTTCACCGAGAATTTCCGGCGCGTCCAGACCGGGTGCTTCAGCGTGCTCGAACTGCATGCGCTGGGCCAAAGCTTCGGCTTCCTGACGCAGGCGTGCCTCTTCTTCGGCCGGGTCTTCGCGACGCACCTGGACATGGGACAGGACGCGAATCGAATCGCGCTTGATCGAGTCCAGCAGTTCGGAGAACAGGGTGAACGACTCGCGCTTGTATTCCTGCTTCGGGTTCTTCTGCGCATAACCGCGCAGGTGAATGCCGTGACGCAGGTGATCCATGGTCGACAGGTGGTCTTTCCACAGGTCGTCGAGCACGCGCAGCACAATCTGCTTCTCGAAGGTGCGCAGTGCTTCGGCACTGGCTTGCTCTTCTTTCTCGTTGTAGGCCAGCAGCAGTTCGTTGAGCAGCTTCTCGCGCAGGGTCTCTTCGTACAGGTGATCGTCTTCATCGAGCCACTGCTGGATCGGCAGTTGCACGCCGAAATCGTTCTGCAGGGCCGACTCCAGGCCGGCCACGTCCCACTGTTCAGGCAGCGACTGTGGAGGAATATGGGCGCTGACGGTGGCGTTGAGTACGTCCTGGCGGAAGTCGGCGATGGTTTCACCGATATTGTCAGCGGCCAGCAACGTGTTACGCATGTGATAGATCACTTTACGCTGTTCGTTGTTGACGTCGTCGAACTCGAGCAGTTGCTTACGGATGTCGAAGTTACGACCTTCGACCTTGCGCTGGGCCTTTTCGATGGCGTTGGTCACCATACGGTGCTCGATCGCTTCGCCAGGCTGCATGCCCAGGGCCTTCATGAAGTTTTTCACCCGGTCCGAGGCGAAGATGCGCATCAGGCTGTCTTCCAGGGACAGGTAGAAACGGCTGGAACCAGCGTCACCCTGACGACCGGCGCGACCGCGCAACTGGTTGTCGATACGACGGGACTCGTGACGCTCGGAGGCGATCACCTGCAAGCCGCCCGATTCGAGCACCTGCTGGTGACGCTTCTGCCAGTCGGCCTTGATCTGAGCGATCTGCTCAGGCGTCGGGTTTTCCAGGGCCGCCACTTCGACTTCCCAGTTGCCGCCCAACAGGATGTCGGTACCACGACCGGCCATGTTGGTGGCGATGGTCAGGGCGCCAGGGCGACCGGCCTGGGCGATGATTTCCGCTTCCTTTTCGTGGAACTTGGCGTTCAGGACCTTGTGTTCGATGTGCTCCAGGTTGAGCAGACTGGACATGTGCTCGGAGGTTTCGATGGTTGCCGTACCCACCAGCACCGGACGGCCCTGGGCCAGGGATTCCTTGATGTCGGTGATGATCGCCGCGTACTTCTCTTCGGCGGTGAGGAACACCAGGTCGTTGTAGTCCTTGCGCGCCAACGGTTTGTTCGGCGGGATAACCGTCACCTGCAGGCCGTAGATCTGGTGGAACTCGAAGGCTTCGGTGTCCGCGGTGCCGGTCATGCCGGACAGTTTGGTGTACAGGCGGAAGTAGTTCTGGAAGGTGGTCGAGGCCAAGGTCTGGCTTTCTGCCTGGATATTGAGGTGTTCCTTGGCCTCGATGGCCTGGTGCAAACCCTCGGACAGGCGACGACCGGGCATGGTCCGGCCGGTGTGTTCGTCCACCAGGACCACCTGGCCTTCCTGGACGATGTATTCGACGTTGCGGTTGAACAGCTTGTGCGCGCGCAGGCCGGCATACACGTGGGTCAGCAGGCCCAGGTTATGCGAAGAATAAAGGCTCTCGCCCTCGGCCAGCAGGCCGACCTGGGTCAGCATCTCTTCGATGAACTGGTGACCGGCTTCGTTCAGCTCGACCTGGCGGGTCTTCTCGTCGACGGTGAAGTGACCTTCTTTGGTCACCACGCCTTCCACTTCCTCGATGTGCAGCACCAGGCGCGGGATCAGCTTGTTGATCTCGGTGTACAGCCGCGAGCTGTCTTCGGCCTGGCCGGAGATGATCAGCGGAGTACGGGCTTCGTCGATCAGGATGGAGTCGACTTCGTCGATCACGGCGAAGTTCAGCTCGCGCTGGAACTTCTCTTCCATGCTGAACGCCATGTTGTCGCGCAGGTAGTCGAAACCGAACTCGTTGTTGGTGCCGTAGGTGATGTCGGCGGCGTAGGCGGCACGCTTCTCTTCCGGCGGCTGGAACGGCGTGACCACGCCGACCGTCAGGCCGAGGAACTCATAGAGCGGGCGCATCCAGTTGGCGTCGCGGCGGGCCAGGTAGTCGTTCACCGTCACTACGTGCACGCCCTTGCCGGACAGCGCGTTGAGGTAAACGCCGAGGGTCGCCACCAGGGTCTTACCCTCGCCGGTGCGCATTTCCGCGATCATGCCTTCATGCAAGGTCATGCCGCCGATCAACTGCACGTCGAAGTGGCGCATGCCCATGACCCGCTTGCCGGCTTCGCGGGCGACCGCAAAAGCTTCGGGCAGGAGTGTGTCGAGGGTCTCACCTTGGGCTATGCGGGCCTTGAACTCTCCGGTCTTGGCACGCAGCTGCTCGTCCGAAAGGGCCACCATTTGCTCTTCGAAGGCATTGACGATCTGTACCGTCTTGAGCATGCGTTTGACTTCACGCTCGTTCTTGCTTCCAAAAAGTTTCTTTAACAAAGGCGCAAACATATCGGCAGGTTCTTCCACACATAGGGATGGAGGGCGGCCCCGTGAGTCGCCCGAGCAGCCCTCATGGCCGCATGCGAACGAGTATTCTACCCGGAAACGATGGTGAGGAAAGTGGCGTTAATCCACGATGCTGGCACAGCGTTGTGACGGGGCCACTCTAAAATAAGGTCTTTTTCCCGAACTTCAAGCCATCGGGTACAGACGTTAACCGCGGACTTTAGGGCCAAAGACGATTCACATCAATGGCCGCAGGTAGAGCGAGCGCTTCTGCTACCATGGCGACTCTGTTTCTTCAGGTGTCTGAATCATGGCATTTCGCCCTCTCACGGCCCGGGCGCCCGCCGCCCTGCTTCGCGAAGCCAAGCCGCTGAAAGCCATTTTCAGTCATGCCCAACGCCTCGCGCATTTGCAGCGTCTGGTGGAAAGCCAGCTGCAACCCGCCGCCCGCGAACACTGTCATGTGGCTTCGTGGCGAGAAGGCAGCCTGCTGCTGATTGTCACCGACGGGCATTGGGCGACTCGCCTGCGCTACCAGCAAAAACGCCTGCAACGGCAATTGCAGGCGTTCGACATGTTCGAAGGCCTGACCCGCATCCTGTTCAAGGTGCAGCCGCCGACCGTGCCGCAGGGTGCGGTGGGGCACACCATGGACTTGTCCGTGAATGCGGCGCAAACCATCCAGGACACCGCCGACGGCATCAGCGACCCGAACCTGCGCGCCGCCCTGGAGCGCCTGGCCAGCCACGCCAGACCCAAGGCCTGAGCCACCAGCCGCGCCCTTGAGATATTGAAAAACGCCATCTACCTGTAGGAGCCGGCTTGCCGGCGATGGCGTTTGCATGGGCGCCGTAAGGCTCAAGGGCCTCATCGCCGGCAAGTCGGCTCCTACAAGGGCATTGCCCGTCCGGCGGGACGCCGGTTCCCTGGACACCCAAAATCTCAGCGGACCTCGAACGCAATGAACAAAAACCTCAAATTCAGCCACAAGATCCTGCTGGCCGCATCGCTGATCGTGCTCGCCGCCTTCTCGCTGTTCAAGCTGTACAACGATTACCTGTAACGCAATGCGATCCGCGATGACCTCAACAGCTATCTGCATGAGATGGGTGGCGTCGCCGCCAATAACATCCAGACTTGGTTGACCGGCCGCAGCCTGCTGGTCGAAAACCTGGCTCAGTCGGTCGCCCTCAACGCCGACCCGACCAACGTTTCCAACCTGCTGGAACAGAAAGCCATCACCTCGACTTTCATGGGCGCCTACCTGGGCAACAAGGACGGCAGCTTCATGATCCGCCCGGACAGCAAGATGCCCGACGGCTATGACCCACGCGCGCGTCCCTGGTACAAGAGTGCCGAGAACAGCAATGGCTCGGCCCTGACCGAGCCCTATATCGACCTGGCGTCCGGGCAGTTGGTGATTTCCATCGTCAATACCGTGCGCAAGGCCGGCCAAGGCATCGGCGTGGTCGGTGGCGACCTGAGCCTGCAAGCCATCGCCGACGGTGAAGGCGACCTGACCCGGCGCCTGACGATCGAATCACAGGACGAGTTCGGGATCCTCGGCACCGCCTTCAACCGCTTCGTCGAGCGCATCCACACTTCGATCCGCGAAGTCTCCTCGGCGACCCAGCAGGTCAACGAAGTGGCCCTACGGGTGGTCAGCGCCTCCAATTCGTCGATGCTCAACTCCGATGAGCAGGCCAGCCGCACCAACAGTGTCGCCGCGGCCATCAACCAGCTGGGTGCCGCCGCCCAGGAAATCGCCCGCAATGCCGCCCAGGCCTCGACCCAGGCCTGGCCGCGGACGGTCAGCAGGTAGTGGAACGCAGCATCAAAGCCATGCACCAGTTGTCGGAAATGCTCGCCACCTCAAGCACCAACATCGAATCGCTGAACAGCAAGACGGTGAATATCGGGCAGATTCTCGAAGTGATCACCAGCATTTCCCAGCAAACCAACCTGCTGGCCCTCAATGCCGCCATCGAGGCCGGACGCGGGTTTGCGGTGGTCGCGGACGAGGTGCGCAACCTGGCTCACCGCACCCAGGAATCGGCACAGCAAATCCAGACCATGATTGAAGAACTGCAGGTCGGTGCCCGGGAGTCGGTCGGCACCATGGGCCATAGCCAGCGCCACAGCCTGGAAAGCGTGGAAATCGCCAACCTGGCCGGCGAGCGGTTGAGCAGCGTAACCCAGCGGATCGGCGAGATCGACGGCATGAACCAGTCCGTCGCGACCGCGACCGAGGAGCAAACCTCGGTGGTCGAGTCGATCAACATGGACATCACCGAGATCAACACCCTCAATCAGGAAGGCGTGGAAAACCTGCAATCGACCCTGCGCGCCTGTGCCGACCTGGAACAGCAGGCTGCACGATTGAAGCAGCTGGTGGGCAGTTTCAGGATTTAAGCGGCGCGCAATCCCTGTGGGAGCGGAGCTTGCCCGCGAGTTTTTTAGCGCTCTCAGGGGCCTCTTCGCGGGCAAGCTCCGCTCCCACACAAGATATGCACTATGCCTTCAGGCTTAACTGGAATCGCCCGGTAGTCGGCAGTGGGAGTTTTCGGCCTTGGCCTCTTCTTCCTGCAATTGCTGCCAGAGTTCGGCGGCACCGGGAAACTCGGTGCCGTCTTCAGGGGTCATGGCGTCGCTGTCGTAACGGCTCAGACAGCCTTCACCCACGGTCGGTGGCGCCTTGGCGGTCGCCTTGTCGAGTGGATCGCTCATCGCCACGCCCCCAGGCCCGTCAACGGGCAATCAGAACACCACGGTCTTGTTGCCGTGCACCAGCACACGATCTTCCAGGTGATAACGCAGGCCACGGGCCAGCACCATCTTCTCGACATCGCGACCGAAACGCACCATGTCCTCGATGCTATCACTGTGACTTACACGCACCACGTCCTGCTCGATGATCGGGCCGGCATCCAACTCCTCGGTTACATAGTGGCAAGTTGCCCCAATCAACTTCACGCCCCGCAGGGACGCCTGGTGATAAGGCTTGGCACCGACGAACGACGGCAGGAAGCTGTGATGGATGTTGATCACCTTATGCGCGTACGCCTGGCACAGGTCCGGTGGCAGGATCTGCATGTAGCGCGCCAGTACCACCACATCGGCCTCGTGGTGCTTGACCAGGCGCGACACTTCAGCAAAGGCCGGCTCTTTGTCCTGTGGATTCACTGGCACGTGGTAATAAGGAATACCGTGCCACTCGACCATGCTGCGCAGGTCGTCGTGGTTGGAAATCACACAGGCGATCTGGCAATCCAGTTCCTCGCTGTGCCAACGGTGCAACAGGTCCGCCAGGCAATGGGACTCACGACTGGCCATCAACACCACACGCTTCTTCTGCTCGGTATCGGTGATACGCCAGGTCATGGAAAATTCCTCGGCGATCGGTGCAAACGCCTCACGAAAGGCGTCCAGGCCAAACGGCAGGCTGTCGGCACGAATCTCGTGACGCATAAAGAACCAGCCACTGAGGTTGTCGGAGTGATGGCTCGCTTCGGTGATCCAACCGTTGTAAGACGCCAGAAAGTTACTGACTTTGGCAACGATGCCAACGCGGTCAGGGCAGGCAATCACCAGCCGGAAAGTGCGCATGAGGGGGAAACTCCAGAACTTCGCAAAGGTCACCATTCTAGCGAGTGCGCGAAAAAACTGCAGTATTCGTTGCACAGGCGCCCCACTCCCGCCGGTCATGGCTTTCTCCCCTCATCTGTAGTGGGTTTTCCCCGAGTGACCCGGCGCCACGCGCCGATAATTCAAACATCGGCACAACAAGAGCGCTCTTGGCCGCCCTGCCGAAAACATCTAAGTCGCTGACAAGCGCCGTGCCTAAGTTTCAAATTAAATGCAATAAACCGCCTATTAAATGTTTACTTGCTCAAATACTCTGACTACTATTGCGTCACTGTACCCCTGTCGCCCTGACTCAACATAAGGTAGTGTCCATGTCCCTGATCCAGAAATACCACGCCACCCAGGAAGCCATCAAACAACTGCAAGCCGAAATGGCCGCAATGGAAAAAGACGGCGCGCTGAAAAAAGAAATGGAATTTGAAAGCAAACTGCGCACTCTGCTGGGCGAGTACAACAAGGCGCTGCCAGATGTCATCAACATTCTGGACCCACAGGCCAAAGCAGGCAAAGCCGTACGCGGCGCCGTGAAAACCACCGGCACCAAGCGCGCACGCAAGGTCAAGCAATACAAAAACCCGCACAACGGTGAAGTGATCGAAACCAAAGGCGGCAACCACAAAACTCTGAAAGAGTGGAAAGCCAAGTGGGGCGGCGACGTGGTTGAAAGCTGGGCTACCCTGCTGGGCTAAGCCAGGCCGGTCACGGACGTTATTCGCGACCCTCCAAAAAAACGCCAGCTCGCTGGCGTTTTTTATTGCCTGTCATTTAATCGCCGAGGTGTTTAACCGACCGTCATGTTAAAGCGCGCGCACAACGATTGTGCATAGTCCTGCCACTGCTCCAGCACCTGACGCTGCGCCACTGTCGCATTCGGTAAACACTTCACGAGGTGCTCGGTAAAATCCGCCAGGGTATTCGGTGCACCCCAGGCCGCCTCGCTCAGACGCTGTCGACAGAATGTCCGCCAGCGTTGTTGCTCTTCTTCACTCAGGCTGCCGGGAAAGTTACGCGCCCGGTAACGGAATAATAATTCCGGCAAACGTTCATCATCGAAAGGCCATTGCCCACGCGCCAACTGCTCGGGGTCGGCACTGCGAACTTGCTCACACAAACGCCGGTCGCGGTCGCCGATAAAACCGTCGTATAACTGCTGCTCCGGATCCTCGCTGGGAGCGAAATCCTCACCGGCATAAAGGGCCAGGACTTTATCCCGCCAAACTTCCTGGGTGTCACTCAATTGCTGGCGGCGCGCCTCATAAAGCGCCATGTCCAACTGCAGGCGCTGCTGATCTTCGCCACGCAATACCTTCAGTGGCGCCACTACCGGACAACGGTTGACATGAATCAACTTGAGCGGCACTGGCAGTTCCCCTTCAGCACGATCCTCATGACGCCTGTAAAGCTGCTGGCGCAAGGTCTCGGCATCCAGGTCGAACAACGGCTGCGGATCCTGCGACAGATCACAGACAATCAGCGCATTGCGGTTACGCGGGTGCCAGGCCAACGGCAGGACAACACCCAGGTAATGGCGCGCGGCGGAGAAACGTCCGGAGATATGCACCATGGGCTGTAACAGACGAATCTGATCCATGACCCGCTGTTTGCTACGCAACTGAAACAGCCAGTCATACAACTTCGGCTGTTTCTCGCGAATCAACCGCGCCAGGGCAATGGTGGCACGCACATCGGACAAGGCTTCGTGGGCGTGACCATGATCGATCCCATTGGCCGCGGTCAGGCGTTCGAGCCGGAGGGTCACCCGCCCGTCTTCCTCGGGCCAGACGATCCCCTGCGGACGCAAGGCGTAGGCCGCCCGTACCACGTCGATCAGGTCCCAACGGCTGTTGCCACCCTGCCATTCGCGGGCATAGGGGTCGAAAAAATTTCGATACAGGCTGTAACGAGTGACTTCGTCGTCAAACCGCAAGGTGTTGTAGCCGGCACCGCAGGTCCCCGGAAGGGCCAGCTGGGCGTGCACCCGGGTCATGAAGTCGGCCTCCGCCAAGCCCTGCTCGGCGAGTTGCCGCGGGGTGATGCCGGTAATCAGGCAAGCCGCCGGGTGCGGCAGGATATCCTCGCTCGGCCGGCAATACAGGTTGACCGGTTCATCGATCTCGTTGAGTTCGGCATCGGTCCGGATACCCGCCACCTGCAAGGCGCGATCACAGCGCGGATTGATCCCGGTGGTTTCGTAGTCGTACCAGAAGATAGAGGTCACGGCGGGTTCCTGAACAGAAGACCGACGCAGTCTAGGCGCTCAGCGCCCCCTCGGACCAGCATCCCGTAACAACTTGACGCTACTACTTCGATACCGTTCATTACAGAGTTAAGTTGCTTAGCCAGGCGCCGCTGGCTAGGATCGGGCCTCTGTCCGCAAGGACCTGTCACTATGCCGTCGATTTCAGCACCGACAAGGAAGACTGCGCTGCCAATCCCCCTGGACACTCACTACCGGGTCGAAACCCCGGAAGGCATCGACCTGCCCCTGCGCCCGGCCGGCCTGCCCGTGCGGGCAGTGGCGTTCGCCATCGACCTGGGCGTGCGCGGCGTGCTGCTCGGGGTCCTGCTGAGCAGCCTGATGCTGCTGGGCAAGCTGGGGCTGGGCCTCGGCTCGATCGTGCTGTTCCTGGTCAGTTGGTGGTACATGGTGCTGTTCGAAGTGCTGAACCAGGGCCGCTCGCCGGGCAAGCAGATGATGGGCCTGCGGGTGGTCCATGACGATGGCACGCCGATCGGCTGGGCCGCCTCCCTGACCCGTAACCTGCTGCGTTTTGTCGACATGCTGCCGTTCGGTTATTTCCTCGGTGCAATCAGTTGCCTGCTGCACCCGACCTTCAAGCGCCTCGGCGACCTGGCCGGCGGTACCCTGGTGGTCTATCGCGAACAACCGCTGCCGCGTCCCAGCCTGCCCCAGGCGACACCGCGCGCCGCGCCTTTCGCCCTGCGTTTGGCGGAACAGCGCGCCGTGTTGAGTTTCGCCGAACGCCAGGGCGACCTCAGCGCCGAACGCACCCGGGAACTGGCGGCGCTGCTGGCGACGCCCCTGGGCGTGCCGGCGTCCCGGGCCGCGGCAGAATTGAACGGGATTGCCCATGGACTGCTGGGGCCGCTATGAAACAGAGTCTCTTCGAAAGCCGCCATCAGCCTGAATGGCAACGTTTTGCCCACTGGCTCGAGCAGATGGAACGCGGCAAGGCGAAAGCCATCGACCTGCGCGAATTCCCCGCCCATTACCGACGCCTTTGCCAACAACTGGCCCTGACCCAGGAGCGCGGCTACAGCAGCCATTTGGTCGATACCCTGCAACAGCTGGCCTTGCGCGGGCACCAGCAACTCTATCGACACCGTAGCCACCTCGGCGCCTCGGTACTGGGTTTTATCTTCGCCGATTTCCCCCGCCTGGTGCGCGAACAATGGCCCTTCGTCCTGGTCGCCGGGGTGCTGTTCTTCGCCAGCCTGGGGCTGACCGGGGTGCTGATCTATCTGTTTCCGGACCTGGTCTACAGCATCGTCAGCCCGCAACAGGTCGCCGACATGCAGGCCATGTACGACCCCGCTGCCAGCACCTTGGGACGCAGTGTCGCGCGGGCTTCCAGCGAAAACTGGGTGATGTTCGGCTACTACATCATGAACAACATCGGCATCGCCTTCCAAACCTTCGCTGGCGGCTTGTTGTTCGGTCTGGGCAGCCTGTTCTTCCTGCTGTTCAACGGCCTGACCATCGGCGCGGTGGCCGGCCACCTGACCCAGATCGGCTACGGGCAGACCTTCTGGTCGTTTGTCATCGGCCACGGCGCCTTCGAACTCACCGCCATCGTCCTGTCCGGGGCCGCTGGCCTGCAACTGGGCTGGGCGCTGGTGGCGCCAGGCCGCCTGCGCCGCGGCGAGGCCCTGCGCCTGGGTGCGCAGAAGAGCATCCAGATCGTCGGCGGAGTGATCCTGTTCCTGCTGATCGCCGCCTTTATCGAAGCCTACTGGTCCTCCATGAGCCAGCTCGCACCGCGGATCAAATATGCGCTGGGCGCTGGACTCTGGCTGCTGGTGGGCGCCTATCTGTTGTTGGCCGGACGGAGCAAGCATGCGCCTGACTGACGCCAGCGTCGCCATTCGTCCCCGCAGCACCTGGGAAGCCATGGACCTCGGCGTGCTGCTGGCCCAGCAACATCGCGGCTTGCTGATGGCTTCCTGGGCTCTGGTCACCTTGCCGGTCTTCGCCCTGCTGAGCCTGCTGCTCTGGGAACACCCTTCAATCGCCCTGCTGCTGTTCTGGTGGTTGAAACCGGCATTCGAGCGTTTGCCGCTGTATATCCTGTCCACGGCCCTGTTCGGTGATACCCCCAGCCTGAAACAGGCGCTCAAGGCCTGGCCGCGCCTGCTCAAACCGCAACTGCTGGCGAGCCTGACCTGGCGCCGCCTGAGCCTGAGTCGCAGCTTCACCTTGCCGGTGCAACAGCTTGAAGGCCTCGCCGGGCAAGCCCGCCAACAGCGCCTGCGAGTGCTTTTGCCCCAGAGCCTGCGCGCAGCGCGCTGGCTGACACTGATCGGCGTGCACCTGGAATATGTCCTGTGGATCGGCCTGATGGCGGTGTTCTATCTATTGTTGCCGCGGCAGATCGACATCGACTGGCACTGGCAGAAACTGCTGTTCGCCGCCCAGCATGAGTGGCTCTGGCTGGAGCACCTGAGCAACGCCTTCTACGCACTGATCCTGATTTTCTGGGAACCGATCTATATCGCCTGCGGCTTCAGCCTCTACCTCAACCGCAGGACCGTGCTGGAGGCCTGGGATATCGAACTGATTTTCCGCCAGCTGCGCCAACGCCTGCTGCCGGTGGTCACCGCGCTGCTGCTCGGCGTCGGCCTGTGGTCGATACCTTTTGCGCAACCGCTGATGGCCGCCGAGCCGCCGGCGCCGAACACGCCACGGCTGCTCAAGCAACCGCTGACCAGCCAGGCGTCCCAGGACGCGATCAAGGCGTTGTTGCAGGCGCCGCCGTTCAAGAACCCGGAAACCGTCACCCGCTGGCGGCTGGGCGAACCTTCCAGCGAACGCCACGGCCAACCCCCCAGCGGCTGGCTGAAGGCCCTGTTGGAACGTTTTGACAGCCGCATCGCCGGCACCCTCACCCAAGGCCTGGAGATTCTGCTCTGGGCCGTGCTGTTCAGCTTGCTGGTCTGGTTGGCCTGGCGCTATCGGGATGGCTTGCGGACCTTCGTTGGCCTGCGCCCGAAGCCGCGCGCCAAGCCCATCCCGAGCGCCGCGCCGCAACTGTTTGGCCTGGCGCTGGGCATCGACACCTTGCCCGACGATATCGCCGCCAGCGCCGAGGCGCTGTGGCCGCAGCAGCCGCGCGAAGCCATGAGCCTGCTCTACCGTGGCCTGCTCAGTCGCCTGCTGCATGACTATCAATTACCCCTGAAGAGCGCCGATACCGAAGGCCAGGTCCTGGAGCGGCTCGCCCAGTTGCGCGAACCGGCCCTGCAGGCCTTCAGCCAGGAACTGACCGGCCACTGGCAGAACCTCGCCTACGGCCATCGCCTGCCGGCGGCCCAGCAGCAACAGGCGCTGTGTGAAGGCTGGCGACAACTCTTCGGTCCGGGGGCCGTCCGATGAACCGGCGTCTTTCCTGGCTGATCGGCCTGGCGCTGCTGGCGTTGCTCGCCGGTGGCGGCCTCTATCTCTACCATAAGGCCACGCCCTACACCGAGGTCATCGATCACGGCCCCTCGCCCGAGGCCCGCGCCAACCCTTACCTGGCTGCCGAACAGTATCTGCGTGGGCGTGGCCTGCAGGTCAGCCATGCCAACAGCCTGGATATCCTCCCCGGCCTCGACCCTCGCGGACGGAGCCTGATGCTGCTGGGCGAGCGCTCGAACATGACCCCGCGCCAGGCCGACCAGTTGCTCAACTGGGCCCGGGCCGGCGGGCGCCTGCTGTTCGTCGCCGAAGCCCTGTGGGACCCCAGGACCGGGAAAAGCGGCGACCTGCTGCTCGACCGCGTGCAACTGCGTCAACTTCTGAGCAAGGACCTCAAGGGCGACGCTCCAGAACCGGAAGACGAGCATTACCCCCTGTTGACCCGCATGTACCTGGAAGACGAGGACGCCCCGGCCTACTTCAGTTTCGACACCGAGTTCCACTTGTCCGACCCGAAGGACCTGGCGCAATCCTGGGCCAACAGCGCGACCTCCACCCACCTGATGCAACTGGACTACGGCGCCGGCAGCGTCACCGTGCTGACCGACGCCGAGCTCTGGACCAACCGCGCCATCGGCCGCTACGACAACGCCTGGCTGCTCTGGTACCTGGCCCAGGACAGCGAGGTAACGCTGCTGTTCAACACCGAGCACGACAACCTGCTGACGCTGTTGTGGCGCTACTTCCCCCAGGCCCTGGTGGCCCTCGCCGCGCTCCTCGGCCTGTGGCTATGGCATGTCGGCCTGCGCCAGGGGCCGTTGCAGGCGCCCGCCTCGCGGGCACGCCGACAATTGCAGGAACACCTGCGGGCCAGCGCCGATTTCCTGCTCCGCCGCAGCGGCCATGAGGCCCTGCTCCAAGCCTTGCAACAGGACATCCTGCGCCGGGCGCGCAAACGCCACCCCGGTTTCGAACGACTCGGCGTTGCCGAACAATGGCAGGTGCTCGCGCGCCTGACCCGCCAACCCACCAGCGCCATTAGCCAGGCCTTGCGCCCGCGACCGAAGCAGCGCCTTTCCAGCGTCGACTTCAGCCGCCAGGTCGCCCACCTGCAAACTCTCAGGAATGCCCTATGAGCGAACAACAAGCCGAACCGACCAGTCCGGTCGACACCGAGGTTCATGCCCAGCAGCAACGTCATCGCGCCAGCCAGTTGGCCCAGGCCGTGCGCCACGAACTGCAAAAGGTGCTGATCGGCCAGGACACGGTGATCGATGACGTGCTCACCGCACTGATCGCCGGTGGCCATGTGCTGCTCGAAGGTGTCCCCGGACTGGGCAAGACCCTGCTGGTGCGGGCCCTGGCCCGCTGCTTCGGCGGCGACTTCGCGCGTATCCAGTTCACCCCCGACCTGATGCCCAGCGATGTCACTGGTCATGCGGTCTACGACTTGCAGACCGAACAGTTCAAGCTGCGCAAGGGCCCTCTGTTTACCAACCTGCTGCTGGCGGATGAAATCAACCGCGCCCCGGCGAAAACCCAGGCAGCACTACTCGAGGCCATGCAGGAACGCCAGGTCACCCTCGAAGGTCGCGCCCTGCCCATCGCCCAGCCGTTCATGGTGCTCGCCACGCAGAACCCGATCGAACAGGAAGGCACCTACCCGCTGCCCGAAGCCGAGCTCGACCGCTTTATGCTCAAGCTGCGCATGGACTATCCCGATGCCCAGCAGGAACTGGACATGGTCCGCCAGGTGACCCGCTCGACCAAGGCCGACATGCTCGAAGTACAGCCGCTGCGTACCCTGTTGCAGGCCAAGGACGTGCTGGCCTTGCAACGGATCGCCAGCGAATTGCCGCTGGACGAGCAGGTCCTCGACTACGCCGTGCGCCTGGCCCGAGCCACCCGCAGTTGGCCGGGCCTGACCCTCGGCGCCGGGCCCCGGGCGTCCATCGCCCTGGTCCGCGGCGCCCGGGCCCGGGCGTTGCTGCGCGGCGGCGAATTTGTGATCCCGGACGATATCAAGGGCTGCGCCCTGGCCGTGCTGCGGCATCGGGTGCGGATCGCCCCCGAGCTGGATATCGAAGGACTGTCGGTCGACCAGGTGCTCAAGCAATTGCTTGACCAGGTCCCGGCGCCGCGCCAGTGAGGCGTCCGCATCCATGAGACCTTCACGGCTGCTGTTGATCTGGCTTGGCGTCCTGCTCGCCCTGGGCATTGGCCTCGGTGCGCTCAGGGCCCTGGGCGTCGAGTTGCCCGGGCGCCTCGGTTCGATTGGCTGGGGCTTGCTCCTGGCCCTGCTGCTGTTGAGCCTGCTCGACGCCGCCCGGCTCAGGCGCTTGCCCTCGCCGCGGCTGCAACGCCAACTGCCCGGTAGCCTGGCCCTGGGCCGTTGGGGCGAAGTACGCATCGAGCTCAGCCACGACCACCCCACGCCCCTGCGGGTGCGGCTCTTCGATCATGTGCCCGCCGGCCTGGCGTTCGCCAACCTGCCCCAGGCCATCACTTTGCAACCGGGCGCAGGCAGCGCGCTGACCTACCGCGTGCGGCCCTTGAGCCGTGGCCATTTTCGCTACGAACGTTGCGAAGTCAGCCTGCCCAGCCCGTTGGGGCTGTGGTCAGAGCGACGCTATCTGGCACTGGCCGATGCCACCCGTGTCTACCCGGATTTCGCCCGTCTCTACGGCGCCCAGCTCCTGGCCGTCGATAACTGGCTCAGCCAGCTCGGTGTGCGTCAGCGCCAGCGGCGCGGCCTGGGCCTGGAGTTCAACCAGTTGCGCGAGTTTCGCGAAGGCGACAGCCTGCGCCAGATCGACTGGAAAGCCACGGCCCGGCAACGCACGCCGATTGCCCGGGAGTACCAGGACGAGCGTGACCAGCAGATCGTCTTCCTGCTCGATTGCGGGCGACGGATGCGCAGCCAGGATGGTGAGTTGGCGCACTTCGACCATGCCCTCAACGCTTGCCTGTTGCTCAGCTACGTGGCCTTGCGCCAGGGCGATGCGGTGGGCCTGTGCACCTTTGCCGGCGAGCAGCCGCGCTTTCTCGCCCCGGTCAAGGGCCAGGGTCAACTGAACGTACTGCTCAACAGTGTCTACGACCTGAACAGCACCCAGCGCCCGGCGGACTACCAGGCCGCGGCCAGCCAACTACTGGCCCGACAGAAACGCCGGGCCCTGGTGGTGTTGGTGACCAATCTGCGCGATGACGACGATGAGGCACTGCTGACGGCGGTCAAACGCCTGAGCCGGCAACATCGGGTGCTGGTGGCCAGCCTCAGGGAGGAAGTGCTCGACCAGTTGCGCCAGGCACCGGTGCAGACTCTGACCGAGGCCCTGGCCTACTGCGGCACGGTGGATTACCTGAATGCCCGAGCCACCCTTCATGAACGGCTCGCCGCCCATGGCGTACCGGTGCTGGATGCCCGCCCGAGCGAACTGGGTGCCGATCTGGTCAGCCGCTACCTGAGTTGGAAAAGAGCCGGAACCTTATAGGAACCCGGCCCCTTGAAGCCCCGCGCTAAGCGGAAGCCTCCAACGGATGGAAGCTGAAGTAATGCTGCAGCGCCGCGACCAGTTGCAGATACTCCGCAGATGACTCGAGCAGCCTGAAGCCCGAGTCGTAATAACCCGGGGACGCCTCCTCATGGCACCACAGGCAGCGGCCGGTCAGATCAACCAGTTGCTGACTGCCATCGCTGAGCGGAAGCTTGAGCTGCAACTTGAATTCGGCCTTGACCAGCAAAGGCAACTGACTGATCAGCATCAGCCCCTCTTCGCAGACATTGCCCAGGTAGCCGATAGGTTTGCCGGTGTGGCGATTGAACACTTGCAGAAAATAAGGTAGCTGATGCCGCTCGATTCGACGGTCAGTAGGCATGGCAATGATCGCTGTGAAGGCCATTCAGCATGGCTGCGCTAATGCTTCGGAGCAGACGAACGGCACTGCCCTCCCTTGGTCTCGGTCGACAGCGGCAAATCGCCCTGTCGCAAACCTCTACCGAGCCATGGCTTTCAATTCAAAAGAATTGATAAAACTGAAACCATACACTCGAATGTTAGCGCAAAGCTGGCAGAGAGCCAGTTTCTATTTCACTCATCATAAAACCACGCTACTACAACGGCGCGGGACTGGGCTGCGCCGCCATGGCGCCATCTGCATGGCCCAACTGCCGCAAGGTTTCCAGGCGCGCCCGGGCACGGTATGCGTATTCGCTGTAAGGGTACTGGGCGATGATAAATTGATAGGTCTGTATCGCGTCGACGAACAGTTTCTGTCGCTCCAGGCACTGGCCACGCAGCATCGACACTTCCGGCTGGACATAGGGCCGGGTGCGGCTCTCACGATCGACCTGAGACAACTGCAGCATGACGTCTTCACAGTTGCCGCGATCATAGGAACGATAGGCATTGTTCAGATGACTGTTCATCGACCAGCGGGTGCAACCAACCATACTGGCGGCCAAGGCTAAAACGAGCAAAATTCGCATGGGGGGTCTCCTGTTCTTGCTAGTGTATCGACCCGATGGCGAAAATCTCCAGAGTGTTCGCCAAACAACCTATTCGAAAAAAATCATCCGCTGAAAAGTAGTGCAAATGAACAATGACTACAGCCGAGGACCATAGTAGCCTTTCGCTGCGCTTGAACTCAGGAGTCTCTGCATGTCCGTTCGTCGTACTAAAATCGTCGCCACACTGGGCCCGGCCAGCAATTCGCCGGAAGTTCTCGAACAGTTGATCCTCGCTGGTCTGGACGTTGCCCGTCTGAACTTCTCCCACGGTACTCCCGACGAGCACAAGGCTCGTGCCAAGCTGGTGCGCGACCTCGCCGCCAAGCACGGGCGCTTCGTCGCGCTGCTGGGTGACCTGCAGGGCCCGAAGATCCGTATCGCCAAGTTCGCCAACAAACGTATCGAACTCAAGGTCGGTGATCGCTTTACCTTCTCCACCAGCCATCCGCTGACCGAGGGCAACCAGCAGGTCGTCGGTATCGACTACCCGGATCTGGTCAAGGATTGCGGCGTCGACGACGAACTGCTGCTCGACGACGGTCGCGTGGTCATGCGTGTTGAAACCGCGACCGACACCGAGCTGCACTGCGTGGTGTTGATCGGTGGTCCGCTCTCGGACCACAAGGGCATCAACCGTCGCGGTGGCGGCCTGACCGCCCCGGCCCTGACCGAAAAAGACAAGGCCGACATCAAGCTCGCCGCCGAAATGGAAGTGGACTACCTCGCGGTCTCCTTCCCGCGCGACGCCGCCGACATGGAATACGCCCGTAAGCTGCGCGACGAGGCCGGCGGTACTGCCTGGCTGGTGGCGAAGATCGAACGCGCCGAAGCCGTGGCCGACGACGAAACCCTCGACGGCCTGATCATGGCCAGCGACGCGGTGATGGTGGCCCGTGGTGACCTCGGTGTGGAAATCGGCGACGCCGAGCTGGTGGGCATCCAGAAGAAAATCATTCTGCATGCGCGCCGCCACAACAAGGCGGTGATCGTCGCGACCCAGATGATGGAGTCGATGATCCAGAACCCGATGCCGACCCGCGCCGAAGTGTCCGACGTAGCCAACGCCGTACTGGACTACACCGACGCCGTGATGCTTTCGGCCGAAAGTGCCGCCGGTGCCTACCCGCTGGAAGCGGTGCAAGCCATGGCGCGTATCTGTATCGGCGCCGAAAAGCACCCGACCAGCAAGACCTCCAGCCACCGGATCGGCAAGGTCTTCGAAAGCTGCGACCAGAGCATCGCGCTGGCAGCCATGTACACCGCCAACCACTTCCCGGGCGTCAAGGCGATCATCGCCCTGACCGAAAGCGGCTACACGCCGTTGATCATGTCGCGGATTCGTTCCTCGGTGCCGATCTACGCATTCTCCCCGCACCGTGAAACCCAGGCCCGCGCGGCGATGTTCCGTGGCGTCTACACCGTGCCGTTCGACCCGGCTTCGCTGCCACCTGAGCAAGTCAGCCAGGCCGCGGTGGACGAGTTGCTCAAGCGCGGCGTAGTCGAGCAAGGCGACTGGGTCATCCTGACCAAGGGCGACAGCTACCACACCATCGGCGGCACCAACGGCATGAAGATCCTGCACGTGGGCGACCCACTGGTTTGATCCTCGTTACAGCGCCGTAAAAAAGCCCCGCCTCTCGCAAGAAGGCGGGGCTTTTTTATGCCTGGACAGGGAGAAAAACCGCCGCGGATGCCGTGTAGGTTTTTTCTGTTTTTATTGTGGTGTCGGCACATAGATCACCTGACAGGCTAGCCTTGTCACTTGACCGCCGGATGCATGCAAAAGCCTCGGCAAGGAGAAGCTCAATGAAAGACCGAAACCGTCCTCCCATCACCCGCAACCCCTTCAACCGGATCATGGACATCCAGATGATCGCCACGACGCTGGGGGGCGCCAGCCTGGCAGGCATGCTCTTCCCCAACATGGGAAGTGCACTGCTGGCAGGCTTGCTGCTGGGCGCCCTGGCCGGATTATGGGCCACAACACCCACCACCTGACACTACCGACCCAAGGAAGGGTGCCATGACACTGGAACAGACCCCTTATTCGATTATCGCCGGCCTGATTCTTATCGCCTTCTATCTGGGGCGGTCCCTGTATTATCGACAACCCGCAGAACTGATCCACGCGGTGATTATCATCACCGCCTGCCAGGGAGTTGTGGCGGCCATCGCGCTGGGTTCACTGACCTATTTTTCCAGCGCCCACGAACTGGGGATTTTGCGAGAACAGAAGGACAGTATCCTGGTCGGCGCACTGGCACTGACGTGGGTGTCGGTGATCTCCGCCTATTCGAGTCTCATGCAACCCGGGCATCGGGCAAAGTCGTCCGGGAAACCTTGACTCTCAACGCCGGGTCATGAAACCCGAAAGCGCAGCAATCGCCTCGGGCGAGCGCAGCCGCTGGATAAACAATGCGGCTTCGGCCTCCACCACCTGTCGCAGTTGCTCACGATCCGGGTCCTTCATCAATTGCTTGCTGACCTGCACCGCCGCCGAGGCCAGTTGATCGAAGCGCAGCGCTACTTCCCGCGCCTTGGCCAAGGCCAGCTCGCCACTGGGCAACGCCTCGCTGGCCAGGCCCCAGACCGCCGCCTGTTCACCACTGAAGCCCTCGCCCAACAGCAGCAACTGCGCCGCTCTGGCGTGGCCGAGCAAACGCGGCAGCAACAGGCTGGAACCGAATTCCGGGCACAGCCCCAGATTGACGAACGGCATGCGCAGACGGGCATCGGCGCTGACGTACACCAGGTCGCAATGCAGCAACATCGTCGTGCCGATCCCCACGGCCGGCCCCGCCACTGCGGCAATCACCGGCTTGCGGCAATCGAGCAGGCTGCGCATGAACGCAAAGACCGGGCTGTCGAGGTTGCTCGGCGGCTCTTCGAGAAAATCGGCAATGTCATTGCCGCTGGTAAAACACTCGCTGCTGCCACAAATCAACACCGCGTTGATCTCGGGGTCGGCATCCGCTTCCCGTAGCGCTAGGCCCAACTGGCTGTACATGGCGCGGGTCAGGGCGTTCTTCTTGTCGGCACGGTTCAGGCGCAGGGTCAGCAAGCTGCCTTCGCGCTCCAGCACAATCGCGTCAGTCATGGAAACTCTCTTATTGTGGGGGCCCGGCGCTCAGGCGTGCGGCACGAACACATCGGCCAGCAGTTGATTGCGCGGCAGCCCGGCCAGGTACAGACGTTTGGCCAACGCCTCGACACTTGCCGGGGCGCCACAGAGTAGAGCCAGGGTTTGCCGGGAGACAAGCCGCAGTTTGGCCAGAAAGTCCGGCAGTTCGGCCCCGATCACGTAGTCGACGCTCAGGTTGGGGAACTGCGTGGCCAATTCGTTCAGCGCCGGCGCCAGATAATGTTCGCTGGCGTCGTGGGCCAGGTGAACCAGGCGTATCGGTCCTTCATGGCCCTGGCGCAGCGCCTCGCGCAACACCCCCCATAACGGTGCCAGGCCCGTACCGGCCGCCAGCAGCCAGAGCGGCCGGACGTGCCAGTCCGGGTCATAATGCAAAGCCCCGCCACGCAGTTCGCCCAGGCGAATCGGCGCGCCGAGCTGAAGCCGACGCGCCGCGTCGCTGAATGCACCGGGTTGCCGGCAATCGAGGTGGAACTCCAGGTAACGGTCTTCCTCGGGCAGGCTGGCCAGCGAATAAGGCCGGGCGACGCCCTGCTCCGTCCACAGCACCAGATGCTGGCCGGCGCTGTAACGCAGGGGGCGTTCGGGCAGCAGGCGCAGGCGCAGAACCGTCGGGCTCAGCCAGTCCAGCTCGACCACCGTTGCCGACAGGCCGTCACGGCGCGGATCGAAGACCTCAATCTGCAGGTCCTCGCGCACCTGGCACTGGCAAGCCAGCCGCCAGCCGCGCTCGCGCTGGGCGAAGGCCAGGGCCTCTGGCTGGTTATCCTGCGGCTCGCCCTGCACGCAACGCACCAGGCAGGTGTGGCAACTACCCGCCCGACAGCTGTAAGGCACCGCCACGCCCGCCTGGTTCAGGGCATCGAGCAGGTTGCTGCCAACGTCCACCGGCCAGGTCCGCTCACCCACCCGCAACTCAGGCATCGGTGTATTCCCAAGCCGCGCAGCAGCGATTGCGCCCGTCGCGCTTGGCGCGGTACAGCGCCTGATCGGCGCGCTGCAAGGCATCGTCGAGGTCGTCGTCCACCCCCACCAGCGTCATGCCCACCGACAGGCTCAGGTTGTTCACCGCCAACCCCACCAGCTCCACCTGAGTAAAGGCCAGGCGCAAGCGCTCACAACAGGAGGTCAGGCGATCAGGGTCGGCATTGGGCAGCAGCAACACGAATTCTTCTCCACCGTAGCGCGCCAGCACATCGCCGTCGCGCACACAGGCATTGGCCACCGCGGCGAACGCCTGCAAGACCTGGTCACCGGCGGCATGCCCATGCATATCGTTGATCCGCTTGAAATGATCGAGGTCGATCAAGGCCAGGCCATGGACCACATCCGCGTCCATCAGCTCCAGCTCACGGGAAGCCAGCCGCAGGAAATGCCGTCTATTGTACAACCCGGTCAGCTCATCGGTCGCCACCAGGTCCTCCAACTGACGCATCATCCCGCGCAGGGTGTCCTGGTGGGCCTGCAAGGCGAAGCGACGCTGGCGCATACGCAGACGGGAGGCTTGCACGTAGCTGGCGTAGAGACACAACCACAGCAGCACGACGAACAGCACGCACACCTGCAGCAACGCCAGGCCCGGGTCTGGCAACTGGAAGTGATAACCCTCCCAGAGATTGAGCGCCGCAAAGGTGAAGAACATCAAGGCCGCACAGCGTATGAACTTGCGTTGCGGCAGATGGAACATGCCGAACAGCAGCACCAGTGGGTAAAATATCAGGAATGTGCCGCGGGCTTGTTCGAGGTTGGCCATCAGGTAGGTTTGCCAACCCAGGCCTATGAGTACCTGCAGCTCGGTCAGGCTGGGATCGCGAAAATGCCGGTTGCGATTGCTGATAAACAGCCAGCCGAGTACGCCCTGACTGAGAATTACCAGGCCACTACCGATCAGGCCCGTGGTTACGCTGGCCTCATAGTGATCGGTGAAAATCGCTACCCATAGTAGCGCCAGCACCAGCAGATAGGTGCCGGCAGCCAGGGCAAAGCGTTTGCGTAACAGACTCTGTATGGCTTTATGGGTCAATCTTTGACTCACTGTGCGCTGAGGGCTCAAGGGGTTTCCTTCCCGTACAGGCCACTTGCCACTCTAGTGATCTGGCTCAAAAATAACTATTCAATTTTTTAAACTCAGACAGCTTTGTTTATACGAGTAGGCAAAAAAGGTGCCGACGTCCCTGCGACCTTGGTGTGAGCACTGACGGATGTGCCCGGCTTAAGGGCAGGTTATACTGCCGCGCCTCATTTTGTGCCGGCCATGCGTGCCCGGCTCGCCTCAAAAGATGTTTTCGACAGACCAGATGCAAACCGGTCGCAAACACCTTATTTCCATGTTCCCGTCTTTATAGAGGAGCGCGACCCATGACCGTGATCAAGCAAGACGACCTGATACAGAGCGTTGCCGACGCCCTGCAGTTCATTTCCTATTACCATCCCGTGGACTTTATCCAGGCCATGCACGAGGCCTACCTGCGGGAAGAGTCGCCGGCGGCCCGCGATTCCATGGCGCAGATCCTGATCAACTCGCGCATGTGCGCCACCGGCCACCGGCCAATCTGCCAGGACACCGGTATTGTCACCGTGTTCGTGCGCGTGGGCATGGATGTGCGCTGGGACGGTGCCACCATGGGCCTGGACGACATGATCAACGAAGGCGTGCGTCGCGCCTACAACCTGCCGGAAAACGTCCTGCGTGCTTCGATCCTGGCCGACCCGGCAGGCGCGCGCAAGAACACCAAGGACAACACCCCGGCGGTCATCCACTACTCCATCGTTCCGGGTAATACCGTGGAAGTGGACGTCGCGGCCAAGGGCGGCGGTTCCGAGAACAAATCGAAAATGGCCATGCTCAACCCATCCGACTCGATCGTCGACTGGGTGCTGAAGACTGTGCCGACCATGGGCGCCGGCTGGTGCCCACCGGGCATGCTCGGCATCGGCATCGGCGGTACTGCCGAGAAAGCCGCGGTCATGGCCAAGGAAGTGTTGATGGAGTCCATCGACATCCACGAACTGAAGAAGCGTGGTCCGTCCAACCGCATCGAAGAAATGCGCCTGGAGCTGTTCGAGAAGGTCAACCAACTGGGCATCGGCGCCCAGGGCCTGGGTGGCCTGACCACCGTGCTCGATGTGAAGATCATGGATTACCCGACGCACGCGGCGTCCCTGCCGGTGTGCATGATCCCGAACTGCGCCGCCACCCGCCACGCGCACTTCGTGCTCGACGGCTCCGGCCCGGCCTCGCTGGAAGCGCCACCGTTGGACGCCTACCCGGAAATCGTCTGGGAAGCCGGTCCGTCGGCTCGTCGCGTCAACCTCGACACCCTGACCCCGGAAGACGTGCAGAGCTGGAAGCCGGGCGAAACCGTCCTGCTCAACGGCAAGATGCTCACCGGCCGCGACGCCGCGCACAAGCGCATGGTGGAAATGCTCAACAAGGGTGAAACCTTGCCGGTGGACCTCAAGGGTCGCTTTATCTACTACGTCGGCCCGGTTGATCCGGTGCGTGAAGAAGTCGTCGGCCCAGCCGGTCCGACCACTGCAACGCGCATGGACAAATTCACCCGGCAGATCCTCGACCAGACCGGCTTGCTGGGCATGATCGGCAAATCCGAGCGCGGCCCGACCGCCATCGAAGCGATCAAGGACTACAAGGCCGTGTACCTGATGGCCGTGGGTGGCGCTGCCTACCTGGTGGCCCAGGCGATCAAGAAATCCAAGGTCGTGGCCTTTGCCGAACTGGGCATGGAAGCGATCTACGAGTTCGAGGTCAAGGACATGCCGGTGACGGTTGCTGTCGACTCCAAGGGCGAGTCGGTGCACATCACCGGTCCGGCCATCTGGCAGAAGAAGATCCACGACAGCCTGGCGGTGGAAGTGCAGTAAGCGCTTTTGTTGCAGGAATAGAGGCGGCCCGGTTGATCCGGGCCGCTTTTTTATTGCCTGGAAAACAGCGTTGGAGCGGCGCACAGGCCTGTAAGACTCAAGGATGGTGATGAAATTAGAACGCTATCGCCGGCAAGCCAGCTCCTTGGATCGTGGCTGCCATGATACTTGGTGGTGATGCACAAATTTGTGGGAGCTGGCTTGCCGGCGATGGCACCCGGACAGACACCGCTAGGCTCAAGGTCCCCATCGCTGGCAAGCCAGCTACACTCAGACGTGGCTGGAGGTGGGCCAGACCTGCAAGGTGTCATCCACACGCTTGCGCGCCAGTTCGATCAGGCGCACGACTCCCAGCGCCAGTTTGCGTTTCGAACCGTCAAGTTGGTCGGCGGATTCATAAGCCGTCGCGGCAGCCGACTCAAGGATGTCACACACATCAATCAGCGCTTCTTCGACGCCGTTCGGATGATCCGGTTTACAAGCATTTCGGGGGGCCATCGGGTCATCGCTGATCGGCAGGTTGTAGTGGGCGAAAACCCGGTCGACAACCGCGTTGAGTTTCAGGTCTGCGCAAACAGGTGGGTTAGGTGTAACTTTGAACATGACGTCCTCCGGAGTAGTGGAATCGTCATCCATCGCTGCTAAACGAGGTGGGTGGCGACTGTACGCGGGTTAGCAGACCGGGACTCCAGGAACCCAGCGCGCCCGAAGGCGCCCCACGCACAGCCGCCATAACGCATGAAGCGGGCATGAAAAAAGCGCCAGCCAAATGGATATGGGCGCTTTCTGTGCGCCTGGAAGTCAATCGGGCTGCTAAACCCGATCACTGAAATAGCAGTGACGGACCAGAGCCTAGTCCCGTGATTTTCCTGGCGCAAGCGATCTGGATTTTCTAGGAAACTTCAGTCAAGGGAAAGAGAAACGTCCTCCAATAGCCGAAAAACAGTCCCCCATTGCACCTCAATCTAACGTGCCCACAGTCACCACCGCCCGCATACGCTCGCGCAACCACCACCACTCAGCCAAGCCTCAACCTTGCGAAGACAGTTGATTGATCGCCTTGGGATCGAGGATCGCTTGCGGCCCACCGTTTCGGGCCACCGCCAGCATCGCCCGGCCAATGGTTTCGGTGGTCTGGATGGTGTCCGGCCACAACCGCCGCAGCAAGCTTATCAGCGGTCCGGCGAGGCTGTAGACCGCTTGATAGAGCGGGGTCTTGGAACGCACCCCGTGCAGCGGCTGGATCGCACCGGGACGCATCAGGTACACCGCCTTGAACGGCAACCGTTGCAAGGCATTCTCGGTGCGACCCTTGACCCGCGCCCACATGCTGCGGCCCTTTTCGCTGCTGTCGGTGCCCGCCCCTGTGACATAGACAAAAGTCATGTGCGGATTGAGCCGCGACAAGGTCTCGGCCGCGGCCAGTGTCAGGTCGTAGGTCACCCGGGTGTACTGCGCCTCATCCAGGCCCACCGCAGAAACACCCAGGCAGAAAAAGCAGGCATCGAAGCCCTGTAATTCGACCTCGATGCCCTGGTAGTTGAACAGGTCCGCATGCACCACCTGGCTGAGTTTCGGATCAATCTGGGTCACCGGCGTACGGCCAATGACCCGGACCTGCCGTACGTCGTCCGCCAGCAGGCATTCACGCAAGACACCCTGGCCGACCATGCCGGTGGCACCGAACAACAGAACGTTCATGGACGACCTCTCAATGGATTGGAAATGCCGGCAGCTCGACAGGTGCACTGTAGTCGGCGGCACGACTGACCTCCAGCCAACGCTGGCCCGCCTCGGCACGAGCAGTCTCCGCCTGCTCGCAATACTGCAAGGCATCGTTGCCGATCAACAGGTGCAGCGGCAGTTGCTCGTGATAGGCCAACTTCAGCAAAATCCGGGCTATCCGATCAGGATCGCTCGGCTCATTGCCGGCGTAGGTACCGAGCAATTCCTGGATCGCACCGACGCTAGGCAGGTAGTCGTCGATAATCGTTGGCGTGCCCTGGCCTGCCCGCACCGCCCAGTTGGTGCGCATGCCACCCGGCTCCACGGCACAGATCTTGATCCCCAAATGCGCCACTTCCTGCGCCACCACCTCGGTGAAACCACCCACCGCCCACTTCGCCGCCTGATAGGCGCTGAGCCCAGCCATGCCCAAACGCCCGCCCACGGAGGAAATCTGCAGAATGTGCCCGCTGCGTTGCGCGCGCATCACCGGCAATGCGGCCCGAGTCAGGTTGACCACGCCGAAGAAATTGGTCTCGACCTCGGCACGGAATGCCTCTGCGTCGGTCTGCTCGAACGGCGCGAGATGACCGTAACCGGCGTTGTTGACCAGCACGTCGAGTCGACCAAAGGTATCGACCGCCACCTTCACCGCCGCTTCAGCCGCCGCCGCGTCCGTCACATCCAGGGCCACGACCCGCAGCTGATCGCCATAACGCGCCAGCAGATCATCCAAACGCTGCGGCTCACGCGCCGTCGCCACCAGGCGCTCCCCTGCCGCCAGCACCGCCTCGGCGATATTGCGACCCAGGCCACTGGCACTTCCCGTAATCAACCAGACTTTAGACATGCTTGTACTCCTTACGATTATTGAGTGAGCACTCACTCATTTTAAATGCAAAACGTCAATACAAAAAAAAGCCTCGCCTACTCCTTGGCGGTGGCACTCCAGAACGCCTGGAAACCGGCTTCGGCATACCGCTCGGCCTGATCGGGTTCACGGCGGATAAAATCAATGGTGGTATCGGCCAGGGCGCCCATGATCGCCGAAACAAAGGCTGCTGGCTGGTCACGGAACAGGCCGCTGGCAATGCTTTCCTGCATCATGTCGTTGACCTCGCAGAAATCCTGCATGCCGGCCAGCTTGCTCTGTTCGGTGACCTGCGCGGACATCCCGAGCAAGGCCACCACCTTGCGCTTGTGCGGCTCGGCCACGCCCCAGTCGACATAGCGCTGCCAGGCATGCCGGGCGCGCTTCTTCACCGTTTCAGTGCGCGGGTAGCCGGGCATCATCACGTCGCGCAACTCAGCCTTGATGTGCAGATAGAGTTCGTTGAGCAGCACGTCCTTGGAACTGAAGTAGTTGAACAGCGTGCCCTCGGCGACCCCGGCAAGCCGGGCGATCTTCAGCGTCGGACAACCCAGGCCCTGTTCGGCGAACACCTCGATGGCGGCGCTGAGGATGGCGTTGCGTTTGTCTTCACTTTTCGGGCGGGCCATGGGGAACAGCGTTCAACTTATAAATGAGTAATCACTCAATTAAACTCGCATGAACACCTATTTGCAAGCCCGCTGGTCGTGACAGCGCCCTCCCCGACCGGGGAAGGCGCTGGGTGCTGGGGTTTTGCTTCAGAACGCGCTGCGGAAGATCTCTTCGATCTGCCGCTGATCCGCCGCCCGTGGGTTGGTCAGGCCGCAAGCGTCCTTCAAGGCATTGGTGGCGAGGATCGGGATGTCCTGCAACTTGGCACCCAGCTCCCGCAGACCGGCAGGGATCTCGACATCCTTGGCCAGGCTGCGAATCGCCGCGATGGCCGCCTGGGCACCCTCTTCGGCGCTCATGCCCTGGATGTCGGCACCCAGCGCCTTGGCCACATCGCTCAAGCGCTGCGGGCAGACCAGCGCGTTGAAACTCTGCACATGGGGCAGCAGCACCGCATTGCACACGCCATGGGGCAAGTCGTAGAAACCGCCCAACTGGTGCGCCATGGCATGCACGAAGCCCAGCGAAGCATTGTTGAACGCCATGCCCGCGAGGAACTGCGCGTAGGCCATGCTTTCCCGGGCCTGCAGATCGGCGCCATCAAACACCGCCTGACGCAGGTTGACACTGATCAGTTCAATGGCCTTGATCGCGCAGGCATCGGTGATCGGCGTCGCCGCCGTCGAAACATAGGCCTCGATGGCATGGGTCAGGGCGTCCATGCCGGTAGCGGCGGTCAACCCCTTGGGCATGGCGACCATCAGTGCCGGGTCGTTGACCGACAGCAACGGCGTGACGTTGCGGTCGACAATCGCCATTTTCACATGGCGCGATTCGTCGGTGATGATGCAGAAACGGGTCATCTCGCTGGCGGTGCCGGCGGTGGTGTTGATGGCCACCAACGGCAGTTGCGGTTTGGCCGAACGGTCGACGCCTTCGTAGTCGCGGATATGTCCACCATTGGTGGCGCACAGGGCAATGCCCTTGGCGCAGTCATGGGGCGAGCCGCCTCCCAGGGACACGACAAAATCGCACTGAGCAGCCTTGAGTGCCGCCAGCCCTTTCTCGACGTTGTCGATGTTGGGGTTCGGCTTGGCGCCATCGAAGAGCGCCGAGTCGATGTCCTGCATCGCCAGCAGGCCGGCAATCCGTGCCGCGACACCGGCCTTGGCCAGCCCCGCGTCGGTAACGATCAGCGCTTTGCGAAAACCATGCTTGCGAATCGCGCTCATGGCTTCGTCCAGGCAATCAATGCCCATGATATTCACGGCGGGGATGAAAAATGTGCTGCTCACGGTAAGCCTTCCTTTAGCTGACGGACTCCCCTCAGCTTCAGTCGAAGACCCACCGCCTACCTTGACCTGGCGCAAGGAAATCGCGCATCCGAACCACCGTTCGTCAGCCGCCGTTTAGCTGGATCAGCCCACGTCGGCGATAAGTTTCGATATCGACGCCATGAGCCCCGGACGAACAGACCTGGCGAATCGCATACGGCCGGCCCATGGCATCGAACGGGCTGGCAGCCAGATCGATGACCCTCTCCGGGCAGCGCCGCTTGTCCGCCCCGAGCACACGCAACAGGCGCGGCTTGAGTCGATTGCAAGCTGGAGCACCGAGAATGATCGCCACTTCGTCATTGGTCATCTCGACGATTTCGCCACTGGGGTACAGGCCGATCATGCGCACGAAGGCATTGACGATCTGCTCATCGAAATGGCTGTTGGCCGCTTTGAACAGAATGCGCAGGGATTCAAGGGTCGAACGGCCCTTGCTGTAGACCCGGTCGCTGCTGATGGCGTCATAGGCGTCGGTCACCGCGACGATCCGCGCATAAAACGGAATCGCCTCGGCATTCAAGCCGTGGGGATAGCCCGCCCCATCGACGCGCTCATGGTGCGAAAGCACCACATCGAGCGCCGTCAACGGTACGCCGACCTGGCTGACGAGCAAGGTATAGCCTTCCAGGGGGTGGCTTTTCATGATGGCGTATTCTTGCTCGGACAACGCCGACGGCTTGTTCAGGATTTCCCCGGGCACCTTGAGCTTGCCGACATCGTGGAGCATGGCGCCGACCCCGATCTGCTCCAGCTCCATGGCCGGCAACCCCAGTTCGCGGCCCAGGGCAATGGACAGCATCGCCACCCGCAGCGAATGCTCGGCGGTGTAATCGTCCTGAAACTTGATTCGGGTCAGCCAGAGCAAGGCCGAGGGGTTGCGCAGGATACTGTCGACACAGTCCTTGACCACGGCTTTCACCGCGCCGACCTGAATCGGCTCGCCCAGTTCCACGGCCTCGAGGATGCGCCAGGACTGCGCCTGCGCTGCCCCCCAGGAAAGCTCGGCCTGGGCCATTTCAACATTGAAGTCGACCGATTCGGCGAGCGCCTTGCATTCAAGCGGGGCCTCGACCGCCGGCGCACAAGCCCCGGAGGCACTGGCGATATCCACCCAGGCATACGCGCAGTTCTCGCGCAGCAACCGCAGTTCTTCCTCACGGCGGATGCGGAACTCACGAAACGAAAAAGTGGTTTCTTCCCACGGTCGGTCCAGCGCTTCGATCTGCATGCCAATGGCCAGCCGGGCCACGTCGATCTTGATACAGCCTTTGCAAATATCCGGGTCCATTTCACGTCTCCGAACGGATGCGTCAAATAAAGAGTCCAGGGCAAGCGCCGAGGCCTCAGATCGAGAACTGCGTGACCACCTGGTTCAACTCCACCGCCAGCTTGGACAGCTCTTGACTGGCGGCCAGTGTCTGGTTCGCCGCCGATGAGCTCTGGATCGACAGATCGCGGATACTGACCAAGTTCTGGTCCACCGACCGGGCGACCTGGGCCTGCTCCTCGGAAGCGGTCGCGATCATCAGATTGCGGTCGTTGATCTCACTGATGGCGAGGGCAATCTCGGACAAGGCCGAACCGGCTTCGTGAGCAATCAACAGGGTCTTGCCGGCCTCCTCATTGCTACGTTGCATCGAGATCACGGCCTGCCCGGTACCGGTCTGGATGGCGCCGATCATCTGCTCGATTTCCTGGGTCGAGACCTGGGTACGGTGCGCCAGGGCCCGCACCTCATCGGCGACCACGGCAAAGCCGCGGCCCTGCTCACCGGCCCGGGCGGCCTCGATGGCGGCATTGAGCGCCAGCAGGTTGGTCTGTTCGGCGATGGCCCGGATCACATCCAGCACCTTACTGATGCTCTGGGCTTGCTGCGCCAGGGATTCGACTTCCTGCCCGGTGGCCTTGACCGTCGAACTCAGGGTTTCGATAGAGGCAATCGTCTGGTGCACACGATCTGCCCCGGTACGGGTCGAACGCTCGGAACGCTGGGTGGACTCTGACGCCGACACCGCATTGCGCGCCACTTCCTCGACCGCCGCGGTCATTTCATTAACCGCCGTGGCGGCCTGGTCGGTCTCCAGGCTCTGGCGTTGAATACCGCGATTGGACTCATCGGTGACCGCGCTCATTTCTTCCGCGGCCGACGCCAACTGCGCGGAGGAGTTGCTGATATGTCGAAGGGTGTTTTTCAGGCTGGTCTGCATCGCGGCAGTCGAGGCCTGCAACTCGGCCAGCTCATCCTTGCCGTCCACCAGTACCTCGGTGCGCAGGTTGCCCTCGGCAATTTTCCGGGTCGAGACCAGCAACAAGCGCAGCGGACCGGTCAGGCTGCGGGTAAAGACAATCGCCAGTACGACAGTCAAGACGCAGGAAATGGCGATGATGGCGATGGTCAAATAAAAACCGCCGTCGAACTGCTGCTGGGCGGTGATGCCGGACTGCAGGGCGCCATCGTCATTGATTTTTTCCAGCGCCTCGATGCTGGTTTGCAGATCGTTGGCCAAGGGCGGCATGACGGTATTGAGCAAGCCGATCGCCGCTTCGGAGCCCTTCTCGCTGGCGGTCTGCAGCACCTCGTCGAGCTTCTGCTCATAGGCGCTGGCCTTGCGCTGCACCCCCTCGTAAGCCGTTTGCTCCTCGGGGCTTGAGACCAACGGCGCATAGACCTTGAGCTGCTGGTCGAGTGTGCCCTTGAGTTCGTGGATACGTGCGGCTTCGTTCTGTTTCATCTGGGCATCGGTAGCCGTGACCAACCGAAAACTCTCCAGACGCATCCGATAGACGGTCAACTCGATCCGCCCGGCCTGTCGCAGGCTGGCCATCCAGTTGTCCTGCAAATCGACCGCGGCCTCGCGAATCAGATGCATTTTCCATAACGCCAAGAAGCCCAAGGTAATCAACAGCAGCGTGACAAAGGCAAAACTCAGAAAAGCACGTGTGGCTATTTTCAGGTTTCTGACTGACATATCGATCACCTTTTCTTATGGCATTCCATTGCATTGGAAAAAACACCCCAAAAAGATGTCATGACGATATCACCGCAACAGGCGACCCGTGAAAATATCGTAGCGGGCAAATGAGGGCCTTACCCAACAAACCCCGTGTTAAAGTTTGCCGTTGATCCTCCTTAGATTTGGCAACCGACGAATGGCGACGATGGAATTCCAGGTATTTGATACAGCGTTAGAAGACTGGAGCGCCTTGCGTGCCGAAATCCCCTGCAGCGGCCTGTTGATCGGCAACGGCGCAAGCCGGGCGATGTGGCAGGCGTTTGCCTACGATTCGCTGTTCGAACTGGCCCAGACCACCCGCAACCGTCCGCTGGGGCTCAGCGAGCTGGCGGTGTTCAAGGCCCTGGAAACCAGCAACTTCGAACAGGCGCTCAGCGCCCTGAAGAGCACCATCCGGGTCAATGCGGCGCTGACCATCAGTTCGTCGTCGCCGCGCAATCGCTACTTCGCGATCAAGGAAGCGCTGATCCATGCGATACGTTCGGTGCATATCCCCTGGAAGCTCGTGCAACCCGAGAGCCTGGCGCGGATCAATGCCGAGTTGAGTCGCTACCGCACGCTCTACTCGAGCAACTACGACCTGCTTGCCTACTGGGCGATCATGCAGGCGCCCGAGGCGTTCGACGACCTGTTCCGCACTGACGACTTGACCTTCGAGCTGGGCGACACCGATGCCCGCGGTACCCGCATCCTCTACCTGCACGGCGGCTTGCACCTGGTAAAGCACCTTGACGGCAGCACCCGCAAGCTGACCTCTTCGGAAAGTACCCTGCTGGGCAGTTTCGCGATCAATACCCTGGGCGATGTGCCGTTGTTCGTCAGCGAGGGGAATGCCCAGGACAAGCTCAAGGCGATCCGTCATTCGGATTACCTGTCGTACTGCTACGGACAACTGGCCGGGCATCAGGGGGCCCTGTGCATCTTCGGCCACAACCTCGGCGAGCAGGACCGGCATATCGTCCAGGCCCTGCTGGATGCGCGGATCAAGACCCTGGCGATTTCGATCTACCCGCGCAGCCAGGCATTTATCCAACATCAGAAGCGCCACTTCAGCCAGTTGTTCGAGGGCCGGGAGGTGACGCTGCGCTTTTTCGATGCCAAGAGCCATCCGCTGGGCAACCCGCAGTTGCAGATCAACCCCGAGGCCTGAGATAGCCACCCGATGAACAGCAGGGAGCAGCCGGAATGAGCCGTGTCATCGACATCGCCCTCGATGCGAACAGCATCGATGCCCAGGCCGCGAGCTGGTTCGCCCGTCACCGCGACGCCCCCGAACAGCCGTTGGACAAGGCGTTCGAAGCGTGGCGGGCGAAGCCAGAGCATGCCAAGGCCTATGCCGAGTTCGAAGCCCTGTGGGCGGACTTGGCACAACTGCGCCAACTGAATCAGCCGGTGTTGCCGGCAGCGCGGCGCAAGCGTCTCTGGCGACCGCTCCTGACCGGCGTGGCGGCGTTGCTGTTCACATTGCTGAGCGCCAATGTTGGCGCGCCAAATGCCCCGTACCGGCATCAGGTCGCCGCCCATGCCCAGGGCACCCGTAGCCTGAAACTGCCGGACGGCAGCACCCTGTACATCAACGCCAATACCCGGCTGCGCATCAATTTCCGCGCCCGGCAACGGGATATCTACCTGGATCAAGGCCAGCTCTACCTGGAAGCGGCCGCTGACAAGGAGCGGCCGCTCTGGGTCCATGCCGGCAACGCCCGCGTGCAGGTGGTGGGCAGCGGTTTCGATGTGCGCCGCGGCCAGCGCCAACTGGTGGTCAACGTCGCCCATGGCCAGGTCGCCTTCGAGCCCGAAGGCGATCCGAGCAACGTCATCCTGCTCGAAGCCAGGCAACGGGCGATCTTCGACTACACCAAGGGCACGCTGCAGCAGCAGGCCCTGAGCAGCGAGGAAATCGCTGACTGGCGCAGCGGCCACCTGACCTTTCGCAATCGCGAACTGGCCAGCCTGATCGACGAATTGAACCTGTACCGCAGCAAACCGGTACAACTGGCGGACGGTCCACTGGCGCACCTCAAGGTCTCCGGCAGCCTCGATGTGAGGGACCCGGACGCCCTGCTCAATGCCCTGCCCGCCTTGATCCCGGTGAAAACCGTGGCCCTGGACGACGGCCAAGTCAGGATCGAAAGCCGCAAATAGCGATCTGCCGGGATCGCGTTATTTTTCAACCCGCATTCGAACGGACCACGCTGAGCTCCGTTACCTGGGCCCGACGCTGGCTCAGATAACGGGTGCAACTGACCCGCAAAAAGGAGGCGAAATTCAGCACCTCCCCGCGAAAGTCCATCACCTCTTCGTAGAGCCGGGTGATCAACTGGTTGGTGGTCATGCCGTCAGCCTCGGCGATCTCGCCAAGGATGTCCCAGAACTGGTTTTCCAGGCGCAAGGTCGTCACCACGCCACGGATGCGCAGCGAACGGGAACGCGATTCGTAGAGAATCGGATCAGCCTTGACGTAGAGCTCACACATGACCCGCCCCTCCCTTACAACGTGATCTTGGTACCCAGCAGTCCGAGGAACGCCGCCAGCCAGCTTGGATGCGCCGGCCAGGCCGGGGCGGTGGCGAGGTTGCCCTGGACGTGGGCCTGGGTCACTTCGATATCGATATAATGACCACCGGCCAGCCGCACCTCCGGGGCGCACGCCGGATAGGCGCTGCACTCGCGACCGTCGAGAATCCCCGCCGCCGCCAGCAACTGCGCGCCATGACAGACAGCGGCAATCGGCTTGCCGGCGCGGTCGAAGGCCTGCACCAGTTGCAGGACCTTGTCATTCAGGCGCAGGTATTCCGGTGCACGACCACCGGGAATCAGCAGCGCATCGTAGTCGGCGGCATCGACCTTGGCGAAATCGAAGTTCAGGGCGAACAGATGCCCCGGCTTTTCACTATAAGTCTGGTCGCCCTCAAAGTCATGGATCGCGGTGCGCACGGTCTGGCCGGCGCTTTTGTCCGGGCACACCGCATGCACCAGGTGACCGACCATCAGCAGGGCCTGGAACGGCACCATCACTTCGTAATCTTCGACGTAATCGCCAACCAGCATCAGAATCTTTTTCGCGGCCATGGGGGGAACTCCTCTGGGTAAATGCTTGGGCAGACAAGAGTAGTCAAGGTAGACCCTGTGCACGCCGGTGGGTAATCGCCGGCTACTACGCAGGCCGCCCACGGCAAACTGTACGGACAACTCTCTACCCAGCTGTAAGGGCGAACCGACGGGACTTTATGGCTAGATGACAGGCCCTGTTCCCCTGATGACTGGCCAACATTTATGTCCTCCCGTGAAAACACCGGCATGCTGCTCGGCCTGCTGGGTGTGGTGATCTTCAGCCTGACCCTGCCCTTCACCCGTATCGTGGTGCAGGAAATCCATCCGCTGCTCAACGGCCTCGGGCGTGCCCTGATCGCGGCAATTCCGGCGGCGGCACTGCTGCTGTGGCGCCGGGAAAAGTGGCCGACCTGGAGCCAGGTCAAGGGCCTGTCACTGGTGATCATCGGGGTAATCCTGGGTTTTCCGGTGCTCTCGGCCTGGGCCATGCAGACTCTGCCGGCCTCCCATGGCGCCCTGGTCAACGGCCTGCAACCCTTGTGCGTGGCGTTGTACGCGGCCTGGCTGTCCCACGAACGGCCATCCCGGGCCTTCTGGGCCTGCGCCGCCCTGGGCAGTGCGCTGGTGCTGGGTTATGCGCTGATCAGCGGTGCTGGGAGTATTCAGCCCGGAGACCTGTTGATGCTCGGCGCCATCGCCGTCGGCGGCCTGGGCTATGCCGAGGGTGGCCGCCTGGCCCGGGAGATGGGCGGCTGGCAGGTGATCTGCTGGGCGCTGGTGCTGTCGGTGCCGATCCTGATCGGCCCGGTGCTGTATCTGGCCTGGCAACATCAGGGCGCGATTTCCACCAAAACCTGGTGGGCCTTCGGTTATGTGGCGATGTTCTCGCAGTTTCTCGGCTTTTTTGCCTGGTACGCCGGACTTGCCTTGGGCGGTATCGCCCGGGTCAGCCAGATCCAGCTGTTGCAGATTTTCTTCACCATCGCCTTTTCAGCGCTGTTCTTCGGCGAACACGTCGAGCCGATTACCTGGCTGTTTGCCGCTGGCGTGATCGTCACCGTGATGCTCGGGCGCAAGACCAGCGTCCGCCCGGCGCAACCGGGCAGCTTGCCAGCAGGCGTTCAGCTCAAGTAACCGTCGGCCCGCAGCAGGGTTTCCAGGCAGTGCTCCTGGATCTGATAGAACGCCTTCAATTCCTCGATCTTCAGCAACAATTGCGCCGGGTCCACTGGCTCGGCGCGTTTGACCGCGAGGATCATCTTGTTCTTGTTGGTGTGTTCCAGGGAGATGAACTCGAAGACCTTGGTCTCGTAGCCACAGGCTTCGAGGAACAATGCCCGCAAGCTGTCGGTGACCATCTCCGCCTGCTGCCCCAGGTGCAGGCCGTATTGCAGCATCGGCTTGAGTAACGCCGGGCTCTGGATCTGCAAACGAATCTGCTTGTGGCAGCACGGCGAGCACATGATGATCGCCGCGCCCGAACGGATACCGGTGTGGATCGCATAGTCGGTGGCGATATCACAGGCATGCAAGGCGATCATCACTTCCAGCTCGCTCGGCGCCACGCTGCGCACATCGCCGCATTTGAATAGCAGCCCCGGATGCTCCAGGCGGGCCGCCGCCGCGTTGCACAGGCTGACCATGTCCTCGCGCAACTCGACCCCGGTCACCTGCCCTTCGACCTGCAAGGTATTGCGCAGGTAATCGTGGATGGCAAAGGTCAGGTAACCCTTGCCCGAACCGAAGTCCGCCACCCGCAGCGGCTGGTCGAGCTTGATCGGCGACTGGCTCAGGGCGTGGGAAAACACCTCGATGAACTTGTTGATCTGCTTCCACTTGCGCGACATCGCTGGAATCAGCTCGTGCTGCGGGTTGGTTACCCCCAGGTCGCTGAGAAACGGCCGGCTGAGCTCCAGATAGCGGGTCTTCTCGCGATTGTGCTCGGCGGACGGCACTTCTCGTGCCTGTTGGGCCTTGCCCTTGAACAGCGTGCTCTTGCCCTTCTTGCTGTACTCCAGTTGCACTTCGTCGGTGAGCGACAGCAGGTGGGCATTCTTGAAGGACGCCGGGAGCAACCCGGCGATGATCGCCTGGCCTTCGGCGAGGGCGAAGTTCTTGGTGATATCACGGGTCTTGTAGCGATAGACAAAGGACAGGCACGCCTGCTCCTTGACCGTCACCTGCTTGATGATCAGCCGTTGCAGGTCCGCTTCGTCGCCTACGTACTTGGCCAGTACCAGCTTGATAAAGGCGTTCTGGCTCAGGCTGGTGTCCAGCAGGTCGAGAAATTGTCCGTGGTGGTCCGGCGCGGGCTGGGCGGGAGTGGCAGTAGCTGACATGGAAAAAGCGCCTCGGGCGTGCGGGATCTGGATAAGGGGAATGCCGGGCATTTTAGGCGGGATGGGACGCCAGGGCACGGGCTTATTTCGTCATTCGTCCGGATACCGCGCCCGAACCGCGGGCCTCAGCCCAGCAGCACCAAACGGTTAGGCAGTTCGTTACGCGCCTGGGTCACCGGCACATGGGCCTTGAGCAGTTCGCCGCAGGACTCGATGCAGCTGATAAAACCCTGCAAGGTCTGCCCTTGTTTGACCCGCTCGGTGAAGGCCTTGACGATGGGCTCCCAGGCACTGTTGTCGAGCCGCTGGGAAATCCCCTTGTCCACCAGGATTTCGACATGGCGCTCGGCCTCGCAGACAAAGATCAGGACACCGGTACAGCCGACGGTATGGTGCAGGTTCTGTTCGAGAAACTGCCGCCGCGCCAGGCCCGACGCCCGCCAGTGCCGCACCGAACGCGGAATCAGCCGGCTGGTGATCGAGGGGATGCGGAACACCAGGCACAGCACGATAAAGCTGCTCCATTGCACCGCCAACAGGCTGTGGCTATTCATCCAGCCGAAGGCGAAGTTGACGACCCCCGGCACCAGCAGCGCCAGCAGGCTGGCCCACAGCAACGGGATATAGGCGTAGTCGTCGGCACGCCGCGCCAGCACGGTCACCAGTTCCGCATCGGTCTGCTGCTCGACCCGGGTAATCGCTTCGGCAACCTGCCGTTGTTCGTACTCATTCAGTAAGGCCATGGTTGTGCACGCTCTCTAATAGTTATTGTGGACTACCAACTGCCCGATGCTCCGCCGCCACCAAAACTGCCGCCGCCACCACTGAAACCGCCGCCGGAGCGTCCGCCACCGCTGCCACCGAAACCTCCCGAACCGCCGCCCCTGGGCCCGAAGCCCATCAGTTGCATGATCGCGCAGATCAACACGAAGAGCACCATGAGGAAGCCGATCAATACCGGGTGCCGCGAACCGAAATCCCCTTCGGGTTCGGTTTTTTCCGTCAGCGGGCTGCCCAGTACCTTGAGCATGGCGTCGACACCGGCGCTGATGCCGCTGGAAACATGGTCGCGCTTGAACTGCGGCACGATCAACTGGTTGATGATCAAGGACGACTGGGCATCAGTCAGGCGATCTTCCAGGCCATAACCCACTTCAATCCGCACCTTGCGCTCGTCCCGGGCGACGATCAGCAGCGCGCCGGTGTTCTTGTCCTTCTGACCGATCCCCCAGTGACGCCCCAACTGGTAGCCATAATCCTCGATAGTCGTGCCTTGCAGGTTCGCCACGGTCACCACCACGATCTGCTCGCCGGTGGCCTTTTCATGGGCCAGCAATTGCTGGTTCAAGGCCTCGCGCACCGGTGCGTCGATCATCTGGGCGCTGTCCACCACCCGCCCGCTCAGTTCGGGAAACTGCAAGTCGGCCCTGGCCACCAGCGCCAAGGCGCAGAGCAACAGCCACAGAGCACTTTTGAAAATACGCATGCCTACCTCGTTCGTGATGAAGCAGGGTCGGGCGTTGCCACGTGCACGCGCGGCAACGCCCATCGGGTTACTGGAACTTCACCTGCGGTGCTTTCTCGGCGTCCTGGGTGGTCGCTTCGAACGTCGGGCGCAACGGCAGGTTGCTGTACATCAGGCTATGCCAGAGACGGCCGGGAAAGGTGCGAATCTCGGTGTTGTACTTTTCCACGCTGAGGATGAAGTCACGCCGCGCCACGCTGATACGGTTTTCCGTGCCTTCGAGCTGGGACTGCAGGGCCAGGAAGTTCTGGTTCGACTTCAGATCCGGGTAGCGCTCCGAGACCACCATCAAGCGACTGAGCGCGCCGGTCAACTGGCCCTGGGCGTCCTGGTACTGCTTGAGCTTCTCGGGATTGTCCAGGGTGCTGGCATCGACCTGGATCGAGGTCGCCTTGGCCCGCGCCTCGACCACCGCGGTCAGGGTTTCCTGCTCCTGCTTGGCATACCCCTTGACCGTTTCCACCAGGTTCGGGATCAGGTCCGCGCGGCGCTGGTACTGGTTCTGCACCTGGGCCCAGTTGGCTTTCACCTGTTCGTCGTAGGTGGGAATATTGTTGATGCCGCAGCCGGCCAGCAACGTCGCCAGCAATGCCAGTACGGCGAATCTGCAACTCGAACGGAAGCCCTGTTGTGCCTGCATGCTCGAAAACTCCTTGAAACGTCGAAAAGGGAAAAATCCCAGGATTTTTCTCACCCGGGACTGGGGCATAATCCGCCACCGCCACTGGAATGTGTGAAGCCAATCAGCTAAAAGATGCCCAGCGCGAAAAACAGTTCACAAATGTGCTGGATTATTAGCACAACAATAGTCGCTCCCTATAACTAAACAGCCCGGCCAGTGCGCAACGATCGATCGCCGGACCGGGCCCCCGAGATAATCATTCATGAAGAAGCTGTGTTTGCTGGGCCTCGCTATTGGCCTGGCCAGTCTCCCGGTAGTGGCTGAAACAAAGCCCGCGCCCCTGGAAAACAAGGACGCTTTCATCGCCCAGTTGATGAAGCAGATGACCCTCGAGGAAAAGATCGGCCAATTGCGTCTGATCAGTATCGGCCCGGAAATGCCTCGGGAACTGATCCGCAAGGAAATCGCCGCCGGTAACATCGGCGGCACCTTCAACTCCATCACCCGTCCGGAAAACCGTCCGATGCAGGACGCGGCCATGCGTAGCCGGCTGAAGATCCCCATGTTCTTCGCCTATGACGTGATCCACGGCCACCGGACCATTTTCCCCATCAGCCTGGCCCTCGCCTCCAGCTGGGACATGGACGCCATCGGGCGCTCCGGGCGCGTTGCCGCCCAGGAGGCCAGCGCCGATAGCCTCGACATCACCTTCGCACCCATGGTCGATATTTCCCGCGACCCGCGTTGGGGCCGAACCTCCGAAGGTTTCGGCGAGGACACCTACCTGGTTTCGCGCATTGCCAAGGTGATGGTCCACGCCTACCAGGGCAAGAGCCCGAGCGAGCCGGACAGCATCATGGCCAGCGTCAAGCACTTTGCCCTCTACGGCGCGGTGGAAGGCGGTCGCGACTACAACGTGGTCGACATGAGCCCGGTAAAAATGTACCAGACCTACCTGCCGCCCTATCGCGCTGCCCTCGACGCCGGCGCGGGCGGGGTGATGGTCGCGCTGAACTCGATCAACGGCATACCCGCCACCTCCAACACCTGGCTGATGCAGGACCTGCTGCGCAAGGAATGGGGTTTCAAGGGTCTGGCGGTGAGCGACCACGGGGCGATTTTCGAGCTGCTCAAGCATGGCGTCGCCAAGGACGGTCGCGAAGCGGCCAAGCTGGCAATCAAGGCCGGCATCGACATGAGCATGAATGACTCGCTGTACGGCAAGGAGCTGCCGGGCCTGATCAAGTCTGGCGAGGTGCCGCAAAGCGATCTGGACAACGCCGTGCGGGAAGTGCTCGGCGCCAAGTACGACATGGGCCTGTTCAAGGACCCGTACCTGCGTATCGGCAAGGCCGAGGACGATCCAGCCGATACCAATGCCGAAAGCCGCCTGCACCGTAGCGATGCCCGGGATATCGCGCGCCGCAGCCTGGTTCTGCTGAAGAACCAGGGCCAGACCCTGCCGTTGCAGAAGTCGGCGAAGATCGCTCTGGTCGGCCCGCTGGCCAAGGCCCCGATCGACATGATGGGCAGCTGGGCCGCCGCCGGCCAGCCAGCGCAATCAGTCACCCTGTATGACGGCATGAGCCGCGCCCTCGGTGACAAGGGCCAACTGATCTACGCCCGCGGCTCGAACATCACCGCCGACAAAAAGGTCGTGGACTACCTGAACTTCCTCAACTTCGATGCCCCGGAAGTGGTGGATGACCCACGCCCGGCACAGCAGCTGATCGACGAAGCGGTCAAGGCCGCGCAGCAGGCCGACGTGGTGATCGCCGCGGTGGGCGAGTCGCGGGGCATGTCCCACGAATCGTCGAGCCGTACCGACCTGAATATCCCGGCCAGCCAGCGGGAACTGATCAAGGCCCTCAAGGCCACCGGCAAACCGTTGGTGCTGGTGCTGATGAACGGCCGTCCACTGACCATCGGCCACGAGCAGGACCAGGCCGACGCCGTACTGGAAACCTGGTTCAGCGGTACCGAAGGCGGCAACGCCATCGCCGACGTGCTGTTCGGCGACTACAACCCGTCGGGCAAGCTGCCGATCACCTTCCCACGCTCGATCGGCCAGGTGCCGATGTACTACAACCACCTGACCATCGGCCGGCCGTTCACACCGGGCAAACCGGGCAACTACACCTCGCAGTATTTCGACGAGGAAAACACCCCGCTGTATCCCTTCGGTTATGGCCTGAGCTACACCGACTTCAGCCTGAGCGACATGGCGCTGTCTTCGACCACGCTGAACAAGAGCGGCAAGCTCGATGCCAGTATCACCGTCAAGAACACTGGCAAGCGTGATGGCGAAACCGTGGTGCAGTTGTATATCCAGGATGTCGCCGGTTCCATGATCCGTCCGGTCAAGGAACTGAGGAACTTCCAGAAGGTGATGCTCAAGGCGGGCGAGCAGAAGGTCATTCACTTCAACATCGACGAGGACGACCTGAAGTTCTACAACACCCAGTTGAAGTACGCCTCGGAGCCGGGCAAATTCAACGTGCAGATCGGCCTGGACTCGCAGGATGTGACGCAGCAGAGTTTCGAGTTGTTGTAAGACCTGTAGGAGCTGATTTGCCAGCGATGGCGGTGTCGTACTCACCGCCGCCATCGCCAGCAAGCCGGCGCCTACAAGGTTTCGGGCACGACAACCGCCAGGCGGCGCAGCTCGGATTTGTAGGCGCCGGCTTGCTGGCGATGGCGCCCGGATAGGCGCTACAAGACTCAAGGGCGTCGCCCCCCCAAGGCACTGCCAAAGCCGACATGCTATCTTTCCCGCCCCTCCCCAGCCTGTCGTTGCCCGTATGCCGCCGATCCCCCGTTCCCTGCGCCTGGCGTTCCACACCCTGCTGATTGTCGCGGGTACCGCCTTGGCCGCCGGCTGGGCCGTGCATCGCGCCGAACAACAGGCCCTGGTCGACGATGCCTCGCGTGGCAAGACCCAACTGACGCTTTACGCCAACGCCCTGCACACCCTGATCGAACGCTACCGCGCGCTGCCCGCCGTGCTCGCCCTCGACCCGCAATTGCGCGCGGCCCTCGCCGGCCCCATCGACGCAGCCCAGCAGGACGCCCTGAACCGCAAACTGGAGCGGATCAACGGTGCGGCACGCTCTTCCACCTTGCAACTGCTGGACCGCAACGGCCTGTCGGTGGCCGCCAGCAACTGGCGCCTGCCCAGCAGCTACGTCGGTCACAACTATGGGTTTCGCCCCTACTTCAACCAGACCCGCATCGAGGGCAGCGGGCACTTCTATGCCGTTGGCGTGACCAGCGGTATTCCCGGCTACTTTCTCGCCAGCGCGGTGACCGGCGACAACGGCGAATTCCTCGGCGCGATGGTGGTGAAGCTGGAGTTTCCGGAACTGGAGCGCGAATGGAGCAAGGGCAACGACACGCTGCTGGTCAGCGATGCCCGCGATATCGTCTTTATCGCCAACCAGCCCGGCTGGCGTTATCGCCTGCTGCGCCCGCTGCGTGACAGCGACCGCAGTGAAATCGGCAGCACCCGGCAATATGACAAGCAGTCCCTCAGCCCCCTTGAATACCGATCCTTGCGGATGTTCGGCGACAACAGCTACCTGACCCGGGTCGATGGCCCGGACGGTAGCGCCGACTACCTCTGGGAATCGCTCGCACTGCCGCCGGAAGACTGGACCCTGCACCTGCTGCGCAAACCGCAGATGGCCGCCGAGGAACAGCGCAACGCCGCCCTCGCCGGTGCAGGCCTGTGGCTGACCCTGGTGTTTCTGCTGCTGTTCCTCAGCCAACGCTGGCGCCTGGCGCGCCTGCGCCAGCGCAGTCGCGAAGAGCTGGAACGCCTGGTCGAGGAGCGCACCCGTGACCTGCGCACGGCCCAGGACGGCCTGGTGCAGTCGGCCAAGCTGGCGGCGCTGGGGCAGATGTCCGCTGCCCTCGCCCATGAAATCAACCAGCCGCTGACCGCCCAGCGCATGCAATTGGCGACCTTGCGCCTGCTGCTCGATCACGGTCGGATCGACGACGCTTACCAGGCTCTCGCGCCGCTGGAGCAGATGTTGACCCGCATGGCGGCCCTCACCGGGCACTTGAAAACCTACGCTCGACAAAGCCCCAGCGGCCTGCGCGAGCCCCTCGACCTGGCCGGCGTGGTCGACCAGGCGTTGCAGCTGCTGGACCCGCGCCTGCGTGAAGACGCAGTCAGCACGGTGCTACACCTGACCCGCCCGGCCTGGGTCCGTGGTGATGCCATTCGCCTGGAGCAGGTACTGATCAACCTGTTGCGCAACGCCCTGGACGCCATGCATGACAAGCCGCTCAAGCGTCTGGAAATCCGTATCGAAGCTCGCCCTCCGGTGTGGCTGCTGACCGTGGGTGACAGCGGCGGTGGCATCGCCGAGGAACACCTGAGCAAGGTCTTCGACCCGTTCTTCACCACCAAGCCGGTAGGCGAAGGCCTCGGCTTGGGCCTGGCGGTGTCCTACGCCATCGTCCATGAACTGGACGGCCGCCTGAGCGTCGACAATCGCCAGGGCGGGGCCTACTTCAGCCTGACCCTGCCGATTGCCCCGGAGATGGACAGACAATGAACGCCGTGATCGTGGTTGACGACGAAGCCAGCATCCGCACGGCCGTCGAGCAATGGTTGAGTCTGTCAGGCTTCCAGGTGCAGACCTTCAGTCGCGCCGAGGAGTGCCTGGCGCAATTGCCAGGGGATTTCCCCGGGGTGATCCTCAGCGACGTGCGCATGCCCGGCATGGGCGGCCTGGAATTGCTGGCGCGCTTGCAGACACACGACCGTGACCTGCCGGTGATTCTGCTGACCGGGCACGGCGACGTGCCCATGGCGGTGGAAGCCATGCGCGAGGGTGCCTACGACTTCCTGGAAAAACCCTTCAGCCCACAGAGCCTGCTCGCCAGCCTCGCCCGGGCCATGGAGAAGCGCCGCCTGGTGCTTGAGAACCGCCAGTTGCATGAACAGGCCGATCACCGCTCCCGGCTCGAGCGCAGCCTGCTCGGGGTTTCCCGGAGCCTGCTAACCCTGCGCCGGCAGGTGCTGGAGCTGGCGGCGCTGCCGGTCAATGTGCTGATCCGCGGCGAAACCGGCAGCGGCAAGGAGTTGGTTGCCCGCTGCCTGCATGACTTCGGACCGCGGGCCGACAAGCCGTTTGTCGCCCTCAACTGCGCGGCGATTCCCGAGGCCTTGTTTGAAGCCGAATTGTTCGGCCATGAAAGCGGGGCCTTTACCGGGGCTCAGGGCAAGCGTATCGGCAAGCTGGAATACGCCGATGGCGGCACGTTGTTTCTCGACGAAATCGAAAGCATGCCGCTGGCCCAGCAGGTGAAACTGCTGCGGGTGTTGCAGGAGCAGAAGCTGGAGCGGCTGGGTTCGAACCAGAGCATCGCGGTGGACCTGCGTATTGTCGCGGCGACCAAGCCCGACTTGCTGGACGAGGCCCGGGCCGGGCGTTTTCGCGAGGACCTGGCCTATCGGCTGACGGTGGCGCAGTTGCGCCTGCCACCATTGCGCGAGCGGCGCGAAGATATCCCCTTGCTGTTCGAGCACTTCGCCTACAGCGCGGCCGAGCGACTGGGGCGGACCTCGACGCCGCTGAGCGGGCCGCAGTTGAGCCGCCTGTTGAGCCATGACTGGCCGGGCAATGTGCGGGAATTGGCCAATGTCGCCGAACGCTCGGTCCTCGGCCTGGGTGAGCCGGAGCCCGACGGCATCGACCCGGGCCAATCCCTGGCGGCACAGCAGGAGGCCTTTGAAGCGCAGTGCCTGCGTTCGGCCCTGAACCGGCACAAGGGCGATGTCAAAGCGATACTCGAAGAACTGCAACTGCCGCGCCGCACCTTCAATGAAAAGATGCAGCGTCATGGCTTGACGCGCGAGATGTTCCTCAAGGACGAGTGAACCCCGCCCAGGAAAACACCGCCTATCAACCTGTGGGAGCGGAGCTTGCCCGCGAAGCTTTTAGCGCTCTCAAGGGCACCTTCGCGGCGGTGCGGCGATCCGACAAGCTCCGCTCCCACAGGTTGTGCTGTGTTTGTCTGGTTCATGTTTCAGCCAGCACATCCCGCATCGGCAATTTTCCGCTTACCGTTTTATCGCCAATAGGCGGATTTCCGCTCACAAAAACCCGCCAGCCCTTCTAAACCGGGCCTTCCGCCGTTGGCACAGCTCCTGCTATAGCCCTGGCAGGCTGCGCTTGCGCGCGCTCCACAAAAACAATGACTTGAAGGTTCCCTGATGGATAACTCCTCTACCCTGCCTCTGGGGTCGGCGGCCGCGCCGGCCAAAGAAAGAACCACCTCCAGCCGTCTGAAATCGATTTTCAGCGGTTCGATCGGCAACATGGTCGAATGGTACGACTGGTACGTCTACGCCGCGTTCTCGCTGTACTTCGCCAAGGTCTTCTTCCCCAAGGGCGATTCCACCGCCCAGCTTCTCAACACCGCCGCGATCTTCGCCGTGGGCTTCCTCATGCGCCCGATCGGCGGCTGGCTCATGGGCCTCTATGCTGACCGCAAAGGGCGCAAGGCCGCCTTGATGGGCTCGGTCCTGCTGATGTGCGCAGGCTCGCTGATCATCGCCCTCACCCCGGGCTATGAAACCATCGGCGTCGGCGCCCCGATCCTGCTGGTGGTCGCCCGCCTGATGCAGGGCCTGTCGGTCGGCGGCGAATACGGCACCTCAGCCACCTACCTCAGCGAGATGGCGACCAAGGAACGTCGCGGCTTCTTCTCCAGCTTCCAGTACGTAACCCTGATCTCCGGCCAGCTCATCGCCCTGGCGGTGCTGATCGTGCTGCAACAGACCCTCAGCACCGAACAGTTGCAAGCCTGGGGCTGGCGTATTCCGTTCGCCATCGGCGCCCTGTGTGCCGTGGTCGCGCTTTATCTGCGTCGCGGCATGGAAGAAACCGCGTCCTTCACCGAGAAGAAGGAAGAACCGAAAGAAAGCCTGATGCGCACCCTGATGCGACATCCCAGGGAACTGATGACCGTGGTCGGCCTGACCATGGGCGGCACCCTGGCGTTCTACACCTACACCACCTACATGCAGAAATACCTGGTGAACACGGTCGGCATGAGCATCTCCGACTCCACCACCATTTCGGCGGCGACGTTGTTCCTGTTCATGTGCCTGCAGCCGCTGGTCGGGGCGTTGTCGGACAAGATCGGCCGGCGACCGATCCTGATTGCCTTCGGCATCCTCGGGACCCTGTTCACCGTGCCGATCCTCAGCACCCTGCACAGCATCCAGACCTGGTGGGGCGCGTTCTTCCTGATCATGGCGGCGCTGATCATCGTCAGCGGCTACACCTCGATCAACGCGGTGGTGAAGGCCGAACTGTTCCCGACTGAAATCCGTGCGCTGGGCGTCGGTCTGCCGTATGCCCTGACGGTCTCGATCTTTGGCGGCACGGCGGAATACATTGCGCTGTGGTTCAAGAGCGTCGGCATGGAAACCGGCTACTACTGGTACGTGACAGCCTGCATCGCCTGTTCGTTGCTGGTGTACGTGACCATGAAGGACACCCGCAAGCATTCACGGATCGAGACCGACTGAGTACCGACAGCGCTGCCCCCTTGTAGGAGCCGGCTTGCCGGCGATGAGGCCCTTGAGCCTTGCAGCGTCCATGCGGACGCCATCGCCGGCAAGCCGGCTCCCACAAGGTTCGGCGGCGTGTTCAAAAGCGCATTCCCCTCCCTTGCCCCACGCCTTTACCGGGCGCTCCTGGCGCATTTGCGCGCAATCGCAAAAGAATTACCTGAATTAATAGTCAGTTAATTTCCAAGCGACATTCTGATCCTACGTTAGATCGACCTGGCCCCGGCCCCTTGGCATCACGTTGAATGCCGACCCTTTCTGGCGCCACACATATCGATTTATACGATTGATTAAAGCATTTATTTGCGCTTTTTAATCAAATTAACAAGCGTAAAATCACTTCCATACCCACTGAACAAAACGCACACCTTCAGGAGCAACCCCCATGAAAACCAAACTGATCCTCGCTCTGGCCCTCTCGGTACTGGCTGCCAACACCTTCGCCGCCGATGGCTATGACAAAACTCCAGGCGGCGCCTATACCGTGGCTGCCGATGGTTACGACAAGACCCCAGGTGCCAACGCTGTTGCCGCTGACGGCTACGACAAGACCCCAGGTGCCAACGCTGTTGCCGCTGACGGTTACGACAAAACCCCAGGTGCCAACGCTGTTGCCGCTGACGGTTACGACAAGACCCCAGGTGCCAACGCTGTCGCTGCCGACGGCTACGACAAAACCCCTGGCGCTGCTGCCATCAGCTAACCCCACCGTTAGCCTTGCAGCCCGGCTTCGGCCGGGCTTAGTTGTTTCTGGGGATACTGAAAATGCCACGAAACCTGTAGGAGCCAGCTTGCTGGCGATGACGGCCGATCAGACGACGCAAGACTCCCTAAGCAGGCGCCTACAAGGACCAACACCTATCGCATTTCCCCGCAACGCATCGCACACTGTCGCCTTCCCTTGTTGATCCGGTCCCTGGAAACCCTCGAACCATGTCCGACGCCATCCACTACTACGAACCCGCCAACGGCCACGGCCTGCCTCACGACCCGTTCAATGCCATCGTCGGCCCGCGGCCCATCGGCTGGATTTCCTCGCAGGATGCCCAGGGCCAGTTGAACCTGGCGCCCTACAGCTTTTTCAACGCGTTCAACTACATCCCGCCGATCGTCGGATTCGCCAGCATCGGCCGCAAGGACAGCCTGAACAACATCGAACAAACCGGCGAATTCTCCTGGAACCTCGCCACCCGGCCCCTGGCCGAAGCCATGAACCAGAGTTGCGCGGCGGTGCCGGCCGAGGTCGATGAATTCGAACTGGCCGGCCTCACACCCGCCGTCTCACGAATCATCAAGGTGCCACGGGTACAGGAAAGCCCGGTGTCATTCGAATGCAAGGTCACCCAGATCATTCAACTGCAACGGGCGGATCGGCAATTGGTGCCCACCTGGCTGGTGCTCGGCGAAGTGGTCGCCGTGCATATCGCCAAGTGGCTGCTCAAGGAGGGGATCTACGACACCGCCGCCGCCGAACCGATTCTGCGCGGTGGCGGTCCGGCGGACTACTTCCAGTTGGGCCCGGAAGCCCTGTTCAAGATGTATCGCCCACGCGCCTAGCGCAGCTTGCTGGCGATAAGGCCCTTGAGCCTTGCCGCGCCCATCCGGACGCTATGGCCAGCAAGCCGGCGCCTACAAGAGCCGTGCCCAGCAGAGGATCAGTTGCAAACCTAAGCGACAGACCAGGACAACTCACCCTCTTCGTCGACATCGGCCAGGCGCGCAAGCTCCAGCGCCGCAGCCTCGTCGGCCTCGAAGGCGGTCTTGAACTTCTGTTCATCGAGTATTTTGTGAAACCGGGGTGCGCCGGAACCGTCCAGGGCTTTCACGGCAATCGCCGCGCTATAACCCCCTTCACCGGGTACCACCGCCGAAACGGCTTCGAAGTGTGTGAATGCTTTACGTGCCATGCCTGTTATCCCGGCCAATTGAGTGGCCGGCATTCTAAACCTTCAGCTGGCCAACTGCTGCAAGGCACCGGCGCTGGACAGATGAAAATCGCACTGGGCCCGGGCCGCGCTGACATCGCTGAAGGTATGGAAGTCGAAGCTGTCGACCACCAGTTCCTGGATCAGCTCGGCAAAGACCTGCATCACCGGGGTATTGAAGTAGGCCGTCATGGCCGCTTGGTTGACCCAGAACCCGGACACCAGCCACAGGTCGGCATCGGCCAGGGAGTGCTGCAGGGAAAACTGCAGGCAACCGCAGGCCTGGCGGGAGGGTTCGATCAGGCTGCTCAGCCGTGCGCCCAGTTCGGCGGAGCGCCCAGGGCGTGCACGAACAAAGGCCATGTGACTGACGGGGATAGGCTTGGACATGCGCGGCGCTCCCGAAGAGAAGTTGTACTCGCTCAATCAGTGCGGGGACTGACTGCGACAGGAACAGAGATTAGAGCGTTTGCCGAGGGGGTCGTTAGTCGATTCCTGCCGGCTTATTGCACAATCCTGCCGCGACAGCGATTCCCACGAGCGCCAATCACCCCACGCTACCGCGCCCCTGCCGACAGCATTTTGAGCAATGTCACAACGCCTGGCCGCCTGTAACATGAGCGTCATATGAAAAGACTGCAGAATCAGGCAAGAATTGCGCAGTATTGTCCTGGCGCCGTGGATTGCCCAAACTTAAGCTTGCCCCATTCGCAATCATCTCCAGGGCCCGCCATGTCCTTGCTCGATCAACCCCAAGTCCCCCTGCCGGTCGAAATGGAAAAATTGCGCGCGGAACTGGCCGAGATCATCTGCCGTAACACCGGTGAAGACGGCTCCTATGCCACCGCCGTTGGCTCGCTGCATCTGTCACGCCATAGCCAGCCCCAGGAATTCTCCCCGGTACTGGCCCAACCGGCCCTGTGCGTCCTGGCCCAGGGGCGCAAGGAAGTGCGCCTGGGGGACGAGAACTTTGTCTACGATCCGCTGAACTACATGGTGGTCTCGGTTTCCATGCCGATCTGCGGGCGGATCACCAGCGTCTCGCCGCAACACCCGATCCTCGCCTTGCGCATGGATATCGATCCGGCCGAAATCAGTGCCCTGATTGCCGAGGCCGGGCCCATGGGTGTGCCCAGCCGACCGACCGGGCGCGGCCTGTATGTGGAGCGCCTGGACACACAGATGTTCGATGCCCTGCTGCGCCTGACCCGCCTGCTCGACAGCCCGAAAGATATCAACATGCTCGCGCCGCTGATTCGCCGGGAAATTCTCTATCGACTGCTACGCAGCCCGCAGGGTTATCGACTGTATGAGATCGCCATCGCCAATAGCCAGAGCCACCGGGTCAGCCAGGCGATCAAGTGGTTGAACGGCAACTTCGAGCAACCGTTGCGCATCGACAGTCTCGCCCGCGAGGCCAACCTGAGCGTGTCCACCCTGCACCACCGGTTCAAGGCGATGACCTCCATGAGCCCGCTGCAGTACCAGAAGCAGTTGCGCCTGCAGGAAGCGCGGCGGCTGATGCTGATCGAAGGCCTGGATGCCTCGGCGGCGGGCTACCGCGTGGGCTATGAAAGCCCTTCGCAGTTCAGCCGCGAATACAGCCGGTTGTTCGGCGCGCCGCCGCTACGCGACCTGGCGCGGTTGCGCCTGAGTGTCTAGAGGCTAGGCCGCCAGCACCCGACAGGCCTCGGCCGGAATGGTCACCGAGACCCTATGCCCAACGCCCAGGCCAATGCCCTGGCACGGCGTGCTCAGCGCCGTGAACGACACGCCGGAACACTCGACAATGGTTTCAATGGTCGAGCCGATATCGCGAACGAAGATCACCGTGCCGAGCAGGCGATTATTGCCTGCCGTCGCCTCGGGCGCGGAGAGTTGCAGGTCCTCCGGACGCACCAGCATCCGCACCTGCTTGCCGGCCTCGACAGCGGCACTGCCCAGCACCTCGATACTCTCGCCCCCCGGTAGCCCGACCCGGCCACCCCCCAGCACGGTGGCCGGAAAGATATTGCCCGAACCGATAAAGTCAGCGACGAACTCGTTGGCCGGGTGCCGATAGATCTCGATGGGCGTGCCCACCTGCTGCACCCGATGCTCGCCCAGCACCACCACGATATCGGCCATGGTCATGGCTTCACGCTGGTCGTGGGTGACCATGATGGTGGTGATGTTCAGGCGCTGTTGCAGTTGGCGGATTTCCACCTGCATCGATTCACGCAACTTGGCGTCCAGCGCCGACAGCGGCTCATCCAGCAACAGCAGCTTGGGCCGCGCGGCGATCGCCCGGGCAATCGCCACCCGTTGGCGCTGGCCACCGGAGAGCTTGGACACCGGCCGGTCGACCATCTCGCTCAGTTGAATCAGTTGCAGCAGTTCGACCACCCGCGCCTGCTGCTCAACCTTGCCGACCCCGCGCAGTTTCAGTGGATAGGCGATGTTCTCGCCCACGGTCATATGCGGAAACAGCGCCAGGGACTGGAACACCATGCCGAAGTTGCGCAGGTGCGCCGGGGTCTGGCCGATGTCCTCGCCATCCAGGCGGATCTCACCGCCGCTGAGGGTTTCCAGGCCGGCGATCATCCGCAGCAAAGTGGTCTTGCCACACCCCGAAGGGCCGAGAAAACACACCAGCTTGCCCTCGGGCAGGTGCAAATTGACGTCCTTCACCGCACAGGCCATGCCGTAGTGCTTTTCAACGTTTTCCAGAATCAGTCCAGTCATGTTGCTTACCTCAAGAAATCAGAAGGAAACGCCGCCTTCGCCCACCAGCTTCTCCAGCGCCCAGATCAGGACGAAGTCGATCAGCACGATCAGCACGGCAAAGGAGAAAACAGTGGGGTCCAGGGACGAGACAGTGCGGCTGTACATCCAGATCGGCACGGTCATCACGTCAATGGTGTAGAGGAAATAGGTCACGGTGAATTCGTTGAACGAGACGATAAAGGCCAGCAGCATCCCGGCGAGAATCCCCGATTTCATCAACGGCACCACCACATCGAGAATCGCCCGCTGCGGTGAAGCACCAAGCATCCGCGCGGCCTCCTCGACCTCGCTGCCGATGGAGAGCATGGCTGCCGTGCAGTTCTTCACCACGAAGGGCAAGGCCAGGATCACGTGGGCAATCACCAGCCGCGAGAAGCTCATCTGGAACGGCAGGCTGTCGAACACCAGCAGCAAGGCCAGCCCCAACACCACCATCGGAAACACCAGCGGCAGGGACATCAGTTGCAGGGCCACGGCCTTGCCACGGAATTCGCAACGCACCAGCGCATAGGCCGCGGGCACCGCCACCAGGGTCGCAAACAGCATGGTCAGGCAGGCCACCAGCAGGCTGGTGGTCATCGCCTTGCCCAGACTCAGTACATCGCTGGCATCCGGCGAAACGATGGTCTGCCAGGCCGCCCGATACCATTGCAGACTGTAGCTGCTGGGCGGGAAGTCGAGGTTCGAGGCGCCGCTGAAGGACATGACGATCATGGTCAGGATCGGCAGCACCGCCAGCAGCAGGATGAACCCCGAGAGAATACCGGCGAAGCGTCCGGTTTCCCCCGGCAGGATCGACAGGCGTTTGTGCGACAACAGGCTCATTGGCAGGACTCCAGCATCCGGCGCCGACGGCCGGTGACGTATTCGGACAGGGTCATGATCGCCAGGGTGGTGATGATCAGGACCACGCCGGCCGCCGAGGCCGCCGGCCAATTCATCAGCGGGGCAATCTGGTCATGGACCATCACCGCCAGCATCGGCACGCGCCGACCGCCCAGCAGCAGGGGTACGACAAAGCTGCTGGCGTTGTAGGCAAATACCAGGGTCGCGCCGGTGATAATGCCCGGCAGGCTCATCGGCAAGACCACCTGGCGAAACACCTGGAAGCGGCTGGCGCCGAGGGTCGCGGCGGCCTCTTCGTAGGTGCGCGCGACACCGCGCATGGCGCTGGCGATCGGCAGTACCGCGAGGGGGAAAGCGGTCTGTACCAGGCCCATCAGCACGCCGTTCTGGTTGTACAGCAGCATGATCGGACGCTTGATCAGACCCAGGCCCATCAGCGCCTGGTTGAGCATCCCGCCAGGACCGAGGATCACCAGCCAGCCGTAGCTTTGCAGCAGCAGGTTGACCAGCAGCGGCAGAAGCACCGCGGCGAGGAAGATCCGGCGCAGAAATGGCGAGGTCAGGCGCGACATGGTGTAGGCCACGGGGATCGCCAGCAGCACCGCGATCACTGCGCTGAACAGCGCCAGGCGCAGGGTCAGCAGCAACGATTTGAGGTAGTAGGGTTCCAGTAGCTGCGCGTAGCTGGCGAAGCTGAAGCCGGTCCATTCGGCGCCCTTGGTGCCGACGCTCATGCGCAGCACCAGCAGGCTGGCGAGGATCAGCACGGCGAGAAACAGCATCGACGGCGAGAGGAAAAGCCAGGCCCGGGCGGTGGGCGAAATACCCGCTATCGGACGCGGCAAAGCCACGCCGACCGGCCGGGTCAGAGGTTGGTGTTCCATAAAAAGAGTCTCGACTGAGAGAAATCATCAACAAGGCAGAAGCTTGGCGGACAAACCCCATCGCCAGGGTTGACACGGCCCCTGTAGGAGCCAGCTTGCTGGCGATAGCGGTTTATCAGGCGACAAGGATGTTGACTGTCAGATCGCCATCGCCAGCAAGCTGGCTCCTACAGGTTTCGCGACAGGTTCAAAACCAACACGAAAGCGCCAAGGCCCCTGCGCCTGAACTTCAGGACGAAAAGATTTCCGTATAGCGGCGAATCCACTGGTCATGCACCGTCGCCAGGAACGCGTTGTCGTGCATGATGGCTTTCTCGGCGATCTGCTCCGGGGTCAGGATATACGGGCTCTTGCGCGCCTCGGCGGAGATGATCGCCTTGGCATTGACCGGTCCGTTGAAGATGTCTTCGGCCATCTTGCCCTGCACCAGCGGGTCGAGCGAATGGTCGATAAAGGCGTAGGCCAGGTCGGTATCGCCAGGACGATTCTTCGGCATCACCGAGAGCATCAGGTCGGTGTAGAAGCCCTCCTTCATGCCGAAGGTGGCGCCCAGGCCGTAGGCCGGATCACGAATCTGTTTCGGAAAGAACGCCGGCGCATACAGGCCACCCAGGTCCAGAGAACCGGTGCGGAACAGTTCGGCGATCTGGTTGGGGTTTTCCCCGAGGGTAACCACGCGGTCCTTGAGCTCGGCGAGTTTCTTGAAGCCCGGCTCGATATTGTGCTCGTCACCGCCGGCCAGCTTGGCGGCGATGATGATCAGGTCCATGGCCTCGGTCCAGTTCGGCGGCGGCAGGAACAGGTTGCTGGCGAAGTCCTTGTCCCACAGCGCCGCGTAGCTGTCCGGCGCCTCCTTCACGGTGCGGGTGCTGTAGACCAGGCTGTTGCACCAGAGCAGGTAGCCGATACCGTGGCCGTTGGCACCGGTGCGGTATTTTTCCGGCACGTCGACCAGGTTGGGGATGCGGTTCAGATCGGGCTTTTCCAGCAGCCCGGCAGCGGCCAGGCCTTCGGCGCCGACACCGGCCAGGGTGATGATGTCGTACTGCGGACGATCACCGCCGGCCTTGAGCTTGGCGACCATTTCCGAGGTGCTGCCGGTGCGGTCGGCGATGACCTTGGCGCCGGTCTTGGCCTCGAACGTCGCGGCGATATTGCGCAGGGCGGCGAGGCCGGTGTCATCGGACCAGGTCAGCAGCTTCAGGGTCTTGCCCTGGAAGCGGGTGTCGCTGGCGTTGGCCCGGATAAACGGCATGCTCATGGCGGCGGCGGCCACCGAAGCGACGCCCACGGTCTTGATAAACTGCCTTCTGTTCAGGTCGTACTGGCCCATTTCGGACTCCCTTTATTCTTTTAGGTATGAGGTCGGTCGCAACGTCTGCAGCCGGTCTTCGATCTCGCTGGAGCCCCCGAGGACCGTGGGTCGTGGCTGAGTCGGCAGGTTCATCCTGAGGTCGCCCGGAACCGGCAACAATCGAAAGTTTGTCATTGAAGCCATGCGCCCGGCGCATGCCTCATTTCGAGGCATGCGTTGCCCTGTCAGGGGCCACACCTACCCCACGCCGATACACAAAACAGACAGGCACAACAAACTCCTGTACGAGCTGGCTTGCCAGCGATGGCGTCCGAACGATCGATGCAAGACGTTCGGGCCTCATCGCTGGCAAGCCAGCTCCTACAGGGTGTGCGGCGGCGTCAAGATTCCACGGCCCGAAAGCTTTCTACAGGGCGCGAATCACGTGTTTGATCTCCTGGAACGCCTGCAAACCCCAAGGCCCCAGCTCACGGCCCAGGCTGCTCTGCTTGTAGCCGCCCCAGGCGGTTTGCGGAAAGATCACCTGCGGCGCATTGATCCACACCAGCCCGGCCTGCAAGGCATTGGCAACCCGCTGCGCGGTCTCGTCACTGCGGCTGACCACGCTGGCCACCAGACCGAACTCGCTGTCGTTGGCCAGCGCCAACGCCTCGGCCTCGCTGGCAAAACTGCGCACGCAAAGTACCGGGCCGAAAATCTCTTCACGCCACAACGCACTGTCCAGGGGCACTTCGGTGAAGATCGTCGGCCGCAAAAAATAGCCGCGCGCAAGCTCCGGCGGACGTCCGCCGCCACAGACCAGCCGAGCGCCGACACTCAGGCCACGGTCGATATGGCCGAGCACACGCTGGTATTGCGCCTGGTTGACCAGCGCGCCCATTTCCACCTCGGGGTCGAACGGGTCCGCCACGCGAATGGCTTCGGCCCGCGCGGTCAGGCGCAGCAGGAACTCATCGGCGATCTCCTCCGCTACCAACACCCGGCTGGTGGCCGAGCACATCTGCCCGGCGTTGAAGAAACCGCCGCCACTGGCGAGCTCCACCGCAAGATCGAGGTCGGCGTCAGCCATCACCAGCAACGCCGATTTCCCCCCCAGCTCCAGGCTCACACCCTTCACGGTTTCCGCCGCCCGCTGCATCACCTGGACCCCCACCGCATTGCTGCCGGTGAAGGAAATCTTCGCCACCCGGGGGTCGGCCGCCAGTGGCGCGCCGACGGCCAGGCCGGTGCCACAGACCAGGTTGAAGACCCCGGCCGGCAAGCCGCTGTCGGCGATGATCGCGGCCAGTTCCAACTCCGGCAATGGCGTGACTTCCGACGGCTTGAGCACCACGCAGCAACCGGCGGCCAGGGCCGGAGCCAGCTTCCAGGCGGTGGTGACCATCGGGAAGTTCCACGGCACGATCAGCCCCACCACCCCACACGGCTCGCGGCGTACATGGGCGGCGAAAGCGTCGCTGGGCAACTCGACCGGCTTGTCCTGCTGCCCGTCGAGGGTCTCGGCCAGGCCCGCGTAATACTCGAAGGTGGCAATCACATCATCGACATCGATGCCCGCCTCGAACAGCGGCTTGCCGTTGTTGCTCGATTGCAGCTGGACCAGGGTTTCGCGGCGCTCGCGCACGCCCTCGGCAATCCTGCGCAACACGGCACCGCGCTGGGCCCCGGTAGTCGCCGACCAAACGGCGAAAGCCCGGCACGCCGCGCTCACCGCCTGCTCCACCGCCTGCCCATCACCACCGGAAACGCTGCCAAGCAAAGCCTCGGTGGCCGGATTGATCACCCGTAGCTGCTCGCTGCCGGAACGCCATTGGCCGTCGATGTAGAGACCGTCCTGATTCATTTGCACGTTCATCACCAGGCCTCCCCTTCCATCCACAATCGCTGGTCGATTTCGATCAGGGTCGGCCCCTGGCGATCCGCGGCGGCCTCCAGTGCCGTACGCAAGGTTTCGACGCCGGCAACGGCCTCGGCCACGCAGCCCAGGGCCCGGGCCACGCCGATAAAGTCCGGGGTGTAGATATCCACGCCGACCGGGGTGATGGCGCGATTGACCATGTATTTCTTGATCTCTTCGTAGCCCTGGTTATTCCACAGCAGCACGATGATCGGGGTCCGCGCCTCAACCGCGCTGGCCAGTTCAGACAGAGTGAACTGCAAACCGCCATCGCCGATCAGGCAGACCACCGGAGGCCGTTGGCCGCGCTCACGGGCACCGCCCAACCAGGCACCGATGGCCGCCGGCAAGGCATAACCGAGGGTGCCGTAGCCGGTGGACGAGTTGAACCAGCGACGTGGGTGCTCCGGGTTCAGGGTCAGGTTGCCGGTGTAGACCGGCTGGGTCGAATCGCCCACCAGCACCGCCTCCGGCAACACGTCGAGAACGGTGTTGAGGAATTGCGTCTGGGCGCGGGTCGGTGCATCCCAGAGAGCGCCCAGTTCCGCGCGCAAGGTAGCGGCACGTTGCGGCCCCCAATCGCCCTGACGATCAGCCAGCGCCTGGCCCTCGACAGCCGCGAGCAGCGCCTCGGCCGCTGTCCGCGAGTCGGACACCAGCGCGACCTTGGGCGGATAGTTGCGCACGGTCTGGTCCGGGTCGATATCGACACGCAACAAGGTACCGGGAATCTCGAAGCCGCCGGCAAAGGTGATGTCGTAGTCGGTTTCCGCCAGCTCCGTGCCAATGGCCAGGACCACATCGGCATCCGCCACCAGGGCGCGGGTGGCGACCATGGACTGGGTCGAACCGATCAGCAACGGATGGCGCGACGGCAACATGCCCTTGGCATTGATGGTCAAGGCCACCGGTGCCTCCAGTCGCTCCGCCAGTCGGGTCAGCGCGGCTGCCGCATCGATGGCACCGCCACCGGCGAGGATCAGCGGATGGCGAGCCTTGGCCAGCAGTTCGGCCATTTGCGCGATCGCCGCCGGGGCGGCACCGGCACGGGTGATCTGCACCGGCTGGCTATCGAGCAAGGCATCGGCGTTTTCCACCAGCACGTCGAGGGGAATCTCGATGTGCACCGGACGCGGCCGCCCGGCCTGGAACAGGGCGAAGGCCCGGGCCAGCACTGCCGGCAGTTCGGCCGCCGACATCAGTGTGTGGGAGAACGCCGCGACGCCCGCCACCAGCGTGCCCTGGTTCGGCAATTCGTGCAGTTTGCCGCGCCCGCCGCCCAGTTGACTGCGCGACTGCACGCTGGAAATCACCAGCATCGGGATCGAATCGGCATAAGCCTGGCCCATCGCGGTGGTGATATTGGTCATGCCGGGGCCGGTGATGATAAAGCACACTCCCGGCTTGCCGCTGGTGCGGGCGTAGCCGTCGGCCATGAAACCGGCGCCCTGTTCATGGCGCGGCGTGACATGCTCGATGCGCGACGACGCCAGCCCGCGATAGAGCTCCACGGTATGCACGCCAGGAATGCCGAACACCTGCTCGACCCCGTAGCCTTCCAGTAACTTGACCAATACTTCGCCGCACGTCGCCATCTGTCCCGCCCTTCTTGTTCGTATAAGCCATGCTGCCGATGAGCACGGCGATAGGGGTATTGGAGCGTTTGGCCGATGGCGGGCACAAGGCAAAAATAGTCATACTAGGCATGTCCTGTCGTCATGCCTGAGCTGCCCTCCCATGAAACGTCCGCCACCGCTGCCCGCTCTGCATACCTTCCTGGTCACCGCCCAGTGCTGCAACTTCACCCGCGCGGCCGAACTGCTGCACATCACCCAGGGCGCGGTGAGCCGGCAGATCGCCGGTTTGGAGAGTCACCTCGGTTATGCGTTGTTCCAGCGCCAGGCCCGTGGCCTGAGCCTGACCGCCCAGGGCCGTGAACTGTTTCCACGGATCCAGCAGGTGTTCAACCTGATCGACGAGGCGGTGGATCAGGTTGGCGCCCGGCGCGAGGCCCTGCAGCTCAAAGCCCCGACCTGCATGATGCGCTGGCTGCTGCCACGCCTGTTGCAATGGCAGAAGGAGCGCCCGGACGTGCCCGTGGAGCTGACCACCACGGTGCAGCATGCGGTGGATTTCCGCCGCGAGGAATTCGATGCCGCCGTGGTCTATGGCGCGCCGCCGGGACCTTCGGTGGCGTCTCACCACCTGTTCGACGAACAGCTGACGCCGGTTTGTTCGCCGCAACTGCTGGAAGGTCCGGTGCCGTTGCACAGCTTCGCCGACCTTGAGCAGCATATGCTCCTGCATCCCACGCGCGACCAGCGGGATTGGGAAGCCTGGCTCAAGGTAGCGGGCGCGCGGGTCAGTAATATCGGCAAGGGACAGCATTTCGACACCCTGGACCTGGCGATGAGCGTGGCGTCCCAGGGCACTGGCGTGGCGATTGGTGATTGGGCGTTGATCGGCGAGGACCTGAGCGCTGGACGACTGGTTATGCCGTTCGATTTGCGGGTGCGCACCGGACAGGCGTACTACCTGGTCTACCCGGAGCGGGCCGGGACGGCGCCAGAGTTGCGGGAACTGATGGAGTGGCTGGTGGCACAGGCGGCGGAGCGAGTTTAAACCTGTAGGAGCCAGCTTGCTGGCGATGTAGACGCTGCGCTGTCCCAGACGGACCGCGTTATCGTTCATCGCCAGCAAGCCGTCTCCTACAGATAGCAAAAGGTATCGCTGAAACTCAGTAGCCGACAGCAAACCGCTGGCGCGAATGCGCGGGTTTCTCGACTTCATCCAACAGGGCAATGGCGTAGTCGGCGAAAGTAATCCAGCTGCGACCTTCGGCACTCACCAGCAGGTCGTCCTTGCCCAGACGGAAATGGCCGGTACGCTCGCCCTCGACAAACTCCGCCGACGGCGACAGGAAGCTCCAGTCGAGTTCCTTTTCCTGACGCAAGGTCTCAAGGAACTCCGCACCGGCACTGGCCTCAGCCTTGTACTCCGCCGGAAAGCCCGGACTGTCGATCACCCGACCACCACCCGGCAACAACAGCGAACCGGCCCCGCCGACCACCAGCAAGCGTTTGACTCCGGCCTGCTTCACCGGAGCGATCACCGCTGCGGCCGGCAGCGTGGCGAAATGCGCGGCGCTGATCACCACATCGTGACCGGCAATCGCCGCTTCCAGCGCAGCGGCATCCAGCGCATCGACCGCCTTGCTCACCACGCCGGCTCGCTCAGTGATCTTCGCCGGGTTGCGGGCGATGGCGGTCACGCTGTGGCCGCGCCGCAGGGCTTCTTCCAGCAACTGGCTACCGGCACGTCCGCTGGCACCAATGATTGCAATCTTGCTCATGACACTCTCCAGTTCCAATCGAATGACGCTGTGCGTCGAGGGGCGCCTTCCCACCCAGGGAGCAGGGAGGCCGATCTACAAAATCTGTTGGCCGTGAGGGCGATGAACAGAGCTTAGTTGCCCGAACCAATACAAAAAATGCGATGCTGAAACATAGTTTGTTTCTGAAAGTGGGCAAATCATGGATCGTCTTACGGCAATGCGGGTCTTCGTCACGGTGGTCGACCTGGGTAGCCAGTCGGCGGCGGCCGACCATCTGGACCTGTCGCGACCGGTAGTGTCGCGCTACCTCGCGGAGTTGGAGGACTGGGTCGGCGCCCGGCTGATGCACCGCACCACCCGTAAGCTGAGCCTGACCGCCGCCGGCAACGAAACCCTGCCGCGCTGCCGACAACTGCTGGAGCTGTCGACGGACCTGCAGGCCGCCGTCCGCGAACCTGACGAGGCGCCGCGCGGGATACTACGGATCAGCGTCAGCACCTCCTTCGGCCTGGCACAACTGGCCCATGCCATCGCTGAATACGTCAAGCGCTACCCGGGCGTCAGTGTCGACCTGCAGATGCTCGACCGCACGGTGAATTTGGTCGACGAACGTATCGACCTGGCGATTCGCACCAGCAACGAATTGGACCCGAACCTGATCGCCCGCCGTCTGACTGTCTGTCGCTCGGTGATCTGTGCCTCTCCGGCCTACCTGCGCGAGCATCCGGCGCCGCAGCGGGTGGAGGAACTGAGCCGGCACAATTGCCTGACCCACTCCTACTTCGGCAAGAGCCTCTGGCATTTCGAGCAGGATGGCGAACAGGTTTCCGTGCCGGTACAGGGCAATATCAGCGCCAACGAGGCCGGGACCCTGATGCAGGCGGTGATCGCCGGGGCGGGTATCTCGATGCTGCCCACCTACCAGGCCGGGGCCTATATCAAGCGGGGCGAACTGGTGCGGCTGTTGCCCCTGGCGGAACCGATACGGATGAACATCTACGCGGTGTACGCCTCGCGCAAACACATGCCGGCGGCGCTGCGCAGCATGCTCGACTTCCTGGTGCAGCACTTTCCCGAAACGCCGCTCTGGGATGAGGGATTATGAGGACTGGCCAAACGAAGCCGGCGATTCGCAGTATCCTGATTGCCTTGATGCTGGCGATTTTCCTCGGTGCGCTGGACCAGACGATTGTCGCCGTCTCTATGCCCGCCATCTCCGCTCGTTTCAAGGATGTCGGCCTGCTGGCCTGGGTGATTTCCGGCTACATGGTGGCGATGACCGTGGCTGTACCAATCTACGGCAAGCTCGGCGACCTCTATGGTCGACGTCGGCTGATGCTGTTCGGCATGGGTCTGTTCACCCTCGCCTCGCTGTTTTGCGGCCTGGCCCAGAGCATGGAGCAACTGGTGCTGGCGCGGATCATCCAGGGCATCGGTGCAGGCGGCATGATTTCGGTCAGCCAGGCGATTATCGGCGACATCATCGCGCCCCGCGAACGCGGCCGTTACCAGGGTTATTTCAGCAGCATGTATGCGCTGGCCAGCGTCGCCGGGCCGGTGCTCGGCGGTTATATGACCGAGTACCTGTCGTGGCGCTGGGTCTTCCTGATCAACCTGCCACTGGGCCTGGGCGCCTGGTGGGTGGTCCACCGCACCCTGGTCGGCCTGGCGATACCACAGCGCAAACCGATCATCGACTACCTCGGCACCGTCCTGATGATCATCGGCCTGACCGCCCTGCTGCTGGGCATCACCGTCATCGGCCAAGGCCACCATTGGAACGACAGCCAGGTGCTGGGCCTGCTGGTTACGGCGCTAAGCGCCCTGTGGCTGTTTGTCCTGCACGAACGGCGCACGGCCGAACCCTTGCTGCCGATGCACCTGTTCCTCAACCGCAACGCCCTGCTGTGCTGGTGCACGATCTTCTTCACCAGCTTCCAGACGATCTCGCTCACGGTGCTGATGCCCCTGCGTTTCCAGAGCGTGACCGGCGCCGGCGCCGACAGCGCGGCCCTGCACCTGCTGCCGCTGGCGATGGGGCTGCCCATGGGGGCCTACTTTGCCGGACGCAGGACCTCGGTGACCGGCTACTACAAACCACTGATCCTGAGCGGGGCGCTGCTGATGCCACTGAGCATTCTCGGCATGGCGTTTACCCCGCCCCAGGCGGTACTGCTCAGCAGCCTGTTCATGTTGCTCTGCGGGATTGCCGGCGGCCTGCAGTTCCCGACCTCGCTGGTGGGCACGCAGAACTCCGTGGAACAACGTGATATCGGCGTCGCCACCAGCACCACCAACCTGTTCCGCGCCCTCGGCGGTGCAATGGGCGTGGCGCTGATGTCGGCGTTGCTGCTGGCGCTGTTGCAGGACTTCAGCCTGACGCACCTGGCTGGCGCTTCGGGCAATGCCTTGCTCGAAGGCCTGAACAGCGCTGAAGGCCCGGCGCGCGATGCCCTGCGCGGGGAACTGCTGCTGAGCTTCCGCCATCTGCTGCTGATCAGCGCCGCCATCGCCCTGCTGGGATTGGCGGCGGCGCTGGCGATGCCGAACAACGTGTTGCGCGGGCGGGACGACAAGACCCACTGATCGCAAGGCTCGCCTGGTGGGGTGGTCAAGGGCTGTAATACCCGACCGCCACCAGGTACTGCCCGACCCTTCTCAGGTAGGCATGCTTGTCCTCGATCTTGCCGGTCACCGGATTCTTCCAGCGATATTCGTACTCTCCACGCTCCTGCTTGGCCATCATTGCCAGGATCGGCGCCCCCACCGGCTTGCCGTCGGGGTCCTTGACCTTGCTGAAGTCAGTGTCCACAAGTCGCAGGTTGGTCCCGTGGGCCAGGTAACGATGGGTTTTCAGATCCACCACGAAGACATACAGGTCATCCTCCAGGAAGCCCAGGGCATTGATCGACTCGAGCGTGGCCTGCTTGTCCTTGCCCAGATCGGTCGCCGCCCTGGCCAGCAAAGCTTCGGCCTGCTGCGGCGAGGCCCGAGGCAGGTAATAACCGACCGCCAGGATGCGCTCGCCGACGCGCTGGTAAAACACCCGCTTGCGCTCGACCTTGCCATCATTCCAGTTCTGCCAGCGATACTCGGCCTCACGGATGCCGCCACCTTCAGGGGTCTTGAGCCTGTCCTTGAACGCCTTGCGCAAATCCAGACCCAGGGCTTCGGACACGTCACGCCCGATCAGTGCCGAAGAGGGGCCGCCGCTGGCCAGCATCACGCCATGGGTGTCGACCACAAACACATAGCGGTCCTGATCGACGAATTCACCCTGGCGACTGAACGCGGCGAACGCCTTGTCACCCTGGTCGCGGTAGTAAGCCACGGCCTTTTCCAGCAGCGCCCTGGCCGCCGGCGCTTCATCCGGCGGTACGCTTGCCGCCAGCGCCGACCCCAGGCACAGCAACATCAAACAGCCTGACAAGGCCCGTGTTAAGCCAAACCCCATGGTGCACCCCTCGTTCCTGTTGGTCTGCCAGCAGCGTAGACCGCCACAGCCTATACGGAAGCATTCAGCAAGCCGAGGTGGAGGGCCCCGACCGCTGCGCAAAATGTGCGGGCATTTTTTATCCGCACCACTAGAATGCGTCCATCGGGAACCCGCCTACGGAATCGTCATGCCGCTTCGCTCAGTGCTCTACTCGCAACGCTCGTTGATCCTGACGCTGATCGCCCTGCTGGCCAGCGGTTTCCTCGCCACCTCCCTGCTCAGCTACTACGCCTCGCGCACCTCGATCCGCGACGGCATCGTCAATACCGAACTGCCCTTGACCTCCGACACTGTCTACTCGGAAATCCAGAAAGACCTGGTCCGCCCGATCCTGATTTCCTCGATGATGGCCCGCGACACCTTTATGCGTGACTGGGTGGTGGCCGGCGAACGCGACCCGGAGCAGATGACCCGCTACCTCAACGAAGTCATGACCCACTACGGCGCCTACACCGCCTTCTTCGTCTCCAACAGCAACCTGACCTACTACCAGGCCAAGGGCGTGCTGAAGAAAGTCCGCATCGACGATCCCAACGACCTCTGGTACTTCCGTGTGCGGGACATGCAGGCCCCCTACGAGATCAATGTCGACCCGGACACCGCCAACAATAATCGCCTGACCTTCTTCATCAACTACAAGGTCTTCGACTACGACGAGCACTTTATCGGTGCTGCCGGCGTCGGCCTGACCGTGGACGCGGTGGTCAAGCTGATGGACAAGTACCAGCAGCGCTACCAGCGCAGCGTCTACTTCGTCGACACTTTCGGTCGCCTGGTGCTGACTGGCGCCGATGGCGGCCCCGAAGGCGCCCGGGCCGGGCAGTCGCTGAACGACCTGGCAAGCATGAAGAACCTACAGGCCAAACTGCCCAAACCCCACGATGGCAGCTACGAATACACGGACTCGGACGGCAAGGGGCACTTCCTCAATGTGCGCTTCATTCCAGAGTTGAACTGGTACCTGTTCGTCGACAAGCGCGAGGACAGTGCCCTCAGCGGGATTCGCCAGTCGCTGTACCTGAACCTGCTGATCTGCCTGGTGGTGAGCCTGATCGTGCTGGCCCTGCTCAACCGCGTGATCCAGCGTTACCAGCGCAAGATCCAGGCCCTGGCGACACTCGACAGCCTCACCGGCCTGCCCAATCGCCGAGGCTTCGACCTGCTGGCGGCCCAGGCCCTGCATGAGGCCCAACGCGAACCCAAGCCGCTGACCGCGCTGCTGCTGGACCTGGATCATTTCAAGCAACTCAACGACAGCTACGGCCACCTTGCGGGCGATGCCGTGCTGAGCGGATTTGCCCGAGACCTGGAGAGTTGCCTGCGCCAGTCGGAAATTATCTGCCGCTGGGGTGGCGAGGAATTCATTGTCCTGCTCAAGGACACCGACAGCACCAATGCCCAACTGATCGCCGAGAAAATTCGCCGACATATCGAGCAACAGGGCTACAGCTACAACGGCCAGAGCCTGCAACTGACCGTCAGCATCGGCCTGACCTCACTCCAACAGGACGACACCTTGCACAGCCTGCTGGCCCGGGCCGATCATGCGCTGTACAGAGCCAAACAGAGCGGACGCAACCGCGTCTGCAGCGACCTGCTGAAATCCGCCCATGAATGACCCCAGCCTTTGTCCGGCCTGCGGTGCGCGCAACGACTGCGCCCTGGCCGACCCGCGCACGGCCGACCGGCCCTGCTGGTGCTACAGCGTCAGCATCGACCCGGCGCTACTCGAAACCCTGCCGGCCGAACTGCGCAACGCCGCCTGCCTGTGTCCGCGTTGCGCGCAAGTGGATAAGCAGCTGAAGGCGCCCCCACAACCGGCGCCATGACGTAAAATGCCCACCCACGCCGAAAGCCTTCAACCATGCGCCTTGACCGTTTCCTCAGCAACCTGCCCCGCTTCAACCGCCAACAGGTGCGCCTGTTATTGGTGCAAAAACGGATCAGAGTCGATGGCCTGAGCATCAGCGATCCGCATCATGAGGTCCGAGAGTTCAGCCAGGTCGAAGTCGACGACGAGGTGCTGCAGGCAGGCTGCCCGCCGCGCTACTTCATGCTGCACAAACCGCCGGGCTGCGTCAGCGCCACCCGCGACCCCGAGCACCGCACCGTCCTCGACCTGATCGACGCGCCCGACGCCGTTGGGCTGCACATCGCCGGCCGCCTGGATTTCAACACCACCGGGCTGATGATCCTGACCAACGACGGCCAGTGGTCGCGCCGGCTGACCCAGCCCCAGACCAAACTGCCCAAGGTCTACTACGTGGAGACCGAACAGCTCATCGGCGCTGAATACGCCGAGACTTTCGCCCGTGGCTTGTATTTTGCTTTCGAGAACCTGACCACCCAGCCCGCCACGCTGGAATTGCTCGGCCCGCGCAGTGCCCGCTTGAGCATCGTCGAAGGTCGTTATCACCAGGTCAAGCGCATGTTCGGCCACTTCGACAACAAGGTCCTGCGCCTGCACCGCGAAGCCATGGGACCGCTGGTGCTGGATGAGCAATTGGCCCCGGGGCACTATCGCCCGTTGCAGGCCGAAGAAATCGGCCGGATCTGAGCGCACGACGACGACCGCTCGGCAGAAGTCACTAACTTATGACAAATCGTTCCTTGCGCAATCAACGTACGCCTGCTTGAATCAGACCGTCAGCCGAAATATGACTGATGAGTCACGCTGCTATACCAAGAAACTCTTTGTCGACTGCGAGGCCCACCGGCTCTCGCTTTGCGGCAGATTGCCCTCCTATAACAACACCCGTCGGCCAGGCTTCAACGGACCGACATGGGCCTGCAACATTCCAGGCGAATGCCTACCTGTCATATAAATCGTGCACAGTTCGTTGCGCGCATACCCGCTTGCCAGGAGTCCTTTGACATGAGGCCAGAAATCGCTGTGTTGGATATACAGGGTCAGTATCGGGTTTACACGGAGTTCTATCGCGCAGATGCCGCAGAAAAGACCATCATCCTGGTCAACGGTTCGCTGGCTACCACTGCGTCGTTTGCACAGACCGTGAAGAACCTGCATCCACAATACAACGTCGTGTGCTACGACCAGCCCTACGCGGGCAAGTCCAAGGTGCACAACCGTCACGAAAGAATGCTGACCAAGGAAATCGAAGGGCAGATCCTCCTGGAGCTGATCGACCATTTCGGCGCCGAGCATGTGATGTCCTTTTCCTGGGGCAGCGCGGCGACCCTGGTTGCCCTGGCGCACCGGCCACGGCGAATCGAGAAGGCGGTGATCAGCTCCTTCTCACCGGTGCTCAGCGAACCGATGCGCGACTATCTGGAACGGGGCGTCGACTACCTGAGCGCCTGCGACCGCGACCGCATGGGCCATCTGGTCAACAACACCATCGGCAAGCACCTGCCGTCGCTGTTCAAGCGCTACAACTACCGGCACGTCAGCAGCCTGGCCGAGCATGAATACGGGCAGATGCACTTCCATATCAGCCAGGTGCTCAGCAGTGACCAGTTGTGCTATCTGACGGCGGCGAAACAGATCGACGTACCGGTGCTGTTCATGAATGGTGAATGGGACGAATACACCTCGCCCAGCGATGCGTTGCAATTCGGTCAGCATGTGCGCCACAGCCAGTTCAGCACCATCCGCAGCACCGGGCACTTTCTCGACATGGAGCACAAGTCCGCCTGCCGCGACAGCCGTCATGCGCTGCTGGAGTTCCTCAAGCCGACGCATCAGGAAAGCCGATCGCGGTATTACCGACACGTTCAGGAGCACCATGCACAGGCCATGTGAACGAGGGTTATCACGGGTTTGCAGCGTTCTTGCGAACGGACACAAATCCCGTGATGGACGCAAACCCCTTGTAGGAGCCAGGCTTGTCGGGACGCCGCATCGCAGCGAAGAGGCCCGAGTGGCCACCAGAAGTCTCGCAGGCAAGCCTGGAACCGACAGGAACCGCGCTTGCGCTTACTGACGGGTATTGGCCTTGCGTGCGTGACCGCCGACCCGACGTGCTTGTTAAAACACAGATTTTCAAAGAAAAACTTCAAATCCCCGGCCACATCTGGTACAAAGTCAGCCGTCCGAGCGGGTGTCGTATAATGGCATTACTCCAGCTTCCCAAGCTGATAACGAGGGTTCGATTCCCTTCACCCGCTCCAATCGAATCCAGTCCGACGTTGCTGAACAGTGCGACGAAGACAAAAGAAAACCGGCCCTCAGTGGCCGGTTTTTTTATGGGCGGGATTGCACTAGACCGTCAAAAATAACGTTTCTCCCAGAAACGACAAAGGCGCCTTTCGGCGCCCCATTCGCAGGCAGGCGGCTTGTCATCGCCCCTCTCATTCCGGAACTGCACACCTGGGGTGCATCTCTCGACAGCAAAGCCTAATACCTCCCAAAACGGGATCCTGTAGGTGCGGGTAATAGCAAGTGGTACCTTGCGGATATTCTGGGAAAGCAGCCCGGCTTATGCCGACTCAGGGACGCCACTGGTTGAGTGGTACCGACATATGGAAAAGGCCGTCTATCGCACGCCGCAAGAGATCAAGGCGGAGCTGAGAACTGCCAGTATCCTCAAAGGTGGGAGGGCGGTATTCAACATTGGCGGCAACAAATACCGAGTGATTCTGGCAATCGATGATCAGAGACAGCTTGGCTTCATACGACTCGTTGGCACCCATGCCCAGTATGACCAGATCGACGCGGAGACTGTGTAATGAACATTAAACCTATTCACAACCAGGAAGACCTGAGCGCCGCCTTTGCGCGTATGGAGCAGCTGTGGGGCGCAGAAATCGGTACGCCTGAAGGGGATGAACTGGAAATTCTTGCGCTGCTCATCGAAAAATACGAAGACCAGCATTATCCAATGCCACCTTCCGACCCAATCGAAGCGATTAAATTTCGCATGGATCAGCAGGGCTTGACCCCTCGTGACCTGGAACCTTTCCTTGGATCGAGCGGGCGCGTATCCGAAATATTAAACCGCAAACGCAAACTGAGCTTGTCGATGATCAAGCGCTTGCATGACGGTTTGCGAATTCCTTATGAGTGCTTGCTCGCGGATGTTGCATAACGCGCAAGACTCTGGAGTTTGCCCCGAGTTTTGTCGTCAGCCATCAGCCAATGATTATGCCGAACCAGGCGGCCAACACCTTCACATGTAATAGCCTACCGTTTTCTTCAAGCAATCCGAGTACTCATAAATATCGTCCACCGAGTTGATCGGGTGCCGCGTCTCGTTTTTTTCCTCATCAAAGATCCCGATGTATTTCTGTGAGCGATTAAAATGCAGACGGCAAATCGGCTTACGATTGTTATCATCCAGCAGGATACCGAAGTAGCTCTGAGTGTCCCGCTGCACGATACGTTTCGCATCAACGACAGAACGCACCATCGCACGAACAATGTGATAACCCTCCAGCTCCTCCAGTGTCGTCAGAATTTTAGCTTCTGAATCGACACTATCAGTCGTACTATTTACGCCCTCCGTAGCAACCGGAAGTGAACTGACCGTCGGTTGAAGCACGCCGCTCATTGCGGACTTGAGACGGTCATTGATCTGGTCATTGAGAAACTGCGCTAGCGCCTTTCTGGTCAGTTCATAAAACTGCTCGCGTACTTTCTGAGTTATGACTCCATCGTAAACTCGACTTGCAAAGACTTTGACAAAATCATCATCGGGCTTACTGACTTGAGAGGCGATAACCTTCTTGATCTGACTGACATACTTCAACTCTCCTGCGGCATTGATGATCGAATCCACGTCGAAAGCTGACTTCGTCAACTTAGTCAACTCTGGAACTGAGTACTCATCGATGTCCAGTAAATCGAGTTCCAGAAAAGGCTTCTCGTCCATTTTGTTAGGGGCATCGAGGTCAGTGAAAAACTTATAGACTTGGCCGTTGGTCAGGATGGAAATCCGAGCGCTGGTGACATGAAAATAGCGGAACAATTGAGAGGCATGGTTGAGATTGAGTGACTCGCCGATTTTTTTGCACTCAATCAGAATCTGAACCTCTCCGTCCTTCATGATAGCGTAATCAATCTTTTCACCCTTCTTCGTCCCCACATCACAGACAAATTCAGGGGTCACTTCCTGCGGATCAAAAACATCGTAGCCTAGAACAGTATTGATAAAGGGCATGACGAAGGCGTTTTTGGTCGCCTCTTCCGTCTGAATAGCAGCGCTTTGAAGACGCACTTTGGCAGCGAGACTGGCGAGCTTTTCAAAAAAGTCCATGAACGACCTCTGACCTGTTCAGATCCATTGATGAGGATGATGGCAAAATGACCACTCTTGAGAGTAGACATAAAACAGCACAAAGAAAGGCCGCCTTCCAAAAATCGGGTAAACCCAGACAGGTGGGTTAGAAATAACCTCATGATTTAATTTCACGTACAAATCTAATCAAATCAGCATAGCGGGGTGGGCGTCACAGTTCCCGGACAGGCCAAACGGCTGGCTTGGCATGCGGCATTGGTGCTGCACACCGGCAGGAGGCTTACGTAAAGCCTTGGCAGCATCAGCTTTGAATGCTGCCCTCAAATCAGTCGGTTTCGGGGTACGAAGAGGAGCCCAGCGCCCCTTTTCTTCCTTTTCTCAGCTCAACGCTGAAACATGGTTGATAGCGATAAGCCATCTAACGATAATCCGGCCTCCCTACACTCACGCAAGGATATGCCGTGAAAAAGTCCCTTCTGTTGCTCCCACTGCTCGCCCTGTTGCTGCAAGGCTGCGGTGTGACCATGACCCGCTACGAGCCGAGCTACGAAAACGTCCAACAGCTCAAGCAAACTCCACCGCTGCAATCGATCAGCAATGCCGAGGTGAAAGCCGCCTCTGGCCAGGGCTCGCTGATGGTTCGGGCTAACCCGATCCGTTCGCCGAGCGGCAGCATCCCCCTGCATATTCAGCAGGCCATCAACGAAGAGCTGAGCAAAGCCGGCCTGCTGGATCCGCAAGCAGAGCGGCACCTGAATGTATTGCTGGTCAATAATGAGCTGACGGCAGGAGCCAGCACCGGTACCGGGCAGCTCTCTGCCCGCTTTACTTTGCTCAAGGGCAATGAGGTGGTCTATGACGCGACCAAGGACGTGAACCACGAGTGGAGCAGCAGTTTTTTCGGATTCATTGCGATTCCGAACGCCGCCAATGCCTACAACCCGATGGTGCGTGATTTGCTGAAGGCGCTGTACAGCGACCCGCAGTTCATTCAGGCCTTGAAGTAAGGATAAAAAAGGGCCGCTATTGCGGCCCTTGGTTTATCAAGCCCGTGGTACGCCGGAGTTGAGCGCCGAGTATTTCAGGCCATTGCTCTCGACCATTTGCTTGAGCAGCGCATTGACCTGGCGGCTGAACGTGTCGTTGATCGCCGCTTTCGGGGTGTTGCCCATCAAAGGTACAAACCAGATCCCCATCCAGGTATTGATCGAATCATGGTTGCTCGCATTGCTGATTGCCACCCCTTGTTGGTCAACCGCTTCGAGACTCATGGTGTATTGATCAGTGGCCAGCGCCGGGATGATCATGAGGCTGAGGCCACTGATAAAACCCATGACCAGTTGGCCACCACCCGCCGGATGGTTGTAAACCTTGAGGTGCAGGTTGTAATCACCAGGCTGCTTCTGGAATTCGTCCAGCGTGACACGACTGAAGAGTCCGGAATCGTTCAGCACTTTTTGCAGTTCAGGCTTGAGCATCTCGCGCGCTTGCGGCACTTCAACGGCTGAGGCGCTTTTTGGCACACCTTGGTAGAACTTGAAGTCCACATACACATTCGGCTTGTTCGAATAGCTGGACATCGATGGCAGCTTCACCGGCGCCACTTCGTCCTTGGTGAAGCTCGCGCAACCACTCAGCCCGAGCACTAGGGCCAACCCCAGAATTTTTCCAATTTGCATGTCGACTTCCCTAATTGATGGCATAGCGCCTCCATGGCCGGAGCGCGGAACGGATTCTAGAGAGTCACCAGTAATAACAAAAGGCCATACTCGAGAAATCTGGCCAAATTGGAAAAAAGCCCCCAGCCTGGTCTTTACAAGGCCCACTCCGCGTGGCCCCATAACGTATTTTTGGCGCATAAGAATGGATATCGAGCTGGCTAAAACCTTTCTGGAAATCGTCAGATGCGGCAGTCTGATTGCCGCCGCGCAGCGATTGCATGTGACCCAGACGGCGATCACCGCCCGTGTGCAAAAGCTGGAAAGCAGCCTCAATAGCAAGTTATTCGTCCGCAACAAAGCGGGGGCCAAACTGACAGCGGACGGGGAAGCCTTCGTTGTCTATGCCAACCAGTTGGTACAAACCTGGGAGGCTGCGGTCAGGGATTTACCCCTGCCCGAAGGTTTCCACAAAATATTGCATATCGGTGGCGAAGTCAGTTTATGCAATCCGCTCATTCTGGATTGGGTTCGTGAAATCCAGAAATCCATACCGACGCACGCCATCAAAACGGAGATCAGGGACGGCTCAACGCTGTTACGACAATTGGAGCTTGGCCTGTTGGATGCGGCCTTGGTTTATCAACCGGCCTACTGGCCCGACTTGCAAGTCGAGCAGATTCTCGAAGAAAAATTGATACTGGTCCGCCTGATCGCCAAACCCGAGCCTTATGTCTACATCGACTGGGGCGTTGGCTTCCGGCACTCCCATGACGCGGCCTTGCCGGAAAAAGCAAAGGCAGCGCTTTCCTTCAACCTGGGGCCCGTCGCCCTGCAATATATTCTCGACAATGGCGGGTCCGGCTACTTCAGGACCCGTGTCGTGCAATCCTATATTGAAAGCGGCATTCTTGAGCGCGTCAGCTCCGCCCCTGAATTCAGCTACCCAACCTTCCTGGTCTATTCTCGTAGCCGATCATCGACCGAGCTGCAACTCGCCATCAAGCTATTAAAAGATATTGTCACCCGGGATAGCGATTGGTCCCAACGCTGGGATCCGCTGATCTGACTAATGCAGGTGCACAATCAAATCGCGGTGCAAGGCCGCGATCAAGTCTGTCTGTGTGATCACCCCGACAAATACGTCATTTTGCAGGACCGGAATACAGTGCAAGCCCTGCTTTGACAGTAACGGTATCAGCTCGACAATATGAGCCGTCGTCGTCACACAGGTCACGGGCGCCTGCATGATGTCTTTCAACAAGGTCTTTTTCTTGACCCCGAACACGCCAGGCAAACCGCTGCTCCGACTGGCTAGCGGGTGTTTGATAATATCCGTAAGGCTGATAATACCGACAATATGGTTTTCTTCATTCAGTACGGGCAAGGTTTTGATGTGGTGGTGCATCAGGATCCGCACCGCCTCTTTAATGGTTGTTTCCGGGGTCCCCGAAAGCACGTCCCTCGACATGATATGGGCAGCTTGAATATCCCCCATGCTCCGTCTTAACGCGTGCTTTTCGGTGGATCGGATAATGCTTTCCAGGTCCTCTCTCGTGACGTCAACAAATCCGTCAATATCCGCCAGTGCCGCGTCAAGGTCATCACTATTAAAACCGACCCGCTCGAACGGAGGGATATCCCGGGTGTGGTTGATCTCCGCCGATGGATTGAGATGGGCTTTGGGGTAGCGAACCCCGGTCAGATTATTGAATACCAGTGCACACCCCAAGAGAACTCCGGCATTCAGCATCACCGGATAAAAAACCTGCAGCCCCAAGGGGGCCAAATCGCTTTGAGACAGCACAACACAGAGCGCCACGGCAGCACCGGGAGGGTGCAGGCAACGAAGCATGAACATGCCGCCAATGGCCAATCCCACAGCGACGCTGGCGCTCAAGAAAGAATGACCGAGTAACGGTACCGCTATCAACGCGGCCACGGTAGCGACAAAATAACTGCCGACTATCGACCAAGGCTGAGCCAGTGCGCCCGTAGAAACAGCAAACAACAAAACGGATGACGCGCCTACCGGACCTATAAGATGAAGCGTCAGCTCCAACCCATAGACGTATTGGCACACCAGGGCCGTAATAAGAACACCTGCCCACGCCCCGACTGATGCGCGCAACCATTCCCTGGGCCGGGTGTTCAATGACGCCGGATAAAAACTCGACAAAACAGACTTGATCATTTTTCACACTGAATAAAAAAGGCTCATTAATATTAATGAGCCTGTGTACCGGGGGAGGCACGAAAAAGAGCATTCATTGGAATCAGGTCAGCATTTTGGCAACACTGGACATAGCTGACAAACGCAAAATATTGCTATTTGAATTCATTTTTTTTGATACCAAAATCCTCCACCCCTTCTTTCCTATCGTGTTTCAAGTAGCCACACCCCGGCCCCACCCAAGTGCTCAACTACAAACAGGGCATGGCAACCTAAAAGAGAAGGTTTTTCTGAAGCGGGAGACTAGCGGGTTGAGTGAGCCTTAACCCAATCACTCACCTTTTGCACTACGACGCTTTCGACGCCGTTGTAACCATGATGCGCCATGGCCTCACAAGGATTACCGGAATCATCCCCGCCCTCCACCGTGATCAGTTCCTTGGCCGGGACAGAGGAAAGCTGGCCAAGCAGCGTGGGCGCCAATGCATAGGGGGTGACATGGCAGCCATCGTTACGATGATGCACAACAAGCACAGGAACTTTGATACGAGACAGATCAAACGCGGTGACGCTGCCCACCCCGTCGAGAATACTTGAAGTCAGAACCACACCATCAAATAAACTGTCCGCCGCAAACTTTACACTCACCGAGACTGCGGAGGTCGTGCCACGGCTGGTACCAACCAACCATACTGGGATATTGGACTTTTTCTTCAGAAACTCGGCCACATAACGAATATCCTGAGCGTATCTGTAACTGTCGCGTTCAACCCCGTCGGAGGGCCTATCAACGACAGCAACTTGAAACCCTTGAGCCGCCCACTGATCCCGAGTCCGGACTAGAAAGTTATTCTTGCCCGTGCGGATATCGCCATTGTCATTAATATTGAGTCGACCCTCCCCGCCAGAAAACAAAATCAGACTGGCTCGCGGCTGATCGGGTGTAATCAGAACAAATCGTTCCGTTACCCCTGGCCGCGTAGGTAGGGTATTGGTGGTTTTAGTCGTCGCCGCCAACGTGGGAACGGAAACACAACTAATCAGCAGTATTCTGACAATCCAGGATAGGCGCAACAGAACAGCGCGACGGGTGAGCCTTTCGAAGAATTCCATGAACCACCTCTGACCTGTTCAGCTCCACTGGCGGGAGCCCCAATCATGATCACAGGTTGACAGGTCATTGGGCGGGCTTCAGGAAATGCCACATCGGTGGTGACTTTTTGATGAGTGACCACCGATCAGGCCTAGCCGCCTGAATCAACCGTTACTTCCCGTCAGCCTGCTTCTTCAAGGCCGAGATCAACGCGCCGTTCATAGTGGCCAACGATCCGTACAAGGTCGACAACTCACCATTCAGCGCAGTGACCTGCTGGGCCTTCTGCTCCGGACTCATGTTCTTGTTTGCCTGAAGCTGCTGCAATTGGGCCTGTTTCTCGGCGATCATCTTCTGCAACCGCTCGATCTGCTTGCGCAGTTGCTTGATGTGATCCGGCTCCGAGCTGGCCGCTTGGGCCTGATCGGCTTTGGACGCGCTGACCCCGGCACCGGACAGGTTGACTTTGACCCCTGTCGGGCTATCACTCGTTGCCTTGCCCTCTTTACCGGCATCGGTGGACTTCCCTGTGCCGAGCGGGGACGCTACGGGGACAACAGTGGGGGTATTGATGGTAACGCTGCTGATGGAAACCATGACAGACGCTCATTCAGGTTTAGGTCTCCTTGACATCGACCTGAACCCACCGAACTTTAGCGATATTGTACTAAACCAGATACAAACACCTACAATCGTCTCCCTCAGTGTGTCACCACGCCGCGCTTGACCCCATACATCGCCTCATCCGCATGCTTGAACAGTTGCTGGGCTTCTTCGCCATTTTCCGGATACAGCGCAATCCCGATACTCGCCACGATGCTCAGCTCGAAGGCCTCCCAGGGCACGGGCTTGCCAAGCAGGTGGCGGACCTTGTCGGCCACTCGGTTCGCATGCTCCGGCTGCTGCAAATGCTCCAGCAGGATGACGAATTCGTCGCCGCCGATACGCGCCACGGTGTCGGTCTCCCGGACACATTGTTGCAGGCGTCGAGCCACTTCCTGCAAAAGCAGGTCGCCTACCGCATGCCCAAAGCTGTCGTTGACCTGTTTGAATTTGTCCAGATCGACATAAAGCAGCGCCAACAGCCCACCCTCGCACCGAGCCCGGGCCAACGCGGCCTTCAGACGCTCCTGGAGGAAAGCCCGGTTCGGCAGGTGGGTCAGTTGATCATAGCGCGCCATGTACTCCAGTCGTGCATGCAGTTGCTTGCGCTCGATAGCCGCCGCGACCTGGGCCGAGACGAATTGCAGCAGTTCCTGGTCGTGCTCGGTGTAGCGCTCGCCACCGCTGCTTTTCACCAGCAGTGCACCAATGGTGCCGTTCTGTGAATTCAACGGCACGCCCAGGCAGGAGGGTGCGCCTTCGATGTTCGACAGCAGCGGCTGGCCGCTGCGCACGACCTCGGCACAGTTACGGTCGACGGCGTTCGGCTCGCGCCGGTCGTCAACGAGGTAGGGGAAACTCAGTTGGTCGCGCTGTTGATCGTAAAGCGCCACGCAGAAGTTCTCCGCCGGCAACCACTCGCCGATGATCCGATGCACCCGCTGGAACAGCGCCAGCAGATCCTCGGTGGCGTGGGCCGCTTCGGAAATCGCGTAGAGCGCCGCTTGTCGGGACTCCGCCAGTTTGCGCTCGGTGATATCCCGGGCCACGGCGATGCGCAATTGGTCGACCTCGGACCAGCGCGCCGACCACATGATATGCACCACCTGGCCGTCCTTGCGCACATAGCGGTTTTCAAAATACGGCTTGGGCTGCCCTCCCATGATTTCGCAGGCAGCCTTGAGCGTGCGCTCCCGATCTGCCGGCAGCACCAGGTTGATCATCGGCAGGCCGATCAGTTCGTCCTGGGTGTAGCCGAAGATCCGCTCACAGGCGGCGCTGACAAAGACGAACCGTCCTTCGACATCCACCGCACACACGGCGTCCATCAGCAGGTCGATAAAGCTGGCCAGCGGTGTGACAGTCTTGGATTCCATCAGAAAGAGATCGCCCCAAAAAAAGTAAGCGTCAACGTCTATCCATGGAAATACCGGCTTCCTGCCCTCCCCTTGCAGCAGATTCAAGCCTTGTTTGGCATCAATCCCGGCAACGCATGGACTAGCGCGTTAACGGCAAAGCCGATAAACATCACGCCGCATAACCGGGTGATTATCAACTCGTGCCGCTGGTAAAACGCCCTGACCCGCCGAGCGCCGACAATACCGATGAGAATAGCGTATGCCACGACACCGCCAAGGAAACTGAGAAAAATCAGCCACGGCAGCATCGACCACTGCAACAGTTCGGCGCGACTGGAGAGCAAGGCGGTGAAGGTCGCGACCGCCACCGGGTAGGCCTTGGGGTTGGTCAGGCCGAACAGGATGCCGTGCGCGAAGGGTTGCCGCGCCGCGCCCTGGGGGGCCTCGGCACTGGAGCGCCGGCTGCGGATCGCCCGCAGCCCCAGCCAGAACAGGTAAAGACCACTGAGCACGCCAAGGATATCGAACGCGCTGCTGCCGATTTCCCGAGCACCGACAATGGCCACCAGCGCCGTACTGCACCAGATCACATCCCCCAACAGGTGCCCGCAGAGAAACCCCGCCCCAGCCAGCCGGCCACGGGCTGCGCCGATACCGAAAACCGCCAGCACGCCGGGCCCCGGGGTAATGCCATAGATAAAGCCGGAGGCGAGCACAGCTATGAGCAACGAAGCAGTCATCGGCAATTCCTCGGCGTGGGGCGGAATGGATCGAAGTCTATCAATCCCGCCGATCCAGCGCATTGACTACCAGGCGGTCGACCCAGCCCCACAGCCGCTGCTTGACCCGCCGCCACAGCGGCCGTGCCTTCCAGTCCTGCAGGCTGACTGGCTGGCTGAGGGCAAAATCAGTGAGGAAACTGGCTTCCACCGCCAGGGTCAACGACGGATCGAGGGCTTCGAGATTGGCCTCTAGGTTGAAGCGCAGGTTCCAATGATCGAAATTGCACGAGCCAATGCTGACCCAGTCATCGATCAGCACCATTTTCAGATGCAGGAAGCACGGCTGGTACTCGAAAATCCGCACCCCGGCCCTGAGCAGGCGCGGGTAATAGCGATGGCCGGCATAGCGCACCGACGGATGGTCGGTACGCGGCCCGGTCAACAGCAACCGCACATCGATGCCGCGGTTGGCGGCCCGGCGCAGGGAACGGCGGACCTTCCAGGTCGGCAGGAAATACGGGGTCGCCAGCCAGATGCGCTGCTTGCCGCTGTTCAGTGCCCGTACCAGGGAGCGCAGGATATCCCGATGCTGCCGGGCATCGGCGTAGGCCACCCGGCCCAACCCCTGTCCAACCACCGGAACCCGCGGCAAGCGTGGCAGGCCGAAAGGCGCCAGGGGTCGCCAGGCAGCACGTTGCTCGTTGGCCAACCATTGACGATCGAACAACAGTTGCCAGTCGAGCACCAGGGGACCGCTGATCCGCACCATGACTTCGTGCCATTCAAAGCCCTCTTCACCCGGGGTCCAGAACTCGTCGGTCACCCCGGTCCCGCCGACCACGGCCAGGGACTGGTCCACCAACAGCAGCTTGCGATGATCGCGATAGAGATTGCGCACCCAACGGCGCCAGCTCAGGCGATTGTAGAAGCGCAGTTCGACCCCGGCCTCGATCAGGCGCCGGCGCAGACCCAGGGTAAACGCGAGACTGCCGTAATCATCGAACAGGCAGCGCACCCGCACACCGCGTTCGGCCGCCTCGGCCAGCGCCCGGACCATGGCCTCGGCACAGGCGCCGGCCTCCACCAGGTAAAGCTCCAGCTCCACCTGGCATTCGGCCCGGGCAATCGCTTCAAGCATCAGTGGGAAAAAATTCGGCCCATCGATCAACAGCTCGAAAGCATTGTCAGCCCGCCAGGGGAAGATCGCGCCGGCCATGTCAGCGCGCCGCGAAGATCAGCACCGCGCCCACCGGTACCGACCAGCTGATGGCCGACAGACCGGCGGCCTTGCGCAATACCGCCAGCCCTGGCAGCAGCTCGAAGTCCTCGGCATGCAGTACCAACGGCTCCAGGGTCACCACTTGAAACCGTCGTTCATCCAGCCGGGTCGCCAGCAGCTCGGCGTTGTAGCTGTGCTCCTTGCCGCGCAGCTTCACCACCAGTGGCAGGCGCAGCTCCAGTTGCGCGCCAGGGGCCAGGTCGTTGATCGGCTGGACGTTGATCTGCGCGACGACCTGCGCCTCGGGCCAGGTCTTGATCTCGAACAGGTCACGACGCAAGCGCTCGTCACGCAGGGGAATCCCGGTGCTGACCGACTCCAGCTCAACTTCCAGGGTTGCTACGCCCTGGCGGTCGATCTTGCCGTGCAGGGTCAGGAAGCGGTGGACTTCGGAAATATCGGCGTTGTGGGTGGTGACAAAAGACAGGCGTGAGGACTCGTTGTCCAGGTACCAGTTGGCCTGGGCCGGCAGGGCGAGCACCCCGAGCAGGGCCAGGAATAGGCGGGACCGGTGCATGCAAGCTCCTGATTGGACGTAGGCACCACCTTACCCGCCCGGGATAAAGGTGGCAAACCACGGATCAGGGCTCCAGCCGGCAGCCCTCGTGCGGGCCAACCCAGACAGCGCTGCTGCTGCGTCCCAGCCCTCGGGCGGTGACCCGGTGCTGTTGCGGATCATCGTGGAAGTCGCTGACCGGCACCGACTGTTTGACGTACCCCAGGCAATAGTCCGCCGCATTGTTCATCACATAACGGCAGGAACAGTACTCCTTGGCGGTATAGGCACTGATGATCCCGGGAAAAGCCTGCAAGGCCTGCCGCTCATGCCAGGTCCAAACGCCCAGGGCAAACAGCAGCAGCAACAGGCTGACCAGCGGACGCCGGCGCACAAATCCCCGCGGACTCATGGCGCCACCGTCGGCGCGAACGCCGCCAGCGCTCGCTTGAGCAATTCGTTGTGGCGGTAGCTGCCGTCGCGGTCATCGCCGTAGCGCACGATGACCAGGTCCGCGCTGGGGATCACATACAATACCTGGCCCCAGTGCCCGAGGGCGGCGAAGGTGTCCGGCGGCGCATCCGGCCAGGGCTTGGCGGCGCCCTTGATCGAGCGATTGAGCCACCACTGGCCGCCCCCCACGGCTTCGTCCTGGCCCGGTTTATAGCCGGCGAAGGGCCGCAGGTTGAAGTTCACCCAGGCCCTGGGCAGTAACCGCCGCTCACCCCAACGCCCCTCACGCTCCATCAACAGGCCGATTCGCGCCAGATCCCGGGCCGTCATATAGACGTAGGATGAAGCGACGAAGGTGCCACTGGCATCGCGTTCCCAGACTGCACTGCGAATGCCCAGCGGGTCGAACAGGGCCGTCCAGGGATAGTTCGGATAACGCTTGGCACCGACAATCTGGCGCAAGGCGGCGGACAGCACGTTGCTGTCACCGCTGGAATAACGGAAGACCCGCCCTGGCCGGCTGTACTCGCCATGGGCGGCGGTATAGCCGGCCATATCGGCGTGCCCCTGGGTATAGAGCATCGCCACCACCGATGACTTCAACGGTGCGTATTCATAGTCCTCCTGCCAGTCGATACCGGAGGACCAGTTCATCAGGTGTTCCAGGGTGACATGGGGATGGGCGCGCATGGGTCGATAGAAGCGCGCCGCCGACTCATGCAACTGGAACAGGCCTTGGCCATAGGCCACGCCAAGCACGGTGGCCATCACGCTTTTACTGACAGACCAGGTCAGGTGCGGGGTATTGACGCTGCTGGGACCGGCATACCGTTCGTAGACGATCTGGCCATGGCGGATAACCAGCAGCGCATCGGTACGGACACCTTTTCGTGTGGCATCGTCGCGGCCGGGGAAGGCGTAGGACTCCAGGGTTTCAAGGGCCGGTCCGGACACCTGCGGCCCCTTGGACCAATCTTCGCCCGGCCAGACCTCGGCACGCGCGGTGACGCTGAACGCCAGCAACAAGGCAGGAAAAAAGGTCGAACCCTTGGGCATGGAGCCAGCTCGCAGAAATAGCCTCGCGCCAGCTTAAGCGCGCTTGATGACAATCCTGGTGCAGGGGTTCTCCGGGGCCGAACACAGATCCTGAGCCTGGCTTGCCAGCCAAGCTTTTAGCGTTCTCAAGGACACCTTCGCAGCGCTCCGGCAAGCCCTACAGGTTTTGTGGCGCATTCAAGATCTCGGCCCCCTGATTGGCCGGTCCCGAGCCCCTCCTGTCATATAAGCATCACCAAAGCTTCATGGCGATGACACCGGGGCTAAATAGCCTGACTTTGCACAACAAAGTCGACTGGCCGCACCCCTGGCCGGCAACCGGAGACTCGTAATGACCCAGATCGCCCGCATCAGCGACACCGGCAGTGAACGCCGCCTGCAAGCCGAACGCCTGCTGGGCGCCACGGCGTTGCAAGAAGCCCAAGCCTTGCGCTTCAACGTCTTCAGCGGCGAGTTCAACGCCAAGCTCAAAGGCGCTGAGCTGGGCCTGGACATGGATGATTATGATGTGCACTGCGCCCATATCGGCGTACGCGACCTGAGCACCGGCCGCCTGGTGGCCACTACCCGCCTGCTCGACCACAAGGCCGCCAACACCCTGGGCCGTTACTACAGCGAAGAAGAATTCAGCTTGCACGGCCTCGGCCATCTGCAGGGGCCAATCCTGGAAATCGGCCGCACCTGCGTCGACCCGGCCTACCGTAACGGCGGCACCATCGCCGTGCTCTGGGGCGAACTGGCCGAAGTCCTCAACGCAGGCGGCTACAGCTACCTGATGGGCTGCGCCAGCATCTCGATGCAGGACGGCGGGATCCAGGCCCAGGCGATCATGCAGCGCCTGCGCGAACGCTACCTGTGCACCGAACACCTGCGCGCCGAACCGAAAAAGCCGTTGCCATCACTGGATATTCCCGGCAACGTCATCGCCGAAATGCCCCCGCTACTCAAGGCCTATATGCGCCTGGGCGCGAAGATCTGCGGCGAGCCGTGCTGGGATGAGGATTTCCAGGTAGCCGACGTGTTTATCCTGCTCAAGCGCGACGAGTTGTGCCCACGCTACGCGCGGCACTTCAAGGCGGCAGTCTGATGAGCCGCCTACGGGTGTACGGTCGGATAGCCCGGGTGCTGCTGGTGGTGGCGCTCGGTCTGAGCATGGCCAGCGTCTTCGGGGTGTTCGAACGCCTGAGGGTCGCCAATTCCATGGTGCGGCGGCAACGCTGGTCGCGCTTTTTCATGGCGCGCCTGAGCAATGCCCTGCCCTTTCGCGTCACCGTACGTGGCGAGCTGCCGAGCCAGCCGATGCTGTGGGTCAGCAATCACGTGTCCTGGACCGATATCGCCCTGCTGGGTGGCCTGACCCCGCTGTCCTTCCTGTCCAAGGCCGAAGTACGAACCTGGCCGGTGGCGGGCTGGCTGGCCGCGAAAGCCGGCAGCCTGTTTATCCGCCGTGGCTCGGGTGACAGCCAACTGATCCGCAAACAGATGAGCCGTCATCTGGAACAGCACCACCCGCTGCTGATGTTTCCGGAAGGCACCACTACTGATGGTCGGTCGCTGCGTACCTTCCACGGCCGTCTGCTGTCGGCGGCGATCGATGCGGATGTGGCGCTGCAACCAGTGGCCATTCGTTATCTGCGCGACGGCAAGCCCGACCTGCTGGCCCCGTTCATTGGCGACGACGACCTGCTGTCGCACCTGATGCGCCTGTTTTCCAATGACCAGGGCGATGTGGAGATCCAGATACTCGAACCGATCACCTGCAACGGCCAGGAACGCGCGGTACTGGCCTTCCAGGCGCAGCAGGCGGTACAGATGGCATTGTTTGGTGAAGTCGCTGAAGTGAGGCGTTCGGTAACGCGTCAGGCCGAAGCCGCCTGATAAATCTGGAACATTGAAAACATCGCACTACCTGTAGGAGCCAGCTTGCTGGCGATAGCTATCTGATAGTCGACAGCGTAGTCGCCTGAGAAATCGCCATCGCCAGCAAGCTGACTCCTACAAAGGATCGCGTTCATTCAGGGAGTGAGCGTGGGAAAACGCCTGCAACTCGGGATAGAACAGCCGAAAATCCTCGCTCAACGGCTCATACAGCCCTTCCAGCTCGCGCATCGCATGCGCCAGTTCCTCGGGCCGCGACAAACGCCGCGAAATGCCCCGCAGCACCTGCTCCAGCACCGCGAAATCACGGTAGGAACCCAACCAGTCATTGGCCGCCATATAAGGTGCGATCTCGGCCAGGCGCCCAGGTAGATTCCGCTGGTTTTCCAGCACGCGATAGACCTGGGCGGTAAAGCTGTCCAACTCGCCTTCGGCATAGAGCGCCCAATCCCGCGCCAGGCAATGGTCGAAGAACACATCCAGGACAATCCCGGCATAACGCCGCCGCGTCAGGGAAAACCGCGACAGGGCCTGCCCCACCAAGGGGTGCCGATCGGTAAACACATCGATGTGGCGATGCAGTTGAATCGCCGCTTCGATCGACGGGGTGAACTGCCCTTGCACGCGACCTTTGACAAAGTCGCCATAGAGGCTGCCGAGCAGTTGTTCCGGGCGCTGGCCGCCCAGATGCAGGTGTGCGAGATAATTCATGAGCGACAGCTTAGCACTCCGCCGGCCTATATCGTTATAACCCGATATAGCGAATAACGCTGAGATCAGATCAAAATCATATTGGTGTATCGCGAAATACCGATATATATTTCGCCCCATCGCGATATAACGTTTTATCCACCCTGAGCAACGACCATGCCCCTTGACCTCGACGAAATAATAAAAGCGCTGGCACACCCAGTACGCCGAGACATTCTCAGCTGGCTGAAAGACCCGAAAAACCAGTTTCCCGAGCAGTACCACAACCACGAGTACGGTATCTGCGCCGGACAGATCGACCAGCGTTGCGGCCTGTCGCAATCCACCGTCTCCGCGCACCTGGCGACCCTCCAGCGCGCCGGGCTGATCACCAGTCAGAAAGCCGGCCAATGGCACTTCTTCAAACGCAACGAGGAAACCATCCAGGAGTTCCTCCGCATCATGAGCCAAGAGCTCTAATAAGGACCGCACAAGATGCCCCTCTCGTTACTGATCCTGGCCCTGAGCGCTTTCGCCATCGGCACCACCGAGTTCGTCATCATGGGCCTGTTGCCCGATGTGGCGGCGGACCTCGGCGTGTCGATTCCCGGCGCCGGCTGGCTGGTGACCGGCTACGCCCTCGGCGTGGCGATCGGCGCGCCGTTCATGGCCTTGGCCACTGCGCGGCTACCGCGCAAGGCGGCCCTGGTCGCGTTGATGGGGATCTTTATCGTCGGCAACCTGCTGTGCGCCATCGCCAGTGACTACAACGTGCTGATGTTCGCCCGGATCATCACCGCCTTGTGCCACGGTGCCTTCTTCGGTATTGGTTCGGTGGTGGCGGCCAACCTGGTGGCCCCGGACAAGCGCGCCTCGGCGGTAGCCCTGATGTTCACCGGCCTGACCCTGGCCAACGTGCTCGGCGTACCGCTGGGTACCGCACTGGGCCAACAGGCCGGCTGGCGCTCGACTTTCTGGGCGGTGACGGTGATCGGCGTGATCGCGCTGATCGGCCTGATTCGCTACCTGCCGGCCAAGCGTGACGAGGAAAAACTCGACATGCGCGCCGAACTGGCCGCACTCAAGGGCGCCGGGCTCTGGTTATCCCTGAGCATGACCGCACTGTTCGCCGCCGCCGTGTTCGCCCTGTTCACCTACATCGCGCCGCTGCTCGGCGAAGTGACCGGCGTCTCGCCACGGGGCGTGACCTGGACCCTGGTGCTGATGGGCCTGGGCCTGACCGTCGGCAACATCATCGGCGGCAAGCTGGCGGACAAAAACCTCGCCGCGACCCTGATCGGCGTGTTCATCTCCATGGCCGTGCTGGCCACCGTGCTGACCTGGAGCAGCCTGCTGCTGATCCCCGCCGAACTCACCCTGTTCCTCTGGGCCACCGCCTGCTTCGCCGCCGTACCGGCCCTGCAGATCAACGTGGTGACCTACGGCCAGGCCGCGCCCAACCTGGTCTCGACCCTGAACATCGGCGCCTTCAACGTCGGCAACGCCCTCGGGGCCTGGGTCGGCGGCAACGTCATCGCCCACGGCTTCGGCCTCACCCGCGTCCCCCTGGCCGCCGCGGCACTGGCAGTCCTCGCACTGCTGGTGACCCTGATCACCTTTCGCCAGAACAACAACGACGAACTCGCTCCTGCTACCCACTGACTCCTGCTATCAACTGTTACCCACGAGGTTTGTACACATGGCAACTCTTTTCGATTCGATCAAACTGGGCGACCTGGAACTGCCGAACCGCATCATCATGGCCCCACTGACCCGCTGCCGTGCCGATGAAGGTCGCGTGCCCAACGCGCTGATGGCCGAGTATTACGTACAGCGCGCTTCCGCCGGTCTGATCCTCAGCGAAGCCACCTCCGTGGCGCCGATGGGCGTCGGCTACCCGGACACCCCGGGTATCTGGTCCAACGACCAGGTGCGTGGCTGGGCCAACGTGACCAAGGCCATCCACGCCGCTGGCGGGCGGATCTTCCTGCAACTGTGGCACGTCGGCCGAGTGTCCCACCCTTCATACCTGAACGGCGAACTGCCGGTCGCGCCGAGTGCCATCCAGCCCAAGGGCCATGTCAGCCTGGTGCGCCCACTGTCGGACTACCCGATCCCGCGCGCCCTGGAAACCGCTGAAATCGCCGACATCGTCGACGCCTACCGCGTCGGGGCGGAAAACGCCAAGGCCGCCGGTTTCGACGGTGTGGAGATCCACGGCGCCAACGGCTACCTGCTCGACCAGTTCCTGCAAAGCAGCACCAACCAGCGCACCGACAACTACGGCGGCTCCGTGGAAAACCGCGCGCGCCTGATGCTCGAAGTGACCGATGCGGTGATCGAAGTCTGGGGTGCCGGCCGCGTCGGCATGCACTTGGCGCCACGCGCCGACTCCCACGACATGGGCGATGAAAACCTCTCGGAAACCTTCACCTACGTCGCTCGCGAACTGGGCAAGCGCGGTATCGCGTTTATCTGCTCCCGCGAGAAAGAAGCCGGCGACAGCCTTGGCCCACAACTGAAGGCGGCCTTCGGCGGCCCTTACATCGCCAACGAACGCTTCACCAAGGACAGCGCCAACGCCTGGCTGGCCAGCGGCAAGGCCGATGCGGTGGCCTTCGGCGTGCCGTTCATCGCCAACCCGGACCTGCCCGCCCGCCTGCAGGCTGATGCGCCGTTGAACCCCGCGCACCCGGAAACCTTCTATGGCAAAGGCCCGGTCGGCTACATCGACTACCCGACGCTGTAAGCAGCACCCGGCAAGCCCCGCCAACAGAAAGCCCCGGCCCGCAAGCGCCGGGGCTTTCTGTTGGCGATGGCAGGGCAACCGCCTTCAACTCGCCGCTTTATTGAAGTGACCCACCTCTATTGAGGAATAAGCCTACATACGGTACTGCCCTTTGCTCGGGGTATTTTCGGTAACAAACCCCATACTTACCCAGTGCCCCGCCGGAATCGGCCAGGCACGCAGTGTCATGGGATGACGCTGCCTCAAAGACCTCATTAAAAGGAATTAATCAGATGACTCCCCTCTTGCAGTCCATCAGCCTCGCCCTGTTCTGCGCCGTGCTCTCGGGACTGATTTCTCTCGCCGCCTTCGCCACCGGCACCTCTGGCATCGCCCCCCTCGGACCTGGCGCGTCAGAACCCGAGCCGGCAAAATCGGGCGTTTCCAAAATAGTCACCTCCATCGAGATCAGCAACGACTCCCCCGACGCCCTCGAACTGCTGGGCACCGGTCTCGACCTGGGCGGCGCTGCGCCATCGAGTTTCAACATCGCCAGTGGCGAGCGCCGGGAACTGGTACTGGACGGTCCGAGGGCCTGGTTCATCTATGGCGCCGGGTCGCGCAAGTGTCGCTTCGTCGCCCAACATAGCCTGCAGGAACGCTTCGCCAACACCCAACGTCCCAACTACCTGCCCATCTGGATCAGGAAGGCCGAGTCCATCGGTGAGCGCCAGGCCTCCTGCAAAGCGCGCCTGAGTAAAACCCTCAAGGCGCCGCCCTACAGCTACAACGTCAAGTTCAGTATGAGTTGAGTGGCACAGCGGCCACACTGAACGACGATTGCGTTGAAGACCTCGATAAACCATTGGCGCGGAAAACGCCCCTCTCGCCGCTGGCCAGGTTCTCAGCGCGTGCGCTGGCCCCAGGCCGCCGCGAGCCCACTGAGGCAGATCACCGAAATGCCCACTACGCCGAATGCATCCGGCGTGTGATCGAAGATCAGATAGCCGTACATCCCCGCGAAGAGAATCTGCCCGTAACTGAACGGTGCCAGCATCGCTGGCGCCGCATGCCGGAACGCCTGGGTCAACAGCATGTGGCCGAGCATGCCGCAGGTGCCCAGGCCAAGCATGAACAGCCCATGCCCCCAGGTGGGAGTAGTCCAAAAAAACGGCAGCAAAGCCGTCATGATCAGACTATTGAGGATACCCGTGAGAAAGTTGCTGGTAGTCGGGCTGTCGACACCGCTGAGCATCCGCGTCAGCAATTGATAGAAGCCAAAGCACAGGGCCGAACACAGTGGCAGGGCTACCGCCGGGGTGAACAAGGCGCCACCAGGGCGGACCACGATCAGCACGCCGACAAAACCAGCGATCACCGCCGCCCATTGGCCACGACCGACCCGTTCCCCCAATAGAGGCACGGACAAAGCCGTCACCAGCAAGGGCGCGAGAAAGTTGACCGCCGTGGCTTCGGCCAAGGGGATGTAGCGCAGCCCCGTGGTGAAAAACAAGCTGGTGCCGATCAGGCACAACGCCCGCAGCAACTGCAGGCCTGGCCGTTGGGTACGCACCACGGCGGAGAAGCCGCTGCGGGGCACAAAGATCACCAACATCAACAAGGTATGCACCACGTAGCGGGCCCAGACCACCATGACAATGGGATAGAACCCGGACAGGTACTTGGACAACGCATCGTGGCTGGCAAACATCAGCACCGCCAGGCCGATCAGGGCTATGCCCTTGAGCGGCTGCTCGGAACCCTTGTGCAACAAATCGGGCACACTCATTCACAAACTCGCAACACATTCGCTACAAAATACGTAGCTTACTAACTACCAAGATAGAGCGGTCGGGTAGATAATGGTCCGCTGCTGTCCGTCGATACAGCGCGTCAACTCTACTCGCGTCCGATTCTGATACAACTAGAATCAATTACGCATTTTGCCTTAATTGCGCAGGCCAGGACTCAAGCGCAGCATGTCCAGCCCGGTATCGACCAGACGTTCCGCTTCCGATTGCAGCTCAAAGCTGTCGGAGACCAGCAGCCATTGAGCAATAATCCCATGGATATACGCGTGTATGGCGATGGCGGCGCGGGGAGGGTCGAGATCTCCCGGCAATTGCCCGCGGGCAACGGCATTACGCAGGGTCAAACCGATCTTCAGATTGCAGTCCACACTGGCGGCCTGGCGCTGACGGCGCAGGTCACACATTTCATCGGTGAACTCGCACTTATGAAACAGAATTTCGTTGATTCGCCGAGTCTGGGGGTCCAGCGCAACCTGACGAAGCACATGAATCAGCAACGTGCGCATGCAGCCCAGCGGATCAAGTTCTTCTTCGCTCTCGCTCGCCCGGGCCAAGGTATCCAGCGGTTCGTGGAGGCTGTCGAGCATCGCCTGCACCAGTTCGGCCTTGTTGCTGAAATGCCAATAGATCGCGCCCCGGGTCACCCCCGCCAGAGTCGCGATATCGGCCAGGGTCGTGCGCGCCACACCTCGCTCATAGAAAGCTTTTTCGGCAGCTTCAAGTATCTGTCTCCGGGTCTCCTGAGCTTCCTCTTTGGTGCGACGGACCATGGCAGTAAAACCTCAATCAGGGTGCCGCGGACGAACGCCGGGCTTAATCGGAACTTAATGGCGGGAGGCGATTGTTGTGCCTTTTCCCGGGCTAAATCACATGCTTTGTAACTATTTCCGCGCAAAGCGCAAGTATTTACAAACAACCATGAATGTAAGTATATTCATTAGCAACCTATTTATCCACCCGGACCACCTTTCTTACCCTTCCACTTTTCTTGTGCGCATCGTGCGCGCCTGACCCGAGGATTTTCATGCAACTCAAGCCAGCTGTTACCGCTCTGGTCACCGCCGTCGCCCTGGCATCGCTGCTCAGCGGATGTAAAGAGGAAAAGGCTGCTGCGCCAGCCGCTCCTCCCGCACCTCAGGTCGGCGTCGTTACCCTGCAAACCCAGGCTTTTACCCTGACCTCCGACCTGCCCGGTCGCACCACGGCGTACCGCATCGCGGAAGTCCGTCCACAGGTCAATGGCATCATTCTCAAGCGTCTGTTCAAGGAAGGTGGCGATGTCAAAGCCGGCCAACAGCTGTACCAGATCGACCCGTCGGTCTATGAAGCGACCTTGAAAAGCGCCGAAGCGAACCTGCAATCGACCCGTTCGATTGCCGATCGCTACAAGCAGCTGGTCAACGAACAGGCCGTCAGCCGCCAGGATTACGACACCGCCGTCGCCAACCGCCTGCAATCGGAAGCGGCCCTGCAAAGTGCCCAGATCAACGTGCGTTACACCAAGGTGTACGCGCCGTTGTCCGGGCGTATCGGCCGTTCTTCGGTCACCGAAGGCGCACTGGTCAGCAGCGGTCAGAGCACTGCCATGGCGACGATTTCGCAACTCGACCCGATCTACGTCGACGTGACCCAGTCCACCGCCGAACTGCTGCAGCTGCGTCGCGAGCTGGAAAGCGGTCGCCTGCAGAAAGCCGGCGACAATGCCGCCTCGGTCAAGCTGACCCTGGAAGACGGCAGCCAGTACAAGCAGGACGGCAAGCTGGAGTTCTCCGAAGTCACCGTGGATGAAACCACCGGCTCCGTGACCCTGCGCGCGGTGTTCCCGAACCCGGATCACACGCTGCTGCCCGGCATGTTCGTGCATGCCCAGTTGCAGGCCGGTATCAACAGCGCGGCAATTCTCGCCCCGCAACAAGGCGTGACCCGCGACCTGAAAGGCACCCCGACCGCGCTGGTCGTCGGCCCGGACAACAAGGTCGAGCTGCGTCAGCTCAAGGCCAGCCGTACCGTCGGCAGCCAGTGGCTGATCGAAGACGGCCTGAAAGCCGGCGATCGGGTGATCACCGAAGGTCTCCAGTTCGTCCGTCCTGGCGTTGAAGTCAAGGCCAGCGAAGCCACTAACGTGAAGGCAGCCAACCCGGCACCTGCCCCGGCAACAGTTAAAGCCGCGGGCAGCAAAGGGGAGTAAACCATGTCGAAATTTTTTATCGACCGTCCAATCTTCGCCTGGGTGATCGCCCTGGTGATCATGTTGGTCGGGGCTCTATCGATCCTCAAGTTACCGATCAACCAGTACCCGGCCATTGCACCGCCGGCCATCGCGATTGCCGTGACCTACCCGGGCGCTTCGGCGCAGACCGTACAGGACACCGTGGTCCAGGTGATCGAGCAGCAGCTCAACGGTATCGACAACCTGCGTTATATCGAGTCGTCGAGTAACTCCGACGGCAGCATGACCATCACCGCGACCTTCAATCAGGGCACCAGCCCCGATACCGCGCAGGTCCAGGTGCAGAACAAACTGAACCTGGCCACCCCGCTGCTGCCGCAAGAAGTGCAGCAGCAGGGTATCCGCGTGACCAAGTCGGTGAAGAACTTCCTGATGGTGATTGGTGTCGTCTCCACGGACGGCAGCATGAACCGCGACGACTTGGCGAACTACATCGTTTCCAACATGCAGGACCCGATCTCGCGGACCGCCGGTGTCGGTGACTTCCAGGTGTTCGGCGCCCAGTATGCGATGCGCATCTGGCTCGACCCGGCCAAGTTGAACAACTTCAAACTGACCCCGGTGGACGTGAAAACCGCCATCGCCGCACAGAACGTCCAGGTCGCTTCCGGGCAACTGGGTGGGCTGCCGGCCATGCCCGGGCAACAGTTGAACGCCACCATCATCGGCAAAACCCGCCTGCAGACCGCCGAACAGTTCAAGGCGATCCTGCTCAAGGTTAACCAGGACGGCTCGCAAGTGCGCCTGGGTGATGTCGCCGATGTCGCCCTTGGCGGTGAAAACTACAGCATCAACGCCCAGTTCAACGGCAAGCCGGCGTCAGGGCTCGCCGTGAAACTCGCTGCCGGCGCCAACGCCCTGGATACCGCCAAGGCCTTGCGCAAGACCATCGCCGGACTTGAGCCGTTCTTTCCGCCTGGCATGCAAGTGGTTTACCCGTACGACACGACTCCGGTCGTGACTGAATCGATCAAGGGCGTGGTTGAAACCCTGGTCGAGGCGATCGTGCTGGTGTTCCTGGTGATGTTCCTGTTCCTGCAGAACTTCCGCGCCACCATCATCACCACCATGACGGTACCGGTGGTCTTGCTGGGGACTTTCGGGATCCTCGCGGCCGCCGGTTTCAGTATCAACACCCTGACCATGTTCGGCATGGTGCTGGCCATCGGCTTGCTGGTGGACGATGCCATCGTCGTGGTGGAAAACGTCGAACGGGTGATGAGCGAGGAAGGCTTGTCGCCCAAGGAAGCCACCAAGAAATCCATGGGGCAGATCCAGGGCGCACTGGTGGGTATCGCCCTCGTGCTCTCGGCGGTATTGCTGCCCATGGCGTTCTTCGCCGGTTCCACCGGGGTGATCTACAAGCAGTTCTCGATCACCATCGTGTCCGCCATGGCCCTGTCGGTGATGGTCGCCCTGATCTTCACCCCGGCGCTGTGCGCCACCATGCTCAAGCCGATTGCCAAGGGTGACCACGGCACGGCCAAACGCGGCTTCTTCGGCTGGTTCAACCGCAACTTCGACCGTAGCGTACGCGGCTATGAGCGCACCGTGGGCAGCATCCTGCGCCACAAGGCGCCGTACCTGCTGGTCTACGTGATCATCTTTGCCGGCATGATCTGGTTATTCATGCGCATTCCGACCTCGTTCCTGCCGGAAGAAGACCAGGGCGTACTGTTTGCCCAGGTGCAGACTCCAGCCGGCTCCAGCACCGAACGGACCCAGGCGGTCCTCAATGAGATGCGTGAGTATCTGTTGACCAAGGAATCCGACACCGTGTCTTCGGTGTTTACCGTGAGTGGTTTCAACTTCGCCGGTAATGGTCAGAGTTCAGGCCTGGGCTTCATCATGCTCAGGCCCTGGGGTGAACGCACCAGCCAAAACAGCGTGTTCGGCCTCGCCGCCCGTGCGCAGCAACACTTCTTCTCGTTCCGCGACGCGATGGTATTTGCCTTCGCCCCTCCGGCCGTATTGGAGTTAGGTAACGCCATCGGTTTCGACGTCTATCTGCAAGACCAGGCCGGTATCGGTCACGACAAGTTGATGGCCGCGCGTAACCAGTTCCTCGGCTTGGCCGCGCAAAGCAAGGTGCTCGCCCAGGTGCGTCCAAACGGTCTGAACGACGAGCCGCAATATCAACTGAGCATCGACGACGAACGCGCCAGTGCCCTGGGCCTGTCCCTGTCGGACATCAACAACAGCTTGTCGATTGCCCTGGGTGCCAACTACGTCAACGACTTCATCGACCGTGGTCGGGTGAAGAAGGTCTTTGTGCAGGGCAAGCCGAGTTCACGGATGAGCCCTGAAGACCTGCAGAAATGGTACGTGCGCAACAGCGCCGGGGTCATGGTGCCGTTCTCCGCGTTCGCCAAGGGCGAGTGGGTCTACGGCTCGCCGAAGCTGTCGCGCTTCAACGGCGTTGCCGCCATGGAAATCCTTGGTGCGCCGGCCCCCGGCTACAGTACCGGCCAGGCCCTGGCGGAAGTCGAGGCGATTGCCGCGAAACTGCCGGCCGGCGTCGGGATCTCCTGGACCGGCCTGTCGTACGAGGAGAAGCTGTCCGGCTCCCAGGCGCCAGCACTGTTCGCCCTGTCGCTGCTGATGGTGTTCCTGTGCCTGGCCGCACTGTACGAAAGCTGGTCGATTCCAATCGCCGTGGTCCTGGTGGTACCGCTGGGGATCATCGGTGCGCTGTTGGCGACGACCTTCCGCGGGCTGTCCAACGACGTGTACTTCCAGGTGGGCTTGCTGACGACCATCGGCCTGGCGGCGAAGAACGCTATCCTGATCGTCGAGTTCGCCAAGGAACTGCATGAACAGGGTCGCAGCCTGATCGACGCCGCCGTCGAGGCGTGCCGGATGCGTCTGCGGCCGATCATCATGACCTCCCTGGCATTCATCCTCGGCGTGGTGCCGCTGGCGATTTCCACCGGTGCCGGCTCAGGTAGCCAGCACGCCATCGGTACGGGCGTGATTGGCGGTATGATCACCGCAACGATTCTGGCGATTTTCTGGGTTCCGCTGTTCTTCGTGTCGGTGTCGTCCATCGGCGGTGAGAAAAAGCACAAGAAGTCAGACACTACTGAAACTCCAAGCAACGAGGCTGGCCAATGAGCAAGTCCCTTCTCAGTGTAGCGGTCGCGGCCTTCGTGCTCAGCGGTTGCTCGTTGATCCCCGACTACCAGCGCCCCGCAGCCCCGGTAGCGGCGCAGTACCCGCAAGGACCGGCCTACTCGCCGGCCCAGTCGGCGAACGTCGCGGCCGCCGAACAGGGCTGGCGCCAGTTCTTCAACGACCCGGCGCTGCAACAGCTGATCCAGGTGGCCCTGGAAAACAACCGCGACCTGCGGGTCGCGGCGCTGAACATCGACGCCTACCGCGCCCAGTACCAGATCCAGCGCGCCGACCTGTTCCCGGCGGTCAGCGCCACGGGCAGCGGCAGTCGTCAACGGGTGCCGGCCAACGTCTCGAGTACCGGCAAAGCAACGATCAATAGTCAGTACTCGGCGACCCTCGGGGTCAGCGCCTATGAGCTGGATCTGTTCGGCCGTGTCCGCAGCCTCAGCGAAAAAGCGCTGCAGACCTATTTCGCCAGCGAAGAAGCGCGCCGTACCACCCAGATCAGCCTGGTGGCCAGTGTGGCCAACGCCTACCTGACCTGGCAGGCCGACAAGGAACTGCTCAAGCTGACCCAGGACACCCTGACGGCCTACGAGGAAAGCTACAAGCTGACCGCCCGCAGCAATGAAGTCGGCGTGGCGTCCGCCCTGGACCTGAGCCAGTCGCGGACCTCGGTGGAAGGTGCGCGGGTCAAACTGGCACAGTTCACCCGCCAGGTGGCCGAAGACCAGAACAGCCTGACCTTGCTGCTCGGTAGCGGTTTGCCGGCCAACCTGCCGGCAGCCCAACCGCTGTCGGCCAAGCTGCTCAGCGAGATGCCGGCCGGCCTGCCGTCCGAGTTGCTGCAACGGCGTCCGGACATTCTCGGCGCCGAGCACCAACTGCTGGCGGCCAATGCCAATATCGGCGCCGCCCGCGCGGCGTTCTTCCCGAGCATCAGCCTGACCGCCAATGCCGGGACCTTGAGCCCGGACATGGGAGGTCTGTTCAAGGGCGGTTCGGGAACCTGGTCGTTCGCGCCGAGCATCAACATTCCGATCTTCAACGCCGGTAGCCTGAAAGCCAGCCTGGATTACTCGAAAATCCAGAAAGACATCAGCGTCGCCAACTACGAGAAAGCCATTCAGACCGGCTTCCAGGAAGTCTCCGATGGCCTGGCGGCACGCCAGACTTTCAACCAGCAGCTGCAGGCCCAGCGTGACCTGGTCGCCGCCAACCAGGATTACTACCGCCTGGCCGAGCGTCGCTATCGCATTGGTGTCGACAGCAACCTGACCTTCCTCGATGCTCAACGCTCGTTGTTCAGTGCTCAGCAATCGCTGATCAGCGATCGCCTGTCGCAGCTCACCAGCGAGGTCAACCTGTACAAGGCCCTCGGCGGCGGCTGGTACGAGCAGAGCGGTCAGGCCCATCCGATCGACGAAACACCACCGAAGGGCTGAGACCTTTCACGCACCACGAAAAACCCGCCGCTGGCGGGTTTTTTTATGCTGGCATTGTTCTGTTCGATAATCGCCCAAAACCCACAAACGTCAATTGAACTACCTGGTTAATTCACCGCACCATTCTCCGCACTGACCCATAGCCATAACAACAGGTTCGCCCACCATGTCTCGATACCCCGCGCTCAGCGGCTGATCACACTCGCCCGTTCCTCGTTCGAATCGCTTGTCTGCAACCAACGGTTGCAGCTGCGCCCTGCTTCACCCCTAACAATTAGAGAGACCGATCCATGAAGCCACTGAACCCGAGCAAGCTGTCCTCCCACGCCCTGCTGGCCATCGCCATGGCCAGCGCGACCCTGCCGGTGCTGGCCGAAGAGCATGGTTTTGTGGAAGATGCCCAGGCCAACCTGAACCTGCGTAACTTTTTCATCAACCGCAACTTCATCAATCCAGCCTTCCCTCAGAGCAAGGCTCAGGAATGGACGCAGAGTTTTATCCTGGATGCCCGATCGGGTTTCACCCAGGGCACCGTAGGCTTCGGCGCCGATGTGCTCGGCACATTCTCGGAGAAGCTCGACGGCGGTAAAGGCACCGGCGGTACCCAGTTGCTGCCGCTGGACGGCAACGGACGCCCGGCCAGCAACTTCGGGCGCCTGGATGTGGCCTTGAAAGCGAGGATTTCCAAGACGGAATTGAAAGTCGGCGAATGGATGCCGGTGCTGCCGATCCTGCGCTCGGACGATGGTCGTTCGCTGCCGCAGACCTTTCGTGGCGGCCAGATCACCTCGAAGGAAATCGATGGCCTGACCCTTTACGGCGGCCAGTTCCAGAACAACAGCCCACGCAACGACTCGAGCATGACGGCCATGTTCATGAACGGTAAGCCGGGCATCACCTCCGACCGCTTCAACTTCCAGGGCGGCGAATACAGCTTCAACGACAAGCGCACCCTGATCGGGGTGTGGAATGCCCAGCTCAAGGATATCTACAGCCAGCAGTACCTCAACCTGGTGCACAGCCAACCGCTGGGCGACTGGACCCTGGGCGCCAACCTCGGCTACTTCTACGGCAAGGACGACGGCAGCGCCAAGGCCGGCGAGCTGGACAACAAGACCTGGTCCGGACTGTTCTCAGCCAAATATGGTGGCAACACCTTCTATGTCGGCTTGCAGAAACTCACCGGCAACAGCGTCTGGATGCGCGTCAACGGCACCAGCGGCGGCACCCTGGCCAACGATAGCTACAACAACAGTTACGACAATGCCCGCGAGAAGTCCTGGCAGTTGCGCCATGACTACAACTTCGCCGCGCTCGGCATTCCGGGGCTGACCCTGATGAACCGCTATATCAGCGGCGACAACGTGCACACCGGGGCCATTACCAACGGCAAGGAGTGGGGTCGCGAATCGGAACTGGGCTACACCCTGCAAAGCGGCACCTTCAAAAATCTCAGCGTGCGCTGGCGCAATTCGAGTATCCGCAAAAGCTTCAGCACCAATGAGTTCGATGAGAACCGGCTGATCGTCAGCTATCCGATTTCGTTGCTATAGGCGTCCGCCGCCTTAGTGTGAATTCTTATCCCACCACCAGTTCCAGAACCCGGGCAACTGCACGGGCATGGAACTGTCCTGAACCGTACGGGCCATCACGGCCCGCAACAATGCCGAGCGATCCGTATAGAAGGGTTGCTCGGCCGTCGGCACGCCGGTGTCCCGTGCGCAGTCCATCAGGATCTGCAAATACTCCTGCATATGCCGGGCGGTGTAGCGGTTGAGGTCGTGGAAAGTCACCACCACCGGAATTACTCCATCGACCACCGGCATCTTCCCCTGGGCAATCTGCTCACGCACTTCGGCCAGGTGCTTGAGCAGGTTGGCCCGCCGTTGTGGACTGGCGGTGATGCCCCAGACCTTGCCGTCATTGGCACTCAGGTCCGTCAACAAAACGTGCATATCATGACGCTGGTAGGCGGCGAAGGTGCGCTTGTCGTAATTCCAGAACGGTGGGCGCAGGATCGTCGGTGGCGCGCCAGTGATCGCCGCAATATCCGCGCTACCGTCGGTGAGCGACTGTTCCAGCTCCTCCGGGCTCAGCGAGCGGTGATTGGTGTGCCAGGGAGTCGCGGTATGAAAGCCGAGGATATGTCCCTCGGCATACTCACGGCGCATCAGCGCACGACCTATGTCACTGTTGCCGGCTCGGGGGGCACGGGTCTGGACAAAGAACACGGCCTTGATACCCGGCTGGATCGGGTTGTGGGCCAGGTCATCGAGCACCGATGCCGTCGGGTTCCAGAAACTCGAGGCGCTGGGTCCGTCATCGTAGGTCAGCAGGAAACGAATCGGTGGTTGCGAGCGCAGGGCTTGCTCGGTCTTCGGGGTCAGGGGCATCGGCGGACCGATGCAGCCGCCAAGGCTCGCGACAATCACGAGCCCTGACAACAGTGCGGCAAACGACTTCATGGGATTGGGCAAGTCCGGATCAAGGTAATGGCAAAAGGGTCATCACGTTAATCAGAGCACAACCGCAAGGCAGCGTTCAGGCCATCGCGAAAGTTTCATCTAAAAGAGAAAAGTTTCACTCGCACTGCCTTACACACTGGCGGACAGGAAATCCAGCACCCGCAGGCTGAAATCATCGCCAGCCTGCACATTGGACAGGTGCGCGGCATGGAATTCGGCGTATTCGGCACCCTCGACATGCTGCTGGATAAAGATCCCTCCCGAAGGCGGTGTCACCGCATCCTCGGTGCCGGAAATCACCAGCAGCGGCAGCTGAATCTGCGCCAACTGCTCACGGAAATCCGCATCGCGCACCGCGCAGCAGTTGGCCGCGTAGCCCTCGGGCGAGGTGGCGGCGAGCATCTCGGTAATCGGCTTGACCCGATCCGGGTGCGCCTCGGCGAACGCCGGGGTGAACCAGCGGGAAACCGCCCCATCGCGTAGCGCCAGCATGGCCGTCTGGCCGCCCGTCGAAACGGCTTCGATCCGCGGATTCCAGCCAGCCGCATCACCGATCTTCGCCGCCGTGTTGCAGACAATCAGCCGGTGCAGACGATGACCGGCATGGATGCCCAGCCACTGACCGATCAGCCCGCCCATGGACAGGCCGCAGAAGTGCGCCCGATCAATCTCCAGCGCATCGAGCAACGCCAGGACGTCGCGCCCCAGTTGCTCGATGCTGTAAGGCCCCGGTGTCACCAGCGAACGGCCATGACCGCGGGTGTCGTAACGCAATACTCGAAAGTGCTCGGCAAACGCCGGTATCTGGGTGTCCCACATCCCCAGGTCGGTGCCCAACGAGTTGGACAACACCAGTACCGGAGCCCCTGGCGGACCCTCCAGTTGGTAATGCAGTTCACCTTCGGCAAGTCGTACGAAACCCACGTTCATCCCCTTCAAGTAAAAAACCCATGTATTGCCCGCTGGTTACAGCGCTCAGGCGCGCCCCTCAAGGGCGCGCGAAGCGATCAATGATCGTGCTGCAGGTAGGCCGCTTCTTTCGGCAGGCGCAAGCTGAACAGGAAGGCGACGGCCATCATCACCGTCACATACCAGTAGAAGACGTTTTCCATCCCGACCGACTTCAGGTTCAGGGCCACATATTCCGCCGAGCCACCAAAGAGCGCATTCGCCACCGCGTAGGCCAGGCCCACGCCCAGTGCCCGCACATGGACCGGGAACATCTCGGCTTTGACCAGGCCGCTGATGGAGGTGTAGAAACTGACGATCGCCAGCGCCAGGGTGATCAGCACGAAGGCCAGGAACGGGCTGGTCACGGTCTTCAGGGTCAGCAGGATCGGCACGGTGCACAGGGTCCCCAGAGCGCCGAACCAGAGCATGCTGTTACGCCGGCCGATGCGGTCCGAGAGCATGCCGAACAACGGCTGCATGCACATATAAAGGAACAGCACGGCGGTCATGATGAAACTGGCGGTCTTGGCCGTCATGCCGGCGGTATTCACCAGGTATTTCTGCATGTAGGTGGTGAAGGTGTAGAAAATCAGCGAGCCGCCGGCGGTATAGCCGAGCACGGTGATAAAGGCGGCCTTGTGATCGCGAAACAACGCCCGCATGCTGCCGGCGTCCTTGTCCTGGCGGGTTTCCTTGCTGGTGGTTTCCTTCAGGGCCCGGCGCAGGAACAGCGAAATCAGTGCCGCGATGGCGCCGATCACGAACGGAATCCGCCAGCCCCAGGCCTTGAGCTCCGGTTCGCTGAGGAACTGCTGCAGGATCACTACCACCAACACCGCCAGCAACTGGCCGCCGATCAGGGTCACGTACTGGAACGAAGCGAAGAAACCGCGCTGGCCGCGCAGGGCCACTTCACTCATGTAGGTCGCGGTGGTGCCATATTCACCGCCCACCGACACGCCCTGAAACAGTCGTGCCACCAGCAACAGCGCCGGCGCCCAGGCGCCGATAGTCGCGTAGCCAGGCAGGAAGGCAATGACCAGGGAGCCGCCGCACATCATCAGCACCGAGATCATCATGGAGTTCTTGCGGCCGTGCTTGTCGGCCACGCGACCGAACAACCAGCCACCGATGGGACGCATCAGGAAGCCGGCGGCGAATACCCCGGCAGTGTTGAGCAACTGCACCGTGGGGTCGTCGGAGGGAAAAAACGCCGGGGCGAAGTAGATGGCGCAGAAGGCATAGACGTAGAAGTCGAACCACTCGACCAGGTTGCCGGAAGAGGCACCGACAATCGCAAAAATTCTCTTGTTACGTTCTTCGGAGGTGTACGGCATCGTTGTTGTTGTCATGTCTCATCACTCGAAGGAGGTAAGTTGCAGTCTAGACATACTTTGCAACAGGCCTGTTTTGCAAGAACAATCGCCCGAATGACCGTGCGTGGCAGTCATCCGGGCGCCTGTTTTGTTGCCTGTGGTTCTCAGACGCGCTCAATCGCCAGTGCCAGCCCCTGCCCGACGCCGACACACATAGTCGCCAGGCCCTTGCCGCCGCCGGTTTTTTCCAACTGGTGGAGCGCTGTCAGCACCAGGCGTGCGCCACTCATGCCCAGCGGATGACCGAGGGCGATGGCGCCACCGTTCGGGTTGACCTGCGGCGCATCGTCAGCGATGCCCAGTTCACGCAGTACCGCCAGACCCTGGCTGGCGAAGGCTTCGTTCAGTTCGATGACGTCGAAGTCGCTGACCGCCAGCCCCAGACGCTCGATCAACTTGCGCACCGCCGGTACCGGGCCGATCCCCATGACCCGGGGCTCGACACCCGCACTGGCCATGCCGAGCACCCGGGCACGGGCGGTCAGGCCATGTTTCTTCACCGCCTCGGCAGACGCCAGGATCAGCGCAGCGGCACCATCGTTGACACCGGAGGCATTGCCGGCGGTCACGGTCTTGTCCGGGCCGTTGACCGGTTTGAGCCTGGCCAGAGTCTCCAGCGTCGTGTCCGCTCGAGGATGTTCATCGTGCTCGACCACGGTTTCGCCTTTTTTGTGGGCGATACGCACCGGCACGATTTCTTCAGTGAAAAAACCGCCGGCCTGGGCCGCTGCCGCCCGTTGCTGGCTGCGCAGGGCAAAAGCATCCTGGTCGGCGCGGGACACCTGATAATCGTCCGCCACGTTGTCAGCGGTCTGCGGCATCGCATCGACACCGTACTGGGCCTTCATCAGCGGGTTGATAAAGCGCCAGCCGATGGTGGTGTCTTCCAGTTTCATGTTGCGGGAAAACGCCGCGTCCGCCTTGCCCATCACGAACGGAGCACGGGACATGGACTCCACGCCGCCAGCAATCGCCAGCTCCATCTCGCCGCTGGCGATGGCCCGGAACGCGGTGCCGATTGCGTCCATGCCCGAGGCGCAGAGACGGTTGAGGGTTACCCCGGGAATACTCGAAGGCAATCCCGCCAACAACAGCGCCATGCGTGCGACGTTGCGGTTGTCTTCACCGGCCTGGTTGGCGCAGCCAAAAAACACTTCATCGACCTCGCCCCAGTTCACCGACGGATTGCGCTCCATCAGCGCCTTGATCGGCACGGCCGCCAGGTCATCGGCGCGCACACCGGCCAGGCCACCGCCGAAGCGACCGATGGGGGTACGAATGGCATCACAGATAAAGACGTCGCGCATCATGCTTCTCCGGGGGCTTGGCCGTGGGCCGCGGCGGTACGAGCTTCGAGGTCACGCAGGGCAGTCAGTTCAAGCTCGGTCGGCGCCGCCGTGCTGTCCACCTGCTCGGCGAAGCGCACGGCCCAGCCAGTGGCGGCGATCACTTGCTCACGGGTTACCCCCGGGTGCAGCGCGGTGACGATAAATTCGTTGCTGTGCGCTTCCGGCTCCATGATGCACAAGTCGGTGATGATCCCCACGGGACCGGCACCCGGCAGGCCCAGGCGCTTGCGCGAATCGCCGCCTTCGCCGTGACCGACCGAGGTGATGAAGTCCAGCTTGTCGACGAAGGAGCGCGCCGACTGCTTGAGGATGATCAGCACGCTTTTCGCCGAACCGGCGATTTCCGGGGCACCACCGGCACCGGGCAGGCGGACCTTGGGCGAGAAATAGTCGCCGACCACGGTGGTGTTGATATTGCCGAAACGGTCGACCTGGGCCGCGCCGAGAAAGCCGACATCAATACGCCCGCCTTGCAACCAGTAGCGGAAGATCTCGCCGGTGGGCACCACGCTGTCAGCGGTTTCCGCCAGTTCGCCGTCACCGATGGACAGCGGCAACACACTGGGCTTGGCGCCAATCGGGCCCGACTCGTAGATCAGTACCACGTCCGGCGAAGAGGTCAGCCGTGCCAGATTGGCGGCCTTGGACGGCAGGCCGATGCCGACGAAGCAGACCGAACCGTTCTTCAGCCGACGGGCGGCGGCCACCGTCATCATTTCATTGGTGGTGTAGGTCATTACTTAACCTCCGAAGCGTGGGCCAGTTTGCTCTGGAACTCGGCAAAGTTCGCGGTGCCATGGATGTACTCGTCGATCCAGGCGGTGAAGGTCGCGCGGTCGCGGGCAATCGGATCCCAGGCCTGGTAGAAGCGGTTATCGCGCTCGTTATAGCCATGGGCGTAGGACGGATGGGCACCGCCAGGGACATGACACACCGCGCTCAGGGCCCAGGTCGGCAAGACGCAGGCGTTCATTGGCGCCTGCAAGTCGTCGACAATTTCCTCGACCGTGACAATGCAGCGTTTCGCCGCCAGGGCCGCTTCCTTCTGCACACCGAGAATGCCCCAAAGCAGCACATTGCCCTTGCGGTCGGCTTTCTGCGCATGGATCACGGTGACATCCGGGCGTACCGAAGGCACGGCGGCCAGCACTTCACCGGTGAAGGGACAGGTGACCGTCTTGATCAGCGGATTGACCTTCGGCAGGTCGGAGCCGGCGTAGGCCCGCAGGACCGCGAACGGCAAGCCGGAGGCACCGGCCACATAGGCGTTGGCCAGGTCGGCATGGCTGTGTTCTTCGATTTCCAGGGGGTGTGGCCAGTGTTTCTCGACGGCATCGCGCAGACGGTGCAACGAACCTACACCGGGGTTTCCGCCCCAGGAAAAAATCAGTTTGCGGGCGCAACCGGCACCGATGAGCTGGTCATAGACCAGGTCGGGGGTCATGCGCACCAGCGTCAGGTCTTTCTTGCCCTGACGAATGATTTCATGACCCGCCGCGGTCGGAATCAGATGGGTAAAGCCTTCGAGCGCGACGGTATCGCCGTCGTTGACGAACTGCTTCACCGCTTCATGCAGCGAAAGGATTTCAGCCATGGGTGCAGACTCCCGGGTTCAACCTGCCTGAGGGGCGGCGCGAAGTTCAGCGCCGTGATGAGCTCAGGGTAAGCCGGGGATCGGCGGCCAAACAATCCGATAATCGATTAACTGTTCGATAATCGAACGAATTGTTTGCAAGCTACCGTTTTATCCGACAAGCATTTTGCCCTGGAAAGCAGCGCCGCGTGTGGCTCAGGAAAACAACTGCGCACTCAGCTCGCGACTGGCCTTGAGCATGCTCGGCAGGAAACGCTGCTCCAGCTCGGTACAACTGACACGTCCGGCATGGGCACTGACGTTCAACGCCGCCAGCACTTGCCCGGAGGCGTCATAGACCGGCACGGCAATCGAGCGCAAGCCTTGCTCCAGTTCCTGGTCGACAATGCACCAGCCCTGCTGGCGCACCTGCTGCAGACATTCGAGCAGCGCTTCGGGGGTATGCAGGGTCCGGCTGGTCTTGGCGTGCAGGTCGGCGTGTTCGAGGTACTCATGCAAGGAAGCATCGTCCAGCGCCGCCAAGAGGATTCGGCCCATGGACGTGCAATAGGCCGGCAACCGGCCGCCTACCGAGAGATCAACCGAGATCAGCCGCCGGGTGGTGGCGGAACGGGCGATATAGAGGATGTCGTCACCTTCCAGGGTCGCCATGTTGCAGGCTTCGTGCAGTTGCTCGCTCATGCGGTCGAGATAGGGTTGCGCCGACACCGCCAGGGGCGTGGATGACAGGTAGGCGTGGCCCAGGGTCAGTACCTTGGGCAGCAGCGAATAGGTCCGTCCGTCGGTGGTGGCGTAGCCGAGCTTGATCAGGGTATGCAGGCAACGGCGCACCGCCGCGCGGGGAATTTCCGTGCGGTGGCTGATCTGCGCAATGGTCAGGTGCCGCTTGCGCTCCTGGAACGCCTGCACCACCGCCAGGCCACGGGCCAGCGACGTCATGAAGTCAGGGTCGCCGGTCAACGCCTGGATACGTTTGGCCGGCGAGGCCACGATGGGCGGCGCCACGGAGGCGAAGGCATCACGCAATTGGTCGTTCATTACAAATTCCTTGTCTGCCGTGGAAACCCATTACAAGCCGGGCCCAGGCGATTAGACAAGCCAGGGCCGCGCGACTTTGTGCGATTATCGAACCAACGACCGATAATCGCAATTGACCCTGATCGTCGTAGCTTATACCTTGGCGCGCCGCTGCGGTTTTCCCGGGATACTGGTCAGGTACCCACCGGGAACTCCGTCGGTCCGGCCTCACCCACGAAGTGAGGCCGTTTTTTTTACCTCCTTGCAGGGTGGTCATCGCAAGGCGTGCCGATCCAGAAGTTGAACAGCCATTCTGCAACTGCATCAGCAGACCACTTCCAAGTATCAGGCTTATTGCAATGCAACTTGAGTTGATAACTGTCGTCAAAAAACAGGCAGCGGTTAGCCCGCCCTCAAGTTACAGTTAAAAACTCCTACATCACAAAACTCACCGACAAAGTTGACGAACTCCCTTATCTTCGCGATAGTGTCAGTCAAACCGACCGCTATAATTCCCTGTGCGACCTCAAGGCCGTCTGGCCCGACTGGGGTTCCGACTGTCAGCGCTCAATCACGAAATTGAACGTCTCGTCAGGGCGGTTGTGTTTAATGGAATACAATCACTCAACTCAAATTAGGTAGTACTGTGACGAAAGACGAACTGCGCGCGGAACTTGAGCGCCAGGAGCAACGTTACAAGGATGTTTACGGCGGGGCTGTCACCACCTACGCCGCCCAACCCGATCCAGAACGCAAACCCTGGCGCAAACGAGCCAGTCTTCTGGACCAGGCGTTTACCCAGGAACTGCAAAAGATGGAAAAGGAACTCAAGACCGAAGAGCCTTAGGCTTATCGGTATTGAACCTTGCCGAGCCCTGCCCTTCGCCACCAGACCTTTCCTACCCGGATAACGCCTGGCCCGCTGGACGCCAAGACCTACGCCATCCGCGTGTCAACCGTCGGCCCTGAGCACCTGCTCAGGTCAAATGGCGTCAGGCAGGCCCTCACCTGAAAGTTTTCTGGCATAATCGCGCCCCCTTATGACCGGGTCAGAAAACCTTCATGATCGATTTATTCAGCGGACTGGATGCCTGGGTGCTTGTGAGCCTGGTGCTCGCCCTGGCCTTTGTCCTCAGCTTCGAGTTCATCAACGGCTTTCATGACACCGCTAACGCGGTGGCCACTGTGATCTACACCAAAGCCATGCCGCCGCACCTGGCGGTATTCTTTTCCGGGGTGTTCAACTTCCTCGGCGTGCTGCTGGGCGGGGTCGGGGTTGCCTACGCCATCGTTCACCTGTTGCCGGTCGAGCTGCTGATCAACGTCAACACCGGACATGGTCTGGCCATGGTGTTTTCGCTGCTGGCGGCGGCCATCGCCTGGAACCTGGGCACCTGGTATTTCGGCATTCCGGCCTCCAGTTCCCACACCCTGATCGGCTCGATCCTCGGTGTCGGCCTGGCCAACGCCCTGCTCAATGGCATTCCCGTGAGCGAAGGCGTGAACTGGCAGAAAGCGGTCGATATCGGCGCCTCGCTGATCTTCTCGCCGATTGCCGGCCTGGTGCTGGCGGGCCTGATACTGGTTGGCCTGAAATGGTGGCGTCCGGAGTCCAAGATGCACAAGACCCCGGAACAACGGCGCAAGATCGACGACAAGAAGCACCCGCCGTTCTGGAACCGTCTGGTGCTGGTGCTCTCCGCCATGGCCGTGAGCTTCGTGCACGGTTCCAACGATGGCCAGAAAGGTATCGGCCTGATCATGCTGGTGCTGATCGGTATCGTCCCGGCGCAGTTCGTCCTTGACCTGAGCACCACCACGTACCAGATCGAACGCACCCGCGACGCGACCCTGCACCTGAGCCAGTTCTATCAGCGTAATAACGCCACCCTGAGCGAATTCCTCGCCCTGGGTAAAAACGTGGCCGACGATATGCCGGGCAAATTCCGCTGCAACCCGCAACGGACCGAACCCACCATCAACGCCTTGATGAGCAACCTCACGGGCGTGACCGACTACCATTCGCTGTCGGCGGAAAAACGCATTGAAGTGCGTCGCGGCCTGCTCTGCCTGGATGACACCGCCAAGCAGGTCAGCAAGTTGCCAGGCCTGGATTCCCGTGAAAAGGCCGACCTGGAAAAACTGCGCAAGGACCTGACCGCCACCACCGAATACGCGCCGTTCTGGGTGATCATCGCGGTGGCGCTGGCCCTCGGCCTGGGCACCATGATCGGCTGGAAACGCGTGGTCCTGACCATCGGCGAGAAGATCGGCAAGCAGGGCATGACCTATGCCCAGGGCATGTCGGCACAAATCACCACCGCCGGCTTGATCGCCCTGGCGAACATCGTCGCCCTGCCCGTCTCGACCACCCACGTCTTGTCGTCGGGTGTGGCCGGGACCATGATTGCCAGCAAAAGCGGCCTGCAAGGCAGCACCATCAAGACCATCCTGCTGGCCTGGCTGCTGACCCTGCCAATGACCATCGGCTTGTCCGCCGGTCTGTTCTGGCTGGCGACGAAAGTGCTCGGCAACTGATCCCGGGCGAATAACGAAAAAAGGTACGCTCCCGCCGGGACCGCACCTTTTTTATTTCCCGGTATGACCGGGATCCAATGCCAATAGCCGATTCGACACCGGCAAAAAAAGAGCAAAAAAAAGGGCGACCGAAGTCGCCCAAAATGCCTTGCGTGCTCGTTCCCTGGAAGCTCTACGGTTTTTTCCGTTTATGTGAGTCTTTCCAGATAAAAAATCCAAAACCGGCGAAGAACATCACCATGAGGCCGACAGTCAGCACTCCGGCGATCACCACGTTATCGAAGAACATGACTGGCCTCCTGCACTTGCCTTGTTGCGATGGAGCTAAGTTAGCCCAGCAGGCACAGTGAAAAATTGACCAGGGTCAATGCCGCCCAAGGCAGGGCGCGGGAGAAGGGGAATAACTGATCCATATCAAGAATCAGTGGGCTATCAGCGCTTTTTCGGCTTGTTCTTCGGTTTTTTCTTGCCTTTGCCCAGCGGCAGGGCCTGTTCGAACGCCTGACGAACTTCATTCAAGCGCTTTTCATTGAGATCATGGACACGCTTGGCCCGTTCAGTATCAAGGTCGATCAACTTGTCATCTTGGTTCATGGTCAGATTACATCGCTATCCGTCGAGTTCCATCGAAGGGTCACTGTCGGCCACCTTCGACACGCGCTATGGACTCATAATGCGGGCAAGTCGGCCGCTTATCCAGACCTCCCGCGCAACAAGACCTGGGCAGTCGCCCGATTTCCCAGCACAATCCCCTGACCCCGATTGCCCGCCAAGGAGCGCTGAAGTGGCGTTGCACCAAGATCTGCCGCCCTTGATGGCCCTGCGCGCGTTCGAGGCCGTGGCCCGTCATCTGAGCTTCATCAAGGCCGCCGACGAGCTGTGCGTCAGTCAAAGTGCGATCAGCCACCAAGTGCAGAAACTCGAACAGCATCTGGGCCAGCGACTGTTTGTCCGACGCACTCGCGCCATCGATCTCACAGAAGAAGGTGGTCGGTACTACCAACAAATCCGCCCGGCCCTGGAACAGATCGCCCAGGCCAGCCGTCAGCTCAGCCTGCCCCGGCAAAACCAGGTGCTACGCATCGGCTTGCTCGCCTCCTTCGCCACCCTCTGGCTGGCCCCGCGCCTGGCCGGCTTTATCCGTCGTTACCCGCAGATCAAGGTCGAACTGGAGCCCTCGATTCAACTGGCCGATGTGGCGGGCGCCGAGGTGGACCTGGCGATCCGCTATGGCAAAGGCGGCTGGCCCCATGTCAACGCCGTGCGCCTGATGGGCGAACGCCTTTTCCCGGTTTGCAGCCCGTCCTTCAAGGCCGATGGCGTCGAACAAGGCCCGCGGCTCATGTCACAGGCGCAGCAACCCTTCGAATGGATCGACTGGTCCCGCCATCATCGCCTTGATCTCCAGCACTACCCCAGCGTCATGCTCCACGACTACAACATCGTGGTCGAGGCGGCTATCGCCGGGCAGGGCATCGCCATGGGTCGCCAACATTTGATCGGCCGACATCTCAAGGAAGGTACGCTGGTGAATGCCTTCGACCTGCCGGCCTATGAAGGCGAGATCGGCTACTGGCTGGTCAAGCCCAACGCGGCGCTGAGTCCCGCCGCCGAATCCTTCTGCGAGTGGTTGCGGGAGCAGTGCTGCGCCGCCGACGCATGAATTATCTCGATACGTCGGATTGAATCTATGCGTTTGTCGGGTCATGGCGCGCCCAGCATGCTCAAGCCTCTTTCCCGGAGGTTTACCCATGAATGATTCCCTGTCCGACCGAGTGGCCCAACTGGGCCTGAACCTGCCGCAGCCGGGGCAGCCGATCGCCAACTATGTGAACTACGTCATCAGCCAGCACCAGCTGTTCATTTCCGGGCAGATCCCCCTGCAAGACGGCAAGCCGGCCTTTATCGGTCGCCTGGGTGACACCCTGGACGAAGCAGAAGGCGCGCAGGCCGCGGAGCTCGCCGCACTTGGTCTGCTGGCCCAACTGGGCCACGCCCTTGACGATGATCTCTCACGCCTGCTGCGGATTGTCCGGCTCGGGGTCTTTGTCGCCAGCAGCCCCGACTTCCAGCGCCAGGGGGTCGTGGCCAACGGCGCCTCCAATCTGCTGGTCAATGCCCTGGGCGACAAGGGCCGCCACGCGCGTACCGCCGTCGGTGTCGCCAGCCTGCCCAGCGGTGTGGCCGTGGAGATCGACGCGATTTTCGAGCTGCGGCCATGAACGATTCACTTGCGCACCAGATCGCCCACCTGCGGGCCGCGACGCCCGGCTGCTCCCGGGTGATCCATTTCAATCACGCCGGCGCCTCCCTGCCCAGCCAGGCCACGCTGGACGCCATCACCACGCAACTGCTGAGGGAAGCGACAATAGGCCCCATGGAAGCCGGCGTTGAAGGTGCCAGATTGCAGGAGCAAGCTCGTCACTGGGCGGCCAGACTGCTCGGCACCGACAGCGCCGCCATTGCCTTTACCAGCAGCGGCTCGGCGGCCTGGGGCATGGCGTTCAGTGCCCTGGGCGGCTGGCGGGCGGGCGACCGGATCCTGGTGGGACGGCATGAATGGGCTGGCAACCTGGCCTGCATGAGCCAGGCCCTGCAGTCCGGGGCCCGGCTCGAGGTGATCCCCTGTGACGAGAGCGGCGCGGTGTCGGTGTCCGCCCTGGAGCGGATGATCGACTCACGCGTGAAGCTGATCGCCCTGACCTGGCTCCCGGCCAACGGTGGCCTGATCAATCCGGCACAGGCCATCGGCGAAGTGGCGCGGCGGCATGGTATTGCCTACTTCATCGATGCCGGACAGGCCCTGGGCCAGCTGCCCTGTGATGTCCAGGCCCTGGGCTGCGACGTACTCAAGGGCGCCGCCCGCAAGTTCCTGCGCGGCCCGCGGGGCACGGCGCTGCTGTATGTACGCCCGGCATTCATGGCGCAGCTGCAGCCAGTCCAGCTCGATGTGCTCTCGGCGCCCTGGGACGGCCACGCCTTTACCCCGCGGGCCGATGCCCGCTGCTTTGAAACCAGCGAAGTCTCCCTGGCGCTGCTGGCCGGACTGGCGAATGCACTGAAAGAGGCCGTGGAGTTGGGGATCCAGCGAATTCATCGGCGAATCCAGGCGTTGAGCCAGCCCCTGCGCCAGGCACTGGGGCAGATCAATGGCCTGGAACTGCACGACCTGGGCCGGCCCGGACAACAATCAGGGCTGATTGCGTTCACGCTGGAAGGTTGGGATGTGTTTGAACTGAAACAGCGGCTGGCCGAAAGCGGCATCAACCTGGGGGCCAACGGTACGGCTTACACGCCACTGGATATGCGCGCGCGGAACCTGCCGGCTGTCGCACGGATCGCCGTCAGCCACCTCAATACCGGGGAAGAAATCGACACCCTGCTCCAGGCCCTGCGGACCCTGGCCAACGAGCGCCGTCAGACTTCGACATCCACCAACAGGCCCTGACGCGGCTGATCTTCCATCAGCGCCACCACGGGTACAGTGTTGTCGGCATTCAACTCATCGCCCGGGACGGCCAGGTGCAACTCGGGGTCATCGTCGGCTTCACGCCGGCGTTGCTGTTGTTCCTGCTGGCGCCGCTGTTCCTCGCGCAGCAGCCAGCCGGCCTCGTCCGGGTCACGCTTTTGCAGGTCGATGGTGCTCTCATTGGAGCTTTCCTGCACCGGCACCACGGGGGGGATGTCCGGTCGCGGTCGAATCGGATCGGTCTGGGACGTAATCGGTACGACACTCAGGGGCAGTATCGGTGGCAGCATGATGGCATTCTCCTGTCGTCAGGCTGTCGGCGGCGAGCTCGGCGACTTGAGCCCAGGAGGGTCAAAGTGTGACCGGATTAACACACAAAGGTGCCCGACATGCCGATGAGCTACCCTTTCTTCCAGGTCTCGCACCTGCAAAGGCAGGGTGCTCGCTAAAAGCGCGGTATTTGTGAGCTTCTTTTGGCCTGAAAGCGTCGATTCCGTTAACATAGTCGGCTTTTTCAAGGCGGGAGTCAGGCAGCATGGCGCAGCAGTATCAACCGGGGCAACGCTGGATCAGTGACAGCGAAGCGGAGTTGGGTTTAGGCACCGTTCTGGCACAGGACGGCCGCTTGTTGACCGTGCTCTACCCGGCCACTGGCGACACTCGCCAGTATGCGCTACGGAATGCGCCCCTGACCCGCGTGCGATTCTCACCGGGCGACACCATCACCCACTTCGAAGGCTGGAAGATGACCGTGCGGGAAGTCGACGATGTCGACGGATTGCTGGTCTACCACGGTCTCAACGCGCAGAACGAAGCCGTCACGCTGCCGGAAACCCAGCTGTCGAACTTCATCCAGTTCCGCCTGGCCAGCGACCGCCTGTTCGCCGGGCAGATCGACCCATTGGCCTGGTTCTCGCTGCGCTACCACACCCTGGAACACACCAGCCGGCAATTGCAGTCCTCGCTCTGGGGCCTGGGCGGCGTGCGCGCGCAACCGATCGCCCACCAGTTGCATATTGCCCGGGAAGTTGCCGACCGCATCGCGCCACGGGTCTTGCTGGCCGACGAAGTGGGCCTCGGCAAGACCATCGAAGCCGGTCTGGTGATCCATCGCCAGCTGCTCTCGGGGCGCGCCAACCGTGTGCTGATCCTGGTCCCGGAAAACCTGCAACACCAGTGGCTGGTGGAAATGCGCCGGCGCTTCAACCTGCAGGTCGCGCTGTTCGACGCCGAACGCTTTATCGAAAGCGATGCCAGCAACCCGTTCGAAGACACCCAGTTGGCCCTGGTGGCCCTGGAGTGGCTGGTGGAAGACGAGAAGGCCCAGGATGCGCTGTTCGCCGCCGACTGGGACCTGCTGGTGGTCGACGAAGCCCACCACCTGGTCTGGCATGAAGACCAGGTCAGCCCGCAATATGCCCTGGTCGAACAGTTGGCCGAAACCATTCCCGGCGTCCTGCTGCTGACCGCGACCCCGGAACAACTGGGCCAGGACAGCCACTTCGCCCGCCTGCGCCTGCTTGATCCGAACCGTTTCCATGACCTCAAGGCCTTCCGCGCCGAGAGCGAGAACTATCGCCCGGTGGCCGAAGCCGTCCAGGAACTGCTGGACAAAGGCCGCCTGTCGCCTGCCGCGCACAAAACCATCCAGGGTTTCCTGGGTGACGAAGGCGAAGCCCTGCTGACCGCCGTCAACGCTGGCGACAGCGATGCCAGCGCCCGCCTGGTGCGTGAACTGCTCGACCGTCACGGCACCGGCCGCGTGCTGTTCCGCAACACCCGCGCCGCAGTGCAGGGTTTCCCGGAGCGCAAGCTGCACGCCTACCCGCTGCCATGCCCGGACGAGTACCTCGAACTGCCGTTGGGCGAACACGCCGAGTTGTACCCGGAAGTCAGCTTCCAGGCCCAGCCGGACACCGACGACGAAGCCCGCTGGTGGCGCTTCGATCCGCGCGTCGAGTGGCTGATCGACCAATTGAAAATGCTCAAGCGCACCAAGGTCCTGGTGATCTGCGCCCACGCCGAAACCGCCATGGACCTGGAGGACGCCCTGCGCGTGCGCTCCGGCATTCCGGCCACGGTCTTCCACGAAGGCATGAACATCCTCGAGCGTGACCGCGCCGCCGCCTACTTCGCCGATGAAGAGTTCGGCGCCCAGGTGCTGATCTGCTCGGAAATCGGCAGTGAAGGTCGCAACTTCCAGTTCTCTCACCACCTGGTGCTGTTCGACCTGCCGTCCCACCCGGACCTGCTGGAGCAGCGCATTGGCCGTCTCGACCGGATCGGCCAGAAACACGTGATCGAACTGCATGTGCCGTACCTGCAGACCAGCCCGCAAGAGCGCCTGTTCCAGTGGTACCACGAAGCGCTGAACGCCTTCCTCAACACCTGCCCGACCGGCAACGCCCTGCAGCACCAGTTCGGCCCACGCCTGCTACCGCTGCTGGAAAACGCCGATGACGGCCAGTGGCAAGCGCTGATCGACGAAGCCCGCGGTGAGCGTGAACGCCTCGAAGCCGAACTGCACACCGGTCGCGACCGCCTGCTGGAACTCAACTCCGGGGGTGCCGGCGAAGGTGACGCGCTGGTCGAGGCGATCCATGAGCAGGATGACCAGTTCGCCCTGCCTATCTATATGGAAACCCTGTTCGATGCCTTCGGTATCGACAGCGAAGACCATTCGGAAAACGCCCTGATCCTCAAGCCGAGCGAGAAGATGCTCGACGCCAGCTTCCCGCTGGGCGACGACGAAGGCGTGACCATCACCTACGACCGCAACCAGGCGCTGTCACGCGAAGACATGCAGTTCATCACCTGGGAACACCCGATGGTGCAAGGCGGCATGGACCTGGTGCTGTCCGGCTCGATGGGCAACACCGCCGTGGCGCTGATCAAGAACAAGGCGCTCAAGCCCGGCACCGTGTTGCTGGAACTGCTTTATGTCAGCGAAGTGGTCGCACCGCGCTCGCTGCAACTGGGCCGCTACCTGCCGCCGGCGGCGCTGCGCTGCCTGCTGGATGCCAATGGCAACGACCTGTCGACCCGGGTGGCGTTCGAAACCCTGAACGACCAGTTGGAAAGCGTGCCACGGGCCAGTGCCAACAAATTCATCCAGGCCCAGCGCGACAGCCTGACGCCGAAGATCAACGCCGGCGAAGCCAAGATCGCACCGCGTCACGCCGAGCGCGTGGCCGAGGCCCAACGGCGCCTGGCGGCGGATACCGATGAAGAGCTGGCACGCCTGACCGCGTTGCAGGCGGTCAATCCGAGTGTGCGTGACAGTGAACTGCTGGCCTTGCGTCAACAGCGTGAACAAGGCCTGGCCATGCTGGAAAAAGCCGCGCTACGCCTGGAAGCGATTCGGGTGCTGGTGGCTGGTTGATGTAATCCGTCGCTGTGGGAGTCGGTGCTCTTAAGCGCCCCTTCGCGGGCAAGCTCCGCTCCCACAGGGTCTGTGTCGTGCACAAATTCCAGGTTTGACACAGGCCTTGTGGGAGCGGAGCTTGCCCGCGAAGAAGGCGCCTCGCTCTCAAGCAGTAACCGGCACCACCGCCGGCGCATCCGCCAGCATCCCCTCGCGCATACGCTGCGCATCCTTGCTGAAACAGCGCGCCGCCTGGAACAGGAACGCCAGCGTCAGCAACAAGGCGCCCGGAATCAGGTACATCGCGTCATGCAGCCCGACGGCCTTGAACGCCTCGCTCATCTGCTCGGCTCCCGCCGCCAGCATCGCCGCATGGGCGAAATGATCGGACAGCAAACCCACCACCACCGGCCCCAGACCACCCCCCAATAGATACAGGCCGGCAAAGTACACGGCCATGGCCGTCGCCCGCAGCCGCGGCTCGACCACGTCCTGAATCGCCGTATAAACACAGGTGTAGAAGTTGTAGGCAAACAGCCAACCGACACTGAACACCGCGACGAACCCCCCGATCTCGATCCGCCCGGCATGCAGTGCCCAGGCCGTGGTCAGCGTCGAGATCACCAGGCTCACGGCGGCGAACAACAGCCGGCCATTGGCAATGCGCTGGTGCAATTTGTCCGCGACCCAACCGCCCAGCGTCAATCCAAGCAAGCCGGTGACCCCGACGATCAAACCGGTCGCCACCGCGGCTTCCTGCAACGGCATGAGGAAGTAGCGCTGCAGCATCGGCACCAGAAACGAGTTACAAGCGTAGGTGGCAAAATTGAAAGTCAGCCCCGCCAGTACCAGCCAGAGAAACGTCGGGATCGCCATCAACCGACGCACCGGACGGTCGACCTTCTCCTGGGACACCTTCACCGTTTCCGCCGCACCGCGTTTCGGCTCCTTGATAAAGAACATGAACCCCGCCAGCAACAACCCTGGCACCGCCGCGATAAAGAACGGTGCACGCCAGCTGTCGAAGGCCTTGACCATGGCGCCGGTGGTAAAGAATGCCAACACCAGTCCCAGCGGCAAGCCAAGCATGAAGATGCCCATGGCCCGCGCCCGACGATGCGCCGGGAACAGGTCGCCGATCAGCGAGTTGGCCGCGGGTGCATAAGCGGCCTCGCCGATCCCCACCCCCATGCGCACCAGCAGGAAGGTCGCGAAACTGCCCACCAGGCCGTTCGCCGCCGTCAGCCCACTCCAGACCGCCAGCCCCCAACCCATCAGCTTGCTGCGCGAACCGTTGTCGGCCATCCGCCCCAAAGGCAGGCCGGCAATGGCATAGACAATGGTGAACGCTGTGCCGATGATGCCGATCTGGAAATCGCTCAGGTGCCATTCCATGCGGATCGGCTCGATGATGATCGCCGGCAGGGTGCGGTCGTAGAAATTGAAGAGGTTGGCGAGGAACAACAGGAACAGAATGCGCCAGGCATTCGCCGCTTGGGTCGAGTTCTGCATGGGGGTCCGTCTCTTTTATTGTTATAGGGGCTTGCCCGCCAGACGCGTTGAGCCCGGAACCTTCAATCTAGTGAGCGGCGCCTGGACTGTCTGCCACCATTCGTGGCGCTGATACCCGGCAATGCCCTGCCCAGGCACCTGATCGCGGCGACACAGGCGACCGCGGCGAAGGTTATGCAAAAAATACCCTCCAAAGCCCGGGCCGAAGCCTAGAATAGCCGCCGATGACCTCCCCCCACTTCCTCCGTGACCTTCCATGCCCGACGCTAATCCGTGTCTGAATTGTGGTGCCTGCTGTGCGTACTTCCGCGTGTCCTTCTATTGGGGAGAATGCGCCTCGGCCGGTGGCCTGGTGCCCGACGAACTGGTCACCCAGGTCGGCCCCAACCATGTGGCCATGCTCGGTACCGAATGCAGCTCGCCGCGCTGCACCGCACTTGAGGGCGAAGTCGGCCAGCAGGTCAGTTGCTCGATCTACCACCAACGCTCAAGCACCTGCCGGGAATTCGAGGCTTCGTGGGTCGACGGCGTGCACAACGAGTACTGCGACAAAGCCCGCGCGGCTGCCGGACTGCCACCGCTGGAGCCGGAACAGGCCGAGCGCTTAATACCCATCGCTATTTAGATCATTTCCAAATCATCGGCCTCACTCTGCCAGGCCCCCCTTGCAGCCTGGGGTGAGCGTCTATAGTCCAACTCAACCAGCGCCGGCAATTCCCCAGCACTGCGTTCAGTGCGCTGATAGTACAAAATTCATAAAAAGTTCCCCGCCAATTAAAGAACGCCATTTTTTGGCCGATGCTTCGGTAATACAAGCAAGGCTCTCCCCTAGGAGCGCCTAGGGATAGACCCTATCGCTCAGGCCCATATCGCGAGGTACAGTCGCGATCTCTCACTCCGTGATGGCGCGTTGATATCCTTTCGACCGCCGAACCAGACCAGGCAAATGGCGCACAATGACCTCTAAAAATACTCCAGCCAACGTAGTATCCGATCTGACGTTGCCACCGGTCGCGGAAAAAACCTACAAGGCCTACTCCACTCCCCGTCCGCTGTCGACTCAGCAGTACCTGTACTTCACCGAAACCAACACCGACCGCATCCTCGACAACCTCGACGGCCTGCGCGACATGGTGTTCCCCCGCTCGCCCCATACCGAAGGCGAAAGCGAGGCGCGCCGTGAGCAGGAATTCCCCTCCGTGTGCCTGATCGGCCTGGGTCGCTGCGGTTCGAACATTGCCCTGGACGTCGCGGAACTGGTGTACAACGCCCGCAAGTTCTACCTCAACGAGTTCAACAACGAAGACAAGGTCAGCGACAAGGGCTACCGCCCGGCGCAATGGATCCGCAACAACCTGCGCCTGGTGCAGAACAAATCCGCCAAGCCGGTGTTCCTGGTGGAACCCCTGGTGATGCTCGGCGACCTGGACAAGGACATCGCCGGGCGCATTCGTTTCTCGCGCAAGGGCGAAAAAAGCGGCTTTATCCGCGACTACAGCAAGATGAAGATCATGGACCTGTCGGAAGTCCATGCCGGTGGTGCGGGCAACGCGCCGATCCTCGGCCAGTACCTGGCCAAGATCATCCTGAACAAGGACACCCAGCGCTTCTCCAGCCCCGACTGGAAGATGATCCACTCCTACCTGATCGACTCCTGCGGCATCAAGGCCAACCAGTCGCGCCTGTACTTCTCGATCTTCAGCGCCGGCGGCGGTACCGGTTCAGGCATGGCCTCGGAATTCGGCCTGGCCCAGCAATACTCCTACATGAACAAAACCTTCGACACCAAGCCCGCCGACGAGCACGACAGCAAGAGCGGCCACTCCTTTGTGTTCGAACCGATCTTCACCAGCGGTATCTGCGTACTGCCGAACATTTCCGATCACCGCAGTGAAATGTCCGAAGCCCTGCACATCAACGCCGGTCGCCTGCTCTGCAAGTACCTGTCCGAAGAATGGGACTTCTCGTACAACTTCGACAATGACGACAGCAGCGAAGCCAGCGTCATGGGGCGCATTCGCCCGTGGAACGCGATGATGCTGATCTCCAACGACATCATGCGTTATGCCGAAGAGAGCGATGACGGCAACATCCAGAACATTGATGTCAATGCCATGGAGAAGCACGCCAACCAGTACATCTCCCAGCAGATCTTCAACATTCTCACTGCCCAGGCGGTGACCACCGACTACGACCAGAACTATTTCCGGCGGGCCGGCATCGACATCGGCGAGACCATTCGCCTGGATGCCAACGACCTGTTTATGAGCCTGGCTGGTCCCGTGGCCATTGCCTACGCCGAATCCGTGGTACCAGAACAGCCGACGCCCACCGGCGACAAGTTCAAAGTGTTCGAGAAAGAGCCCCAACGGCTGAACATCGACGACCTGTTCTTCCGCTCCATCGACCTGCCGCACTTCAACAAGGTGACCCAGGCAATCGAAGGCATCAGCCTGCTGCCCATCGAGTCCAAGCGCTATCGCGCGGCCCTGGATCAGTACAAGACCTCGGGTTACGACGCCGCGGCGCTGCACGACCTGCACTTCTTCAAAAACTGCTCATCGGTGGTCTCGATCGTCTCCCTGCCCAAGGACTACAAACTGTCCTATATGGACCTGAACCGGCTCAAGACCCACCTCAACAGCCTGTTCCCCAACACCACGCTCAAGCGCTACGCCCTGGTCATCGGCGCCTCGGCGAACCTCTCGCTGACCACCCTGATCGCCAAGAGCCCGTGCCTGTCGGACGACTTCCTGACGCTGATCGTGGCCTTTATCAAGCGCTGCTTCGCGCGTAACCCGTACCGTTTCGACGATACGCTGGACAACGCGATGCTGGACTTCATCACCCGTGATGAGTTCGATGAAGACAGCCTCGACGAATTGCTCAACGAATTCGAAAACCCGGCGAAGATCCTCGACACCAACTGGTACGCAATCAAGCCGATGTACGAGAAGAAGTACCGCGAGCTGATCAACGACAAGGAAAAGTTCGTCTCGATCAACGATATCCGTCTGTCCCGCGACTGCGTGAAGAAGGCCATCAAGTACCTGCGCGAGATCTACCGTCACCGCATTGGCAAGACCAAGGTCATTTCGCTGAATAACCACACGGGCAAGACCGAGTACTGAGCACAGCCCTAAGTGTAGGAGCCGGCTTGCCGGCGATTGCGATGTGATATTCACCACCGCTATCGCCGGCAAGCCGGCTCCTACAGGACAGCGTCGTATTCGAGAGAATCCGAAGTGACCGGACGATTGTAGATTTTCTCTACGGGCAAACTGCCATTACTGCGCAACGCAGTTACGGACCTACACACCGCCCGGCTATAAACGCACAAGGGTTATGCGCAATTACGGTGCACTGAATTATTTTGTTGCTCTTTCCTGGACCATCACCCAGGGCGAAACCACCACCGCCCACAGCGTCGGATCGCGCTCGAATAGATCCAGCGCCCGCGATTCAGACACCTTGCCCAGCTCCCCGCTGTCCAGCCATGCGGCGACTTTTGCGGCCTGGTTCTCGGCCACGGCCTCGGCGGCGGCGATCAGATCCAGTGCCGGCTCGACCCACAATAGGGCACCCCGGGCAAAGAACGGTTGCAGCTCTTCCCAGCGAATAGATGCGGTTTCACCAAGCAGTTTGGCATAGAGGGTGCTAGGTTCTTGAATCATGGGGGTCCACCTGAGAAAAAATCGGCGCAATGATAACGTCGAGACTCGCTTGGAAACACCCAGATGAAACTGAAGGGGTGATCGAGGGGATGGAAGGCGCCAGGGATTGCAGCTGAAAGCCAGCAACATCCAGATAAAAATCTGCATGACAATCTGCCGCTATTCTGTCTTTTTCTTTCACTTAGGCGACATATCTCGATTTTGCCTCCGGCTGCCCGCTATCCAATCGATGAGGGCGCACACTAAACTGTATCGGTACAGTTGCCGGAGCCAGAACCGGGATATCGGCGTTAAATCTGACCCGGTCCCACAGCCCCGGCCGTAGGACTCTAAAAACTACAACAGCAAGAGTGGAGCACTAATGACTAAGCAGATTTCCAAACTGTTCGCCGCTATGGTTCTGGCCGGTATTGCCAGCCATTCTTTCGCTGCAGACACCATCAAGATTGGTATCGCCGGCCCGAAAACCGGTCCTGTGACCCAGTACGGTGACATGCAGTTCATGGGCGCGAAACTGGCCATCGAACAGATCAACGCCAAGGGCGGCGTCGACGGCAAGATGCTCGAAGCCAAGGAATACGACGATGCGTGCGACCCTAAACAGGCCGTAGCCGTGGCCAACAAAGTGGTCAACGACGGCGTCAAGTTCGTAGTCGGTCACCTCTGCTCCAGCTCCACCCAACCGGCTTCGGATATCTACGAAGACGAAGGCGTGATCATGATCACTCCGGCCGCCACCAGCCCGGAAATCACTGCTCGCGGCTACAAAATGGTGTTCCGTACCATCGGCCTGGACAGCGCCCAGGGCCCTGCCGCCGGTAACTACATCGCCGATCACGTCAAACCGAAAATCGTTGCGGTCCTGCACGACAAGCAGCAATACGGTGAAGGCATCGCCACCGCGGTCAAGCAGACCCTCGAGAAGAAAGGCGTGAAAGTGGCCGTCTTCGAAGGCCTGAACGCTGGCGACAAGGACTTCTCCTCGATCATCCAGAAACTCAAGCAAGCCAACGTCGACTTCGTCTACTACGGCGGCTACCACCCGGAACTGGGCCTGATCCTGCGTCAGTCCAAGGAAAAAGGCCTGAACGCCAAGTTCATGGGTCCGGAAGGCGTCGGCAACGACTCCATCTCGCAGATCGCCCAGGACGCTTCCGAAGGTCTGCTGGTGACCCTGCCGAAGTCCTTCGACCAGGATCCGGCCAACAAGGCCCTGGTAGATGCATTCGCGGCCAAGAAACAAGACCCGACCGGCCCATTCGTGTTCCCGGCCTACTCGGCTGTGGAAGTCATCGCCGAAGGCATCAAGGCCGCGAAGAGCGAAGACACCGCCAAGGTGGCCGCCGCCATCCACGCCGGTACCTTCAAGACCCCGACCGGCGAGCTCTCCTTCAACGAGAAGGGCGACCTGAAGAACTTCAAGTTCGTGGTCTACCAGTGGCATTTCGGTAAACCGAAAACCGAAGTATCCCCTCAGTAAGTCAGGCCTGACCGGTCAAGAAGCCCACTGTGCAAGCAGTGGGCTTTGTTTTACGAGGTTTATGGGCCTGACACCCGCGATCCGGGAGCTGGCTCACCTGAAAATCTTAAAACCGTCACCAGCGGTTCGCTGGCAAACGCTCGTGCCGACGTGGCCACAGACCACGGCAGCGGGCCGGAATATGACTCCACCAGTGAAATGCGTATCGGGTTTTTAGGAGCGCTGTAATGCCTGAGATCTATCACTTCTTCCAACAGCTGGTTAATGGTCTGACCATTGGCAGCACCTATGCCTTGATTGCCATTGGCTACACAATGGTTTACGGCATTATTGGAATGATCAACTTCGCCCATGGCGAGGTGTACATGATTGGTTCCTACGTGGCCTTCATCGCCCTTGCCGGGCTGGCCATGGTGGGTATCCACTCCCTGCCGCTGTTGATGACCGCCGCGTTTATCGCAACGATCGTCGTGACCAGTGCCTATGGCTACAGTATCGAGCGCGTTGCCTATCGCCCCCTGCGTGGCAGCAACCGCCTGATCCCGCTGATTTCCGCCATCGGCATGTCGATTTTCCTGCAGAACACTGTACTGCTGTCCCAGGACTCCAAGGACAAGTCCATCCCCAACCTGATCCCGGGGAGTTTCTCCTTCGGTCCAGGCGGCGCAGAGGAAGTGCTGATTTCCTATATGCAGATCCTGGTATTCGTCGTCACCCTGGTGGCCATGACCGGACTGACGCTGTTCATCTCCCGTTCACGCCTGGGCCGCGCCTGTCGCGCCTGCGCCGAAGACATCAAGATGGCTAACCTGTTGGGCATCAACACCAACAACATCATCGCCCTGACCTTCGTCATCGGCGCCGCCCTCGCGGCGGTCGCAGCCGTGCTGCTGAGCATGCAATACGGCGTGATCAACCCCAACGCCGGTTTCCTGGTGGGCCTCAAAGCCTTTACCGCGGCAGTCCTGGGCGGCATCGGCAGTATTCCGGGCGCCATGCTCGGCGGGCTGGTGCTGGGGGTGGCCGAAGCCTTTGGCGCCGATATCTTCGGCGACCAGTACAAGGACGTGGTGGCATTCGGTCTTTTGGTTCTGGTGCTGTTGTTCCGGCCGACCGGCATCCTGGGCCGTCCGGAGGTTGAGAAAGTATGAGCAAATATCTCAAATCGGCGCTGTTCAGCGCCTTGCTGGTCTGGGCCGTGGCCTTTCCGGTGCTCGGGCTCAAGCTGAGCATCGTCGGGATCAACCTCGAGGTGGAGGGTACGGGTCCCGTCACCCTCGGCGTCATCGCCCTGTGCTCGGTCCTGATGTTCCTGCGGGTGCTGTTCAGCCGGCAGTTCAATGCACTGTTCAAGTCATCCCGTGGCCCGCTGGTCTCGCCCAAGGTCGGCCAGTTCCTGACCCTGCCGAGCACCCAGCGCTGGATCATCATCGCGCTGATCGCGACCGCGTTGATCTGGCCGTTCTTCGGCTCGCGCGGCGCGGTCGACATCGCCACCCTGATCCTGATCTACGTGCTGCTGGGCCTGGGCCTGAACATCGTGGTCGGCCTGGCCGGCCTGCTCGACCTGGGTTATGTCGGCTTCTATGCGGTGGGTGCCTACACCTACGCGCTGCTGTCGCACTACTTCGGCTTGAGCTTCTGGATCTGCCTGCCGCTCGCCGGCCTGATGTCGGCCAGCTTCGGCTTCCTGCTGGGCTTCCCGGTCTTGCGCTTGCGTGGTGACTACCTGGCCATCGTGACCCTGGGCTTCGGTGAAATCATCCGGCTGTTCCTGCGTAACCTCACCGGCCTCACCGGCGGTCCCAACGGCATCAGCAACATTCCCAAGCCGACCTTCTTCGGACTGTCGTTTGAGCGCACTGCCGCCGAAGGCATGCAGACCTTCCACGAGTTTTTCGGGCTGACGTACAACCCGGTGAGCAAGGTGGTGTTCCTGTACCTGGTGGCCCTGTTGCTGGCATTGTTCGCACTGTTCGTGATCAACCGCCTGCTGCGCATGCCCATTGGCCGTGCCTGGGAAGCGCTGCGCGAAGATGAAATCGCCTGCCGGGCACTGGGTCTGAATCCCACCGTGATCAAACTCACGGCCTTCACCCTGGGCGCCTGCTTCGCCGGTTTCGCCGGCAGCTTCTTCGCCGCGCGCCAAGGCCTGGTGACGCCGGAGTCGTTCACCTTCATCGAGTCGGCGATCATTCTCGCCATCGTCGTGCTGGGTGGCATGGGCTCGCAACTGGGGGTGATCCTCGCCGCCGTGGTGATGATCCTGCTGCCGGAACTGATGCGTGACTTCAGCGAATACCGCATGTTGATGTTCGGCGCCCTGATGGTGCTGATGATGATCTGGCGTCCACAAGGTCTGCTGCCCATGCAACGTCCTCACATGGAGCTGCGTAAATGAGCCGTGAGATCCTCAAAGTAACCGACCTGAGCATGCGCTTCGGTGGCCTGTTGGCGGTCAACAGCGTGGCCCTGACCGTCCAGGAAAAACAAGTAGTGGCCTTGATCGGCCCGAACGGCGCCGGCAAGACCACGGTGTTCAACTGCCTGACCGGTTTCTACAAGCCGAGTGCCGGCAGCATCCTGCTCGACGGCCAGCCGATCCAGGGCCTGGCCGGCCATGAGATTGCCCGCAAGGGCGTGGTGCGGACCTTCCAGAACGTGCGTCTGTTCAAGGACATGACCGCAGTGGAAAACCTGCTGATTGCCCAGCACCGGCACCTGAACACCAACTTCCTCGCCGGCCTGTTCAAGACCCCGGCGTTCCGCAAGAGCGAACGCGAAGCCATGGAGTACGCCGCGTATTGGCTGGACAAGGTCAACCTGACCGAGTTCGCCAACCGCCCGGCGGGCACCCTGGCCTATGGTCAGCAACGTCGCCTGGAAATCGCCCGCTGCATGATGACCCGCCCGCGGATCCTCATGCTCGACGAGCCCGCGGCCGGTCTGAACCCGCGGGAAACCGACGACCTCAAGGCGCTGATCAGTGTGCTGCGTGAAGAACACAACGTCACGGTGCTGCTGATCGAGCACGACATGAAGCTGGTCATGAGCATTTCCGACCATATCGTCGTGATCAACCAGGGCACACCGTTGGCCGACGGCACGCCACAACAGATCCGCGACAATCCCGAAGTGATCAAAGCCTACCTGGGGGAAGCGTAAATGCTGCAATTCGAAAACGTTTCCACCTTCTACGGCAAGATCCAGGCCCTGCACAGTGTCAATGTGGAGGTTCGCCAGGGTGAAATCGTCACCCTGATCGGTGCCAACGGCGCGGGTAAGTCGACCCTGCTGATGACACTCTGCGGTTCGCCGCAGGCCCACAGCGGCAGTATCCGCTACATGGGCGAAGAGTTGGTGGGGCAGGAATCTTCGCAGATCATGCGCAAGAGCATCGCGGTGGTGCCGGAAGGCCGTCGGGTGTTCTCGCGCCTGACCGTGGAAGAGAACCTCTCCATGGGTGGTTTTTTCACCGACAAGGGCGATTACCAGGCGCAGATGGACAAGGTCCTGGGACTGTTCCCACGCCTCAAGGAACGTTTCAACCAGCGCGGCGGCACCATGTCCGGCGGTGAACAGCAGATGCTCGCCATTGGCCGGGCGCTGATGAGCAAGCCGAAACTGTTGCTGCTGGACGAACCGTCCCTGGGCCTGGCCCCGATCATCATCCAGCAGATCTTCGATATCATCGAACAGCTGCGCAAGGACGGTGTGACGGTGTTCCTGGTGGAACAGAACGCCAACCAGGCGCTGAAAATCGCCGACCGTGCCTACGTGCTGGAAAACGGCCGAGTGGTGATGGAAGGCAGCGGCAACGACCTGCTGACCGACCCGAAAGTGCGTGAGGCGTATCTGGGCGGTTGATCCGCCCAGCGGCCAAAAAAAAGAAGCCCCGACCTGTTCGGGGCTTTTTCTTTTTAAAGAAACCTTAATTTTTTTCCAACAGGCTGTAACAAATCCTGCCGATGCCGCTCAAGTAAGGCAGGAAGGCAATGAAACCCACCCCACAACTGCTTCCCAACCTGACAACAACTGGAGATCTACCATGAGCGCCACTACCCGCACCCTGTCCGCCGCCACCCTGGCCCTGGCCCTCGGTTCCGCCCTGAGCATCGCCGCATTGCCGATGACCGCCCATGCCGCCGATGATATGGAAAAATGCTTCGGCGTCGCCATGAAAGGCAAGAACGACTGCGCCGCGGGCGCCGGCACCACCTGCGCCGGCACTTCGACCAAAGACTTCCAGGCCAACTCCTGGAAGTCCGTGCCAAAAGGCACCTGCTTGAACACGAAAAGCGAGACCTCGCCTACCGGCAAAGGTCAGTTGCAAGCCTTCACCCCCAAGGCCTGATCAACCAGAACCCCGTCACCCGCCAGCCTGAGCGCCGAAGATGCCCATGTCACTGCGACCCGCCCCCCTTCACCGCGCTCAGGCCGTAGTACCTGGGCTCCCGCCCCGCGCCGGGCTGGGGCTCAAGACCGAACACTTTCAAGTCGTACTCGAAACGCGTCCCGACCTCGGTTTTTTCGAGGTCCATGCCGAAAACTACATGGTCGCCGGCGGGCCGTTTCATCATTACCTGGGTTTGATCCGTGAACAGTATCCGCTGTCGCTGCACGGGGTCGGCTTGTCCATTGGCGCCGAAGGCCCGCTGGACCACGAACACCTCAAGCGCCTGGCGACACTGATCGAACGCTATCAACCCCAGTCCTTTTCCGAACACCTGGCCTGGTCGACCCACGGCCCGGTGTTTCTCAACGACCTGCTGCCGCTGGCCTACGACCAGGCCACCTTGCAACGGGTCTGCGAACATGTCGACCAGGTGCAAAGCGCCTTGAAGCGGCCAATGCTGCTGGAGAATCCGGCGACTTACCTGCAATTCCAGCGCTCGACCCTGGATGAGGCGGATTTCATCAGCCAAATCATCCGTCGCACCGGTTGCGGGCTGCTGCTGGACGTGAACAATATCTACGTCTCCAGCATCAACCACCAACGCGATCCGCTGGCCTACATCGAGGCGCTGCCACTGCACGCCGTGGGAGAGATCCATCTGGCCGGTTTTGCCGAAGATGCCGACAACCTCGGCGACCGGCTGCTGATCGATGATCACGGCGCGCCGATCGATCAGGCGGTCTGGGCCCTGTATCAGCAGGTGTTGGCGAAAATCGGGCCCATGGCGACCCTGATCGAACGGGACAACCAACTCCCCGCCTTCGCCGTGCTTCTGGCTGAAGCCGGGCAAGCCCAGGGGCTGCTGGACCGGAACGAGGTGCCAGCATGAGCGACCAAACCACCTTCAGTGCCGCGCTGCTCGACCCACAACGGCCCTGTCCACCCGGCCTGTGCAGCCGCAATGGGGCCGATCCGGCCAGCCGCTTCGCGGTGTATCGCAACAATGTCCAGAGTTCGCTGATCAATGCCCTGGCGGACAGCTACCCGGTGATCAGGGTCCTGGTCGGCGATGAGTTCTTCCGCGACATGGCCGGCCTCTATATCCGCGATTTTCCGCCCATCAGCCCGATCCTCAACGACTACGGCCAGGACTTCGGCAGTTTTATCCAGGGATTTTCGCCTGCGGCGAGCGTGCCTTACCTGGCCGACGTAGCCCGCCTGGAGCGGCTGCGGATCAATGCCTATCACGCCGCCGATGCGATCCCCTTGAGCCCGGAGCAGATTGGCCTCCACCTCGCCGACCCCGAAGCCCTCAGCCGCCTGCGGGTTCGCCTGCATCCCAGCCTCGCCGTGCTCGATTCACCCTATGCCGTCGTGTCGTTATGGGAAGCCCATCAAGGTGAAGGCCAGCTGGAACAGATCGACCCGACACAGGGCGAAGCCGCGCTGGTCCTGCGCCAACACTGGCAAGTCGAGGTATTCAGGATCGATATCGGCACCCTGGTATTTATCCAAAGCCTGCAAAACGACTGTCCGCTGGAGTTGGCCATTGCCTACGCTTATGACGCCAGCGAAACGTTCGATCCGAGCCATGCCCTTGCCCTGTTGATTCGCTACAGCGCCATCATCCACCTGTACTCAGAAGAAAAGGCCCGCCCATGAACATCCGCACTGAACCGCAGAACCCCGTTGCGCGCCTGATCGGGCGGATCATCCAGCTCTTCGAGATGATTCCCTACAGCCTGATTGCCTTTGTCGCCCGCTTCTCCATCGCGGCCGTGTTCTGGAAATCCGGCCAGACCAAGGTCGAGGGCTTTGCCGTTGACCTGATCTCCGGCACTTTCGATATCGGCGTGCCGCGCCTGGCCGACTCCACCATCCCGTTGTTCGTCAGCGAGTACAAGGTGCCGCTGCTGTCGCCGGAGATTGCCGCCCATCTGTCCGCGTTTGGCGAACACTTTTTCCCGGTACTGATCCTGCTCGGTTTCGCCACGCGCTTCTCGGCACTGGCGCTGTTCGGCATGACCCTGACCATCCAGCTGTTCGTCTACCCGGGCGCCTACCCGACCCATGGCACCTGGATGGCGATCCTGTTGCTGTTGATGGCCAAGGGGCCGGGGGTGTTTTCCATTGATCAACTGATTGCCAGGCGTTATCGCTGAAGCCGCGCCAGCGCCTCGCTGCTGCGCTTGAACCAGCCGACCAGATAGTCGGCGAGTACTTGCGTACGCCGAGGCAGGCCACCCTGGTAAGGGTGCACCAGGTACAACGGCATATCGCGAGTGCGGTAGTCGCGCAACAGCCAACGTAGACGCCCGTCGGCCAGTTCCGCGGGCAGGACGTAGGACGGCAGGCGGGCGATGCCCGCGCCCACCAGCGCCGCCTTCTTCAGCAGATTGTAGTGATTGCTGGCGAAGGGGCCCGCCACCCGCACCCGCAGGAGCTCATGTTCACGGTGGTATTGCCACTCCTCACGACCGCTGTAGTGGCTGTTGAGCAGACAACGGTGGTTCGCCAGTTCCTGGGGCGTCTGCGGTTCACCGTAACGCTCCAGATAGGCCGGACTGGCGCAGGTCAGTTCGTTCATCACCAGCAATGGCCGCGCCACCAGCCGTTCGTCACTGCCGACCTCGGTACGAATGGCCAGGTCGAAGCCCTCCCGTGCCAGATCGCGGAAACCATTGTTCAGGTCCAGTTCGATCTGGACATCGGGATAATCCCGGGAAAACTCCAGCAGCAGACCATCAAAGAAGGTTTCCCCGAGGGACACCGGCACGGTCATGCGCACGGGCCCGGCGATGTCGTCCTTGAGCCGGGCCAGGGCCTGATGCGCCCGCTCCACTTGTATCACCAACGCCTGGGCCTGGGGCAACAAGGCCGCACCGGCGGCGGTAAGGCTCAGGCGCCGGGTGGTGCGGTGCAACAACACCACGGCAAACTGTGCCTCCAATTGACTGATGCGCTTGGACAACTGCCCCTTGCTGCAACCTAATTGCTGGGCGGCCAGGGTAAAACTGCCCGCCTCGACCAACACGGCAAAAGCCGCCAGATCATCCATATCACTCATGGATTGTTTCCAAAAGAAAACCAAAGGTTGCCTATTAGTGCGCTTATCAGCAGGAAAATCCACTCTAGACTGAAGGCTCAATCACCCACTGGAGGAACCGCATCATGAAAATCCTATTGATTGGCGCCCACGGCACCATTGGCTCGGCCGTGGCAGAGGAACTCGGCCAGCGTCACCAGATCATCAAGATCGGTCGCAGCAGCGGTGACCTGCACGTGGACATCAGCGACAGCACATCGATTCGCCAGCTGTTCGAACAGACCGGCAAGTTCGATGCGCTGATCTGCGCCGCCGGCAACGTAAACTTTGTCCCCTTGGCCGACATGAGCGAAAAGGACTTCGCCCTCGGCCTGCAAGACAAACTGATGGGCCAGGTCAACCTGGTGTTGATCGGGCGGGAATATGCCAATGACGGTGCCTCGTTCACCCTGACCAGCGGCATTCTGAACCGCGACCCGATCCGCACCGGCGCCTCGGCAAGCCTGGTCAACGGCGCCATCGACGGCTTCGTCAAGGCAGCGGCAATCGAACTGCCACGCGGTCTGCGGGTGAACTCGGTAAGCCCGAACGTGCTGGTGGAAGCCATGGGCAGCTATGCGCCGTACTTCCGTGGATTCAAACCGGTACCAGCGGCGGACGTGGCCTTGGCCTACGCCAAGAGTGTGGAAGGCTTGCAGACCGGTCAGACCTACTACGTCGGTTGAGTGCCCGCTTTTTTTTGTCGGCCTTCAGGGCCCTTTCGCGGGCAAGCTCCGCTCCCACGGATTCTCGGTCGTACACAGACTTGAGGTTCGACACGAATGACTGTGGGAGCGGAGCTTGCCCGCGAAGAGGCCCCTAAAGACGCCACAAAACCTGGAGACTGGCGCCAAGGCTTGTGCAGCCCTCCCGGCCTGAGTAACGTGGCGGCACTTGCCTGGAGACCCCATGATGCGCGCCGCCCGTTCCTTGATGATTTTCGCCCTGCCGCTGTTCGCCGCCGGTTGCCAGATGCTTGCGCCAGCCACCTCGCCATCCACGGCGGGCCTGAGCCGGATGCAAGGTGAACTCGCCAGCGTCAACGGCAAGCTGATGTTCCAGCCCTGCCAGGAACAACGCCGCTATGTCGTCAGCGACAGCGGCAACACCAGCGTCCTGCAGCAGGCCGCAAGCCTCTCCGGCCCCTCGGGCAAGCTGTTCGCCGACCTGCGCGGACGGTTTTCCTCCAGCACCGCCGATGGCAGCGACGGCCAGTTGAACCTGCAACAGTACTACCGCCTGGAACGCGGCACCGGCAGTTGCAACGATCCCGACTTCAAATTCCAGACCGTGATTGCCAGCGGTCACAACCCGGACTGGAGCCTGAAGGTCGGCGGCAACGGCATGATCCTGCAACGCGAAAACCAGCCGCCCCTGGCCCTGCCTTACCTGGAAGAACAACTGGGTGACGGACGTTTCAGCCTGAGCAGCGAAGCCAATTCCCAGCGCATCGAGTTGTGGGTCGCGCCGCAGTCCTGCGTCGACAGCAGCACCGGCAGTGTGCGCCACCTGAGCGCCGAACTGCGGGTCAACGGCCAGGTCCAGCGCGGCTGCGGCTATTTCGGCGGCGCGCGTAACGACTGATTCGACGAGCTGCTGTTTTAGCCTCACGGAATCTGGCCGTTGGGGCTTATAATCGCCGGTTTGATGTAAAGCCGGCGCGCCCGCGTGGCCCGCACACTGGACCCTGTCATGTTACGAATCACCGAACTCAAGCTGCCAATCGACCATCCCGACGAAGACCTGCGCCCGGCCATCGTCCAGCGCCTGGGCATCGCCAGCGATGACCTGCTCGATTTCACCTTGTTCAAGCGCAGCTACGACGCCCGCAAGAAATCTTCCGAACTCTGCTTCATCTACACCATCGACCTCTCGGCCCGTGGCGAAGACGCCCTGCTGAAAAAGTTCGCCGAGGACCGCAACATCAACCCGGCCCCGGACGTCAGCTACAAGGTGGTCGGCCAGGCCCCGTCTGATCTGCAGGAGCGTCCGCTGGTCGTGGGCTTCGGCCCCTGCGGGATCTTCGCCGGGCTGCTGCTGGCGCAGATGGGCTTCAAGCCGATCATCCTCGAACGCGGCAAGGAAGTCCGCGAGCGCACCAAGGACACCTGGGGCCTGTGGCGCAAAGGCGTGCTCAACCCCGAGTCCAACGTGCAGTTCGGCGAAGGCGGCGCCGGGACCTTCTCCGACGGCAAGCTCTACAGCCAGATCAAAGACCCGAACCACCACGGCCGCAAGGTCCTGCACGAGTTCGTCAAGGCCGGCGCGCCGGAAGAAATCCTCTACGTCAGCAAACCGCATATCGGCACCTTCCGCCTCACCGGCGTGGTGGAGAACATGCGCCAGCAGATCGAGGCCCTGGGCGGTGAAGTGCGCTTCCAGCAGCGAGTCACCGATGTGCTGATCGACGCAGGCCAACTGACCGGCGTACAACTCGACAGCGGTGAACAGATCAACTCCCGGCACGTGGTCATGGCCCTGGGCCATAGCGCCCGCGACACTTTCCGCATGCTCCACGGCCGTGGCGTGTACATGGAAGCCAAGCCATTCTCGGTGGGTTTCCGCATCGAACACCCGCAATCGCTGATCGACCGCGCGCGCCTGGGCAAGTACGCCGGGCACCCGAAACTCGGCGCGGCCGACTACAAGCTGGTGCACCACGCCAAGAACGGGCGTTCGGTCTACAGCTTCTGCATGTGCCCGGGCGGCACCGTGGTGGCAGCGACCTCCGAACCGAACCGGGTGGTCACCAACGGCATGAGCCAATACTCGCGCAACGAGCGCAACGCCAACTCCGGGATCGTCGTCGGCATCACCCCGGAAGTCGACTATCCGGGCGGTCCGCTGGCCGGTATCGAGTTGCAGGAGCGCCTGGAGTCCCACGCCTTTATCCTCGGTGGCAGCAACTATGAGGCTCCGGCGCAACTGGTCGGTGACTTTATCGCCGGCAAGCCTTCCACCGCCTTGGGCAGTGTGGAGCCTTCCTACAAGCCGGGGGTGGCCCTGGGCGACCTGGCCCTGGCCCTGCCGGACTTCGCCATTGAAGCCATTCGCGAAGCCTTGCCGGCGTTCGAGCGGCAGATCAAGGGCTATTCCCTACATGACGCGGTGCTGACCGGGATTGAAACCCGCACCTCCTCGCCCCTGCGCATGACCCGTAACGAGTCGATGCAGAGCCTGAACGTCAAGGGCCTGTTCCCGGCGGGTGAAGGCGCCGGTTATGCCGGCGGAATCCTCTCGGCCGGTGTCGACGGTATCCGCATTGCCGAAGCCGTGGCCCGGGATATGCTGGGGATCGGGGCCTGAGGGGCCGGACCATGACCTACAACGTGTCGCCCATCGGTTTCGTGCGCTCCTGCTTCAAGGAGAAATTCGCCATCCCGCGCCAGCCACAGCTGGCGCCGGCCGCGCGCGGCGTACTGGAACTGGTCGCGCCATTCGACCAAGGCGAGGCCGTGCAAGGACTGGAACAGGTCAGCCATGTCTGGCTGTTGTTCCTGTTCCATCAGGCCCTGGAAGACAAGCCACGGTTGAAGGTGCGCCCGCCACGCCTGGGTGGCAACCAGTCCATGGGCGTCTTCGCCACCCGGGCGACGCACCGGCCGAACGGTATCGGTCAGTCGGTGGTCAAGCTGGACCGGGTCGAAGCCCAGCGCCTGTGGATTTCCGGAATAGACCTGCTGGATGGCACGCCGATTCTCGATATCAAGCCGTACGTGCCCTACGCGGACATCATTCCCGGCGCCGTCAATGGTATTGCCAGTGCCGCGCCGGCGCTGATTCCCGTGCTCTGGACGGACAACGCCCGGCAACAGGCCCATGGCCACGCACAGCGCCTTGAAGAGCCCCTGGTCGAACTGATCGAGCAATGTCTGGCCCAGGACCCGCGTCCGGCCTACCAGACACCGACACCCGATCGGGAATACGGCGCCCAGTTCTGGGACCTGGATGTGCGCTGGCATTACCCCGAAACCGGGACGATACGGGTACTGGAAGTGATCCCCGTCCGATAGAAACGCCAGAAACGCAAAAGCCCGCGTTGCCTTCTCAGGCAACGCGGGCTTTTTGTTTCAACGCGGACGCTTTTTTCTGTGGGAGCAAGCTTGCTCACGATGAACGATAACGCGGTGTACCTGATAAACCGCGTTGTCTGCATCGCCAGCAAGCCGGCTCCTACAAATAAACCGAGGCTTATTTCTCGACGAACGCGCGCTCGATCAGGTAATCACCCGGCTCACGCATACGCGGCGAAACCTTCAGGCCGAAGCTGTTGAGCACTTCGCTGGTTTCGTCGAGCATGCTCGGGCTGCCGCAGAGCATGGCGCGATCGTCCTGCGGGTTGATCGGCGGCAGGCCGATGTCGCTGAACAACTTGCCGCTGCGCATCAGGTCGGTCAACCGGCCTTCGTTCTCGAACGGCTCGCGGGTCACGGTGGGGTAGTAGATCAGCTTCTCACGCAGGGCTTCACCAAAGAACTCGTTCTGCGGCAGATGCTCGGTGATGAACTCACGGTAAGCCACTTCATTGACGTAGCGCACGCCGTGGCACAGGATCACCTTCTCGAAACGCTCATAGGTTTCCGGGTCCTGGATCACGCTCATGAAAGGCGCGAGGCCGGTACCGGTGCTGAGCAGGTACAGGTGCTTGCCCGGCTTGAGGTCGTCGAGCACCAGCGTACCCGTAGGCTTCTTGCTGATGATGATCTCGTCGCCTTCCTTCAGGTGCTGCAACTGGGAGGTCAGCGGACCATCCGGCACCTTGATGCTGAAGAATTCGAGATGCTCTTCCCAATTCGGGCTGGCAATGGAATAAGCACGCATCAGTGGTCGGCCGTTGGGCTGCTGCAGACCGATCATCACGAACTGACCGTTTTCAAAGCGCAGGCCCGGGTCGCGGGTGCACTTGAAGCTGAACAGAGTGTCGTTCCAGTGGTGAACACTGAGGACGCGCTCGTGATTCATGTTGCTCATTGGGATAGGGCTCCTGGAAATTTGGCCTGCGCCGTCAGTGAGCGCAATTGCATAGCATTCTAATGGCGGCGACAATATCTGTTAACTGAATTATTAAGATAAGGGTTATCGGTTATATAGATATGCGATTTACTCTCCGTCAACTTCAGGTCTTCGTCGCCGTCGCCCAGCAGGAAAGCGTGTCCCGTGCTGCCGGGCTATTGGCCTTGTCACAATCCGCCGCGAGCACCTCGATCACCGAGCTGGAACGCCAGTCGAGCTGTCAATTGTTCGACCGCGCCGGCAAGCGCCTGAGCCTCAACGCCCTGGGCAAACAGCTGTTGCCCCAGGCCGTGGCGCTGCTCGACCAAGCCAAGGAAATCGAGGACCTGCTCAACGGCAAGTCCGGTTTCGGCTCACTCGCCGTGGGCGCCACCCTGACCATCGGCAACTACCTGGCAACCCTGCTGATCGGCAGCTTCATGCAGGCGCACCCGGAAAGCCAGGTCAAGCTCCATGTGCAGAACACTGCCAATATTGTGCAACAGGTCGCGCACTACGAAATTGACCTGGGTCTGATCGAAGGCGATTGCAGCCACCCGGACATCGAAGTGCAAACCTGGGTCGAGGACGAACTGGTGGTGTTCTGCGCGCCTCGGCACCCGCTGGCCCAGCGCGGCCAGGCCAGCCTGGAAGAGCTGACCCATGAGGCCTGGATCCTCCGCGAACAGGGTTCCGGCACGCGCCTGACCTTCGATCAGGCGATGCGCCACCATCGTAGCGCCCTGAACATCCGCCTGGAGCTAGAGCACACCGAAGCGATCAAGCGCGCGGTGGAGTCCGGCCTGGGGATCGGTTGCATTTCGCGCCTGGCCCTGCGCGATGCGTTCCGTCGGGGCAGCCTGGTGCCAGTGGAAACCCCGGACCTGGACCTGTCGCGACAGTTCTATTTCATCTGGCACAAACAGAAATACCAGACCTCGGCCATGCGTGAGTTTCTCGAACTGTGCCGTTCCTTCACCGCCGGGGTTCAGCGCAGCGATGAAATCGTCCTGCCGACCATTGCCTGACGCCCGCGGCGTTTAAAGCAGAATCACCGCCCAGACCAGGGCAATCATGCTCAGGGCCACGAATTGCGCGGCACTGCCCATGTCCTTGGCATTCTTGGACAAGGGATGACGGTCGAGGGAGATGCGGTCAATGGCCGCTTCAACCGCCGAATTGAGCAATTCGACGATCAACGCCAGCAGGCACACGGCAATCAACAACGCGCGCTCGACCCGACTGACGTGGAACAGGAACGTCAGTGGGATCAGCACCACGTTGAGCCAGACCAGTTGGCGAAACGCCGCTTCGCCGGTAAAGGCCGCCCGCAAGCCATCGAAAGAGTAACCCGCTGCGTTAAGCATGCGCTTGAAACCGGTTTGACCTTTGAAAGGCGACGGCATAAGTAGGCAACTGCGTGAAATGGAGTAGGAAAGCTAACTCAACCAGCGTCAAACAAAGATGAATAAGCCCGCGATTACGGGCTCGAAATTGACTCAAGTTGTTGCAGCAACAGCGCCGCCTGGGTTCGGGTACGCACGCCCAGCTTGCGAAAAATCGCCGTGACGTGGGCCTTGATGGTCGCCTCCGAAACGCTCAACTCATAGGCAATCTGTTTATTCAACAAACCTTCGCAGACCATGGTCAACACCCGAAACTGCTGCGGCGTCAAACTGGCCAGGCCGGCACTGGCGGCCTTGGCTTCGGCGGACACGCTGACCGCTTCGAACGCCTGGGGCGGCCACCAGACATCGCCGTCGAGGACACTGCGCACCGCTTGCTGGATCACTTCCAGGGAACTGGACTTGGGGATAAAGCCGCTGGCGCCAAACTCACGGGAGCGCACCACCACCGAGGCCTCTTCCTGGGCCGAGACCATCACCACCGGAATCTGCGGGTATTGCCCGCGCAGCAGCACCAGGCCGGAAAATCCGTAGGCCCCCGGCATGTTCAGGTCCAGCAGGACCAGGTCCCAGTCGGCTTTCTCGGTAAGGCGGGTTTCCAGCTCGGCAATGCTGGCCACCTCCACCAGTCGTACGTCGGGCCCCAGGCCCAGGGTCAGCGCCTGATGCAAGGCACTGCGAAAGAGAGGATGGTCGTCGGCAATCAGGATGTCGTACGTGGTCATTTTTCCAATGATCCTGTTTTATGCGTCAGGCTCGACGCTGTGCGGCCACTAGATTACAGGAAAGTCTTCAGATGCTCGTGGGCTTCGTCTTCAGTGTTGATCGGCAGCTGAAACTTGGCGCCCAGGTAATGCGCGGTAAACACGTCCAGCAATGCATCCAAGCCTTGGGCCGCCCGGGTGTCCCCGGCCAGTTCCAGGCACAACGCCGCGACTTCCGCGGTACAGAAATGATCATCGCGCTTGGAACGACGCAGCTTGTAGCGGGACAACTGTTCGGATTCCAGGCTCAGCACCGGAAAACGCTCCAGGTAAGGGCTCTTGCGAAACATCTTGCGCGCCTCGGTCCAGGTCGCGTCCAAGAGGATGAACAGCGGGCGCTTGCCTGGCGCCGAGCGCACCTGTGTCACCACCCGTTCCGGCGCCACGAACTCACCCGGAAACACAATAAATGGCTGCCATTGCGGGTCGTCCAACAAGGCCAACAAGTGCGGATCGACTTCGGTCCGTGACCAACTGAAGGCGCTGGTGTCGGCGATCACATCGGCAATCAGCCAGCCGGTATTGCTTGGTTTCATCGGTTCGACGTCGTGCATCAGCAAGCACATGGCCGAATGCGCAGCCACCCGGGGACGCCAGGCGCACAGGCAATATTCGGGAATCACCCGGCAGCCCGGACAACGCTCGGCTCGCGAGCCGCGTGCGAGGAAAGGCGTTTTGGCACGGGCCAGGCGCTCGGCACGCAAGCGGGATACGGCGTGGCTCATCGCAAAAAAACGCTGGCAGGAGGAAGGGCTGAACACGAAAAATACGACTCGCGAGGGCAAAAGTGCGCGGAGTCTACCAGAGAGCCCTGCCACGTTTGAGCGTTCATCCGTCGACATTTCCGTCACTCTCACCCTAGTAGGGCCTACAACCGCCCTCTATACTTCGGGACCACTGAACGTACGCCCCGGTAACAGGTCGAAGCACCAATTACCGAATCAGGAGAGTTGCATGCTACGCCTTATCGTACCGTCCCTGGCCCTTTTACTGGCCCTGCCCTTCAGTGCCCAGGCGGCGTCGCTGAAGGATTTCGAACTGAACAAGATGCTCAAGGACGTCGCCGAGCAGAGCAACGAAGGCCTGCCCCGCGAACTCGACGAGCACATCCTCGACGTCGGCTACACCGTTGAAGGCGCCGAACTGATCGACCATCTGAGCGTCCAGGCCGATTACGCGCAAAATATGCGCGATAACGCCAAGGCGGCTTACCTGCAACTGGGGGCCAGCGTCTGCCGCAACGCCAACTACCGCAAGTTGATGGCCAAGGGCGCGGTGATGCGCTACGAATTCACCGAGAACAAGACCAACCGCCCCGTCACCTCCGCCCGGTTCGTGGAAAGCGACTGCCCGAAAGAAGCACAGGTGAAGAAAAAGTAACCCCTCTTGCCTCGCGCGCCTTTCTTCAGCATCGGCGCGCCGTTGCACCAGGAACGCCCACGCGGCGCTCCTGACAAGCCGCTAAAGTCCTTTGCAAAAGGGCAATAAGCGGTTGCCAGCCATGACTTTATAGGCTCATCATCAAATCGACATGGCACACATGCGACACATGCAGTGACGCGGCCTTGGCGAACGTTTCTTTCGGCCAAGCCAAGGGTTCCGTGCAGAAGGAGACGTTGAATGCCTTACGAACCGAATGACTTGCTGTCCCGTCATTTCCAGAGCAACGGTATCGACCTGACCCGGGTCGAAGAACAACTCAACCAGGTTGCTCCCGGTAGTCCGAATCTTGCGCTGTACCGAGACATGATGCTGACCGTCCTGCGCATGGCCCAGGATGACCGCAACCGCTGGAATGCCAAGATCGTCCTGCAGACCCTGCGTGAACTGGAGAACGCCTTTCGCGTACTCGACCAGTTCAAGGGGCGGCGCAAGGTCACCGTGTTCGGCTCGGCGCGAACGCCCACCGAACACCCGCTTTATGCACAGGCCCGGGCACTGGGAACGGCCCTGGCACGCTCCAACCTGATGGTCATCACCGGTGGTGGCGGCGGCATCATGGCCGCGGCCCACGAAGGGGCCGGCCTGGAACACAGTCTCGGCTTCAACATCACCCTGCCCTTCGAACAACATGCCAATTCAACCGTGGAAGGCACGCAGAACCTGCTGTCCTTCCACTTCTTCTTTACCCGCAAGCTGTTCTTCGTCAAGGAAGCTGACGCGCTGGTGCTCTGCCCCGGTGGTTTTGGCACCCTCGATGAAGCGCTGGAAGTGCTGACGCTGATCCAGACCGGCAAAAGCCCGCTGGTTCCGGTGATTCTGCTGGATGCCCCTGGGGGCAGCTTCTGGCAGGGCGCGCTGGACTTTATCCGCAATCAGCTGGAGGCCAATCACTACATTCTGCCCAACGACCTGAAACTGATGCGCCTGGTCTACAGTGCCGATGAGGCCGTGGAAGAGATCAAGCAGTTCTACAGCAACTTCCACTCCAGCCGCTGGCTGAAAAAGCAGTTCGTGATCCGCATAAATCATCCCCTCAGTGAGCGGGCGCTGGAGCAGGTACAAAGGGAATTCGCCGACCTGTGTCTCAGTGGCCACTTTCAGCAAAGTGCCCATGTCGACCTGGAACACAATGAGCCGCAGTTCAGTCATTTGACCTGTTTGTCGTTCGCCTTCACGGCCCGGGACCAGGGGCGCCTGCGAGCGCTGGTGGACTTTATCAACCGGACGGAAAACTGGAGCAAGGCCAAGGCATCAACCCAGGAACGCACACGCGAGACGATCAAGACGACGTGATTATCGCCTGACGTCAGTCATCCAGACCACGGCCGCTGAACAGGCGGCCGATCATTTCCATGGAATAACCCCGATAACTCAGAAAGCGTCCCTGCTGGGCACGTTCACGGCCATCGATGGGTAAATGTCCGGCGAATTTTCGGCGCCAGGTGTCTTCCAACTGGGCTTGCCAGTCAAAGCCGCTTTCACGCAAGGCCAGGTCGATATCGGCACGTTGCAGGCCGCGCTGGCTCAGCTCTTCGCGAATACGCAAAGGGCCGTAGCCGGAACGGGCACGGTAGGAAACAAAGCTTTCGAGGTAGCGGGATTCGGACAGCAGTCCCTCTTCCGTCAAGCGGTCGAGTTCTGTGTCGATCATTTCAGGCGGGGCGCCGCGCTGACGCAGTTTACGCGTCAGCTCGACTCGACCGTGCTCGCGCCGCGCGAGCAGGTCCATGGCCGTGCGCCGTACGGCGACCGGGGTATCCAGTACGGCGGTCATCGCTTTACTCAGAGATCAGCGTCAGCCAGGTCGTCTTCGGTGGCGACGACAGCGGCAGCGCCGGAGTTGGCCTTGGTGTCCACACCTGGAGTCAGCAGCTTGTCACGCAGTTGCTTCTCGAGGGTCGCGGCGATTTCCGGGTTGTCCGCCAGGAACTTGGCCGAGTTGGCCTTGCCCTGACCGATCTTGCTGCCATTGTAGCTGTACCAGGCGCCGGATTTTTCGACGAAACCGTGCAACACACCCAGGTCGATCATCTCGCCATTGAGGTAGATGCCCTTGCCGTAAAGGATCTGGAACTCGGCCTGACGGAACGGCGAAGCCACCTTGTTCTTCACGACCTTGACGCGGGTTTCGCTGCCGACCACTTCGTCGCCTTCCTTCACCGCGCCGGTACGACGGATGTCCAGGCGCACCGAAGCGTAGAACTTCAGCGCGTTACCACCGGTGGTGGTTTCCGGGCTGCCGAACATCACGCCAATCTTCATGCGGATCTGGTTGATGAAGATCACCAGGCAGTTGGCGTTCTTGATGTTACCGGTGATCTTGCGCAGGGCCTGGGACATCAGACGGGCTTGCAGGCCGACGTGCATGTCGCCCATTTCGCCTTCGATTTCTGCTTTTGGCACCAGGGCGGCCACGGAGTCGACGATGATCACGTCCACCGCGTTGGAGCGCACCAGCATGTCGGTGATTTCCAGGGCCTGCTCGCCGGTGTCCGGCTGGGATACCAGCAGGTCGTCGACATTGACGCCCAGCTTGCCGGCGTATTCAGGGTCCAGGGCGTGTTCGGCGTCGACGAAGGCGCAGGTCGCACCGGCTTTTTGCGCCTGGGCGATGACGGAAAGCGTCAGGGTGGTCTTACCCGAGGATTCCGGACCGTAGATCTCTACGATACGGCCTTTTGGCAGACCGCCGATGCCCAGGGCGATGTCCAGGCCCAGGGAACCGGTGGAGATCGAAGGGATCGCCTGACGGTCATGATCGCCCATGCGCATTACGGCACCCTTGCCGAATTGACGTTCGATCTGACCCAAGGCCGCAGCCAAGGCTTTCTTCTTGTTGTCGTCCATTAAAGTCCTCACGTAATCAATAAGGCCTGACGGCCAACACCTGTATAAGTAGCCAGTATTATTCCACAGCGTTGGCGGATCGCCTACCCCTGATTTGCGATTTCTGCTTCCGCCCGTCGTAACAGCCCTTCCAGCGCGACCAGAACCGTTTGTCGGCGGACCGCGTCGCGGTCGCCGGGGAAGCGCCGGAGCTCGGCGCTCACCTCGTCGCCGACCCCCCAGGCCAGCCAGACGGTGCCCACCGGTTTCTCGACGGAGCCGCCATCCGGCCCGGCCACGCCGCTGACCGCCACGGCGAAGCGCGCGTTACTGTGGGCCTGGGCACCACGGACCATGGCTTCGACCACTTCCTGGCTGACCGCACCGACCTGGCTGAACAAGGTCTCTGGTACCTTCAGTTGGAGGCTCTTCTGTCGATTGGAGTAGGTGACATAGCCGGCTTCGAACCAGGCCGAGCTGCCGGGAATCCGGGTGATCGCCTCGGCGATGCCGCCGCCGGTACAGGACTCGGCGGTGGTGACATCGGCCTTGAGGGTCTGCAAGCGCTTGCCGAGTTCGGCGGCAAGCCGGGTGATTTCGTCCATGTTTCTCTCCGGGTTAGGCAGCCCTCACCCCCCTGTAGGAGCGAGCTTGCTCGCGATGGTAGCCCAGGCACAGCGGGGTATCAGGTCCCCCGCGTTATCGTTGACGACCATCGCGAGCAAGCTCGCTCCTACAGGGAAGAGATGCCAGCCGATCAGTATTGGGTCAAAGGAACACCCTACACGAGCGGACTACGCTTTCAAGACACGAGATTGCATCAGGATGTCAGCGAGAAACCGCCCCGGCATACGCCTGACAGGCCTTCAAGGCAATCAGGGCGCGGTCGCCGTCGTCGGTGATGGCGATAATTCGTTGAGCATGCGCCGGGTCAAGTCGGGCACTTGTGGCTGCATGAACCACGCCGCTGGCGGCGGTGGCGGCTGGCACGTTGCAGCCACTGGCAGGATCGTTGGCGTCGAGGAGGACTGACAACCGCAGATCAGCAGTGGCAATACGATCACGCAGACGAGCTTGATCCTGTTGCACATCGTTCAGTTCCTTGGAATGGGTTTGGTCGCTGACCTGGAGCCGTTGCTCCAGGGCCAGGCGTTTGTCCTGCTCGGCTCGCTGTTGCGCGGCCGCGGCGAGGGAAAATTGGTTGAGCGTGTCGGCCTGCAACCGGGCTTGATGCTCCAGTTGCTGACCGTAACGCCAGTCTTGAATATGCCAGGCGCTGGCCGCCGCACCACCGGCCAACAAGGCCAGCAGTGCGACGACAATGCCCAGGCGCCAGGGTGCGGGGATCAGGTCGAGGAGGCGCATAGCACCGCCCTCGCCCGGGCCCAGATTTGCAGTCGATCCTCGAGGCCGTTCAGGCCGCCATTGATCTTGCGGGTGATGCTGTTGAACTGATCGGCGTCGGCCAATTCGTTCAACCCTTGCTGCTCCCAGAACCAGGCCGCCGACTCAGCGGCCCATTGCGGTTGTTCCAGCAGTTCCGGTTGCTGCAACAGGCGTTCGTCGCCGAACAGCCCGAGGCTGCATTGGCGATAGTTGCTGCGACCAGTGATCTGGATTAGCCCGCGACCGCGATAGTTCCAGCCATCGCCAGACGATGCATCGCCATTATCCATACGCGATGCGTAGACGATGTTCGCAATCTGCTCCGGCTGCCGGGCCACCTGCGCGGCCAGGGCCGGAGTAAATCGGTTTGGCCAGGTGGCGACCAGAGCCGGCGCGCCATAGTTCAGGTTCTCGACCACGGACTGCAGTTGGCCAGACTCGTGACCAGCTTGCGCCAGGAACGCTGCAACGCGTTGCGTGGTGACGATCTGATAAGCGTTCATTGCTGTGTTGAGCACAGGAACAAAAACGCCGGCTTGGTCGCCGGCGTTGGGGAGGATCTGCAGCAACTGCTGCGCAGTGATGGGCATGGCTTTCTCCAGGCGTAAAAAAGCCCGCGCTGGGCGGGTTCGGGTGATCGGCATCAAGAAGCAGGTGGCGTTGGGCAGGCCGGATTGGCCACGGTCACATCGATGGCTATCAACTCACGGTAGTACGCCTGCCACGTCTCCGACGGTGGTGGCGGCGTTGACCTGTGCCTTCAACGTCTGAAGCTTTTGGAAGGCCGCCCATCCCTGCGCAAGCATCTCGGCATACAGCCCCTTAAGATCTTCCAGCGCAAAAGGCACTTGGACGTTGTCCGATGAAACCCAATAAAATCCACTAGGCACTCTGCCGTCCAGCATGTAGCCCTGAGTGGCCTGCACGAGGAAGTTTTGGCTGTTCTGGTCCGTTTGAAAGACCTTGCTGACACCTGCTGCCGTGGTGTAGGCGATTGGCTGGGTGATGGCAGAGATGTAGGCAGCATATAGCGTAGAGAGAGCCAGGTCTTGGGCCTGTTGCACCGTCAATGGGGCCGATTCTGGAGTAACCGGGACCGGAGTATTTTGCAGCGACCAGGCCCCATTACTGAAAACAGCCTGCTGATTGGCGACGACGGTCGGAGGGGGGACAATGGTTGCGTAGGGAGGCAGAAGGAAGTTATCAGGATCCAGCGGATCTTCCTGAGCGATGGTTTCTCCCAGATAAACACCCAGGTCATTGCACTGGTAAGCAACGGTAGTGTTAGGCATGTCGCCTCTCTAGTATTTAATGATCAGATTTACGGCAAGGTTCTTCATACGGGTTTCCGTTCCGCCTGCGGAATTGTTGATGGTGATGCCCGTGGTATTCGTGCCCGTGTTGTTCGCTACGTTGTTGAATTGCGTTCCCGGGGTGCCACTCTGAATCGCACCACCCCCGCCTCCAACATATGATGCACTGTGGTAGTGGCCGGGGTCGTTGATGGTGTGATTGTGAGCCAGAAGCTGGTCGGCCTGATACGTACCTAGTACCCGACTGGAATCCAGCCCGCGCCCATTGTCTAGACCACGCAGGACTACGCCTCGCCCATCCGGTAGGTTAAAAGTTGTAGAGCCATCTCCAACCCCATATGGCGCCACCACAAGCACCACCCCCGCCGCTGTCACTGTCGCATTCTGGGACAGCGTGAACGTGCCGGAACCGATCGCCAAAATGGTTGTTCCTGTCGGGATCCCAGGCCCGCCGATCGTCATCCCAACGGCCATGTTGGATGTCGAACCTACCGAGGTTACTGACGCTGAACCGCTGGTCGTACTGCCCGTGGTCTGGACCGTTAGCGCATTGAATAGGTTGGCGTAGGAGCTTCGGCTGACGGCCGCACCATTGGCAAGCAGGTACCCGCTGGGAATAGATACGCCAGCAAAATACAAAAGGGTCCCAGACGGATCCTGACTTGCTGAAATCAGCGTTTGTGCTTGCCCGAGTGGTAGTGCGTGCTGGCTTTGCGTGGCCGGCGCCACCTGCTCCGCCGCTCCGGTGCAGAACAGCAGGATGTACGAACCACCGCTAATCGAGGCGTTCCACTGAATCCAGGCATCACCGTTGACAACCAGCTCGCCGCCCTGGAGCGCCACGTGCGCACCGCCGACTAGCGGGACCACACCAACCCCATCATTGATCGTGCTCGCCCCCGTGTTGGCTGTTTTGACCTTGAAGCGCAGCACCTGGCCCTCGACACGCGCGGTGATCGCAGGGGTAAAGGCACAGACGTAAGTGTTGGCCGCGCCACCGTCTACAGCGAAAGCCAAGGCTCCGGCCTGGAACTGTCCGGCGCTGATGGCATGCTGGCTCTTTGTTGCCGAGGCAACCTGGAGCGCGCCGCCGGTGCTATCGACCAGTACCCAGGCTCCGCTGCCGACTGAGCTATTCCACTGCACCCATACATCACCATTGGCAACAATCTCGCCGCCCTGGAGCCCGGAGTGCGCAGTGCCGACAATCGGCGCTGCGGTCAGTCCGTTCGGACTAAAGGTGCTTGCCCCCGTGTTGCCATTCTGGGCCTTGAAACGTAACACCACGCCGTCTAAAAGTGCCTTGACGGCAGGAACATAATTCGCACTATAAGTGCCAGCCTGCCCTGTATCCAAAGCATACTTAACCGAGTCTGATTGATTCATCTTTTGAATAGACAGTAACAGTTGTCCAAGATCAGCCTCATCAGGAACCAGACCCGAGGCTTTTACTACATTTACAACTTCGTCAGTGATCGAATTACCCCATGCCGCGGGTATCAATGAACCGGGGGCTCCTGTTACAGGGTTTTCATCTACAAACTTACCGTTCACCAGCCCTATATTGGGCACACTATTTGGATAATCCATATTCCTATTCCCTAATCATAATTGATGTGCACCAGCGTATGAGCAGGAGCACTGTGGTGTATCAAGCACTCAAGAGTACTACCGGGATTGACACCGAAACGCTTCCCCCAGTGGCTCACACTGAAAGCCGCCTCGTGAGTTGGCGACCACTGGCATTAAACGTCCACATGAATTTCGTATTCCAGGCTCCAAACCGGGCACCGCCCATCCGTGCTGTCCGTAGTTTATTAACGCTGGCATCGGGATAACCTTGGCTTCAAGAAATCTCAATAAAGTAGGCCGTACTCTGATTGCCCATCACACTTTTTTAGCACTCATAACTGCTGCCTCTATTGTTGCTCTGAAGCACAACCAGCGCGCGAGGGCTGGCCATATTTTTTCGATTAACTGCGCCGGCTTGTCGGCGTGACTGGCGCGGCTTCACAGCCGCGGCAAACATAGATTTTGCGAATGTGTTTGATCACGCGGACCTGCATCGGCATAGATGTCCAGCTGTTCGCTGGTATCTTCGCCAAGCTGTGTTTGCGGCAACTGCAGACACAATTCAGTTCGCGTTCGGGAAGCTCGTGGATGACTTCGGTGCGCGGTAAATCAGCCGACAGTAGACGACGCTCTTAGCCCGAGGCTGCATAGGCGATAGTTGCTGCGACCAGCGATCTGGATCAGCCCGCGACCGCTATAGTTCCAACCGTCGCCAGACGATGCATTGCCATTCCCCATACGCGATGCGTAGACGGATGTTCGCGATATGTTGCGGCTGTCGGGCGACCTGCGCGATCAGAACCGGAGTAAACCGGTAAGGATCTGCAGCTGCTGCTGGGTGATGAGCATGAATTTCTCCAGGCGAAAAAACCCGCGCTGAGCGGGCTGATTATTTTGGCTGAGTCGACCACTCCAGACTGGTCAGGGGCGGGTCGGTTACAACATAAGCCTTCATCAGATCACCACTCAAAAATTACAAGACCTGGAGTACCGGCAAGACCATTACCGCCGGAACCCGTCGCGCCATACGATCCGCCGCCACCTCCTCCACCACCACCAAAGCCAGCAGCCGCTTTGGCAAGGGCGCCCCCGCCAGAACCAGCCCTGCCACCACCTCCACCACCACCGAATGGAGACGAGCCCCCCATGCCACCCTGACCCGTACATTGGTTGTTTGTGCAGTCTCCACCATCAGAGCCACCTGGATAGCCGGCCCCACCACCGCCACCGGCTCCTCCGCTGATGCCGCCCTTGCCTTTTGATCCGCCGATAAGCGTGATCAGACTGCCTACAACAGTGCTGCCTCCATCGGTACCATCGCCACCGGTTGCGCCCCCGTAACCACCCGTTCCGCCAGTTCCCGCGACGCCAATAGTGATTGCAATAACCTGCCCAGGCGTGACCGCATAAGACGTCCGAATGCTTTGCTGACCAGCGCCACCACCGCCCCCTCCAGCCCCACTCGTAGGAACCCCCAAACTACTGCCGCCGCCCCCGCCGCCGCCGCCGCCAGCGGCACAACCGGAAAGATAAAGAGTGGAAACCCCGGCAGGGACAGTGAATGATCCCGAAGAGGCAATTCGCGCGACCCCTTTCAGACCGCCGAATAGCTGGCCCATGTTGACGGCATGGCTACTCTGCGTTGCCGGAGCCACCTGCTCGGCGGCGCCCGTGCAGAACAGCAGGATGTAAGAGCCAGTGCCGATTGAGGTAGTCCACTGAATCCAAGCATCTCCGTTGGCAATCAGCTCGCCACCTTGAAGGGCTGAATGCGCGCCACCGACCAGAGCGACTGCGCCCAGGCCGTCGTTGAAAGTCGAAGCGCCGGTGTTGGCCGTTTTGACCTTGAAGCGCAGTACCTGGCCCTCGGCACGCGCGGTGATCGCAGGGGTAAAGGCGCAGACGTAGGTGTTAGCCGCGCCAGAGTCTGCAGCGAAAGCCAAGGCTCCGGCTTGGAACTGTCCGGCGCTGATGGCATGCTGGCTCTTTGTTGCCGAGGCAACCTGGAGCGCGCCGCCGGTGCTATCGACCAGTACCCAGGCTCCGCTGCCGACTGAGCTATTCCACTGCACCCATACATCACCATTGGCAACAATCTCGCCGCCCTGGAGCCCGGAGTGCGCAGTGCCGACAATCGGCGCTGCGGTCAGTCCGTTCGGACTAAAGGTGCTTGCCCCCGTGTTACCATTCTGGGCCTTGAAACGTAACACCACGCCGTCTAAAAGTGCCTTGACGGCAGGAACATAATTCGCACTATAAGCGCCACCCTGCCCTGTATCTAAAGCGTACTTAACCGAGTCTGATTGATTCATCTTTTGAATAGACAGCAATAGCTGTCCAAGATCAGCCTCATCAGGAACCAGACCCGAGGCCTTTACTACATTTACAACTTCGTCAGTGATCGAATTACCCCATGCCGCGGGTATCAATGAACCGGGGACTCCTGTTACAGGGTTTTCATCTACAAACTTACCGTTCACCAGCCCTATATTGGGCACACTATTTGGATAATCCATATTCCTAATCCCTAATCATAATTGATGTGCACCAGCGTGTGCGCCGGTGCAGCACGATGTATCAGGCATTCCAGAGCACTACCGGGGTTGGCACCAAAACGCTCGCCCCAATAGCTCGCGCCAAAGCGCCGGCCCATAAGCAGCCGGCCACCGGTGTTGAGCGTCCACATGAACTGCGCCTGCCAGGTGCCAAAATGCGCCTTGCCGAACCGTGCCCGGCCCATGCGCGGGGTCTGCAGTTCGGTCACGCTGGCGTTCGGATAGCCCTGGCTGCGGGCGATATCGATGAAGTAACCGATGCTCTGATCACCCACCGCCAGCAACCGCCGACGCACCGCCACACGGCGATCGTCAAACAACGGATTGGGCCCCAGACACGGGTCGGGCAGGTTCATCACCCGCTCCCAATCCGGCACCAGTTCACTGACCGTCACCGGGTCGACTTCGTTGAGCAGGTCCACGGCCCGGGCATCAACCCGTGACAGTTCCTGGGCGATACCCAGCAACACCTGCTGGATCTCCGGCACTTGCTCCGTGTCCCAGGCCGGCCCCGCCGGCAACAGGCTGCGCAACTGCTCCTGGTATTGCGCGGCGGTTCTTACTCCAGCCATACGCAACCTCCGAAGGTCAGCAACTGGTTGGTGGCAGCCGGCACATCGGCGGACGGAGAGACCAGCAGGTGATCCTGCTCGCCGCTGGCACTGCTGATGGACTCGGCGATATGGGTCAGCAACAATGTTTCACCCAGGCCACCCTCACGGTCGTGCAGATCCTGCAACTGGGCCTCGACGGCAGCGCGGATGGCGCTGGTATCCGGGATCAGGCGCAAGGTGTAAGTCACCGGGACCAACACCGGCGCCAGCACATGCAACTCGGCAGTCACCGGGCGCAACGGATCGATATAGGCCTGGACCAATGCCAATTGCCCATCATCCGGCAGCGGCACGGGATCGTCGTCGCGCATCACGAACAAGCCCACGGTGCCCGGCCCCAGGTAGCTGCCGCGACACCAGGCCCGGGTGATCCCCGGGCACTCCAGTGCCCAGGTTTCGTAGTCGGCGGCCGAACCGCCATTGGGAATAATGCGATAAGAGCGAATCACCCGCGCCCGCAACGACTCGACACTTTCCGCCGCCACACCACCGCTCAAGCCCGGGTCCAGCACCGTGAAGGTATTGCCGATCCCTTGCACCGGCTGTACCGGAAACAAGGTCAGGCCGGCATCGCCGTTACCCAGGCTGCCCGCATCCAGCGCCTGGATCTGCGCGGTATTGGTCCCACCACTGGTGGTACCACCAAGGGTCACGGTGTAACTGCGCCCATCACTGGTCTGCAGCAAGGTCCCGGCATCCAGCACTGCCCCCGCCGCAGCGGTATAGCTGACGCTGCCACTGGCCGATTGCGCCGCCTTGCGTGGTTGATGCAAACGCAGCGCGGCAATGCGCTCCAGGGTGGTCTCATCGGCGGTGTCGGGCAGGATCTGCTCGGCGATCCAGTCGAGGTAACCGTAGAGGCCGAAGGCCGCGCCACTCAGGGTGCGGGCCAGGACCTGTGCATCGGACTGGCGCAGCGAGTCGCCGGCCAGGTCGCCTTGGGTGCGGTTGATCAACACCGGTAGCGAAGGGGTTTCAAACGGCATAAGTCACCTGCCAACTATGGTTCGGGTTGATATCCAGGCGCTCGCCGCTGGCCAGGGTCAGAACCGTGCGCAGGTTCAGTCGCTGGGCGTCGAGCCGTTCGGTTTGAATCTCGATGGCGCTGCAATGGCCATCGTCAAGCAGCCATTGCAAGGCTTCGCGGGCATAGAACTCGGCGTCGAGCTGGGTCTGCGCGGTGAGCTTGACCCGCCGCAACAGCCACAGCCGCGAGCCGATACGGTCGTCGGTCACCGAGGGAAAACTGTCGCCCCACCAACCGAAACGCTCATCGTCATCAAGCGGGTCGTCGCTGTTGGCGCGACGCCAGCTAAACAGGCTGATCAGCACCGAACGGGTCAGCGCCGTCTTCAGGTCGTTGGATACGAACATCAGGCACCTCCCGTCGGCGCGCCGGTCTGGCCGTTACCCGGCTGGATGCCGCCGTGCACATGTTTCATCTGGCTGATGCCACCAGCGACCTGATCGCCCTGGGAGACGATTTTGCCGGTCTGGGTCAGGCTCGGGCTGTCGATGTTCACCGCGGTACTGGCGCGAATGTTCAGGGTGCCGGTTTCGATATCGATGATCCGGCCACGCTTGAAGTGGATCTTGTCGCCTTCATCGGTGTAGAGGGCGATTTCGCCGGGGGCGAGGTTCTGCAGGCGGTAACGGCGGTCGGCGACCACCAGGACAATGGCGTGGGAACGGTCGCCGCCGAGAAAGGTGGCGATACCTTCGGCGCCGGCCAGCGGGTTGCTGGTGAACCCGTAGGGCTCGAAGTGCTCCATGTCGTCGCTCACTTCACCGGCGGTCAGGCGCATTTGCAGCGATTGCAGTTTGTTGGCCGAGTTGGCGAGCACGACAATGCCGCGCGCCAGCAGGCGTGTTAGTAGGCTCATGGGGATTCCTTGGGCAAGCGGTGTGTCAGGAAGGCCGCCTTCGCGGGCAAGCTCCGCTCCCACAGGGTTGATGTCACGCCGCGAACTTTCGGCCAAACACGGACATTGTGGGAGCGGAGCTTGCCCGCGAAGGCGGCGGAACAGCATCCGGGGAAGACGGGGATGACTACTTATTGGCCTTCGCAGGCGCCGATGTAGCCTCGAAAACCTGCGGCGGCGCCACTTCCAGGGTGGTGATCGAACCCTGCGCGGACAACGACCAGGTCACCTTGGAAATAAGCATGTCCTGGTCCACGTCCAGCACCGGATCCTTCACCCGCACGGTCAGGTTGTGTCGCCACAGATCACCGTTGGACTGTCGCCAGCCCTGCACGGTGTAGGTGGTCTTCAGCACCCTGGCGCGGCGTGCCGCCCGCTCCCAGTCAGCCCGTTGCTGGGCCAGCACCGGAGTGATCTGCGCGCTTTCGCTGATCACCGTGACGCGCTTGCGATCCGGATTGGCCTCGCTGGACACCCCGAAGACTTCGCTCACCGCACTGCCGCTGTTCTGGTCGCTGCCCTTGTGCTGGCCGATCACCCGGTACTCGGAGAACACCGCGCTGTAGTCCCTCGGCGTATTGGCCGAAAGAATATTCTTGCCCAGTTCCAGTACATCAGTCGCCCGCCCGGCGCTGCCGGGTTTGGCGAGTACCAGGTTGCCGCTCGCATCATCGGTGGAGAACACCCGATACAAGGTCAGCAACCGATCGATGGACTTGAATACCGTCTCACCCGGCACGATGCTGTGGGTTTGCAGTTTGGTGGTTTCCGGGATCTCGCTACGCACAGTGATCTTGTAGGGTTTGGCCAGCGCTTCGACGATCTTCAGCAGGCTCTGTTCACGCCACTGGCTCGGCTGGTTGACGGCCGCACAATCCACCAGGTCCTGGGTCAGCGAACTGCCCTCGACGGTCAGGCTGATCTGATTGCCGTCATAGCTGATAGGCGCCTTGAACACATAACCGGTCAGCACCAAGTCGCAGCCGATCAGCACCGAACAACGGGCACCGGCCTTGATCGGCACGGCCACGGTCTGTCCCGGCCATTTCCAGGTGATACCGAGCTTGAAGGTACGGAACTGACGCTCGAGATCAGCACTGATCTCGATGGTCTTCCAGCCCTCATAACTCAGGCCGTCGACCAACAGGACGACGGCATTGTCGATGTCGTTCATGGCTTACTCCCGGGAGATCTGCAACGGCGCCGGCGGGATGAAACCGGGGTGCGAAATCCGGTTGCGCTGCACCACCTCACCCACTCGCGTGGCATCGCCGAGTTTCTGGTAAGACACGACCAGCGCCGGCTGGGTGCTCTTGGGTGTCAGGTCAACCAGCCGCACCCCGTTGGATGCCACCGCGTTGAGATGCTGCGTTAGTGCCTGACGGACGGTACTGAGTGCCTGGTACTGCACCGCGTCGGCCTTGAGCGCCGCCTGCCAGATCACCTCGTTGAGGCTGTCACGCAGCGCCAGCACATCGTCGACCACCGGTACATCGGCCCGTTGCACCGGCTGCTGGGCTTGTTGGGCCAGTGACGGTGTGGTCGTCAGTTTCACCGCCGGCGTCGCCACCGGAATCATTGACACAAACTGGGAGATCTGGACCAGCAAGGCATCCTGGATCAGGTTCACCGTGGCCTGTGAGGCCGCGGCGGAGTCCTTGCCAATGGTCAGTTGTGAGGTGTCGAGGGACTTGGCGTCCTCGACCTGTTTCGAGAGGTCGGCCAGCATGCCGTGATAGCCCTGGACGGCAAAGTCTTTCAAGCCCCGTACTTCGCCCACAACGCTCTTGACTTCGCCGACCAAGCCCTTGAATTCGCCCAGCACGCCTTTAACCGCGGCACTCACTTGCTGGGGGAACTCCTTGATCGTGCGAACCAGGGCGTAGATGTTCGCGTATGTCTCGATCAGCGGCTGCAACTCCTGTTCGATCACGTGATACGCCAAGGTAATGCCCTTGCGCAGGTTTTCCAGGCCGACCCGCGCCTGGTTGATCTGTGACATCGCCCCATCGAAACGCGCCAGCGAAGAGTCGAGCAATGTGTCCGACGCCACCTGCAATTGCTTCTGGGTGTCGACGACGACCTTGGGGAACTGCAGCGGTTCATCCGGATAGAACTTCAGGTTGAAGGTCACCAGCCCGCCATCCTTGCGGGTCTGGGTCATATCACAGGCGCCGACCTTGACCTGCATCCGGCCCAGCCACGGGTGGACCAGTTCGCCACTGCCCTCCTCCAGAGCCTTGAGCAGGCTGTCGCGCTGCTCAAGGCAATCGGCACCGACGATAAACGCCGTCAGATCATGGATCTTCGCCTGCTGGCCGAGACCTTCGAAGAACGCTTGGTCACGCTGAGGGTATTCGTGCAACTGGCCTTTCTGGCCGACCGGGGTTTTCGCCACGTCGACCCAGAACGGTACGCCGCGAAACGACGCCGGCAACAAACGATCACGCCAGCTGGTCGCCATAGGTACCTCCGAGGGAAAGCGAGCGATAGCCGACGCGAGGCGTCAGGTCCAGGCCCGGTTGATTGGTTTGCGCTTGGTCGACGCGCAAGCCCGCTGGCGCGTCTTTGAAGCTCACGGTCAAACCGCCTTCAAGTTGTGTGCGGTTGTTGGCGGCGGTTTGCTGGACCAGGCCGCTGGCGTTGCTGGTCAGACCGGAGTCAGTACCGCTCGACGAATCGCCCCAGTTCCAGAAAGAAGAACCGCTGTCATTGGCCGCCTTGGCATTGCTCGCCTCTTGTTGCTGCGCCAGGCCCTCGACCTTGCCGGTGACCTTGGCGACAAAGTCACCGAAACCACCACTGAACAACTCTTTGATCGGCGTGATAAAGCTTTGCAACTTGCTCCACCAGCCCGCGAACCAGGCGACAATCGGATCCCAGTTCTTGATGATCATCCCCAGCGGCGACCAGTCGAACATCGTCTGGAAAAAGTCCATGACGGGGGCCGCCAGGCTTTGCAACACCTCCCACAAGGCAGAAAAGACCTGGCTGATGGGCTCCCAGTTGGCAACGATCAGCCCGACAGGAGACCAGTCGAACAAGCTCTGGAAGAAGTCCTTGAGTAACTGCGCCGGGTCTTGCAGTGCCGCCCAGATAGTGTCGAAGTAAGCGCTGATAGCGCCCCAGTTGTTGATGACCGGCCCCAGCGGTGACCAGTCGAACAGCGTCTTGAGAAAGTCCACCGCCGGTGCGCTCAGCGCTTTGATCGTGTCCCAGAACGCCCCGAAGTAAGCGCTGATCGCCCCCCAGTTATTGACGATCAGCCCCAGCGGCGACCAGTCGAACACGCCCTTGAGAAAGTCCATCACCGGCGCGGCCAAGGCCTTGAGCAAGCGCCAGATCGAATCGAAGAGCCCTGTCAGCGGCACCCAGTTGTCCATGACCAGGCCCAGCGGCGTCCAGGAAAACAGCGCCTTGAAAAACTCGAACACCGAAACGGCCGCCGTCGTGATCGACTCCCAAAGGCCAGCGAAAAACCCGCTGATCGTCTCCCAGCCCGCGGTAATCATCGGCATCGGCGACCAATCGAGCACCGCGTGCAATCCCGACATGAAGCTGGCCGCCGCGCTTTTGATGCCGTCCCAAAGCCCGCTGAAAAAGCCTGAAATCGGTTTCCAGTAAGCAACAATCAGCGCCGCGGCAAGGGCAAAGCCCACCACGACCAAACCGATCGGCGAAGCGAGCACAGCCACCACCGCCGCCACCCCGGCCACCGCCGCTTGCAGGACGGTGAACGCCACCGCACCCGCCGCCAGGCCCTGGACCAGATTCGGATTGGCCGCCACGAACTCGGCGACGCGGCTCACCAGCGGCACCAACGCCGTCACTACGGAGTTCACCACAGGCAACAACGCCTGGCCGAACTTCAGGGAAACCTTGTCGACCGCTTCACTCAAACTGGCCAGATTTTTTGCCGTGGGCCCTGAATCAGCCCCCTCGGCCCCCTCGGCCCCCTTGCGGGCCGAGGCCAGGGTGTTTTCTGCCTCGATCGCTGCCTTGACACCCTCGACAAAAGGCGCCGCCAGTCCTTCGCCCTTGAACAGCGCCGAGAGATCCAGCTCACCCAGGCCGCTGTCCTCGAGGCTCTTTTTGAAACTTTCGACTTTCTTGCTGACCGCTGACATGTCGTCGTCCATTTTCTGGACGCCATTCACGACAAGAGCCATGTTCACAACCGTCTGGGGATTTGCCGTGAGCGTATTAGTTGTCGTAGCCATCACTGCACCTGCTGCATCGCATTGATCCGTTGCGCGTGCTCCAGGGATTCCCGGAGCACATCCAGTGGCCTGGCCATCATCTGTTCGGGGTCAACCTTCCAGAACCAGGCCAGGTCATAGGCGACCGCAATCAGCTCGCCGATGGCTGCGATGCCGCACTCATGAAAAAACCCGCCACCGCCCAGCTCAAGGTGTTGAGGTCGGACAGGTCCAGCTGGTTGACCGACGATGGCGGGATACCGGCGCAGACCGCGATGTACTTGGCCGCGACATCCATGTCGAGGCTGACGTCTTCGCCCTTGTCGATCTTGTACGGCAGCGCCTTGATCGCCCGCACTTCCTGCACCGTCGGACGACGCAGGGTGAGTTCGCTCAGTGGTTCGCCGTGGGCCTCGATGGGCACCTGCAACTTCACTGGATCAGTCATTGCCAGGTCCCCTTGATGCCTTCGAATTTCAACGCGATGGTCGCATCGTCACCCTTGGCGGATGGGGTGTCGGTCAGATAGGCACCGGCCAGGACGTAGACCTTGCCATTGCTGAACTCGCAGGTGACGGTCATGTCGGTACCGGCGACCAGTTGCTTGAGCGGGAAATCCGGCGTGTACAGCGCGGTTACCGCGAAAGTGGGGGCGACGTCGGTTTCCTTGTAGAAACCCGGCACGACCGTTTCCCGTTTGACGAACATCAGCGGGGCTTCGCAGCCGCCGTTGATAGTCAGTTGAGCGCCGTCCACTTTGACGTAGCAGGTGCCCGCAATCAGTTGACCCATGGTGTATCTCCTTGCAATAAAAAGCCCGCATCGAGCGGGCTGGGGTTACGCAGTGTGGGCAGGCGATCAGGCCGCCGCGTCGTACTGCAGGCGGAACTGGTTGAGCAGCGCAAACACCCGCAGGCCATTGATGTAGTCCGGCGGGAACAGCACGTTGACCCGGCTCGGGTCCAGGCTGTCGCGCTCGACGATCAGGTGCTCGGCGAACATTTCGGCGTTCTCCACATGGCCTTCCAGTTCGAGCTTGGCGTACTGGGCGATCAGTTCACCGCGGATGGTGCTTGGGGTGATGATCGGCTGGCCGGCGCCGAAGCGGGTGCCGTCGGCCGCGAGCTTGTGCCGACCGTACTTGCTGGTGATCACGCTTTGCAGGCGGCGCACGATAAAGGCCGACTGGTGCATGGTCTCGCTGTCCAGGTAGGAGTTGTCCGCCTGGCCGTAAGCGTTCTTCTGGTAGGTGGTGATCGCCCGCTGGATACGCACGTAACCGCCTTCGTAGTACGCGGTGGCCAGACCGTAGCTGAGCAGCGACTGGCGTTCGGTCAGGGTGAAACGCTCACTCGCGGCAGCCGGGTCGATACCCGGCAGGCTGCCGCTCTGGGTCGGACGGCTGGCGTCGGCGGAGATGAACACCGAAGTGCGCGCGGCCAAGGCAGCGGCCTGGACCCAGACCGGTTGTGGCACACCCGGCTCCATGGCCAGGAGGGTCACGTGCTGGTCGTTGCGGGTTTGACCGGCGGCCACCAGGGTGCCGACAGTGCCGCGCTTGGCGCTGTAGACATGGCCGAACAGCTGCTTGGACCAGGACCAGCGGCCGACGCTGTCGTCCATCGCCGCTTGCCAGGCATTCAGGGTCACCACATCGGACCAGGGCTGGCAGATGAACTCGAAGGGCTCGTCGCCGAGTGCCGCGAGCGCGGCAACTTGATCCGGTACACCGCTACCACCGGCCATTGGCGCGGTGACGATGGTCAGGCCGGCCGGGGTCTGCTCGCCATTGCTTTTGCCCAGGCGGTTGAACTGCAGGCTGATGTCGTTGCCGCTGTCACCGGTCCATTTGCAGCTCAGCGTCACGGTACTATCGACAGCCACGGCGCTGACCGGCAGGTCGGTAGCGGCATTGACTTGCAGCGCCAGGGTGGTGGCAACCTGGGCAGCGGTCGCTCCGTTGACCACGGCGGCCTGGACCCGCACACCACCGACATACAGGTTGAGCACGCCGCTTTCGGTGGCGGCGCCCGTCAGTTTCAGATCGGCCTTGGCCAGGCCGCCCACGGTATTGCGCAGTGGCAGGCACCAGATCTCGCCGACCGGATCGGTCTTGCGCCAGGTGTCGTACATCGCGGCGAGCATCGAGCCCTGGCCGCCAATGCTTTTCGCCAGGGCGACGCTGGAAACCAGTACCAGGCTGCCGACTTCGGTGCTGGTGACGTTGTCATTGACCTGGGCGACGATCAGCCGACGCAGGGTCGACGACGCGCTATTGGCCGCCGAGTTGTCCATTTCGGCGTAGAACAGCGGAACACGCAGGTCCGCGGGGATATTGCTGAATCCGATAGCCATTATTGGGCATCCTGTGGTTGTGCCGCTTGCACGGCGTTGAGGGTGATATCGCCATCGGCCAGACGACGGCGCCACCAGGCGCCGTCAGCCACTTCACGGCCTTCGAGCGGTAGCAGGTCGCCGGCTTCCGGGTCCGGTACGGCGCGGCCTGGGGCCGGCACTACGGTGATGCGTTGGGTCATTGCGTTACGTCTCCAGAGAAAGTCAGCTCCAGGCGCCCGTCGGGGCCTGGGCGGTGCAGATTGGGGTCGGCGGGATCGATGGCATCGACCTTCACCGTGACCCCGGTAAAAGACGGCAAGCCGTCCAATTCGCGCTCGTGCCAGGTTTCCGCTGGGTCCGTGGAGCGGTTGCGCCCCAGTTGGAACTCGGCGAAGAAATGCAGGCGATAGAGCAGGCGGCTGGCGTTGATCGAGATCAGTTCGCCACCGTCGTATTCGATGGGGTTGTAATCGGTGTCGGGTTTGAAGCCGACCAGGGCGCGCCAGAGCTCGGCGCGCAAGCCGTGGAGTTGGTCGAAGGCTTGAGCGCCGTTGCTGGCGTCGAGCACCAGGGTCAGTTCCAGGCGATCGGTCAAGGTTTGGTGGGTGACGTTTTGTGAGGCGTCCTTGCTTGCCAGATCGGTGATCACGCTGACAAATGCCGCTGGGGTTTGCAGCGTGGTGTTGCTTTGCAACAGGTCGAGATCAAGGCCGGTCGAGATGTGTTGGGCAAGACTGGGGCATTGAGCACGCAGTTGCGTGAGGATCGGGGTGATGTTCATGGGGGGGCACCGGGTAATAAGAAACCGTCGATTGACGGGTTCGACAGACGATCACTCGCCTTCAGAAAGCCCGCGTCCTTGCGGGCTGGGCCCTGCTCTCGGGCCCGGCAGCTCCAGTCCGTTGGTGATATCCGAGGGGGGCATGAGCATTTTGTGCGGATCGCTGTCCGTCTATTGTTCCGGCCGGGTCTCCGGGGGAGGCACTTCGTCCACCCCCAGGCGCTTGGCCGCCCAGCGTTCATAAAGGCCGATGGCGGCATCCGCACCAGCCATGGCGGTCAGGCAGCCAAAGGCACCGGCGGTCCAGATCGACACCCCGGCGGCATACAGCAGCATGATGGTCGACACGCCACAGACCATGCAGGCCCCGGAACGCAGTACCAGGCGCCGCAGCAGCACCCAACCGCGGGCACCGTCCTTGTCGGCGCGCCACATTTCGCCGGAAACCCCGCCGACCACGGCCAGCAAGATGACCAGCCAGATAGGCATGTCCACCAACGCTTGTTGCTCGCTCGTCATGTCGCGCCTCCTGCAATAAAAAAGGGCCATTCATTGGCCGGTGATGGTTTGGGCTTGTCGTTCAAGGTGAAGGGTTCTCTTCAGAGCCCGCGTTCGGTGGGCATTCCAAAAAGCCCGGTCGCCCAGGCTTTTCAGTAATGCGGTCCTGATGCCCTGCCCTGAAACCGCTCGCGCTTTCGGCGATGGCGGCGCCAGCCGGACACCTGATCTTTCGGCGCTACTGGCGCGGTACGGATCGATTCAAATTGTTTCTCCGACCGCGACCCTGTCCGCCGGATAACTGCTTACGGTGCTTTACGCTGCACACCCGGGTCAGTTGCCAACCCTCTGAACCGTCAAGGCCGGTTCATCGCTGCCTGTTCTTTGAAGCGGTGCCACTAAAGAGCGCTGGGTTGCCCCTGGCATCTCTGCCTGTCACCAACCTTTCCGGCCGGCTTGAGACAAAGAATATGCATGTATGCATATACAGTCAATGCACAAATGCATTTATTTATGCATTGTCGATGCACGAACGCATGGAAGCCGCGCGGCTCAAGGGTTTTGGCTTTTTTGCAGGCGTAAAAAAACCCACATCGCTGTGGGTTTTTTCCGAATCAGGAAGGCTTAGCGGGCGTACATGCCCCACCAGAAGACATGCCCGAGGATGGTGATCTGCTCTTCCTGGATCTCCTGGAAGCTGTAGTCCTCATCTGGATGTTCGTCGCGATTGAAGCTGCGCAGGCGAATCCCGGTCGGTAGACGATAAAGCTGCTTCACCCGCAGTTGGCCGTTGTGGTTGATGGCGTAAAGGTCGCCGTCGACGATATCGCCGATGGCGCTCTTGCCGGCGTTGACCCCGACCGTGGCTCCGTCGCGCAGCACCGGCAACATGCTGTTGCCACGCACGGTCACGCATTTGGCCTGGTCGAACTGCACGCCGTTGTGGCGCAGGCTGCGCTTGCCGAAGCGCAGGCTGGCCTTCTCGCTTTCTTCTATGACGAATCTTCCTGATCCAGCAGCCAATTCAACCTCGCGAAGAAAGGGAACGGACACTTCGTCTTCATCGACGGGCGTGTCATCGTCCCACAGGCTTATATCCTTGAGTTCGGAGTGCAGCGTGCCCTGCTCCTGATCCCGGGCGACGGCAACCGCCGCGCGTCCGCGCAACTGGTCGGTACTGATGCCGAAGTACTCGGCGATCTTCGAAATGTGTTTGTCCGAAGGATCGACGATCTTCCCGCTGAGAATCCGCGACAAGGTGGATTGGGGCACGCCGGTACGACGGTGAAGCTCCGTGGGGGAGATCCCGTGGCGATCGAGCAATGCTCGTAGGACGGTAGAAACGTTGCGTATTTGCATAACGCGCATATTGCTTGCGCTTTTTGAGATTGGCAAATGCCGATTTGCATATTTTATGCATAACCATTTGCACAAGCTTCAAAAGGCCATGCCTGCGGACGCCGGACCGCCCGTGTTAACCTTGCCCTCATCGAAAAAGTCCCGCGCCAGGCGCTCGACTTCGCACTCCACTCAAAACGAATCCGCCTAAGTATCCGATGAGTAAAAATAGCCCCGATCTGTCCAGCCACACGCCAATGATGCAGCAATACTGGCGCCTGAAGAACCAACACCCCGACCAGCTGATGTTCTACCGCATGGGCGACTTCTACGAGATCTTCTACGAAGACGCGAAGAAGGCCGCCAAGCTGCTGGACATCACCCTGACTGCTCGTGGGCAATCGGCCGGACAGGCCATTCCAATGTGTGGGATTCCTTACCATTCCCTCGAGGGCTATCTCGCCAAGCTGGTCAAGCTCGGCGAGTCGGTGGTGATCTGCGAGCAGATCGGCGATCCAGCCACCAGCAAGGGGCCGGTGGAGCGCCAGGTGGTGCGGATCATCACCCCTGGTACCGTCAGCGACGAAGCGCTGCTCGATGAGCGCCGCGATAACCTGATCGCCGCCGTGCTCGGCGACGAGCGCCTGTTCGGCCTGGCCGTGCTGGACATCACCAGCGGTAACTTCACGGTCCTGGAAATCAAGGGCTGGGAAAACCTGCTGGCGGAGCTGGAGCGGATCAATCCGGTCGAACTGATGATCCCGGACGACTGGCCACAGGGCTTGCCTGCGGAAAAGCGTCGTGGGACACGTCGTCGCGCCCCGTGGGATTTCGAACGGGACTCTGCGCTCAAAAGCCTCTGCCAGCAATTCTCCGTGCAGGATCTCAAAGGCTTCGGCTGCGAAACCCTGACCCTGGCCATCGGCGCCGCCGGTTGCCTGCTCAGCTACGCCAAGGAAACCCAGCGCACCGCCCTGCCGCACTTGCGCCGCCTGCGCCATGAACGCCTGGACGACACCGTGGTGCTCGATGGCGCCAGCCGCCGTAACCTGGAACTGGATACCAACCTCGCCGGTGGTCGCGAAAACACCCTGCAATCGGTAGTCGACCGTTGTCAGACCGCCATGGGCAGCCGTCTGCTGACCCGCTGGTTGAACCGCCCGTTGCGCGACCTGCGTGTCTTGCAGGCACGCCAGAGCTCCATCACTTGCCTGCTGGAAAGCTACCGCTTCGAAAAACTGCAGCCGCAGCTCAAGGAAATCGGTGACATCGAGCGGATCCTCGCGCGGATCGGTTTGCGCAACGCCCGCCCTCGTGACCTGGCACGCCTGCGCGATGCCCTCGGCGCCCTGCCGCAGTTGCAGGATGCGATGCTCGAACTGGACGCCCCGCACCTCAAGCAACTGGCCGTCACCACCAAGACCTATCCGGAGCTGGCGATCCTGCTGGAACGCGCCATCATCGATAACCCGCCGGCGATTATCCGTGACGGTGGCGTCCTGAAAACCGGCTACGACGCCGAGCTGGACGAGTTACTGTCGCTGAGCGAAAACGCCGGGCAGTTCCTGATCGACCTGGAGGCCCGGGAAAAAGCCCGCACCGGCCTGGCCAACCTCAAGGTCGGCTACAACCGGGTCCACGGCTACTTCATCGAGTTGCCCAGCAAGCAGGCGGAATCGGCCCCGGCGGACTACATCCGGCGCCAGACCCTCAAGGGTGCCGAGCGCTTTATCACCCCGGAACTCAAGGAGTTCGAGGACAAGGCACTGTCGGCCAAGAGCCGCGCCCTGGCCCGGGAGAAGATGCTCTACGAAGCCTTGCTCGAGACCCTGATCGGCGAACTACCGCCCTTGCAGGACACCGCCGCGGCCCTGGCCGAGCTGGATGTGCTGAGCAATCTGGCCGAGCGGGCACTGAACCTGGACCTGAACTGCCCGCGCTTTGTCGACGAGCCGTGCATGCGCATCAGCCAGGGGCGCCACCCGGTGGTCGAGCAAGTGCTGAGCACACCGTTCGTGGCCAACGACCTGGCGCTCGACGACAACACCCGCATGCTGGTGATCACCGGTCCGAACATGGGCGGTAAATCCACCTACATGCGCCAGACCGCCCTGATCGTGCTGCTGGCCCATATCGGCAGTTTCGTCCCGGCGGCCAGCTGCGAGTTGTCCCAGGTGGATCGGATCTTCACCCGGATCGGTTCCAGCGACGACCTGGCCGGCGGGCGTTCGACCTTCATGGTGGAAATGAGCGAAACCGCCAACATCCTGCACAACGCCACCGAGCGCAGCCTGGTGCTGATGGACGAAGTCGGCCGCGGCACCAGCACCTTCGACGGCCTGTCCCTGGCCTGGGCTGCGGCGGAACGTCTCGCTCACCTGCGGGCCTACACCCTGTTCGCCACTCACTACTTCGAACTGACCGTACTGCCGGAAAGCGAGCCGCTGGTGGCCAACGTGCATCTCAACGCCACCGAGCACAATGAGCGGATCGTCTTCCTCCACCACGTGCTGCCTGGCCCGGCCAGCCAGAGCTACGGCCTGGCGGTGGCGCAGTTGGCCGGCGTGCCGAGCGATGTGATCAGCCGCGCCCGCGAGCACCTGAGCCGCCTGGAAACCACCAGCCTGCCCCACGAGCAACCGGTCGCCAAACCCGGGAAACCGGCCGCGCCGATGCAAAGCGATATGTTCGCCAGCCTGCCGCACCCGGTCCTGGATGAACTGGCCAAGCTCAACCTCGACGACCTGACGCCGCGTCGTGCACTGGAAATGCTCTATACATTAAAGACACGGATCTAACGCAGCGGACAACAAGCTGCTAGAATCTCGCGCGGTTTGGGATGCTGCGGACTATTAGCCTGGTTCGCAGACTATCGCTCCCAAACCTGGCGAGCCCATTCTGATAGGGTCTCGCTGCCGCCGCCTGAGGAGAGAACTAGAAATGACCTTCGTCGTCACCGACAACTGCATCAAGTGCAAGTACACCGACTGCGTAGAAGTCTGTCCGGTGGACTGCTTTTACGAAGGCCCGAACTTCCTGGTCATTCACCCGGATGAGTGCATCGACTGCGCGCTTTGCGAGCCGGAATGCCCTGCTGTGGCTATTTTCTCCGAGGATGAAGTCCCGGAGGACATGCAAGAGTTCATTCAGTTGAACGTTGAGCTGGCCGAGATCTGGCCCAACATCACTGAGAAGAAAGAGTCGCTGCCGGACGCTGAAGAGTGGGATGGCAAAAAAGGCAAGATCAAGGATCTCGAACGCTGATTGCAGCGTGTCCGACAAAAAGGCCCTTTGCGGGCCTTTTTTTGTGCGGCACTTTTCTACAGGCAAAAAAAAGGGGCGGTATGACCCGCCCACATTTTTTCCCTAGTCCCTTTTTTCCCTTTCATCGTCCTGATGAATCGCATCCCGCGATGTTCCTTCCAGCAATCTGTCCTTGATCGCCGTGTCTATCCGTCGACACAGGGGCGATATTAAAGACTTTCTGAGTTGCCGCAACAGGATCCAAAATGCCATCACCGCAACATTGGATCCATTAAAATTACAAAAAACCTATATATTTCAATTGGTTAACTGAAACACTCAGTAATCGAGACGGCAAATTATCCTCGATCGCTTACGCAAGATGTAAGCAATGGCTTACACACTCAAGCAGCTAAAAAAGAACTTCTGGATCCAACTCTGGTCTGGGACGCCCAGGAGCAACCGTGGACCAAGCAAAGGTCGCCCATAAAAAAGGCCTCGATCAATGCGAGGCCTGCGAGGCGGACAGAATGCTTTCAACTTTGCGGCTTGAGCCCTTGGGAAAGGCCGAACATGAACAACAGCAGATCGTGATCGGGTTTGGCATCGGTCACCTTGACGACACGGGGCAGAGGACAATGCCCGGCCCCCACCGCCGCGGTCAGCACCTTGGGACCTGGCTGCTCCCAGGCCACCAGGGCCAGGGAAGCCACAGCCAGCGCGCTGACCAGAAACAAACCTCGAGCGACTTCTAACTTCATTACCATAAGCCTTTGACAGGACTGCTGAACACCTATTCTCAAAATAGCTGAGTTTTCCTTGGGCCGTGGCACTCAACGACGAATGGCGTCGTGGCCGTTTGAGATCAAACTGCGTGTCTCAAGGCTTACCTGGGAGATCAGAAATCCGCCCCTTCCCAGGTGAAAATTTCGCCGCCGATCAGGCATCAGACCCGTGCAGGTCGACATGAAAACGGCAGCCGTTGGGTTGCATGGTGGTCAGGCTGACATGCCAACCCTGGTTTTCGCAGATCCGCTGGACCAGCGAAAGGCCCAGCCCGAGGCCTTCGCCGCGCTTTTCGTTACCCCGTACGAAGGGCTGGAACATGGCTTCGCGCTTCTCTTCGGGAATCCCCACGCCGCTGTCTTCCACCACGAACCCGGCAGGCTCCAGGCTCAAGCGGATAAAGCCCTGGTCGGTGTAGTGCAACGCATTGCGCAGCAGGTTACCCATCACCGCGTGCAAAAAGATGGCGTTGTAGCGGATATCCAGGGGGTTGCCAAGATCGACGATCAAGCTCAGGCCCTTTTCTTCAATGGGGCCGCGCCACAGACCGAGCAGGTCCTCCGCCACCGCGTTCAGGGAAACCTGCGGCGACATGCTCGCGTCCTCGCGCTGGGCCCGGGCCAGCATCAGGAAGGTCTGCACCAGCTCGCGCATTTCCTCGCTGGCCCGGGCAATACGTGCAACCTGATTGCGCCCGCGCGAGTCGATGGCCGGGTTTTCCAGCAGCAGTTCACAGGAGCTCGCCAACACCATCAACGGTGTGCGCAGTTCGTGGCTGACATCGCTGGTGAACAGCCGCTCACGGGTCAGGGCATCACGCAAGCGACCCAGGGTGGCATCGAACGCCACCGCCAGCTCACCCACTTCATCGGCGGCGTAGTCGGGTGCCAAGGGCGGTGCCAGCCCCAGTAACTGATCGCGATGACGCACCTGGCGGGCCAGGCGCACCACCGGGGCCATCACTCGTCGGGCCAGGATCCAGCCAAGGAACACCGCCAGGACCAGGGCCAGGACGAAGCCCACCAGCACCACGGCAAACAGCACGCGCTCACGCTCTTCAAAATCACTCTGGTCCTGCAACAGCACATAACGCCGACCGTCGACCACCTCGACCATGGCGTGGTAGGACACCTGCTCGCGAAACACTTCATGGAACCCGGCATCCAGGTGACGAAGATCCCTTGGCAAGGCAAAGTCGCCCTGACCACCACTGAAGTAGAACAGCTGGTCGGGCTCGGGCCGGTGCTTCCAGTCGCTGACACTGTCCATCAGCAACAGACGTTGCAGATCGCCCCCCAGGCCGGCGGAAATCAGTTTTTCCTCAACCAGGTGAACCGTCGCCACGATGCCCAAGGCAAAAGTCCCCGCCACCAAGGCGCTCATCAGCGCAAAGGCGATGATGATCCGCTGGGCGAGGCTTTGTTTAAACTCCATCGCGGCCTTCGGCCAGGCGATAACCAACACCATGCACGGTATGCAGCAAGGCCTTTTCGAAGGGTTTGTCGATCACCTGGCGCAATTGGTGGACGTGACTGCGCAAGCTGTCGCTGTCCGGGCAATCGTCGCCCCACAGGGCTTCCTCGAGGACTTCGCGGCGTAGCACGTGGGGGCTTTTCTGCATCAGTACCGCCAGCAGTTTCAGGCCCACGGGGTTGAGCTTGAGCAGGCGCCCTTCTCGGGTCACTTCCAGGGTGTCGAGGTCGTAGCTCAGCTCACCGACCTGCAAGGCCCGCCGTCCACCGCCCTGAGCCCGACGCAGCACCGCTTCGATCCGCGCCGCCAGCTCCGACAAGGCGAACGGCTTGAGCAGGTAGTCGTCAGCCCCGGACTTGAAGCCCTGCAGACGATCATCCAGTTGGTCGCGGGCAGTGAGCATGATCACCGGGGTGTCGCGCCGGGCATCTTCACGCAGGCGCTTGCACAGGGTGAAACCATCGATCCCGGGCAACATGATATCCAGCACGATCAGGTCGTAGTGCTCGGTGGCGGCCAGGTGCAAGCCCGACAAGCCGTCCTGCGCACAGTCCACGGTATAGCCTTTAAGCCCCAGGTAATCAGCCAGGTTGGCGAGGATATCGCGGTTGTCTTCAACCAGTAGAATTCGCATGGGTACTCTCTCCGTACGCGGTAACGGCCATGTCTTGGCCCGCGCAGCTTAAGGGCAAGCCTGTGGTAGCTACAAGCTGCACGATAAAAGCAGCCGTTGCGTCTGTGGCTTGCCGAAAAAAAGAAACCCCGCACAAGGCGGGGTTTCTTTGTAGCGGGTGGGGCCGACTTACATCATGCCGCCCATACCGCCCATGCCGCCCATATCTGGCATACCACCGCCAGCTGGAGCGTCTTCCTTGATCTCGGCGATCATGGCTTCGGTGGTGATCATCAGGCTGGCAATCGACGAAGCCGCTTGCAGAGCCGAACGAGTCACTTTGGCCGGATCCAGGATACCCATTTCGATCATGTCGCCGTATTCGCCGGTCGCAGCGTTGTAACCGAAGTTACCCTCGCCTTGCTTGACCTTGTCGACCACGACGCTTGGCTCGTCGCCGGAGTTGGCAACGATCTGACGCAGTGGCGCTTCAACAGCGCGACGCAGCAACTGGATACCGACGTTCTGATCGGAGTTGTCGCCCTTCAGCTCGGAGATGGCCTGCAGAGCGCGAACCAGCGCCACGCCACCGCCAGGTACCACGCCTTCTTCAACGGCCGCACGGGTAGCGTGCAGGGCGTCTTCAACGCGGGCTTTCTTCTCTTTCATTTCAACTTCGGAACCGGCGCCAACCTTGATCACTGCAACGCCGCCGGACAGCTTGGCCAGACGCTCTTGCAGTTTTTCACGGTCGTAGTCGGAGGAAGTATCGGCAACCTGGGCACGGATCTGAGCGATACGGGCTTCGATATCGCCTTGTACGCCAGCACCGTCGACGATGATGGTGTTTTCCTTGGACAGGGTCACGCGCTTGGCGTTACCCAGGTGTTCCAGGGTGGCGCTTTCCAGGCTCAGGCCGATTTCTTCGGAGATCACGGTGCCGCCGGTCAGGACAGCGATGTCCTGCAGCATGGCCTTGCGACGATCGCCGAAGCCCGGAGCCTTGACGGCTGCGACCTTGACGATACCGCGCATGTTGTTCACAACCAGAGTCGCCAGGGCTTCGCCTTCAACGTCTTCGGCCACGATCAGCAGTGGACGGCCGGCTTTGGCAACGGCTTCCAGCACTGGCAGCATTTCGCGGATGTTGGAGATCTTCTTGTCCACCAGCAGGATCAGCGGACCGTCGAGCTCGGCGGTCATGGTCTCTGGCTTGTTGACGAAGTACGGGGACAGGTAGCCACGGTCGAACTGCATGCCTTCTACAACCGACAGTTCGTTTTCCAGGCCCGAGCCTTCTTCAACGGTGATCACGCCTTCTTTACCGACTTTTTCCATGGCTTCGGCAATGATGTCGCCGATGGTGCTGTCGGAGTTGGCGGAGATGGTGCCGACCTGAGCGATGGCCTTGGTGTCAGCGCAAGGCTTGGACAGGGCTTTGAGCTCTTTGACGATGGCGATGGTCGCCTTGTCGATGCCGCGCTTGAGGTCCATCGGGTTCATGCCGGCAGCGACAGCCTTCAGGCCTTCGTTGACGATCGACTGGGCCAGTACGGTGGCGGTGGTGGTGCCGTCGCCAGCGTCATCGTTGGCACGGGAAGCAACGTCCTTGACCAGCTGCGCGCCCATGTTTTCGAAACGGTCTTTCAGCTCGATTTCCTTGGCAACGGAAACGCCGTCCTTGGTGATGGTCGGAGCGCCGAAGCTCTTCTCGATGATCACGTTACGGCCTTTCGGACCCAGGGTCGCTTTTACCGCGTCAGCCAGGACGTTGACACCTTTGAGCATTTTTTTGCGGGCGGAGTCGCCAAACAGAACTTCTTTAGCAGCCATGATCGTAATTCCTTGAATACTTTGTCGTAACGGGAAAAATGAGCGGGTATCAGCCTTCGAGAACAGCGAGAATCTCGTTCTCAGCCATTACCAGCAGGTCTTCGCCGTCTACTTTCACAGTGTTGCTGCCGGAGTAAGGGCCAAACACCACCTTGTCACCCACTTTCACGGCCAACGCACGGACTTCACCGTTGTCCAGCACGCGGCCGGTGCCTACAGCGAGAACTTCACCGTGGTTGGCTTTCTCGGCGGCCGAACCTGGCAGCACGATACCGCCTGCGGTTTTCTTCTCTTCTTCGCTGCGACGGATGACGACGCGGTCATGCAGAGGACGAAGCTTCATTGTCGATCTCTCCTAATTATGGTTTTCAAGGGCCGATGTCGATACCGACCGGTTTAGCAAATCCGGCGTTGCCGGTTGCGGCTCGCCAAGCGAACCGCGAAAGACTGTCTGGCGATTTTCGCCAAAACCTTGCGGTGACCGTTACATAAGGTCACCCAAGGCGATTTCAAGGGCAAGGTGACGTTTTTTTTACCTGAGCGTGTCGAAAACCAACACCGCAGCCGAAGGTGCCGTGTCGATGCCATGACCATCAGGAGTCGCGGTGTTCGAACTCGCCTTCGATCACCTGGGGTTGCCGGCTATTGGCCGGTACCGACCCCGACGGACCACGAGATTGCAAGTCGTCGGCAAAGGCCCGCTGACGCAGCGCCTGCTCTTCGACCCGCCGACGCATCCGGTCGGCCAGCAAGCGACGGCTCATCGGCAGCAGCAGGACCAGACCGATAATGTCGCTGATAAACCCCGGCAGCAGCAGCAGGCCGCCGCTCAGGGCCAGCATCAGGCCCTCGAGCATGGTCTGCGCCGGCAGTTCGCCACGGTTCAGGCTTTCCCGCGCCCGCAACGCCGTGGCGATCCCCGCGACCCGCAGGACCAGCCCACCGAGCATCGAACCGAGAATGATCAACGCCAGGGCCGGGAAAAACCCGATCGCGGTGCTGACCTGGAAAAATACATACAGCTCTAGCACTGGAAACAGCAGAAAGAGCAATAGAAAAGCGCGCATCAAATGGTTCCTCTACGGAAGAATGCCTTCCACTTCACCTTAGATGACGTCGGCAGTTCGTGAATTCAAGCTCAAACCACTGCGTTTTTTGGCCAATGCTCGGCGTGAGCCAGGGAAACCAAGGCTTCGCGAACTTGTGTCGGCGTGTTGCAAGGTGCTTCGAAGGGCAGCCAGTACAGCGCCTGGCCAATGCGCAGGTGCATGCCTTCGGTGTCGATACCCGCCAGTTGTGCCGGCACCACATCCGGCAGGCCGGCCAGGGCGACGTAGTGGGCGATGGCCTTGGCGTGGTCGCTGTTCATGTGCTCGACCATGCCAGCCTCGGCCTTGCCGGCGAAGGGATTGGCCAGGGTCACCTGATCCAGCCAGTGGATCGCCCCGAAGCCGCCAATGTAACGATGCCGCACCGGGTTGAGCACCCAGAAATCGAAATCGTGGGCCTGGTGGTAGTTCTGCGAGTCGGGGAAGTAACGGTAGTAGCGCGCGGCCGCCGCTTCGATCGCCTCGGGATCGCTGAGTTTTTCGGCCTCGGCCAGGTAGGTCAGGCGCCCGGCAGCCTGCACGTCCGCGGCTTCGCGCTCGCCCACCAGCAAGGAACACTTGGGGTCCTTTTGCAGGTTATGGGTGTGCTGGGCGATCCGGCTGATCAGGATCAGCGCCCGGCCCTGGTCGTCAAGGCAGTAAGGCACCACGGAGCCAAACGGGAAACCGGGCATGGCCTTGGAGTGCGTGGACAACACACCCCGGTACTCCTTGAGCAGCAGCTCGCGGGCATTCTTGGCAACTTCAACGCTCACCTTTTGACTCCTCGTCAGAAACCGTCGACAAGCCCTGAGACCCGCGAATGGAAATCAATGACAAAATAAACGTTATCCGCGACGGATGCCAGGCTCGGCAAGGCCGATCTTACCGCTCAGGCAATCGCCGTTCTTCAACCGGACGCTATCGGCCAGCAACGCCGTCGAGGCGCTGAAAACGGCAAGCCCCAGCAGGGTTCTGGATAATATAAGCAGAGAGAGGACTCGGGTTTGCGCGATAGAACCTACACCTACAGCCAAATCCCTGAACAGGATTGCCCCCGATGACAGAACACAGCAGCGCAGCCGAAAGCCCCGCGCAGATGCGCCGCACGGCCCTTTACCTGACCCTGGCGCAAGTCCCCGCAGGCCGGGTCGTGACCTATGGCCAACTCGCCGAACTGGCAGGCCTCGGGCGTGCCGCGCGCTGGGTCGGACGGACCTTGAGCCAATTGCCCGCCGACACGCGACTGCCCTGGCACCGGGTACTGGGTGCCGGCGGTCGGATCAGCCTGCCCGCCGGCAGCCCATCCGGCGACGAACAGCGAGCCCGGCTGCGGACTGAAGGCCTGAGCGTGCTGAACAATCGTGTCGATATCAAGCGCCATGGCTGGCGCCCGATAGAGCACAGCGGTTAGAGTGCGCGCTTTGTTTCCGTCAACCTGAGGCAGATTCCAGCCCATGCCCCGTAAAACCTGGCGCGCCGCGCTCGCCGCTTATGCCAGCCCCTCGACACTCGTGCTGTTGCTGCTCGGCTTCGCCGCCGGCCTGCCTTATATGTTGGTGTTTTCCACGCTTTCCGTCTGGCTGCGTGAAGCCGGCGTGGCCCGCGAAACCATCGGTTATGCCAGCCTGATCGGCCTTGCCTACGCCTTCAAATGGGTGTGGTCGCCGCTGCTCGACCAATGGCGCCTGCCGTTGCTCGGCAAGCTCGGTCGACGCCGTTCCTGGCTGGTGCTGGCACAGATCCTGATCGTCCTCGGATTAATCGGCATGGGTTTCTGCGATCCACAGAAACATCTGTCCTGGCTGATCGCCATTGCCGTGGTCGTGGCCTTTGCCTCCGCAACCCAGGACATCGCGGTGGACGCCTATCGCCTGGAAATCGCCAACGACAGCCAGCAGGCCGCCCTTGCCGCCAGCTATATGTCCGGCTATCGGGTCGCCGCCCTGCTGGCCACCGCCGGCGCGCTGTTTATCGCCGAAGGCTTCGGTTCCACCGGTTTCAGCTACAAGCATTCGGCCTGGACCGGCACCTACGTGTTGTTCGGCCTGCTGATGGTCCCGGCGCTGCTCACCACCTTCTTCATGCGCGAACCGCCGGTGCCGCTGCGCACCCAGCTCTCCGCCGGACGCTACAGCTTTGTGCACCAACTGGCCTCGGTCTTCGTGCTGATCGTCCTGCTGGTCTCGGTACCGGCGATGTTCACCCAGCTCTACAACACCGATTTCGCCAGCGTGCTGTTCCAGGGCCGGAGCATGCTCAACCTGCTGCTGGAAGACCGCGCCTTCCTGCGCGCCATCCTCTATACCCTCCTCACCACCCTCTGCCTGTCGAGCATGGGCCGCCGCGGCCTGGCGCCGGTACTGACGCCGGTCAATGATTTCATCGTCCGCTATCGCTGGCAGGCCCTGCTGCTGCTGGGGCTGATCGCCACCTACCGGATGTCGGACACGGTCATGGGGGTGATGGCCAACGTGTTCTATATCGACCAGGGCTTCACCAAGGACCAGATCGCCGGAGTCAGCAAGATCTTCGGTCTGATCATGACCCTGCTGGGAGCCGGCATGGGCGGCCTGCTGATCGTGCGCTTCGGCATCCTGCCGATCCTGTTCATCGGCGGCGCGGCCTCGTCGGCGACCAACCTGCTGTTCATGCTGCTGGCCGACATGGGTCCGAACCTGAAGATGCTGATCGTCACCATCTCCCTGGACAACTTCAGTTCCGGCATGGCGACCTCGGCCTTCGTCGCCTACCTGTCGAGCCTGACCAACCTGAAGTTCTCCGCCACCCAGTACGCCCTGCTCAGCTCGATCATGCTGCTGTTGCCGCGCTTGATCGGTGGTTATTCCGGGGTGATGGTGGAAAAGTTCGGCTACCACAAGTTCTTCATAATCACTACCGTGATAGGCATACCGACCCTGATCCTGATTGCCCTGCACTGGTATCAATCCAGTCGTGGCGAAGGCCCGGAACCTGCCGCCGTCGGCGAAGAAACCCCGTAAACACTGGCCCCCGCCGCCCTCCTCCGGGGCGGCGCGGCGACACGCCTGTACGTCGCCGGATCACACCCGTACAATGCCCAGTCATTTTCAGTCATCAGCAAGCGACAACGGCCAACCATGCGCACCAGTCAATATTTGCTCGCCACACAGAAAGAAACGCCTTCCGACGCGGTTGTGATCAGCCATCAGTTGATGCTGCGCGCCGGGATGATCCGCAAACTCGCTTCCGGCCTGTACACCTGGCTGCCCATGGGCCTGCGCGTGATGCGCAAGGTCGAAGCCATCGTGCGCGAGGAAATGAACGCGGCCGGGGCCCTGGAAGTGCTGATGCCCGGTATCCAGCCGGCTGAACTGTGGCAGGAATCCGGTCGTTGGGAACAATACGGCCCTGAGCTGCTGCGCCTGAAAGATCGCCACGACCGCGACTTCTGCGCCGGCCCCACCCACGAAGAAGTGATCACCGATCTGTGCCGCAACGAGCTGAGCAGCTACAAGCAGCTGCCGATCAACCTGTACCAGATCCAGACCAAATTCCGTGACGAAATCCGTCCACGCTTCGGCTTGATGCGCGGTCGCGAATTCATCATGAAGGACGCCTACTCCTTCCACGTCGACCAGGCCTCGCTGCAGGTCACCTACGACCGCATGCACCAGGCGTACTGCAACGTCTTTACCCGCCTGGGCCTGAAGTTCCGCCCGGTGGAAGCGGACAACGGCTCCATCGGCGGCGCGGGCTCCCATGAGTTCCACGTGCTGGCCGAGTCCGGCGAAGACGATATCGTCTTCAGCAACGGTTCCGAGTACGCCGCGAACATCGAGAAGGCCGAAGCCGTGCCTCGCGAAACCTCGCGCGCGGCGCCGAGCGAAGCGCTGCGTCTGGTCGATACCCCGGACGCGAAAACCATCGCGCGACTGGTCGAAGGCTACAACCTGGCGATCGAAAAGACCGTCAAGACCCTGATCGTCCACGCCGAAGAAGAAGGTAAGCTGATTGCCCTGATCATCCGCGGCGATCACGAACTGAACGAAATCAAGGCCGCCAACCAGCCTGGCGTCGCCAGTCCGCTGGTCATGGCCTCCGATGCCGAACTGCGTGACGCCATCGGCGCCGGTGCCGGCTCCCTCGGCCCGCTGAACCTGCCGCTGCCGATCATCATCGACCGCTCGGTCGAGCTGATGAGCGACTTCGGTATCGGCGCCAACATCGACGACAAGCACTACTTCGGCGTCAACTGGGAACGCGACCTGCCGGTCCCGACCGTGGCCGACCTGCGCAACGTCGTGGCCGGCGATCCGAGCCCGGACGGCAAGGGCACCCTGGAGATCAAGCGCGGCATCGAAGTCGGCCACATCTTCCAGCTGGGCACCAAGTACAGCGAAGCGATGAAGTGCCAGGTACTGGGCGAAAACGGCAAGCCGGTAACCCTGACCATGGGCTGCTACGGTATCGGCGTATCCCGCGTGGTCGCCGCCGCCATCGAGCAGAACAACGACGCCAACGGGATCATCTGGAGCGACTCCCTGGCGCCGTTCCAGATCGCCCTGGTACCGCTGCGCTATGAAACCGAGCAGGTTCGCGAAGCCACCGACAAGCTCTACGCCGAATTGACGGCCGCTGGCTTCGAAGTGCTGCTGGACGACCGTGACAAGAAAACCAGCCCGGGCATCAAGTTCGCGGACATGGAACTGATTGGCATTCCCCATCGGATCGTGGTCAGCGACCGCGGCCTGGCCGAAGGCAACCTGGAATACAAGAGCCGTACCGAGGCCGAGGCGCAAGCCCTGCCGGTCGCCGAGGTGCTGTCGTTCCTTCAGGCCCGTATCCGTCGCTAAGTCCAGATAGAGCGCCCATGTTCAATCGAAGTACCTTAGCCCTCGGGGGCGCCGCCTTGTGCGGCGCCCTGCTGGTCAGCGGCTGTGCCAACCAGATGTCACAACGCACCGAGCATGAAGAGCGCGTCGAGCGCAAACTGCTCGAACACAATCTGCAGATCGATGTCGGTGATCCCAAGGTCCTGGAGCTGCCGCAACGTCGCGTGCGGATTCACGAGCAAAAAACCTTCGAAGTCACCGAGTTCGACGTCACCCGTCGCTATGAGCGCTACACACCCTATCAAGGCTGGCGCAAGGTCTATGAAATCCCGCTGGGGGCCGTGGCGCTGGTCGGCGGTATCGGTGCCAACGTGGCGAATATCTTTGCCCTCGGCCACCTGCCGGACAACATGACCCATGGCTGGCTCAAGGACGGCATCGACGGCCTCAATCCGTTCATGAACGTCGAGTCCGGCGGGCGTGCCCAGCAGAACCTGGCCGGGGTCGAGGAAGTCCAGCGCGACAAGCGCCTGGAACACTCAAGCCTGCCGTGGTCCGAACGGCCGGTGGAAGTGCTTGCCGGCAAGCAGACCGCCGAACTGACCACCGACCGCAATGGTGTGTTGCGCCTCAACCTGCTGGACAGCCCGTTTGCCGAGCAGGACCTGTATCGCATCGGTAATCTGCAGATCCGCGTGGAAGATGCCCAGGGTCAAGCCCACTCGGACTCGAGCCTGTCCATCAGCAGCAAGCTGCGCGGTAAGCTGCTGGAGGCCCATGACCTGATCTACAACGACCTGGAGGGTGACGACGTCAACCAATGGGTGCACCGGGTCAAGCGCCTGTCAGAGCTGGGACTGGAGGACGAAGCCAGTGAGCTGGAACAGAGCCTGATCGAACTGACCCGCAACGATCCCGAGTTGCAGCGTGAGTTTCTCCAGACCCTGACCAAGAAGGCCGGGCGACTGGTGGCGGACCCCGGGGCCAACTAAGGCGTTCAGACGAAATACTGAATCTGTAGGCGCCCGGCTTGCCGGCGATAGCGTCCGCGAGAGCGATGCAAGGCCCAAGGGCCCCATCGCCGGCAAGCCGGGCGCCTACAAGTTGCTCGGTGCGTCCAGGAAAGCAAGCGCCGGCCTCAGCCGCTGAACAACTCCAGCTGCTCATGCCCACCGCGCAAATCCTGCAGCCGCACCCCAATCCCCAGCAGCCGCACCGGCCGCTCGCCTCGGGCAAAGGCCTGGCTCAGCAACTGCCGATAACTCTCCAGGTCCCGCCCGGCTCCGGCCTGCTCCAGGGTCGTCTGGGTAAAGTCGTGAAACTTTATTTTGACGAACGGCTTGCCCGGTCGATAGCTGCTGTCGAGTCGGGCGACACGTCCCGCAAGGGTCTCCATCAGTTCGGGTAGCTTTTCCAGGCAACTGGCAAGGTCCGGCAGGTCGGCATCGTAGGTATTTTCGACACTGACCGACTGGCGCCGGTTGTCGTTATGCACCAGTCGCTCATCGATCCCCCGAGCCAGCCCCCACAGACGCTCGCCAAAACTGCCAAACTCGCGGACCAGGGCCAGCTTGCCCCACTCGCGCAATTGCCGGCAATCGACAATCCCCAGCCGCCCGAGCTTGTCCGCCGTGACCTTGCCAACCCCGTGCAATTTGTTGACCGGCAAGCCGGCGACGAAATCCTCCACCTGGTCCGGAGTGATCACAAACAACCCATTGGGCTTTTTCCAGTCGCTGGCAATCTTGGCCAAGAACTTGTTTGGCGCCACCCCGGCAGAGACGGTGATATGCAATTGCTTCGAGACCCGACGCCGGATGTCCTGGGCAATGCGCGTCGCGCTGCCGGCAAAATGCGGGCTGTCGGACACATCCAGATAGGCTTCATCCAGAGACAAGGGTTCGATCAGGTCGGTGTAGTCGCGAAAGATCGCCTGGATATCTTTCGACGCTTCCTTATAGGCATCCATCCGCGGCTTGACGATGACCAGGTCCGGACACAGGCTCAAGGCATGCCGCGACGACATCGCCGAACGCACGCCAAAGGCTCGCGCCTCGTAATTGCAGGTGGCGATCACCCCACGCCGATCCGCTGAGCCGCCCACCGCCATGGGCTTGCCGGCCAGGCTCGGGTTGTCACGCATCTCGATGGCGGCGTAGAAGCAATCACAGTCAACGTGGATGATTTTGCGTTGCGTCATGAAAACACGGGTTCATTCAGGGAACGGAAACGGTACAGGCCAGCAGTATCTCACTGACACCTGTATATAGCACCAGTAGTTTGATTCTTCCTCTTTGCCCGTAGGAAATAGCCCTATTGAATTTAGTTTCTCAATCGAAAAGCATCCGCCGATAGAGCTGCAACCCTTGCCCGGCATGGCCCCGGGGCTTGGCACAGGCACCGCCTCAAGCGCTAAGCAATTGAACAATAAAGGGGTTTTCCTAATTAAGGTTTGACAGCCGAGCGTTTCGCTGTAGAATACCGCCACACAGACGCGGGATGGAGCAGTCTGGTAGCTCGTCGGGCTCATAACCCGAAGGTCGTCGGTTCAAATCCGGCTCCCGCAACCAAACATCAGAAAAGGCTGCTCGAAAGAGTGGCCTTTTTTGTATCCGCCGAAAAAACTTTCATCCAATCAGTGCTGCAAGGATCGAACCCTCGACGGATACCGCAGTCAATGGCTGCACAGGCTAAGCTGAATCCGCAACAAACTTCCTCTACAACAGCCCGGGGCGTGGGTCGCCGTACAACGGCCAGACACGTTAATATTTGCACTTATTTTGTCCATAGGGATTGGTAACTTGGCTGGATACCCCCATCCTGTCGCGCACAATCCTAGAGGTGATTGATGCGCGCCAACTCGTCCGAACCACACGAAACTGTTACAGCGACACACCCGATCACCGCCACCCGTCTCCGTTGGCTGGATCTGTTGAGCAAGTACCGGCAGTCCGTCGGCTTGGCCGTCACCCTGTTTCTGTTCGCCATCGCCCTGATCGCCTGTCGTCACCTGTTGATCGAACTCGATCTGGACGCCTTGCACGATTCGATTCTCAGCGTGCCCAAGCCAGCCTTGGGCGGTGCGCTGGCCGCGACCGCCATCGGCTTCATTATTCTGCTGGGCTATGAGTGGTCCGCCAGTCGCTACGCCGACGTGAAACTGCCGGCGCGCACCCTGGCGCTCGGCGGCTTCACCGCCTTCGCCATCGGCAATGCCATCGGCCTGTCGTTGCTGTCCGGCGGCTCGGTGCGCTATCGACTCTATGCCCGCCACGGCCTGGGCGCCTCCGAAGTCGCGCGGATGACCCTGTTCGCCAGCCTGTCGCTAGGTTGCGCGCTGCCACCCTTGGCCGCCCTGGCGACCCTGAGCAACCTGCCCGCGGCATCCGAAGCCCTGCACCTGCCCACCTACCTGCTCGGCGGCATCGCCGTGCTCGTGCTGGCCCTCGCGGCACTGCTGGCGGCCGGCATCTATCGCCGGCGCCTGCCGGAACAACCGATCAAGGAAAACCTGCTGGTCAAGGTGGGACGTCGCACCCTGCGCCTGCCCAGTGCGCGCCTGACCCTGCTGCAACTGCTGATCACCGCCCTGGACGTGGCCGCCGCCGCGACCGTGCTCTATCTGCTGTTGCCCGAGGCACCACCGTTCGGCGCATTCCTGCTGGTGTATCTGCTGGCCCTGGCCGCCGGCGTACTCAGCCATGTGCCTGGCGGTGTCGGCGTGTTCGAAGCCATCCTGCTGGCGGCCTTTGCCAATCAGCTGGGCGCCGCACCGTTGGCCGCCGCGCTACTGCTCTATCGCCTGATCTATGTGCTGTTGCCGTTGCTGCTGGCCTGCCTGGCCCTGTTGAGTACCGAAGCCCAGCGCCTGATGACCACCCGGCAAAGCATGCGGGTCGCTTCCGGCTTCGCCGCGCCGATCCTCGCCGTGTTGGTGTTCCTCTCCGGCGTGGTCCTGCTGTTCTCCGGCGCCACCCCGGAAATCGACACGCGCTTGGAAGGCATCGACTTCCTGGTCCCGGATCGCCTGATCGACGCCTCGCACTTCGGTGCCAGCCTGGTGGGCGTGCTGTGCCTGCTGCTGGCCCAGGGCCTGCGTCGCCGCCTGTCCGCCGCCTGGATGCTGACCATGACCTTGCTGCTGGTGGGCGCCCTGCTCTCCCTGCTCAAGGGCTTCGACTGGGAAGAAGCCTGCATGCTGACGGCCACCGCCTGTCTGCTGGGGATTTTCCGCCGCTCCTTCTATCGACCCAGCCGCCTCACCGAACTGCCGTTCTCGCCGCTGTACCTGGTGGCCAGCCTCTGCGTGCTCGGTGCCTCGGTCTGGCTGCTGCTGTTCGCTTACCAGGACGTCCCCTACAGCCACGAGCTGTGGTGGCAGTTCGCACTGGATGGCGACGCACCCCGCGGCCTGCGTTCGCTGCTGGGGGCTGCCGTGGTCCTGGTCGCCGTTTCGCTGACCTGGCTGCTGCGCACCGCACGTCCAGTGATTCACCAGCCCACGCCGGATGAAATGGAGCGGGCGGTCAAGGTGCTGATGGCCTCGGACCAGCCTGACGGCGGCCTGGCCCTGACCGGCGACAAGGCCTTCCTGTTTCACCCCACCGACACTGCGTTCCTCATGTACGCCCGCCGTGGCCGCAGCCTGGTGGCGCTGTACGATCCGATCGGGCCGGCGCGCCAGCGTGCCGAACTGATCTGGCAATTCCGCGATCTCTGCGACACCCACCATGCTCGTCCGGTGTTCTATCAGGTGCGCGCGGAGAACCTGCCGTACTACATGGACATCGGCCTGACCGCCATCAAGCTCGGCGAAGAAGCGCGAGTCGACCTGCAGCGCTTTGACCTTGAATCCAAGGGCAAGGAGATGAAAGACCTGCGCTACACCTGGAACCGTGGCGGCCGTGACGGCCTGTCGTTGGAAATCTACGAACCGGGACAGGCCCCGCTGGATGAACTCAAGGTCATCTCCGATGCCTGGCTCACCGGCAAGAACGTGCGCGAGAAAGGTTTCTCCCTGGGCCGCTTCAGCCCCGAGTACATCAACCACTTCCGTGTTGCAATCGTGCATTTCGAGGGGCGCCCGGTGGCGTTCGCCAACTTGCTCGAGACCCACGGCCATGAACTGGCCAGCCTCGACCTGATGCGCTCGCACCCCGACGCCCCCAAGCTGACCATGGAGTTCTTGATGGTTGGCCTGATTCAGCATTATAAGGCTCACGGATACGCACGCTTCAGCCTCGGGATGGTGCCGTTGTCGGGCCTGCAACCGCGGCGCGGCGCACCACTGACCCAGCGCCTGGGCTCGATGGTGTTCCAGCGCGGCGAGCAGCTCTACAACTTCCAGGGCCTGCGTCGCTTCAAGGACAAGTTCCAGCCTGACTGGGAACCTCGTTACATGGCCGTGCCAGCCGGACTTGATCCGTTGGTCGCATTGGCCGATACCGCCGCCCTGATTGCGGGCGGCCTGACTGGATTGGTGAAACGCTGATGATTCAACGCTCCTGGCGGTTTTTACTGGTAATCGTGCTGCTCCTGGCCGCACTCGCGGGAGGTGGCTACTGGTTCTGGAACCGCCCCCCGCCGGAATCCACCCTTGAGCACCTGAGCCAGGCCGACGGTTCGACCCTGACTCGCCTGACCCCCGGCACTACGCCCAAGGCCCAGGTGGTCGTGGCGACCCTCGCCGAAGACGCCCTGAGCGACGCGCAATTGTCCGCCCTGAGTCGTAGTGGCGCGGCGTTGATCGTCCAGGTGATCCTGCCCAAGGACAACTGCACGCTGCAACAAAAGGCCCTGGACGGCGCCCTGCAACAATTGAAGGGCCCGGCGACCCTGGTCAGCGGCGTCGGCCCGGGCGCGTCCCTGGCCTGGAACTGGCTGGCGTCCCAGACCAGCGACAAGGCCCAGGCCATCTCGGTGGGGTTCGTCCTCGATCAACCGGATTGCACCCTCCCGGTACCGAAGAGCGCCGCCCATGGCCACTGGCTGGTAGCCTGGAACGACGGCCCGGATGATCCGAGCGCGGCGTTCGTGCGCGACCAGCCGAATGCCGAAACCAGCATCAGCGACTACGACATCCACCTGCCCCAGGTGCTGAACAACGAACTGCGCAAGATGCTGGTGGGTACGGACAACGGCGGCCTGGCCATTCCCGTGGTGGAAGTCCCGGCGGAGAAAGCCAGCGACACCGTGACCCTGTTCCTCTCCGGCGACGGTGGCTGGCGCGACCTGGACCGCGACGCGGCGGGCTATATGGCGAAGATGGGCTACTCGGTAGTGGGTATCGATACCCTGCGCTACTACTGGCAGCACAAGAGCCCGGAACAGACAGCCGCCGACCTGACCGAACTGATGCAGCACTATCGGCAGAAATGGGGCGCCAAGCGTTTCGTCCTGGCCGGTTACTCCTTCGGTGCCGACGTCCTGCCGGCGATCTACAACCGCCTGCCGGAAAACGAGCAACAGCGGGTCGATGCGATCATCCTGCTGGCTTTCGCCCGTAGCGGCAGCTTCGAGATCCACGTTGACGGCTGGCTGGGCAAGGCCGGCATGGAACTCGATACCGGTCCGGACATGGCCAAGCTGCCGGCAGCCAAGGTGTTGTGTATTTATGGCCAGGACGAAGTGAAGGAGAGTGGCTGCACCACCGAGACCGCGGTGGGAGAGCCCGTCAAATTGCCAGGGGGTCATCACTTCGACGAGAACTACCCGGCGTTGGCCAAGCGGTTGGTGGATGCTATCCAGAAGCGTCAGGCTAAAAGCGAGTAATGCGAGCCCTGTAGGAGCCAGCTTGCTGGCGATAGCGGCCTGACAGTCAACCCCTCTGTCACCTGATAAACCGCCTCGCCAGGCGCCTACCGATGCAGGCACAGCCCCCCTACAGCGCCCAACAGATCGCATCACCGGCCAGCCAGCTCCCACAGAGTCAGCGTAAGCCGCCCAAAGAAAAAGCCCCCGCTGCCGCAAGGCAACGGGGGCTTTTTCATACCAGGGACAATCAGATCTCGACCTGCGTCCCCAGTTCGATCACCCGGTTCACCGGCAGCTTGAAGAAGCGCAGGTTACCGTTGGCATTCTTCAGCATAAAGGCGAACAGGCTCTCCCTCCAGCGCGCCATGCCGACGATCTTCGACGCGATCACCGTCTCGCGACTGAGGAAATAGGTGGTGCGCATCGGGCTGAAATCCAGCTCATCCAGATGGCACAGCTTCAGCGCCTGCGGCACATCCGGCTCATCGATAAAGCCGAAGTGCAGGATGACCCGGAAGAACCCCTCACCATAGGAATCGACCTCAAACCGCCGCTGTGCCGGTACCCGTGGAATATCTTCATAGACCACCGTCAGCAACACCACCTGCTCATGCAGCACCTGGTTGTGCAGCAAATTGTGCAACAACGCATGGGGTACCGCATCCGGCCGCGCGGTGAGGAACACCGCCGTACCCTGGACCCGATGGGGCGGCTGCACCCGAATGCTACCGATAAAGATCGGCAACGGCAGGCCACCTTCATCGAGGCGATCCATCAGCAGCTCCTTGCCGCGTTTCCAGGTGGTCATGAGGATAAACAGCACGATCCCCGCCAACACCGGAAAGGCACCGCCCTGGACGATCTTGGGCACGTTGGCGGCGAAGAACAACCCGTCCACCAGCAGGAAGCCCACCAGGATCGGCACGGTCAGGATCGGCGACCATTTCCACAACAGCAACATCACCGCCGCCACCAGGATACTGGTGATCAGCATGGTCCCGGTCACCGCCACACCATAAGCCGAGGCCAGGGCGTTGGACGAGCCAAACCCGATGACCAGCAGGATCACGCCGATCATCAGGGTCCAGTTCACCGCACCGATGTAGATCTGCCCCTGCTCGGCACTCGAGGTGTGCTGGATATACATGCGCGGGATGTAGCCCAACTGGATCGCCTGGCGGGTCAGGGAGAACGCCCCGGAGATCACCGCCTGGGAAGCGATCACCGTCGCCAGGGTCGACAGCACCACCAGCGGTACCAAGGCCCAGGCTGGCGCCAGCAGATAGAAGGGGTTGCGTGCCGCGTCCGGGGTTTCCAGCAGCAAGGCACCCTGGCCGAAGTAGTTCAGCACCAGCGCCGGCAGCACCAGGGCGAACCAGGCGCGGGCAATCGGCTTACGCCCGAAGTGGCCCATGTCGGCATACAAGGCTTCGGCACCGGTCAGCGCCAGCACCACCGCCCCCAGAATCGTCACGCCCATGCCCGGGTGAACGACAAAGAAGTGCACGCCCCACATCGGGTTCAACGCGCTCAGCACTTCAGGGTGCAGGGAAATGCCATAGGCCCCCATGATCCCCAAGATCACGAACCACGCGACCATCACCGGCCCGAACAACTTGCCGATACTCGCGGTGCCATGTCTCTGGATCAGGAACAACCCCACCAGCACCACCAGCGACAGCGGCACCACCCAATGCTCCAGCCCGTCGAAGGCGATTTCCAGACCCTCGACCGCCGACAGCACCGAAATGGCCGGGGTGATCATGCTGTCACCATAGAACAGTGCCGCGCCGATCAACCCGAGCACCACCAGCGTCGACTGCAATTTCGGGTAGGACGCCGATGCCCGCCGCGCCAACGCGGTCAGGGCCATGATCCCGCCCTCACCCTGGTTGTCGGCACGCAGGATAAACAACACGTACTTGATCGAAACCACCCAGATCAGCGACCAGAAGATCAGTGCCAGAATCCCGAAGACACCGTCATGGTCGACCTGCACCCCGTAACCGCCAGTGAACACCTCCTTGAGGGTATATAACGGGCTGGTGCCGATGTCGCCGTACACCACCCCTACCGCCGCTACCAGCATGCCCAACGGCTTTGCCGTCGAGTGCCCGACCTGCCCCTCACTCACTGCCTGACCACCCATCAACTACTCCTACACCCCGGACTAAGGCTTCTTTCAAGAAGCACTATGCTTTTTCACGCAGCATGCGCTGTTTTTCTTACAGTTGCCGACGATTTATAAGTCATCAGTTATTTGAAACAAAAAATGACAGCGACTCGCATCGGACGAAGCATAGCGCAGCACTCGTCGCATTTCCCTGCATAAAGCTGGTCAAGTGCCTCGAGCGTCGCTAGAATTGCGCACTTTTTGATCAGAGGCGCATCAGCGCCCACGCGACGCCCTTGTCCCAAGCGGCTCGACACCCTATACCGAGGTTAGACATGTCCACCCCTACCGCGCCAGCCAACCCCAAGGTCGGCTTCGTATCCCTGGGTTGCCCGAAAGCACTGGTCGACTCCGAGCGCATCCTTACGCAACTGCGCATGGAAGGCTATGACGTGGTGTCCACCTACCAGGACGCCGATGTCGTGGTGGTCAACACCTGCGGCTTTATCGACAGCGCCAAGGCCGAATCCCTGGAAGTGATCGGCGAAGCCATCAAGGAAAACGGCAAGGTGATCGTCACCGGCTGCATGGGCGTCGAAGAAGGCAACATCCGCAAGGTGCACCCCAGCGTACTGGCCGTGACCGGCCCGCAGCAGTACGAGCAGGTGGTCAATGCCGTGCACCAGGTGGTGCCGCCGCGCCAGGACCACAACCCGCTGATCGACCTGGTGCCGCCACAGGGCATCAAGCTGACCCCACGCCACTACGCTTACCTGAAGATTTCCGAAGGCTGCAACCACAGCTGCAGCTTCTGTATCATCCCGTCGATGCGCGGCAAGCTGGTCAGCCGCCCGGTCGGCGACGTGCTCGACGAGGCCCAGCGTCTGGTCAAGTCCGGGGTCAAGGAACTGCTGGTGATTTCCCAGGACACCAGCGCCTATGGCGTCGACGTGAAGTACCGCACCGGTTTCTGGAACGGCGCGCCGGTGAAAACCCGCATGACCGAACTGTGCGAAGCCCTCGGCAGCCTGGGTGTGTGGGTGCGCCTGCATTACGTCTACCCGTACCCGCATGTCGATGAACTGATCCCGTTGATGGCCGCCGGCAAGATCCTGCCGTACCTGGACATCCCGTTCCAGCACGCCAGCCCGAAAGTGCTCAAGTCGATGAAACGCCCGGCGTTCGAAGACAAGACCCTGGCGCGGATCAAGAACTGGCGGGAAATCTGCCCGGACCTGATCATCCGTTCGACCTTCATCGTCGGCTTCCCCGGCGAAACCGAGGAGGACTTCCAGTACCTGCTCGACTGGCTGACCGATGCCCAGCTCGACCGCGTCGGCTGCTTCCAGTACTCACCGGTGGAAGGCGCACCGGCCAACGACCTCGGCCTGGACGTGGTCCCGGATGACGTCAAGCAGGAGCGTTGGGATCGCTTCATGGCCCATCAACAGGCCATCAGCAGCGCCCGCCTGCAACTGCGCATCGGCCGCGATATCGAAGTGCTGATCGACGAAGTCGACGAACAAGGCGCGGTCGGTCGTTGTTTCTTCGACGCCCCGGAAATCGACGGCAACGTGTTCATCGAAGGTGCCGGCGATCTCAAGCCCGGCGACAAGGTCTGGTGCCGCGTCACCGACGCCGACGAATACGACCTCTGGGCGGAAACGATCTAAGTTGTAAATAAACTGAAAAGCCCCGCTCTTTCAACGAGATGCGGGGCTTTTTTACGGCTATAGTCTGGCTCATGAACAACCGTGACGGAAGGAATCTGCCGCATGCGCCAGCTCCCGGTGATCCAAACCCCCAAGCCCGGTGACTACCCGGAACTGGCCCGACTCTGGGAAGCCTCGGTGCGTGCCACCCATGACTTCCTGCCGGACAGCTACATCGAACTGCTGAAGAACATGCTGCTGACCCACTACCTGGATGCGGTCATGCTGATCTGCACCCGCGATTCGCGCCAGCGCATCACCGGGTTTGCCGGGGTCGCGGCGGGCAAAGTCGAAATGTTGTTTATCGCCCCGCAGGCACGCGGTACCGGCCTGGGCAAACTGCTGCTGCGCTACGCTATCGAACACCTGAATGCCGATGAACTGGACGTCAACGAACAAAACTCCCAGGCCGTCGGTTTCTACTTCAAGCAAGGCTTCGAGGTGATCGGGCGCTCGGAGAAGGATGGCATGGGCCAGCCCTATCCGTTGCTGCATCTGCGCCTGAAGCGCTGAGTGCGACAAATGTTGCCGGGCTTAACCGGCGCCAGGCAGGTACAATAGCCGCCCCCCTTTTTTACGGCCGCCGTCATGTCTGAACCCACTCGCCTTTCCAAACGCCTGATCGAGCTGGTCGGCTGCTCCCGTCGGGAGGCCGAACTGTTCATCGAAGGCGGCTGGGTCACGGTCGATGGCGAAGTCATCGACGAACCGCAGTTCAAGGTCGAGGCCCAGAAAGTCGAACTGGATCCCGAAGCCAAGGCCACCGCCCCGGAACCGGTAACCCTGCTGCTGCACCAACCGCTCGGCCTGGACCTCGACGCGGCCATGCAACTGCTGCGCGCCGAGACGCTCTCCGAGGAACACCGTTATGGCAAGCGTCCGCTCAAGGGGCACTTCCTGCGCCTGACCGCGGGGACCGACCTGCAAGCCGGCGCCAGCGGCCTGGTGGTGTTTACCCAGGACTGGAAAATCCTCCGTAAGCTCACCGCCGACACCGCCAAGATCGAGCAGGAATATGTGGTGGAGGTCAGCGGCGACATCGTCGAGCACGGCCTCAACCGACTGAGCCACGGCCTGACCTACAAAGGCCGCGAGCTGCCCGCCGTGAAAGCCAGCTGGCAGAACGAGAACCGCCTGCGTTTCGCGATGAAAAATCCGCAACCGGGGGTGATCGCGCTGTTTTGCCAGGCGGTCGGGCTCAAGGTCGTGTCCATTCGGCGGATCCGCATTGGCGGTGTCTCCATCGGCAAGGTGCCCGTGGGTCAATGGCGCTATCTGTCGACCAAAGAAAAATTCTAATCCCCTTTTCAGCGCCGCGCAGATGCGCGGCGTCTACCTCTCAGGATGGTTCCCATGATTCACAACGACGTACTGCGTAGCGTGCGCTACATGCTCGACATCAGCGACAACAAGGTCGTCGAGCTCATCAAGCTGACCGGCTTCGACGTGGCCAAGGCCGATGTCATCAGCTACCTGAAAAAGGACGAGGAAGAAGGCTTCGTGCATTGCCCGGACGAGGTCATGGCGTATTTTCTCGACGGCCTGGTGATCTTCAAGCGTGGCAAGGACGAGAGCCGCGCGCCGCTGCCGGTCGAGTTGCCAGTGACCAACAACATCATCCTGAAGAAACTGCGGGTCGCCTTCGAACTGAAGGAAGATGACATGCACGCCATTCTCAAGGCCGCCGAGTTCCCGGTGTCCAAGCCGGAGCTGAGCGCGCTGTTCCGCAAGTTCGGTCACACCAACTACCGCCCCTGCGGCGACCAGTTGCTGCGCAACTTCCTCAAGGGCCTGACCCTGCGCGTTCGCGGCTGATCCGCGGCATCGTGCATGGCGCATCATTGCGCCGCCCAATAGTGGCTCCGTTTTTGACTCCTGACGGCTAGGGTATGGACACCTTTCGCACTCAGGATTCGCCATGCACCCCTACTTCTCCCTGCAAGGCCGCACTGCGCTGGTGACCGGCGGTACCCGCGGCATCGGCAAGATGATTGCCAAGGCCTTTGTCGAGGCCGGTGCCAAGGTCTACGTCTGTGCCCGGGATGCCGAGGCCTGCCAGCAGACCGCCGATGAACTCGGCGCCCTGGGCCACTGCCAGGCCCTGGCCGCCAACCTGGCGACCGAGGAAGGTGTGCTGGCGCTGGCGACACGTCTGGGTGAGCAGATCGATCGGCTGGATATCCTCGTCAACAACGCCGGCACCACCTGGGGCGCACCGCTGGAAAGCTACCCGGTGAAGGGCTGGGAAAAGGTCATGCAGTTGAACGTGACCTCGGTCTTCAACTGCATCCAGCAATTCCTGCCGCTGCTGCGCAAGGCCGGTTCGGCGGCGAACCCGGCGCGAATCATCAATATCGGTTCGGTCGCGGGGATTTCCTCGTTCGGCGAACAGGCCTATGCCTACGGCCCGAGCAAGGCCGCCCTGCATCAACTGTCACGGATCCTGGCGCGCGAACTGGTCAGCCAGCACATCAACGTCAATGTGATCGCGCCGGGACGCTTCCCGAGCAAGATGACCCAACATATCGGCAGCGACGAGCAGGCGTTGGCTGAAGATACCGCGTTGATTCCCATGAAACGCTGGGGTCGCGAGGAAGAGATGGCGGCGCTGGCGATCAGTTTGGCGAGTACGGCCGGGGCTTATATGACCGGGAATATCATCCCGCTGGACGGTGGCTTCAGCCTGTAATCACAGGAACTGCCGAGGACTAACTTGTGGAACCCCATACCTGTGGGAGCAGAGCTTGCTCGCGAAGGGGCCCTCAAGAGCGCTATAAGCTTCGCGGCGGTGCGGCGATCCGACAAGCACCGCTCCCACAGGTTTTCTGCCATACGTAACACTCAGATACGGCTCAGGACGGTGGGAGCGTTCGGATCAGATCCCGGCCCGCAACACACTCTCGGGCAGCGCCTCGCCGCGCTCGACACTGGCCGCCACGGTCGCGATCAGGCTGTCCAGCTCATAGCCCTGGGCCGCCAGCCATTGCGGGTCGTAGTAGGTGGTGGCGTAACGCTCGCCGCCGTCACAGAGGATCGCCACGATCGAACCACTATCCCCCGCCTGGACCATCTGCCGCGCCGCCATCAGCGCACCGATCAGGTTGGTCCCGCTGGACCCCCCGACCCGCCGCCCCAGGCGCTGTGCCAGGTAGTGCATGGCTGCCAGGGACAAGGCATCCGGCACCTTGACCATGGCATCGATCACCTTGGGCAGGAACGACGCCTCGACCCGCGGACGACCGATGCCTTCGATTCGCGAACCGCAGTCCAGGCGCAGGCTGGCGTCACCGGTCTGGTAAAAATCGAAGAACACCGAACGCTCGGCATCGGCACACAACACCCGGGTGCAATGCTGGCGATAGCGCACATAACGACCCAGGGTCGCCGTGGTGCCGCCGGTACCCGGGCTGGAAATCAACCAGCTCGGCTCCGGGTGACGCTCGCAACGCAGTTGCTGGAAAATCGACTCGGCGATGTTGTTGTTCGCCCGCCAGTCAGTGGCTCGCTCGGCGTAGGTGAACTGGTCCATGAAATGACCGCCGCTCTCCCGGGCCAGGCGCTCGGATTCGGCATAGATCTGCGTCGGGTCCTGCACCAGGTGGCTCTTGCCGCCGTAGAAGGCGATCTGCGCGATCTTTTCCTGGGAGGTGGTGGCCGGCATCACCGCGATAAAGGGCAAGCCCAACAGGCGCGCGAAGTAGGCTTCGGAGATCGCCGTCGAGCCACTGGACGCCTCGATCACCGGCGCGCCCGGGCGCAGCCAGCCATTACACAGCGCATAGAGGAACAGCGAACGGGCCAGGCGATGCTTCAGGCTGCCGGTCGGATGGCTGGATTCGTCCTTGAAGTACAACTCGATGCCCGGCAGGCCCGGCAACGGTAAAGGGATCAGGTGGGTATCGGCACTGCGCTGGAAGTCGGCTTCAATGATCCGAATCGCTTCCCGGGCCCACTGTCGGTTGTCGCTCATGATGGCTACTCGTCTTGGAACGGAGGCGCTCGAAAGCACTGACGGCCGGCTGCGCCACTGCGCCCAAGGCCAAACCGTTGAAGGATAAACAGAGATCGGACCCCTGACAGGCCCCACCGCAATAATCCGCTAACTATAGGAAGTTTCCTACGCAGCGCACAGATACAGTGAAGACGCATTTAGACACACAACTGCTAGGCTCTTTGCGATCACCCTTCAACGACTCGCTTATAACAAAAACGAATATAATTTTTGTTTTAACAACTAACAGTACGGGTTAGGGTGTCCTACCTTTTTGAATTCATCGATGGAGAGCGACCTTGCCTCTGCGTAGCACTTTCACCCGTTTCTTTCAGTTGGAAGCTGCCAGCGGTCTGCTATTGATAGCCGCTGCAGCCCTGGCCCTGATTATCAACAATTCGCCACTGTCGCACCTCTACGCCGGTCTGCTGGACGTACCGGTGGTGGCCCAGGTCGGCGCCCTGAAAATCGCCAAGCCCCTGCTGCTGTGGATCAACGACGGCCTGATGGCGTTGTTCTTCCTGTTGATCGGCCTGGAGGTCAAGCGCGAACTCCTCGAAGGTCATCTGTCCAAGCCGTCGCAGGTGGTGCTACCCGGTGCGGCGGCCATTGGCGGCATGGTGGTGCCGGCGCTGATCTACTGGTTCCTCAACCGTGACAACCCGGCGGCGCTGGGCGGCTGGGCAATCCCCATGGCCACCGATATCGCCTTCGCCCTCGGCGTGCTGGCCTTGCTCGGCAAACGGGTACCGGTGTCACTGAAACTGTTTCTGATGACCCTGGCGATCATCGACGACCTGGGCGCGATCATCGTCATCGCGATCTTCTATTCCCATGAACTGTCGACGCTCTCGCTGATGCTGGCAGGGGCCTGCCTGGTGGCGCTGATCGCGATGAATCGCCTGGGAGTGATCAAGCTCGGACCGTATCTGGTGATCGGCCTGATTCTCTGGGTCTGCGTGCTCAAGAGCGGCGTGCATGCCACGCTGGCCGGCGTGACCCTGGCCTTTTGCATCCCGTTGCGCACCCGCAACGCCGAAGCCTCGCCGCTGCTGAGCCTGGAGCACGCGCTGCATCCCTGGGTGGCGTTCGGCATCCTGCCGCTGTTCGCCTTTGCCAATGCCGGCGTGTCCCTGGCCGGCGTGAACCTGGACAGCTTTACCCACCATGTGCCGATGGGCATCGCCGCCGGCCTGCTGATCGGCAAGACGGTCGGGGTCTTCGGCCTGACCTGGCTGGCGGTCCGCGCCGGCCTGGCGGCGCTGCCCCACGGCGCCAATTGGGGGCAGTTGTTCGGCGTGGCGATCCTCTGCGGTATAGGTTTCACCATGAGCCTGTTCGTCGGCTCCCTGGCCTTTATGCCGGGTCACAGCGACTACGCGGGCATGGACCGCATGGGCATTCTCACCGGTTCGATCCTGGCGGCGCTGATCGGCTACGCCGTGACGGCCGTGGCCAGTCGCAAGCCCTGAAAAAAGAAAACCCCGACCAGTTTCCTGGCCGGGGTTTCTTTTTTAGACCGATCGCGAAATCAGTGGGAAACGCGGCTGGTACCGCCAACGGTGGAAATACGCACACGCTCGCCAACCCGGAAGATTTCGTTCGGCTGAACTTCCTGCACATAGGCACGCATGCTGCCGTCGTCTTCACGCACGGTGATTTCAACACCCTGGGCGCTGGTCAGGCCTTTTTCAGCCATGTTGCCCAGCACGCCACCGGCGACCGCACCGATCACTGCGGTCACGATACTGCCACGGCCACCACCGATGGCGCTGCCGCCGACACCGCCGACAATCGCACCGGCACCGGCACCGATAGGCGAATTGCTACCTTCGATTTTCACCGGACGCAGCGACTCGATGGTGCCCATGCGAATGGTCTGAACGCGACGCGCTTCGTCACGGGAATAGGAATCGCCAGTCAGGCTGTTGGTGCAACCACCCAGCAACATAGCCATTGTGGAAAAGGAAGCAATCAACAAAACAGACTTACGCATAGGATCAACTCCAAAGGAAATGACTTTAATTAAACTCCGCAGCTTGATCCCTGTCACGGCACCGCACGGATAAAATGGTTTCATTCAGCGCCAGTACAGCCTCGACGTCCAAATAAACGGGGACATAGGGTAGCGCGATTACGATCCGCCTGCCCCGGCTGCCAAACAGTTGAAACAATCAGTAACAACTGAATCGCTACGATAACTACCCCAACTCGCAAAGAACCGGCATGGACTACTTCATCATCGCAATCACTACAGTAGCCGGGTTGTATTTCCATGGCTGGCTGTATATCAGGATCAGACGCTGGACGGACCGCGATCTGGCGTTATCGCTAGCGGGAGACAACGAATTACACAAAAAGTTCATGCTCGAACGCCTGGCCGCGGCCAGGGAGCAGAAGATCAAGCGTCGGGACCTGCAACAATGGCTTGAAGCCGCCGCCGCCAGTTATCCAGGTCAAGGCCTGGAAGAACACTCGCCAGGCAGCGATCAGGCGAACACTTGTTCAACGTCGCCTGATCGAAGCGCTGACGGCTCGCGCCAACGCTAAGGCGCGAGACGCTGGCGCGCCCAGTCCGCGCCGACCAGACGGTAGTCGAGGCGGTCGTGCAGGCGGCTCGCGCGGCCCTGCCAGAACTCGATACGCTCCGGCAGTAAACGATAACCGCCCCAGTGCTCGGGACAATCGGGCTGTGTATCGCTGAAGCGCGCTTCGGTGTTCTTGAGCAAGCCTTCGAGTTCCGCCCGGTCGGCAATCACCCGACTTTGCGGCGAAGCCCAGGCCCCCAGGCGGCTACCCAACGGACGCACCTGGAAGTAGGCATCCGATTCCTGCTCCGAGACCTTGACCACTCGCCCCTCGATCCGCACCTGGCGTTCCAGGGTCGGCCAGAAGAAGGTCATCGCGGCAAAGGGACGGACCGCCAGTTGCCGGCCCTTGTCGCTTTCGTAGTTGGTGAAGAAGGTAAACCCCGCCTCGTCCAACCCCTTGAGCAACAGGATGCGGCAATGCGGGCGCCCTTCCTCGTCCACCGTGGCCAGGGTCATGGCATTGGCCTCGACGGGCGCCTGCTCGGTCTTCACCGCCTCGGCAAACCACTGGTGGAACAGCGCGAACGGCTCGGCCGGAGCCTGGGCCTCGGTGAGCCCATCACGGGTGTAGTCGCGGCGCATATCCGCCAGGGTTTGAGTCACGGCGCGTTCCTTCTTGATCGTCAGGTCAGTTCTTGGTCGAGCTGTCGCCGCTGTCGTCTTTCTTCGCCGGCGCTGCTGCCTTGTCCGCCGCTGGCTTGGTCGCCGCTTTCTTGACCGCAGCCTTCTTGTGGACAGAAGCCTTCTTGGCCGCTGCCTTGCCCTTGCCCTTGGTCGTGGCTTTCTTCGCCACAGGCGCTGGAGCCACTGCCGGCTTGACAGCCGCCACCTGGGTGACCGGAAGCGGAGCCGGAACCGGAATGCTGTATTTGCTCAACAGTGCAACCATCGTGTTCTGCGGCGTCAGGATGATTTCCACGCGACGGTTCAGGGCACGGCCTTCGTTGCTGTCGTTGGCGGCACGCGGCATGTCCGCGCCCATGCCACGCAGCATCAGGCGATCACGATGCAGGCCGCTGAGGCCGAAGATCGCCGCTACGGACTGAGCCCGTTGCTGGCTCAGGGCCTGGGTCGACTCGGCGCTGGCACTGTTGTCACCATGGCCGAGGATCAGCACGGCAGTCTTGGGATCACCCTCAACGGTCTTGGCGATTCGGGTGAAGGGACCGAGGGTCACCGGCAGCAACATTTCCGGGCGCTTGGGGTTGTAGAAACCGTCCACCGGGGCAATCACCACCAGCACGTTTTCACGCCGCTCCAACTTCAGGGCGCTGTTCTGGATCGCGGTACGCAGGCGTGGCTCGTAGTCGTCGAGCCAGGCCTGGGTGATTTTCGGATCGGGCATCGGCACGGCCTTGACCGGCGGCTGGGCAGCTTCCTGGGCCTTTTCCGAACTGCCGAACGGCCACCACCAGTGAGTGGCAGGGTCGACCTTTGGCGCTGGGGTCGTCGCGGCGGCAACGGCTGGAGCGGTTGAAGCCGCCGCGGGGGCTACTGGAGCGTTTGCCTTGGCAACATCCTTGGCGGCTGACGCAGCTGCGGCGGGCTTGACCGGGAGCTTGGCAGCATCCTTGGCTACGGCTGCCGCAGACGCGGCGGGTGTACTAGTGCCAGCTGTCGCCGGGGCTTGAGCAATGTCCTTGTCCGCACTTTGTGGAATTTGCGCACAACCGGTCACGGTCAGACAGAGGGCCAGGGCGAGAGACTTGTTCGATGACATTGGATATCCACAAATGAGATAGGGAAACGAGGACCGTCAGGCCCCATGAAACAGTGTATTGGAAAGCAAAAAAGTCACAGGGTTCCGGCCTACGAATTTATCTGCGCATTCTACAGACAGCCGGTAAGAATCCGTACTAGCTTCTGTGCCCGCGGGTCCATCAATACATAAGGGCCGAGGGTATTGGTGACGAAGCCGAAGGCGACATCGTGCTCAGGGTCGGCAAACCCGACGGAGCCGCCGGCACCCGGGTGGCCGAAGGCCTTGGCCCCGAGACCGAAGGTGGCGTTGGCGACGTCCGGCTGATCGAGCATGCAACCCAGGCCGAAACGGGTCTGGGTCAACAGCGTCTTGTCCAGGCCCAGACTGTGCTGGCGGGTCAGTTCCTCCAGCATATCGGCCTCCAGCAGGCGACCGTCGAGCAGGCCGCTGTAGAACCCCGCCAGGCTGCGTGCGTTGCCATGCCCGTTGGCGGCCGGCTGCTGCATGCGCCGCCACTCCGGCTTGTTGGTACTGGTCATGATCGACGGTGGGTTGGTGAACGCCCGGGTGCTCATCGCCTCGGGTTCGCGCATGGTCACTTGCAGCAGGCGCTGGGCCGCGGCGTCGCCGACATTGCCCTTGCCCCGGGCGATATGGGCCACGCGATGGAATTCCTGGTCCGCCAGGCCGACATGGAAGTCCAGCCCCAGCGGCCGGGCAACCCGCGCCACGATGGACTCACCCGGCCCGCGCCCGTCGGCGCGCCGGAGCAATTCTCCGACCAGCCAGCCATAGGTGATCGCGGCGTAGCCATGGCCCTCGCCAGGAGTCCACCAAGGCGCTTCGGCCGCCAGGGCGTCGACCATGGTCTGCCAGTTGTACAGCGCCTCGGGGGGCAGCAACTGGCGCAAGGCCGGTAAGCCGGCCTGATGGCAGAGCAACTGGCGCAGGGTGATAGCGGCCTTGCCGGCGGCGGCGAACTCGGGCCAATACTGGGCAACCGGAACATCCAGTTGCAATTTACCCTCGGCCACCAGTTGCAGCGCGGTGACGGCGGTAAAGGTCTTGGTGCAGGAAAACAGGTTGGCGATGGTGTCGCTGTGCCAGGCCTCGGCACCGTCCTTGTCGGCGGTACCGGCCCAGAGATCAACCACGGTTTCCCCGCCAATCTGGATACAGAGCGCGGCGCCGCGCTCCTGGGGATCGTCGAAAAGGGCCGCGAAGGCTTCGCGCACCGCCTCGAATTGAAGTTCGAAATGACCCTGAATCTGCACCCGTGACTCTCCCGCCGCAACACCTACCAAAGTGGCCTGCATTGTTCCAGCGATTGGCGGGTTTGGGAACAGACGTGAATCAGACTATTCGTAACACCTTGCAAGAATTGTCAGGCATTGAGCAAAGCGCTGTAGGAATTGGAATCATCGACCCAAAACACCACAAAACTGTAGGAGCGAGCTTGCTCGCGATGAGGCCAGGGAGCCATGCATCGCCTGTTCGGCCCCTATCGCCAGCAAGCCGGCGCCTACAGGAACGGTGTTTATTCAAGAAATCAATCCGTGCGCCCGTGGTCCGAGAGCCGCTCAATGGCCGTTGCCGGAGTGACCACCGGGATGGTCGGCCCCCTGTTCACCCGCACTGCCGGAACGGGCGTTGCCACCGCTGTCATCCTGGCCGATGCCCTTGGCAGCTTTCTGCTGCGCCTCCACCTTGGCTTTCTCGGCTTCCTTGTTGAGCAACGCCAAGGCCTGCAGATTGCTCTTGCGCACGCTCTCGACAAAGCCCTGGAACGGCACATCGGTCATGCCCACCAGGCCGAAATGACCGTTTTCGCCGTCCAGCAGGCGTCCCGTCACAGGCTGGTCGAGGTACTGGAACCAGTGCACACCGACGATCGAGGGCTCGGCCACCGCCTGCTTGAGGAATGCGGCATAGGCCGGGCCACGATCTTCTTCCCGGGCCAGTTCCGTCACCCCGCCCCAGAACGGACCGCGATCTTTCGAGCCGAAGTTGAATTCGGTGATCAGTACCGGTTTGTTCAACGCCTCCAACCGGTCGAAGTCGTAACCGTCCTGGGGCTTGAGGGTGTAGAAGTTGAAACTCAGCACATCGCAGTACTGGGCACAGGACGCCACGGCCTCAGGCGTGCTGACAGCAAAACGACCGCCCAGCAGCAGATGGTTCGGCGCATGCCATTTCAGCGAGTCGGAAATGGTCTTGAAGTAGGTGTCGGCAAACACCTTCTGGAAATACTTCAGGTCCGCCTCGATTTGCGGGTGCGCGGGATTCGGCAGCGGTGCCTCGAAGCCCGGGTCCTCCATCTGTTCCCAGGTCGGAATATCCACGCCCCAGGCCTGGGACAGACCCTGCTGGTTGCGGTACTTGTCACGCAACTGCTTGAGGAAGGCACGCTTGGCCGGTACGTCGGTGGTCATGCGCAACGTGCCGTAGGCCAGGGCGTAACGGGATTTCGGATCATCGCCGGGACCGGCCCAGGCCAGTTCGTTGTCGGCGAAATAGCCGAGCAGCCAAGGGTCGTCGCGATGATCGCGGGTGGCAATCGCCACCGCGCGCTCGGTGGCCATGGCAAAACGCGGGTCGAACGGGTCGGGCATGCCGCCCCACCAGTCGCTGCCGGTACTGATACTGGTGTAGTCGCCGACGATGGACAGCGGCAAGGTGTAAGGCACGCGGTCGTTCAGGCTCAGGGCCGGATCGCTCCAGTTACCGAGGGTGTTGAAGCCCCAGGCCAACAGGCGATCCAGGGTGTGTTTCTGCCAACGCTGGGCGTCCAGGCCCGGGGCGCAGGGCACCTTGGGCTCCGTCGGCGCGGCGGTCGCGCACGGCGAACCATAGGTGCGCTCCAGGTTGGCGCCATAGAAATCGAACCAGCGCCCGGACTTGAAAGCCCGGCCCTGGGAGGCTCCGCTGGTGGTGCTGTTGTCGGCCTTGCCGTAGTAGGCGGCCAGGGGCTCACCGTCCTTGGGCAGGTCGCTGAACATGCCTTCACGACCTTCGACATAGGTCTGCTGGTCATGGGCACTCACGGTATTCACACCCAGGGAGTAGAACGGATGCCCCTCCGGCGTCACCAGGTACCAGCGGCCGTCGTGCTTTTCCGTGCGAAAGAAGCCAGTGGCATCAAAGAGCGGGCCCTTGAGCGAACCGCCGAACTTGTCCCGGGCACTGCGTTCGCGCTCGCTCAGCCAGGTCTTCAGTTGCTGGCTTTCCTTGCTCGCGACGGCCTTGAGCTGATCGTCGCTGCTGATTTTTTCCGGCCACTTGGCCCGGGTGGACTGGCCGTAGCCGTCCACCAGCGAGCTGTAGACAGCCGCGATCACATCGTCGCCATTCTGCACGCCGAAACGTTCCAGAAGGATGTTCTGGGCGACTTTCGGCGCGTCCATCGACAGGGTCACCGACACCACCTGCTGGCGATTCAGTTCGCCCCGGCTACTGGCCAGTAACACCCGCTGGCCATCAACCGTCGTCGGCATCGGCGGACCGACGCGCATGCCCTGGCTCAACGCTGAACTGGCCTGCAGCGGCACCAGCAAGGTCTGCGCCGGGCCGGCCGGCAGATCGACGCGGCTGCTGAGGGTCTTGCCGTCGCTGCTCTGGATCGTCACATTGAGGGTCAACGCCCAATCCATCGCACTCTGGATCCGCAGGCTCATGGCGCCCGCCTGCGACCAGTCCCAGGCCCCGGTCTGCGGCGTAAGGCGCAGGCTCGGTTGCAGCGCTGGATTGAAGGTGATCCGCCGCAGCACTTCGCCCTCGGCCGTCTGTTCCGCGTTGTATTGCGGCAGGCTGGCATCCACGGTTGTCACCTGCACCACATCGGCGGGACGAACGAAGTTGAACAGCGTCTGTTGCCCGGCAGGCGCAGCCCAGAGCGGCGCGGCGAACAACAAGGCGAAAACGGCGGGCAGCGTACGGCCAATCATATGAATCAAACTCTCCCTTACGGCCAGTCAGAGGCCAGCGTGACGCCAAGCGGCGCCATCCGTAGACAACGAAATTGGTAATTCAACCTACATCACATTAAGAAATTTCCCGCCGGAACGGCGGCAAGGCATTGAGGATAGCTTTACCGTAGCGCTGGGTGACCAAACGCCGGTCGAGCAAGGTGATGATGCCCCGGTCCTCTTCGGTGCGCAGCAGCCGACCGCAGGCCTGGACCAGCTTGAGGGAGGCGTCCGGCACGGAGATTTCCATGAACGGGTTGCCGCCCCGGGCTTCGATCCATTCGGCCAGCGCCGCCTCGACCGGATCGTCCGGGACCGAGAAGGGAATCTTGGCGATCACCACGTGTTCGCAGTAGGCACCGGGCAAGTCCACCCCTTCGGCAAAGCTCGCCAGGCCGAACAGTACGCTGGAGTCACCACCGTCGACCCGCGCCTTGTGCTTGTTGAGGGTCTCCTGTTTCGACAGGTTGCCCTGGATAAACACCTGCTTGCGCCAGTCGCGGTCCAGGCCGTCGAACACGTCCTGCATCTGTTTACGCGAGGAAAACAGCACCAGGGTGCCCTTGGAACCCTCCACCAGTTCCGGCAGGTCGCGAATGATCGCGGCGGTATGCGCCGCGGCGTCGCGGGGATCGGCGTTGAGATTCGGCACCCGCAGCACACCGGCATCGGCATGATGGAAGGGGCTCGGCACCACCGCCGTCACGGCTTTCTTCGGCAAGCCGGCGCGCATGCGGAAACGGTCGAAGGTGCCCAGAGCGGTCAGGGTCGCCGAGGTCACCAGGGCGCCATAGGCCACGTTCCACAGGTTGCGCCGGAGCATTTCCGCGGCCAGGATCGGGCTGGCGTTGACCTCGATATCAAACAGCGCACCGCTTTCGGCCAGACTCAACCAGCGCGCCATGGGCGGGTTGTCTTCCGGGTCTTCGGCGGTAAAGGCGGTCCACAGCTCCCAGTTGCCCTGGGCGCGAGACAGCAGGCTGCCGAACAGCGGATACCACTCCTCGGCCTGGTGACTGGCGATGCCGATATTGACCTCGCCGTCCATGCCCTCCTTGAGCAATTCGGTCAGGCGGGTGAAGAGGTCGTTGAGGCGGGCAAAGCCTTTCTTCAGCTCGATGCCCATCTCGCGGATATGCTCCGGAATCACCCCGCCGACAAAGCGATGGCGCGGCCGCTCGCGGCCCTCGGTGTCTTCGCCGGTCTTGAAGTCGGCCAGTTGCTCGCAGGCGCTGAACATGAACTGCTGGTGGGTCTTGATCTCCCGCGCCAGCTCCGGCACCTGCTCGATCAGCTTGCCCAGGTCGCCCGGCAGCGGATGCTGGGCCAGCAGCTTGGTCAGGTTCTTGGCGGTCTGCTCCAGCCAGTCGGCGGTGGAGCGCAGGCGCGTGTAGTGGGCAAAGTGGCCGATAGCCTTGTCCGGCAGGTGGTGGCCTTCGTCGAACACATACAGGGTGTCGCGCGGGTCGGGCAACACCGCGCCACCGCCCAGGGCCAGATCGGCGAGCACCATGTCATGGTTGGTGACGATCACGTCGACCTTGCCCATGCCTTCGCGGGCCTTGTAGAAGGCGCACTGGCCGAAGTTCGGGCAATGGCGGTTGGTGCACTGACTGTGATCGGTGGTCAGGCGCGCCCAATCGGCGTCCTCCAGGGCCGAAGGCCAACTGTCGCGGTCGCCATCCCATTTATTTCCGGCGAGCTTCTCGATCATGCTGGTGAAGAGTTTCTGGCTGGCCTCGTCGACCTCGATACGAAACCCTTCCTCTTCGAACAACTGCGCGGTGGCGGTCTGCGCGTGACCTTCCTGCAACAGCATGTCGAGCTTGGACAGGCACATGTAGCGCCCGCGCCCCTTGGCCAGGGCGAAGCTGAAGTTCAAACCGCTGTTGCGCATCAGGTCGGGCAGGTCCTTGTAGACGATCTGCTCCTGCAGCGCGACGGTGGCGGTAGCGATCACCAGGCGCTTGCCGGCGGCCTTGGCGGTGGGAATCGCCGCCAGGCTGTAGGCCACGGTCTTGCCGGTACCGGTCCCCGCCTCCACCGCGACCACGGCCGGGTCGCCACTGCGCCGGCCTTCGTCATCGGTGTCGATATCGCCGAGGACCTTGGCCACTTCGGCGATCATCAGGCGCTGGCCGTAACGCGGCTTGAGGCTCTTGGCTTCGAGAAAACGCGAGTAGGCGCCCTGGATCGTGGTTTTGAGTTCGGTGCTGATCATGAGTCTTCAGGCGCAAGAAACGCTGGATAAATTTTCAGTGGTTCGAATGGACGGCTATCATACCCCGCTAAACCCTCGCGCGCCGCACGGAGTACCCGAATGACCGCTTTTGCCCTTGTCTACACCCTGCATGTCCTGGCCGCACTGGTCTGGGTCGGCGGTATGTTCTTCGCCTGGATGATCCTGCGCCCGGCGGCCATGGCCGCGCTGGAGGGGCCGGCCCGACTGAAACTGTGGGTCCAGGTGTTCCAGCGCTTCTTCGTCTGGGTCTGGGTCGCGGTGGTGCTTCTGCCAATCAGCGGCGTCGGCCTGATCCAGTTGCGTTTCAGCGGGTTCGAGACTGCACCACGTTATGTGCAGGTCATGATGGGCCTGTATATCGTCATGGTTGCACTGTTTATTCGTATCCAGTCATTGCAACTACCGGACTTGCGCCAGGCAGTGCAAGCCCAGGACTGGCCGGCGGGTGCGGCGGCGCTGGGGCGGATTCGGCGACTGGTGGGGATCAATCTGCTGATCGGCTTGGTGCTGGTGGCCATTGCCGCGGCACGCCCGATGTTTTGAGTGCGGTACTGGCTGAGCCCAGGAGCCGAGCCGAGCACGGACAGTGTTGGAGCTGGCTTGCCGGCTATGAGGCCCTTGAGCCTTGCATCGCTCTTGCGGCCGTCATCGCCGGCAAGCCGGCTCCTACAGGGTTTGTAGCGTTTTCACGGTCTTGTTACAGACGCTGAACCGTCACGCTGCCCGCCGGGCCAACCGCCCCCGGCTTGCCCGCGTGGCCCGGACGGCCTGGCTTGCCACCGTCGGTGTCGTAAACGAAGCAGCCCTTGGCCTTGCCACCCGCGCCCGGACGCCCCGCCGCACCGGCAAGGCCGCCGTTACCGCCATCGACCAGCACTTGGATCTGCGCCGCCGGATAATCCCGTGGCAACTGCAGCCGAACCTGCGCACCCGGCGCCCCCTGATGACCATCGCCGCCATTGTCGCCGTCCGCGCCTTGTCCGGCCGCGCCCCAGGTACAGCCCGGCTCATCGCCATTGGCCCCATCGAGCCCGACGTAGCCCGGCACGCCGGCGCCGCCACGGGCATCCACCGACAGCAAAGGACCGCTCAACGCATCGATACGCAGATCCAGGTTACGTCCCGGCGAAGGGGCTCGCTGGTAGGTACCCGGCGCTCCAATCGCGCTGATCTGGCTGCCGCTACCCAACTCGGCGTGTGTGGCCTTGAGGGCGAACCCCTGCTCGCTCGGCACAATGGCAATACGCGCCTCATGCCCCAGGTGCAGCTCACCGATATTCAGTTGCGTAACACTGGCGGGGACCAGCAAGGTGCCAAAGTCGGCCACATCCAGGCGCTCCAGTTGCAGCACCGAGGTACTGGCCGGCAAGCGCAGCAGGGAATTGGTTTCGACACTCACGACCTGGGCGAACGCCAGGGGGCTGCACAGCGCAGCCAGCAGACACAGGCTACGCATGTTGGCGTTCCTCACGGGTAGGCAAAGGCAGGACTTGCAGGTGGAACATGCCGAACAGCAGAATCTGCGCCCGGTCGCGCCAGGGATGGGCACGCTCCCGCAAGCTGCCATTGAACAGCATCACTTCCAGCAAATGCGTCAACAGCAGCATGCTCCCCGCCAGATCGACCAGGACCCGGAACGGACTGATCAGCGGCTGCACCAGGTTGACCAGCACCACCAGCCAGAACATCAGCGTCAACACCTTCCCCAGCCCCCAAAGCACCTTCATACGCCCCCCTGATGAGTTATTCTTTGGCGCACAGTAAGGCGAGTCAGGGTAGTTTGCCAGTGGCCGTTGAAAATTCGCCCATGTTTGCCGTTCCGAGCGAGGAATCCCGATGCTAGAAAGCCTTTCCACCCGCACCCCCCAGCAAGCACTGGCGGCGCTACTGGACCGTTATGCTCCGCAAAACCTGCTGCTGGTAGGGGCTGGCAGCTTTCCGGCACTCGACGCGTTTCAAGCCGCCCACCCCGAGACCCAGGTAGCCTTCGCCGAACCCGGCGCCCTGCCCGCCGCACTGGCCGCCCGGCGCTTCGACCTGGCGCTGGTGGTCGACTGCCTGGAGCACCTGCCCAAGCGTGACGGCCGACAATTGCTCGGCGGCATTCGCAACCTCAATGCCAGCCGGATCGCGGTGCTGGTGGACATGGCCGCCAGCGGCTGGCAGGACAGTGACTTCTTCGCCCTGGCCCTGCAAAACAGCGAACGTTTTGCCCGCGACGAGCAGGTACTGACGTTGTTCACCTATGATCTGAAGGAATACAAACAGGTACCGGACTGGTTGAATGCCAAGTTCTGGGCCAATCCGGAAAATTTCGGCAAGTACTGGTGGTGATTCCCGTGAGCACATCCATCTGTCCCTGTGGTAGCGGCAACCTGCTGGATTTTCTCTGGGCTCACCTATAAGGAGAGGACCTTCAGGCTATCGAGGTTTTCTGCGAATGTCTAACAGGTTTCTGACCGCTGTCTAACGCTTCAAGGGCTCTGGCTGGAGCTTCATGCATTCCAAATGGGACTGACCTACAGAGGCGCACGTAAAGGACCCAGGCGGGCGCAAAAAGGCTCAAGCGGGATGGCGTACAGGGGGGAACCTGCGAGCAAGCGCTGATTGAGGTGGTCACTCAGATTTTTCTGTCGGACTCTCAAAGACATCCGCCACGAGTTGAAGACGCCCACTACGACTGTCACCCGATCTACAACACTGCGCGCATCCACAGCGAGGGCACCTACAGGGGCGCCTGTGGGGGAATAATTGATGAGATGGTAATATCCAAATTTTCTGTATTTACGCATTAAGGGTCCGTAGCGGTTGACCTACGCCCCATAGCCAGAAGACCAACTGAACAGTCACCCAGACCACATAGACTGCCTGGGTAGCCCAGAGAATAGTACAGCCCCCCGAGATTTCTTGCGCTCCATCGCTGAGCGGATCATTAGCTCAGCCACTTGCGCCAGATTCAGGCTTTTACCTCAAATTCTCAAGCAGCACCCCGTCGAACTACAGCACATTGTCGTGGATTGATATTACGACTGGGTATAAAAACGCTCGTAATCCTCGGCATAACGCTTCAACCATTCGTGCTTGGAGATAGAACGGGGTGGACTTGCCCCTACCAGACCGGACACCAATTCCCCGTTAAATTGATGCCGCTGCCAAACGCCTAAATTCTCTCGGC